>CAYFQG010000010.1:19634-44558 GCA_964345295.1 uncultured Oscillospiraceae bacterium | reverse complement strand
CCGAAGACAATGCGGCAGGTCTGGTTATCCTGGGTGCATCTTATATGTCGCTTCGCTTAGAAAAAGAAGCGGATGCTTATGTCTTAAGCCTGGTCAGAGCCGACGACAAGGACGAAGAGACGATAATCGAGAGAAGAACTTGGAAGGGGCCAGAGCTATGTATGGGCTTGGATGTTCGGCCGAAAAATCAAAGTGGAGAGGCCTCGGCCCGCTTCTATTACCGGCAAGAAGAAAAGAAGATTTATCTTGAGGCGGAAGAAGTCTTGACCTCCCATACCTGGACAGGGGCCAGAGTGGGTCTTTACGCTGTCAGTAAAGGATCACAGAACACGGGCAAGGCCTTTTTCAGAGACTTTTCGGCAAGGAGTTTAGCGTAATGGCTCTGCATGACCCCAAGCAGATTCAGCATATCCTGGAAAAGGGTGATTTAGAAAAAATCCGGACCTATATGGCCCGAGACCCCCTGATTATGCGTGCTAAGGACCCCGAGGGCAGACCCTGGTCTTACTATGTGGCGGTCAGAGGCGATATGGACCTTATTCGCTGGACGGTAGAGTATTCCAGGGCCGATATGAACGTAGCGGACCGGAAGGGGCGAAGTTTTTTGTTTCCGCTTATAAAGTCCGGTTCTTTAGAAGCGGTCCGTTACGGAGTGGAAAGAATCGGCTTAGATCCTGTCCGAGCAGATTTAGATGGGCTTACGGCAGCCGAATATGCTTATAAGTTAGGCTTTAAGGACATCGGAGATTTCCTATGTGCTAAAGCTGCTTTGTCCATTGAGTCTTCTTATAAAAATCCGGTCCGATCGGGCCTTTCGCCCGACCCTTCGCTGGTGCGTGTAGGGGAGGATTACTATATGGTGAATTCTTCCTTCATTCATTTCCCGGGCCTTCCTATTTCGCATTCCAAAGACTTAGTTCACTGGAAAACCATAGGTCATGTCTTGGAGGATTCGACCCGTTTGAACTTCGCCGGTTTTGATTCGGGAAGAGGCTTTTGGGCACCGGATATCTCCTACTATGACGGTTATTTCTATGTGGTTGTAACCCTTCGTTATAATGACGACCATGTTCCAATGCGCCGTCAGGCCGTTTTTAGGTCGGCTCAGCCCCAGGGGCCTTACGAAGGCCCCGATTTCTTGGAAGAAGACGGTATAGACCCATCTATCTTCACGGAAGGCGACAGGCGCTACATGCTTCTGAACCGAGGCTGCCGTATATTTGAAGTCAGCCCCGACTTAAGCCGGCGTCTTTCTCCGACCCGTCTTCTTTATTACGGAGACAGTAAGAAGGCAACCGAAGCACCACACTTGCTTAAGAAAGACGGCTTCTATTATCTTTTTATGGCCGAAGGCGGAACCGGTATGGGCCACCATATCAATGTGGCCAGGTCGAGACAGCTCATGGGACCTTATGAAGCCTGTCCTTATAATCCAATCTTGAAACAAGAAGACCCAACCGCCCTGGTCCAAAGAGCAGGGCACGGCAAAGCGGTAGAAACGGCAAATGGCGACTGGTATATGCTTTATCTAGCGTCCAGGCAAATCGAGCCCGGTTTGTCTACTCTGGGGCGCGAGACTTTCTTGGACCCTATTTGTTGGACTCAAGACGGCTGGCCAATCGTAAACAAGCGCCGAGGGCCTTCCATGCTTCAGGCGATGCCTAGTCTAGCCCGGACAAGCCTAAAGGAATCTGAGGCAGGCCGTTCGATAGAAGAGCGTTTGCTAGTAGACGGCTTTGGCCAAAAGAATTTAAATCCGGATTGGTATTTTATTAGGCTGGGAGGGACAGCATTTTATCGGCTGGATGGGCAAGCTTTGTCTCTTAAAGCTTCCAAATACCTGCCGGACTGCCCCCTCGCCGAGCCCATTTTGCAACATCGCTTAATGGGATTAAAGCAAAGCATTGAACTGAATGCGCTTGGGCCGGAAAAAACAGGCGGATCGGTCGGCCTACTTTTTTACTACGATGAATATGCTTGGATGTATCTCTATGTGGAAAATAAAGACCAAGCTTATCAAGCCGGGCTGCTGGTTCAAGAAGGAAACGAGCAAAGCTTGGTTGAAGGGCCTCTGTTACATAAAACAAGGAAGGCTGTTCGCTTTGAAGTAGAGCAAAAAGGCTTTGATTTCTGTTTTCAAATTAGCCAAGAGGACTATCAATGGGCTTATCGGATGCAGAGCCGACTTTTGGCCGATGAAGGTGTCAGAATGGGGAAACGCTTTACAGGACCCGGTGTGGGCCCCTTTGCCTACCTGGAAGATTGGGCGACTTTCCCGTCTTTTAGGATGGAAGTCTTAGACTGAGCGACATAGGAATTAGAAAGAAAAAGAGGGCAGAAAATAAGAGGAAAAGAAAGCTTCAGGACGAAAACAGGTCGGAAGCTGAAACGATTATAGAGATTTTTCAGGACCATGCCGGTCGTCCCGGCAAAATTATGGCCGGCATTTTCAAAGGTCAGTACCTAAGAATTGTCCTGTCGGGCTTATCTTACATCGTCAAGCACAGTGCGGCCTGGGTCATGCCCATTATTATTTCCCGCATCATTACCAACCTGACCCTCCACGGGGCCCAAGCCTGGCCGGGCATTATCAGGTCCTTGCTGGTCCTCCTGATTCTAGTCCTGTTAAATATCCCTTTTAATTATCTCCATGTGCATTTTGATCCAGAGCCCTTAGGTCGGTCGAATCCAAATTACGTCTGGCCATTGTAGAAAAACTTCAACTCCTGAGTATTCCTTACCACCATTCCATGCAGTCCGGTAGGCTCCAGTCCAAGATGATTACGGTAACCAGGGCCCACGCTCTGGAAAAGGTGGAAACGGAGAGAATCAAGAAACAGGCCGACAGCGTAGCTCAAGAGGGTTACCGGCTGGATATTATCCAGTCTAATTTCGGCTCCGTCTCCTGGGCTATTTTCCAATGTTTCCAGCTCCTGACTCTGGGCTTTTCGGCCTATCTCAGCATCCAAGGCCGGATTCCGGTAGGCAATTTGGTCCTCTACCAGTCCTACTTTACAACCCTGATAAACCAGGTTACCGCCCTTATCGCTTTGGTCCCCCTGATGGCCAAAGGCTTCGAATCCATCCGCAGTCTGACCGAGTTGTTTAGTTCGGGTGACGTGGAAGAGTATGAAGGTAAGAAAGCCCTGGACCGCCTACAAGGCCAAATCCGCTTCGAAGACTTATCCTTCACCTATGCGGGGGAATCGGATCCTACCATTAAAGACCTTAATTTAGACGTCAAGCCCGGCCAAAGCGTTGCCTTCGTAGGAGAATCGGGGTCCGGCAAGTCTACGATTATGAATCTTTTAATCGGTTTTCTCAAAGCTGACCAAGGCCATTTATGGATTGACGGAATTGACAGCGAAGCGCTGGACTTCCGCTCCTTTAGAAAACAGATTTCCGTGGTGCCGCAAGATCCTATCTTGTTTTCCGCCACGCTCCGTGAAAATATCACTTACGGCAATCCGCACGTGACCGATGAAGCCTTGGACCGGGTCATTAAGGCATCTTCTTTAGAGCATTTTGTGGCTTCTTTAGAAGACGGCTTGGACACTATATTCACGAGGGCGGTTCCAATCTTTCGGGCGGCCAAAGGCAGCGTATCGCTATTGCCCGGGCCCTGATTAGGAATCCGCGTTTGATTATTTTTGATGAAGCCACGTCGGCTTTGGACAGTATTTCGGAAAAACAAGTCTTGGAATCGCTTGATCACCTGATTCAGGGGCGAACTTCCTTTATTGTGGCCCACAGGATTTCAACCATCCGTAAGGCCGATAAAATTTGTGTACTGGACCAAGGGAGAATCGTCGAAGAAGGGACTTACGACGAACTCATGGCCCGGAAGGGACTTTTTGCTAAAATGTAAGTATCCAGGCCGGTCAAGGTCTTAATTAGAAAGGGACTTTTTATGCAGAAGCTTAGACAAGTTTGGGATGATTTTATAGGAGAAATAAATCGACAAGACTTAAATGTCCATGCCATAGCCTTGGGAAAAGGAGAAGAGGCCTTTTTTAAGGCGCACGCCAGAGAGTTGGACCCTTCTGACCTCCACCGTCAATTCTCCGTCACCAAGACCTATACCGCCATGGCCCTGATGTGCCTGGTAGAAGACGGTAAAATCACTTTGGACGATAAGATCATAGACTATTATCCGGACCTGGCCGATGAGACGGATTTTTTTACCTCACAACTTACCATTCGTGACATGCTCTTGATGGAGACCAGCCATCGGCAGACGACCTATAAGATTAATGATCAAGACCCCTGGGTGGATTCCTTCTTTAAAATTAAGGGAGACCATATGCCGGGCAGCCATTTTTGCTACGATACGTCTTCTTCTCATACCCTATGCAATCTGGTAGAAAAAATGACCGGCCAAAAGCTTCTGGACTTTCTAAGGGACCGTGGCCTAAGAGAGGCCGGTTTTAGCGACGAGTCCTATATTATCGAAGACCCGGAGGGGCATTCCATGGGCGGATCGGGCCTTATGGCGACCTTGGAAGATATGTATCTTTTTAATGCGATTTTGGCCCAAGACGGTACCTATAAAGGCCGGACCATTTTTCCTCCGAACTTGGTGAAAGAAGCGGTAAAAAAACATGTCGATACACAGATGCACTTGGGCTTCCCGGCCGAGAGTCATGGCTACGGTTATCAGCTGTGGCGCCACGACCGAGGTTGGTGGACGAACGGTATGGGCGGCCAGTTCGGTATTTATGTGGAGGATTTGGATCTGCTTCTGGTTTTAAATGCTAATTTCCAGAAGTATAAGGGCCAGGGACAGCTGATTTTCGATACTTTCCAAAGCTGTATTTTGGACAAAATCGAGGCGGAGGACCTTAGGGCCTACTTAGATTCGGGCCCGGCCTCCGATATCCATGATTTGGCCTGGGAGGATTCTTTACAGTTGATGAAGGCTCAGGGAGATGCCGAGTGGTCCAAAACAATAGAACGCCGAGGAAGCTACAAAACGGACCTGGCAGATGAGAGGGGACTTTTGGACATTGCAGTAAAAGAGGACACTTTAAGTTTGGCCTATCATGGCAAAGAAGAGTTGTCTTACATTTTGAAACGCGGTATTCAAAACGAAGTCAGCTTGGCCGGCAAAGACCATAGGGCCTTTGTGAGCTGGGAACAAACCGGTCCCGACCGTATTTACATCCTGGTCCAGGTCTTGGATGAGGAGCTGGGCTTTCTTCATGCGGAAATCCGTTTCTTGGACGATGCGGTCAGTTGCCATCTGGAGAACCAGGTAGAACGCTTTTATGACGTCTTTAAAGGCTACTTTTACTGGCCTTTAGAGTCCTAGTTTTGTAGTATTGAAATTCTAAGTTTTAAGTAGTTAGGAGTCTCCGGTGCAAGATTTATTGTTCGCTTTTCAAACGGTATTTCCTCTTTTGGTCTATATGTTGGTGGGTGTCTTTATTAAAAAGACCAAGATGGCCGACCCCAAGGCCCTGGGTCAGGTCAATACCCTGATTTTTAAGATTTTTATCCCCATGTCTATTTTCAAAAATATCATGGGAGCCGATATGTCCGGGGTCAACATGGGTCCGATCTTGGCTTATGCGGCCGGTATGGTATCCCTACTCTTCTTGGTCTTCTGGCTTTTCTATCATTTCTGGGAACCGGACCGGCGTAAGCGTAGCGTATTGATTCAGAACGCTATCCGCAGTAACTTTGTCCTTTTCGGTTTACCCTTAAGTCAGATGATTTTGGGCGGTGTCACCAGCGGTGTTACGGAAGTCCTTATTGCCGTGATTGTGCCTCTCTTTAATGTTTATGCCGTTATCGCCCTGCAGGTCTACGGCGAAAAGAAGGCCAACCCCTTGAACATACTTAAAGGTATACTCACCAATCCCATGATTATGTCCTCATTATTTGCCCTCCTGGTGAAATTCACCATAGGCCCCTTACCGGATTTCTTGATGCGTCCCGTTAGCGGCATGGCCGCCATCGCCTCGCCTCTGGCCCTGGTTATTTTGGGTCTGCGCTTTGATTTCCGTGCGTCGGCTCGTTACAAGAAGCAACTCTTTATGGGTGTCTTTAACCGCCTAATCCTGACCCCCTTACTCTTCTTAGGAGGGGCAATTCTGCTGGGCTTTAGAGGAGAAGTCTTAGTGGCTTATTTATCGCTTAGCGCCAGTCCGGTGGCTGTCGCTTCTTACGCCATGGCCCAGGAAATGGGAGCGGACGATGAATTAGCCGGCCAGCTTTTGGCCTATAACTCAGCCCTATGCTCCTTGACCCTGTTTTTCTTTATCTTTATCCTTAAGACATTTAGTCTGATTTAATGAATAGAAGGAGTACGACATGCAGCCTTACCTCTCACCGGGACCTTGGAATTTTAGCTACTTCGGCCTATCTACGGATGAAAAGACCAATTTTTATGAGGAAAGCCCCGAAGGTCTGGTCCTCCAGGCCGGGCTTATCGAGCCGTCGGGAGAGATTCGGCAAAAAGGCGGCAAGTTTACTCCCTTATTTGACGGTATTTCTTACTATTACCAACGCATACCCAAGAACACGGCTTACTTCTCCTTGGAGGCCAAAGTTCGCTTGGACTTTATTAGTGAGGAGCCGGACGGCCAAGATGGTTTCGGCTTAATCCTAAGAGATGCCTTGGGAGAAGATAAGGTGTCGGACCGAGCCTTTATGAGTAACTCTGCCGGCCTTCTGGTGACTTCCTTCCGCGACCGGACCGGGCGGAGGGTTAAAGACACAGTCGGTTACCGTTATGTTTGGGATCTGGGACCCGATGACGTCCGTTTGAACCGCAATGAGCGAGGAAGATTCTACGAAAGCAGTTTTTCGTCCCGGCCGGCCAAAGTTCGGCCCGGGCAAATCTTTGATTTGGCCTTGGTGAAAAATCCCGACGGTGTCCACCTCTTATATAAGAATGAAGAAGAGACCTGGCTCCAATCGCATTTCCCCGATATGGACCTTCTATCGCGCTTGGATCAGGAGTATTTCTATTTAGGTTTTGCCACGGCCAGGGCCTGCAAGATTACCGTTCTAAAGGCGGACTTGAAAAAAGAGGGTCCGACACCGGACCACCTGGCCAAACGCATTGAAGAAGGCCCCTATGAGTTGCCCGGACCTAGGCCCGACCTTCGCCTCTTACGAAAGACTTATGTGGAAGGTTCTGAGTGGACCTTACCCCTTCTAAGTAATAAGGATGGGCACTTTGACCTGGTTTTAGAAGACCTGTCCGGCCTAGGCTTGGCAGAGAAGACCTTGGAACTTAAAGCAAGGGAAATCTTTTATGCCGGCCCGGAAGACTTGGGCCATATTAAGCTTGACAAGGGGGCTTATAGTTTGAAAGTCAGGGGGCCTGAAAAAACAGTTTTTGACTTTGAAATCGAAGTCTTAGAGCCTCTGCCTTTTGCCGATGACCGAATCTTTGTGGCACCCTATCCCCAAGGCCGGCCCGACGGTTTAGGGACCGAGGAGGCGCCCTTAGACTTGCAAACGGCTATTTATAGGGCCTATCCCGGTGCGCATATTCTGCTTAAGGACGCTACGTACGCTTTGGATAAGGCAATAGAAGTCCCTTACGGTTTGGACGGTGAGCCTCATGCGCGGATTCATCTGTCTTGCCCGGATGGTAAGGCGGTCCTGGACTTTTCCGGCCGGGGCGGCCCCTTTATCTTGGATGCCTCCTACTGGTCATTAGAAAACCTGGTTATAGAACATTCGGGACCGGACTTGGCCGGCCTTCAGATAGGCGGGTCACATAACCTTGTACAATTTACGGAAGTTAGGTCCAACGGCAACACGGGCCTTCAAATCAGTGCCAAAGAAACACTGGAAAGAGACCTTTGGCCGGCCCATAACCGGGTGCGTTTTTGCTTGTCTTGCGATAATAAGGATCCGGGCCAGAACAACGCCGACGGCTTTGCCGCCAAAATTGCGTGCGGCGAAGCGAACCTCTTTGAGGCCTGTCTTTCCTATAACAACATTGACGACGGCTGGGATCTATTTTCCAAACTTTGTGTCGGCATACCCGGGGCGGTGGAAATCCGCTATTGCCTGACCGCCTATAACGGTCATGACTTTAGCGGGAAACTCTGGGCCGACGGTAACGGTTTTAAATTGGGCGGCGAGGGTCTGTCGATTCCGCATAAACTAAGCCGGTCCTTCTCTTTTGCCAACGATGCGGACGGCATTACATCTAACTCGAATCCATCGGTCCTGGTGGAAGATTGTGTGTCTGTCGATAACTACGGTGCGGATTACGCTATTTACGGCCAGGGCGAGACGGCTTATGGGGCCGAGTTAAGAGGCAATATCGCAGGTGGAGGAGCCGAGCCGGACCTCTTGCCGGACCACTTAGGGGAGGATGCGCTAAGACAAAAGGATCCTTCACTTACGACCGAGCATCTTCTAGAGGATTGGACTAGGGAGGCCTGCTTGGCCTATCCCGAGGCCCGGGACTGGCTCAAAGAACAGATAGAAGAGCTCAAAGTCCGGGGCATTTCCCGTGAGGCTTTCTAAGAGCAAAGGTTTTCAGGAAAGACCGCTTTCGGGCGGTTTTTCTTGACAAAGCATTAGGCTTTTGGGATTATACCAGTAGGTATTCAATTTCTATACATATCTATGCAAACGTATGCAAGAAACAAAGACGTATTACGTAAATGAAGAGGTGACTTATGAACTACGACTCCTATATCGACTACTCGCTGGAGCACTTTGTTCCGGCCAAGGAAAAATGGAATTACGAAGACGGATGTGTTTTACAAGGAGCCGTCTATCTCTACCAAGTGACCGGTGAAGAAAAGTACAAAGACTTTGTCCTGAATTACCTGAATGACTTTATTTCTGAAGACGGCCAAATCAAGGGCTACAAGGAAGAAGACTACAATATCGATTCGATCCAGCCGGGCCGTGTGGTAATGGCCGCCATGGATTGGCTTCCGGAAGAAGAGAAGTTTCAGACGGTCGTCGAAACCCTGCGTCATCAGTTAGAAAATCAGCCGCGTTGCGAGATGGGGAATTTTTGGCACAAGCTAATTTATCCTTATCAGGTTTGGCTGGACGGCCTTTATATGGGCCAGCCTTTCTATGCCGCCTATGACACCCGTTTTGGCAAGAAAGAAAACTATCGTGATATTAAAGACCAATTCATGAATGTCAGAAAGCATCTCTTCGTCGAAGACAAGAAGCTTTACATGCACGCCTATGATGAGAAGTGTGTCCAGCCTTGGGCCGACAGCGAAAGCGGTCTTTCGCCTAACTTCTGGCTTAGAGCCATCGGCTGGTACCTGGTCGGTATTGTCGATACCTATGAAGAAATGGCGGAGATGGTATTTGAAATGCGTGAAGCGCTGGTGCCCTTGTTCCAAGAAGCCATCGAAGGCCTGATGCCCTATAGAGATGAAGAGACCGGCCTTTTCTATGACCTGGTAGCTCTGCCTGATTTAGACGGTAACTATATTGAAACGTCGGGTTCGCTCCTGGTAGCCTACTCCATTCTGAAAGCCTGCCGCCTCAAGATGATTAATCCCGATATCTATCTTCCCATAGGAAAAGCCATGCTGGAAACCGTCCACGACACTTTCCTGGTTAAGTCCGGCGACCACTTTACTTTGACCTCTATGGTTGAGGTATCCGGCCTGGGCCCCGGTGATAAAAGAGACGGATCGGTCGCATATTACCTGTCCGAACCCATTGTGGCCGATGATCATAAGGGCATGGGAGCCTTTATGATGGCCTATTCTGAACTCTTAAGAACGGAAAGCCAAGTCTAAAGAGTAGTAGACTAAAGGAAACAGTAAACTAAAGAAGAAGGCGTTTCATATGTTAGAGATTTTACACAAGACCAGTCGCTCTGTTAGCTTTGAAATTCAGAATGATTTAGCTTACCGAACCTCGGAGCCTTACACCATCTTCCTCAACGGCGAAGAAGTCAGGACTGCGGACACCAATGTGGTAACGCTCTACGACCTCTTGCCGGACACCTCTTATCAATTGGTGCTGAAGGGCCGGGATTGGCAGGAATTAACCTATGTCACGACCAAGCGCGAGTCCTATACGCTTAATGTTAAGGATTTCGGGGCCAAAGGTGACGGCAAGGCCAATGATACCCAGGCCATCCAGGCCGCTCTTTATGCTTGCCCCAGGAAGGGCCGCGTGGTGATTCCGCCCGGTGATTACATTTTCCATTCGCTTTTCTTTAAGAGTCATACCAACTTAGAAATCCAAAAAGGTGCCCGACTTCAGGCCATCGAGAGTACCAGAGAGCGTGCCATATTGCCCGGCCTGACCCGCGATTATCAAGGCGGAGAGTATTATCTGGGGAGTTGGGAAGGTAATCCTTTGGACTGTTATGCCGGTCTTTTCACCTTATTGGATGTAGAAGACGTCAACATTTACGGTGAAGGTGTTATAGAAGCTAATGCCTCTAAGTCCGGATTCTGGTCCAAGCCCAAAGAAAAAGACGGTGCCTGGCGGCCTAGGACCATCTTCATGCGTCGGGTGAAGGATGTTGCCGTTGTCGGTATTAAGATCAAGAACTCGCCTTCCTGGACCATCCATCCTATGGAATCCAGAAAGCTTATGTTCATTAATACTTCTATCGAGAATCCCTGGGATTCGCCAAATACCGACGGCATTAATCCCGAGTCTTGCCGCGACGTAGAAATCGTCGGTTGCCACTTCTCTTTGGGGGATGACTGCATTGCGATTAAGTCCGGCAAAATCTACATGGCCCAACAGTTGGGTATCCCTTCGGAAAAAATCCGTATTCGCAATTGTTTCATGGAGCACGGCCACGGCGGTGTGACCTTAGGCAGTGAGATTGCCGGAGGTGTCCGGGACGTAAAGGTTTCTCAGTGTATCTTCCAGGATACCGACCGAGGACTTAGGATTAAGACCAGAAGAGGCAGGGGAGAATTGTCCGTTGTGGATAAGATTTCCTTTGATAACATTCAGATGAACCGGGTCATGGCCCCCTTCGTCTTAAATATGTTTTACTTCTGTGATCCGGACGGCCATTCGGACTATGTCCAGAACAAAGAAGATATCGGAGCCAGTCCGATCGACTTGCCGACTTTAAGAAGGTTTTCCTTTAAAAACATAGACGTCAAGGATGCGACTTTGGCCGGCATATTCGCTTACGGCTTGCCGGAACGCCTCATTGAAGAGATTGTCATGGAAAATGTCCGCATCGATATGGTAGCGCCCGATAAGCGCGAAGGAAACCAGCCTGCCATGATGGATGGGGACGAGTGGGATTCCTCACAGGTTTTATTCCTCAAGAATGTCCAATCGCTGACCTGTCGCAACGTGACCATAGGGGCCTATGAGACAGACGGTGAGCATCTGGAGAATATAGGAGAAGAAGACACGGCAGGTTTGATTTGGGAGATAAAAGAGACCGCTCAAGAAGAATAAAAGGAGGTAAGTTTTTCATGCACTTAGGAAGAAGACTACATGATGTGGATGCTCCGAGTTTTGAAGCGGCTTTGGCCAAAGTTCAGACCCAGGGTTTTCACAGCATTCAACTTGCTCCTACTAAGTCTCTGAATTTCACAAGAGAGATGCTTAGCCCCGGTTACGGGCGCTATTTAAGACAGGCCTTAGATAGCCACGCTTTAGACGTGGCTGTTTTGGGTTCTTACTTTGATTTAAGTGACAGGGGACCTAGTAGAGAAGAGACTTTGAACCGTTATAAAGACCACCTGCTCCTGGCTCACTATGCCGATTTTAAGGTAGTGGGAACGGAGACCGGCAAAATCATGCCGGACGATCCGCAGTATGAGGAAGTTTTTCAGGCGGTTAAAGAAAACTTGGGCGTGATTTTGGACCAGGCGGAAAAGCTGGGTATTGGAGTTGCTATCGAACCGGTTTACGGCCACACCATCTATAACAGAGAGAAGATGGAAAAGCTTTTGGAAGCTTATCCCGGACGCAACCTCCAGGTTATCTATGATCCGGTTAATCTCTTGGATCCAACAGACGAAGCCGGTGCACCCGCTATGTGGGAAGATTTCTTAGAGCACTTGGGGAATCGCTTGGCGGCAGTCCATGTCAAAGACTATGTTATCGAAGACGGAAAGAAACGGGACCTGCCGGCCGGAACAGGTAGAATGGATTACAGCCATTTGTTTACTTTGGCCCGGAAGAAACCTTACTTGGACTTCTTAATCGAAGCAGCCAAGGATGAAAATATCAGTAGCATTATGGAAAATTTCGGAGGTTAGAAAAATGAAGCAATTTATGGATGAAGACTTTTTGTTGATGAACGATACCGCTAAGACGCTTTACCACGACTATGCGGCCAAGATGCCTATTATCGACTACCACTGCCATGTCAGTCCGCAGGAGATTTTTGAGGACAAGGCGTTCGAGAATATCACCGAGGTTTGGTTGGGCGGTGACCACTATAAATGGCGTATGATCCGCGCTATGGGAGTCGATGAGAAGTATATTACGGGAGACTCCACCGCTAAGGAGAAGTTCGATGCCTTTGCCAAAGCCTTGCCTTACGCTATAGGTAATCCTCTCTACCACTGGACCCACTTGGAACTCAAACGTTATTTTGATTGCGATTTGCCGCTTAATGAGAAGAATGCCGACGAAATCTGGGAGATTTGCAATAAGAAACTTCAGTCCGGTTTCACGGTTCGTAAGATTATCGAAGCTTCCGGCGTAACCCATATCTGCACGACCGACGACCCCATTGACAACTTAGAGTGGCACAAGAAGATTGCCGCAGACGACAGCTTCAAGACCGTAGTCTTGCCGGCATTCCGTCCCGATAAGGCGGTTAATGTCCATAAAGAGGGCTTTAAAGACTACCTTCTTAAGTTAGGTGAAGCGGCCGGTGTCGAGATTAAAACCTTGGACGATGTCAAGACCGCCCTGGGCAAGAGAATTCAGTTCTTTGACGACATGGGCTGTGTGGCTTCCGACCACGGCTTGGACTATATCCCCTGCCTGGATGACGAAAAACTGGCTGAGGCGGCTTTGGCCAAAGCTCTGGTAGGCGAAAAGCCCTCCGAAAAAGAAACCGAAGCCTATTTTACGTCGATTTTGACTTACTGCGGCAAAGAGTATGCCCAAAGAGGCTGGGTCATGCAGTACCACTTCGGTGCGGTCCGCTCGGTCAACACCGAACTGTTCAAACAATTAGGCCCGGATACCGGTTTTGATACCATCTCTACCCGTGACAATTCCGAGAAGCTTGTACAGATCCTGGACTTATTGAAAGAGAAAAACGGCAAGCTGCCCAAGACCATCATCTACTCCTTAAACCCCAATGACGATGCCATGATCGGTGCCGCCATCGGTGCTTTCCAGGGAACGGAAGTGCCCGGCCAGATTCAACACGGTTCTGCCTGGTGGTTTAACGATACCAAGGCCGGCATGGAGAAGCAGATGAAGACCTTGGCCTCCTTAGGTGTTCTTTCTAACTTCGTCGGTATGTTGACCGACTCCAGATCTTTCCTGTCTTACACACGTCACGAGTATTTCCGCCGCATTCTCTGCAATATGCTGGGAACTTGGGTAGAAGAAGGCATGTATCCCAATGAATTGGAATTCCTGGGCCAGGTTGTCCAAGACATTTCTTACAACAACGCTATGCGCTATATGGGCCTCAAAGACTAGGCAAACAAAAACTAAAGGGAGATATTTGTCATGAAAGAACGCATCATTCAATTCGGCGAAGGCAATTTCCTTCGCGCCTTTGTAGACTATTTTATCGACGCCATGAATAAGCAAGACCTTTTCGACGGCCAAGTCGTCGTGGTCCAGCCTTTGGCGGGCGGCATGGCCTCCAAACTTAACGACCAGGACGGCAAATACCATCTCTTCTTAAGAGGAGTAGAGAAGGGCCAAAAGGTCGATTCTATGGAGGTCATCGAGTCCATTTCTCGCGGTATCGATCCTTACAAGGATTTCGACGCCTACATGGCTCTGGCCGAAAACCCCGATATGCGCTTTATCGTGTCCAACACGACCGAGGCGGGTATCGAGTATATCGGAACCGAAAAGCAAGACGACCGTCCGGCCAAATCTTTTCCGGCCAAAGTCACCCAGCTTTTGGCCAAGCGTTTCGAACTGGGCTTGCCGGGCTTTATCTTCTTGCCCTGCGAGCTGATTGACGACAACGCCGTCTACCTCAAAAAGTACATCCTCCAATACGCCGACCTCTGGGAATTAGGCGATGATTTCAAGACCTGGATTGAAGAAGAAAACGTCTTCTGTAACACCTTGGTCGACCGCATCACGACCGGCTACCCCAGAGACCAGTTGGCTGAATTTGAAGCTCGAGTGACTTTCCCCGACCAGCTGATTGATACGGCCGAAGCTTTCTATCTCTGGGTTATCGAAGGTGACCATGAGGATGAATTGCCCTTACAAAAGGCCGGCCTCAACGTAGTATGGACCCCCGATGTAAAGCCTTATAAGAAGCGTAAGGTTCGTATCCTGAACGGCGGCCATACCTCTATGGTAACCGGGGCCCTGCTTTATGGTATGGAAACCGTAGGCCAGTGTATGGAAGACAGCCTGGTCAGACCTTACCTGGACCATGTCCTCTTCGAAGAAGTGGTACCAACCTTGGGTAGCAACCCGGAAGATATCCAGTTTGCCAAGGACGTGGAAGAACGTTTTGAGAACCCCTTTGTCCACCATCGTTTGGACTCCATTGTCCTCAATACCGTGTCCAAGTTTGAGACCCGTGTCTTGCCGACCATACTGGAGCATAAGGAAAAGTTCGGCAGCTACCCCAAGGGCCTGGTTATGTCCCTGGCTTCGCTCATTGCTTTCTACAGAACCGACCAGGTCAAAGACATGCCGGAAGTTGTGGACTTCATGAAGGATGCTTCGATTGACGCTATTCTGGCCAAAACCGACTACTGGAAGGTCGACTTGTCCGACATGAAGGATATGGTCGAGTACTACTACAATATTATTCAGGAAGAAGGTATGGAAAAGGCTTATCAAGACGTTTTAGGCCAAGTTTAAAAGAGGTGACCGATGAAAGAATTTATCAGAATTAACCCCAAAGATGTGGTGGCCGTGGCCCTTACGGACCTTAAAGCCGGCCATACGATTCATTTGGACGGCATGGAGCCTTTTGAGCTAAAAGAAGACATTCCCACGGGCCATAAGTTTGCCTTGGAAGATCTCAATGAAGGAGCCCCCGTCATCAAGTACGGTATGCCTATAGGTTTTTTGACCCGGGCTGTGAAGCAAGGTGAACATGTCCACACTCATAATGTGAAAACGGGTCTGCAGGACCTTATCAGCTATTCTTATGATAGGGAAAATATCCCTGCTGTGGAAAAGCCTCAAAGAAGCTTTATGGGCTACAGAAGACCCGACGGTAAGGTGGGTGTCCGCAACGAAATTTGGATTCTACCTACCGTAGGCTGTGTCAACAACATCATCCAGCAGGTCGCCGAAAAGTCCAAACACTTAATCGGCGGCAGTTTGGAAAATATCGTGGCTTTCCCGCATCCTTACGGTTGCTCGCAGATGGGAGACGACCAGGAAGTGACCCGCAAGGCTTTGGCCGCCTTGGCCAAACACCCCAACTGCGGCGGTGTTCTCCTCATGGGCCTGGGCTGTGAAAACTCCAACCTCAAGGTCATGGAGCCCTATCTGGAAGGTATCGATCCCAAGAAGATTCGGACTCTGGTGGCCCAAGAAGTACATGACGAGTTTACGACTGCCATGGAATTAGTCGAAGAATTGGCTGACTATGCCAAATCTTTTGAAAGAGAAGAGCTAGATTCTTCCGAACTCATTGTTGGACTTAAGTGCGGTGGGTCGGACGGTTTGTCCGGCATTACGGCCAATCCTTTAGTGGGCCATTTCTCGGACTACCTGGTAGCCCGCGGCGGAACGACCATCCTGACCGAGGTACCGGAGATGTTCGGTGCCGAGCAAATCTTGATGAACCGGGCTGATAATGAAGAAATCTATGAAGATACCGTTTCTTTGATTAACGACTTCAAGCAGTACTTCATCGACCATGACCAGGAGATTTACGAGAACCCTTCACCCGGCAATAAGGCAGGGGGGATTACCACCCTGGAAGACAAGTCTCTGGGCTGTATCCAAAAGGCCGGCCACTCGCAGATTTACGGTGTTCTGGACTATGGTGAACCCGTGCAACATAAGGGTTTAAACCTCTTACAGGCTCCGGGTAACGACTTGGTGGCTTCGACTGCTTTGGTCCTTTCGGGTGCACAGATTGTGCTCTTTACGACCGGCAGGGGCACGCCCTTTGCTTCGCCTGTGCCGACCATTAAGATTTCGTCCAATACGGGTATCTATGATCTGAAACGGAACTGGATTGACTTTGATGCCGGAAGACTTTTGGAAGCGGATGAAAATATGGACAGTCTGGGTGAGGACTTCGCGGACTATATCTTCAAAGTCGCTTCGGGCGAGAAGGTTAATGCCGAGAAGAACGGTTTCCACGACATGGCAATCTTTAAAACGGGCGTAACGCTTTAACAGTAGAAATATTACTAACAATAATAAAAAAGGCAGGTGACCGGAAAATAGGTCACTTGCCTTTTTTTATGCAACTTTTAGGGACGTTTATAGTTTCTTAGCCTTATGGAAATCGTACTTCCAGAAACGCCAACCCAAGGCCACACAGCGTGAGAACTGGTCGGCTAGCACACCGAACCAGATACCGCGAAGACCCCAGTCTAAGACAGAGAGCAGAACGTAGGTGACAATGGTTCGGATGACACCGACGGAAACCAAGGAAACGATGTTGTTATATCTTAAGTCGCCCGCGGCCTGAAGAGCACCGCTGTTGATAACCTGGGAGACTTGGAAGACCACCACGACCATGATGAAGTAGGTAATCATACGACCGATGGATTGTAGGTTGTCCGGCCGGTCGCTGCGGAAGAAAAGCATGAAAATATCATCACCGAAAAGCAGCATGATGATGGCCAAAACAAGCGAGAGGACAAAGCCGATGGCTTGGGCGATCTTGCCGTAACGCTTGGCCAGGTCGGGTAAGCCTGCCCCCAAACTTTGGCCGGTTAAACTGACGGTGGCAATACGAAGACCGTCGCCGAAAGCAAAGCCTAAGTTCAATAAGTTCATACCGACCATGTGAATGGCGAACTCGTCGGTACCCAGGCGAGCGGCCATGACGGCGGTTGCCATAAAGCCGATTCTAAAGCCGATAAATTGAATCAAGGTGGTGTTCTGGAACTTGATAAGGGCCTTGGCTGTTTTCCAGGTCGGGCGAATTTTTTCTAATTTAATGTAAGGCACACTGATGAAGGCGTCGGGGTTCATGACGGCTACGATACACACAATTAAAGATACGACCGTACTGAGAACCGTGGCGATGGCGGCGCCGGTCACGCCCAGAGCAGGAAAGCCCCAGCGGCCCGTGATAAATACGAAGTTGAAGGCAATATTAACAATGGTGCCGATAACGTTGGAGGTCATGGCAACTCGGGTGTTACCGATACCGCGCAAGGCAGAGTTAATCAACATGGTCATAACGTTAAAGAACATGCCGCCCATAATGATTTTGAAGTAAGATGTGGCGGCTTCATGTGTATCGGCATTACTGCCGACCAGGCGCATGAGGTCATCGGCGAAATATACGAAAACGATAGAGAGGATGACGGTCAGAAACAGAGCATAAAGAATCGAGGTAATAAAGACATCGTTGACGCCGTCTTTGTCTTCCTGGCCTTTTCGTCTGGCCGAAAAAGCGGCAACGGCCGTATTCAGGCAAAAGAACAAGGTAAGACCCAGAAATTTAGGCTGGTTGGTTAGGCCGATAGAAGAGATGGCATAAGGACCTAACTCGGATACCATGATGGTATCGATAATGCCTGCCATGGTGACAAAGAAGCTCTCTACCATAGCGGGCCAGGCGACCTTGAGTGTATTTTTTACCGGATTTTGCGTTAATTCTGTGTACATGAAAGTGCATCCTCAATCTTCAGACAATTAGCATTAATTATAGACTATAATATAGAGAAATTCACATAAAGGACCCAAGATGACCGACTTT
Source organism: uncultured Oscillospiraceae bacterium (assembly GCA_964345295.1). GTDB lineage: Bacteria > Bacillota > Clostridia > Saccharofermentanales > Fastidiosipilaceae > JASBZA01. The sequence goes on along the minus strand of CAYFQG010000010.1, from coordinate 26,545 downwards.
GCCATACGCTTTATTATTAGTGCCAAATCCGGCAGCCGAGAAGACAAGAGCCTTTTCGAAAAGACCGTAAAAGAAGCCTTCCAATCGCACCCCATGCCGGATATTCAGTACAGCCGGTATGAGAATCATGTTTCCGATTTGGCCAAAGAATGGGCCGACTTACATGGTTCAAAGGGCATCGTTTATATCATGGGAGGGGACGGAGCCGCCAGTGAAGTGGCCGGAGCACTCTACGGTAGTGATACCGCCATGGGTCTCATCCCTCTGGGAACCGGAAATGATTTTGGTCGATTTTTATACGGGCCGCAATTATTGAAAAAACAGAAAATTGTGGACTTGTTGCGCAAAACGCCGGAGCCGGTCTTGGGCAAGATAGACCTCATGCAGTTTAACGGCCTTTATGCTTTGAATCTTATCTCTATGGGTTACGACACGGTTGTTTTAGACCAGGCCTATAAGTTCTTGGCCAAATGGAAACGTTTAGGAACCCTTGCCTATCCTTTAGCCGTTTTGAGAACGCTCTTCAGAGAAAAATCCTACCGCGTAGCCTATCGTTTGGAGGACAAAGAAGGCCGTCTTTGGGAAGGGGAAACCGACGCATCGCTTTTAGTGCTGGCTAACGGCGCCTACTATGGATCGGGCTTTCATCCGACGCCCTGGTCGCGTTTAGATGACGGCTTGGGTGAATTCCTTGTCACGGAACGCCTGAGCCTCGGAGAATTTCTGCCCCTTATCAATAAGTATAAAAAAGGTACCCATATGCCCCATCCCAAGATTCACAATTTCTCTTTTGCCAAAGGACAGATACGAAGTTTGGAAGAGGGCCCTATTTTGGCCAATTATGACGGGCGAATTTTTGAAATGGATACCATGAACATAGAGATGCTTCCGGGTGCACTCAATTTTGCTTTTCTTAAGAGTGATTCTTAGGAATCGGAAAGCATTAAAGGCGAAAAAAGATGAATCCTGCTGTAGATATCAGCCAAGTTACATTAGAAACACCCAGGCTTATACTTAGGCCTTGGAAACTTTCCGACCTCTCCGATTTTTACCGCTATGCCTCGAACCCCAAGGTGGGTCCTATGGCAGGTTGGAAGCCTCACGAGTCGCCTGAGGATAGCCGAGCGATTCTGGAACATTTTATTGAAGGGCAGAAAACCTTTGCCATCGTGCATCGAGAAACGGGTCGTGTCATAGGCTCGATTGGTATTGAAGCCTATGATGAGGAGGCTTTTGCCGAATTGGCGGAATCTAAATGTCGTGAGCTGGGTTTTGTTTTGGCCGAAGAATATTGGGGGCAAGGCCTGATGCCGGAAGCAGCAGAAGCTGTAATAGCCTATCTTTTTTCAGACTTAGACCTGGACTTCATCTTATGCGGTCATTTTGCCCGGAACAAACAGTCGGCACGGGTCCAGGAAAAGCTGGGTTTTAAGCCTTATCGTATCGTGGAACAAAGACTCAGATCTTCGGGAAAACGGGAAGAAGTTCATAGCACGATTTTAAGAAGAGAGGATTATTTGGCCTCTAAACTATGCTAATATAAGTAAAAATAAAGAGATTTCGGACTTAGAAAGAGGAGGACATCCAGCCATGAAAGTGGAAATTTGCGCAGGCGCCAAGTGCACCCTATACGGGGCCAACAGCATCTTGGACGGACTTTATGACTTACAGGAAAATTTACATTCTTATCCCCATGTTCCGGCAGATGCCGTCTTAGAGATTGAGGCTATTCCTTGTAGGGATTATTGCAAGAAGGGCGAGCACCACATCCAGCCGCCCATTGTTTTTGTGGACGGCGTTTTGATAGAGGAGGCCAAGCGCAGCCAAGTGCTGGAGATGGTCCTAGATCAGCTGCAAGACGACTCTGTACAATAGGAGTATTGAACCATGAAGAGTAGTTTTGAAGATGTTATTACCATTCGCCGTATGGCCTTTGCCAGCATTGCCCGCATGGCCTATCACGGAGAGTCCCTATTAGATCTTCACGAAGAGACGTATCGCGCCCTGCCCGGAGAGGTAGCTACCTTCCGTGAGAACGTTTTTCGCGAGCGAGCCGTGTACGGGGAGAGACTTCGCATGGTTCTGGGCCTGGATGCCCGAACTGCGGCCGATACGGTTTCTATTACAAAAGGCATCGAAGATATCGACGTGAACACCCGGGTTTTTAGTCCTCCGCTGGTGTCGGTCATTAAGATTGCCTGTGAAGCCTGCCCCGAGCAGCATATTTTTATCAGCAACAATTGCCGTAATTGCCTGGCCCATCCTTGTGCCAATGTCTGCCCTAAGAATGCTATTTACAATGAAGGCGGCCAAATGCACATCGACCAGGATAAATGTATTAAGTGTAAGAAGTGCGTGACCGAATGCCCCTATAACGCCATTGTGGAAACCGGCCGTCCTTGTGCCGACGTTTGTGCGGTTAAGGCGATTAAGTCGGACTATCTTAATCGTGCCGAAATTGATGAGGATGCTTGTGTGGCCTGCGGGGCCTGCGTTACAGCCTGTCCTTTCGGTGCCATTGCCGATAAGTCGCAAATTTACCAGGTCGTTAAGGCTATACAAAGTCCGCAGGAAGTGTATGCCATCATAGCCCCATCTTTTGTAGGCCAGTTCGGTGCCCTGACTAAGCCGAATCAGGTCCTGGAAGCCATACGACTTCTTGGCTTTAAAGATGTCATCGAAGTGGGCTTAGGCGCAGACCTTACGACCATGCACGAGGCTGAGGAATTCTTGGAATGTGTGCCGGATAAGCAAGACTATATGGGGACTTCTTGCTGTTACTCCTGGAAGCTCATGGTGGAGAAAAATTTCCCGGATCTTAATCCTTATATTTCCGAATCCTCCACACCCATGGTTTATACGGCCAAACGCATCAAGGCCGACCATCCCGATGCCAAGGTAGTTTTTATCGGACCTTGCTTATCGAAAAAACTAGAGGCCTTGCAAGACCCGGTCAAAGAGTACGTGGACTTCGTCCTGACTTTCGAAGAACTTTTGGGCATGTTTGTTGCGCTTGAGATTGAGCCGGGGTCTATAGAAACAGATCGGGAAATCGGTGATGCGTCCTTGACCGGCCGAAATTATGCGGTCGGCGGAGGCGTGGCCGAGGCCGTGGTAGCCAGAGCGCATGAGTTAGATCCGGATCGCAAGATTGAAGTCGAAAATGCCGACGGTCTGGCCGAATGCGTACAGATGCTTCGTTTGGCCAAAGCGGGCCGTAAGAAGGGTATGCTCTTAGAAGGCATGGCCTGTGTAGGCGGCTGCGTGGGTGGTCCCGGAACCGTCGTACCTATCCAGCGTTCAACCCGTGCTGTCAAGCAGTTTGCCCAAGAGTCTCCCTTTAAATCACCGGGAGACAACCATCATATCCCTGAGGAAGACAGACACTAAAGGCAAAGAAGAAAGAAGAAAAAGTCATATGGATATCGTTATTTTAGGAAGCGGAATAGCCGCCGTCAGTGCGGCACAAGCAGCCCGAAAAGAAAATGCTCAGGCCAAGATTACGATTTACACCGACGAAAAAGACCTGCCTTATTATCGTTTGAGACTTTTAGAAGTTGTGGCAGATCCGGCCAACGAAGAAAAACTTCGCCTCCACCCGGAATCCTGGTATCAGGATCAGGACATCCGCATGGTAGAGGGCTTTAAGGCTCAAGAACTCTTAGTAGATGAGAAGAAAGTTTTGTTTGAAAACGGCGAATCGGTTTCCTATGATCGCCTGATTATAGCGACCGGTTCAAGTTCCTTTGTCCCTCCCATTGAAGGGAAAGACCTTCCGGGCATTTACAGCTTGTGGACCATGGAAGATGCACACCAATTGGAAAAAGCGGCTCAAACTTGTAAGCACGCAGTCGTGGTAGGCGGCGGTGTCTTAGGCTTAGAGACGGCCCATGTTTTGGCCGGCAAGGGCCTCCAAGTAGTCCTAATCGACCGTAGCCCCATCTTGATGAATCGTCAGCTGGATAAGCAGGGAGCGGAGCTTTTCACCCGCATGGTCGAAAAACTGGGCATTCAATTTATCGGTTCCGCCAATACCCGGGCCTTCGTAGCCGGTGACGACGGCAAGGTCTCTCAAGTCCTACTGGATGACGGCCGGTCTTTTAAGGCAGACATGGTGGTAGTTAGCACCGGTGTCCGTGCGAATACTTCTTTTATTAAGCCCGGTTCTCTACCAATTGACCGCAAGATTGAAGTCAATCGGTCCATGCAAACGTCGGATCCTTCTGTTTATGCCGCAGGTGACGTGGCCAGTGTCGAAAAAAGCTGGTACGGTCTTTGGCAAGTCTCTATGGCTCAGGGCAAAGTGGCCGGTACCAATGCAGCCGGCGGAAACGCCACTTATGAGCCAACGGTTCCGCCCTACAGAGTAGCTACCATGGGCACGCAGATTGTGTCGGCCGGTGTCTATGATGAAGAGGTTATCAGAAGAGATTATCCCGAAAAGGCGGATTTCTTCGAGTCTGAAGTGCTTGAGGATGAGGATTACGGTATTTACCGCAAGCTCATCTATTGTGACGGTGATCTGTGCGGCTATATCCTTATCGGCGATGTCAAAGACCAGGTTAAATTACAAAAGGATTTAAAACCCGTAAAGCATGCTTGAAGGCTTTCTTAAAATTTTCTTGCCCCTATACATCATTATAGGGGCATGTTTGCCTTTTGCCAGACAACTCTCCGTCCCGTCGGAAACCGATTTAAAACTGGAAGATGCCATGTTAAATTGGTCTCCGCAAGGACGAGAATATGTTCGTCTGCTGTCTTCCAATGAAGAAGCTTTTTATTACAAGTTAGAGATGATTAGGCGGGCCGAGGACAGCATTGAACTATCCACCTTTCAGTTCGGCACCGATGAAGCCGGTAAACTCTTAATAAGCGCTCTCATGGAGGCGGGCCAAAGAGGTGTAAGGGTACGTTTACTTATTGATGGGGTTACCGGCATAGAGCATGCCAAAAATATGGCTTATTTTAAGGTTTTGTCCCAATGCCCTAATTGCGAAGTAAAAATGTATAACCCCATCTCCCTCCGCAAGCCCTGGTCCATTAACGGCAGATTACACGATAAATATCTCCTGGTCGATGACAGGCTTTATACACTGGGCGGGCGAAACATAGCCGACAGCTTCCTGGGCCTGGGCGAAAGACCGCAGAAAATTGACTGGGATGTCCTGGTAATTGATGTAGAGGATAAGAAAGATCGGTCGGCTGAGAGGCTTCGGGCCTATTTCGACCATGTCTGGGGAAATGAGTATGCCGAAACTTGCACGATCCGCCCCAAGGAGACCCGGCGCAGAACGTATAAGAAGGCCGACGAAACTTTGAGGCAGATTTTTAAAAACTTCCCCGGAACCGGTGCCTTGGCCGATTTGATGGACGAAGCTTTGGCCCAAAGTGTCGAGGTGGACCGCATTGCACTCCTGGTTAATCCCACGACGCCTTATGCCAAAGAGCCCCACGTCTTTTATGCCATGACCTGGCTCATGCAGCAGGCAGACGAAAATGTTACTTTCCATACCCCCTATATCATCATGGACCAGTGGATGGAAGAGCAGCTCCAAAGTATTGTGGACCAAGTCCCTGAAGTGACCATGCTGACTAATTCCATTGCCAACACGGACAATGCCTTCGGTGCGGCGGATTATAAGAAGAATAAAAAGAATATTTTACAAACCGGCCTGCACATCTTGGAATACGATAGCGGTGAATCTTATCACGGCAAATGTTTTGTTATTGACGATAAGTGGTCCGGGATCGGAGCCTTCAACTGGGATATGCGGTCGACCTATATCGATACGGAGACCATGCTGGTCATAGAAAGTGAAGCCTTCAACGCCGAGTTGCGAGAGGCTATGGGAGTTTATGAGAAGAGGGCTCTGGTTGTGGTAGATGAGAAGACCAGCATCGCTCCGGAAGGGCATAAACCACTGAAGCCTACTTTGAAAATCCGCTTTCTCATGCGTTTTGCGTCCTTTGTCAATCGCTTCTTCCGATTCCTTTTCTAATACTTTAAGGGATGGGCGTTTAATAGCGCTCGGGTTTGGCGCCAATGAGGATAATGCTCCTCCAGTGTTTTATAGAAAATTTTGTCGTGACCGTGCCCCGGTACCAAAAGGTGGGTCAACTCGTGGCAGATGACATAGTCTAAGCATTCGGGTGATTTTTTGGCCAAATAAAGATTTAGCCAAATACGTTTTTCCCGGGTGTTGCAAGAACCCCAGCGACTGGTCATTTTACGAATTCTATACGTTTCAGCCCGAATTCTCATGAGGTCTTCTAATAGAGGGGTTCTTTCTTGAATCGCGTTTTGTAGTTCGGTTCGGTAGAAGGCCTCAAGGAGGGCTTCTCTTTGGTCAACGGAAGCATCTTCTGAGGTATACATATAAAGCTTAGAATCTTCTAAAAACACTCGTCTAGAAGAATTGTTGAAGACGACTTCTAAAGGATAAGGCATGCCCCAGAGCCGATAGATTGACCCGGTCTCATAAGAAGTATCCATTCGTTTAGCGGCCTTCAGTATATCCGCCTGCTTTTTCTTAATATTAGAAAGATTAGCCCGGACAAAGGCAGTGATTTCCTCTCTTGTGAAAGCCTTGGCACAGTTTACCCTAACCTGCCCATCGGGCGGATAGACCCGGAGATACATGTGCTTCATATTCTTTTTCCAAGTCACCAGGACCGGGATATCTTCTATAATCAGCGTTTCTTCTTTCTTCATAGGTCGATTATAAGGCTTTCATTAGCTTCGGTAAAAGCAGCCAAAGTTGGACCTTTTTCACGTATAATGAACAAAATCAGTCCTAGGAGGAAATGTATATGGCAAGAGACATGGACAGACGTAGCGATGATAATTTTGAGGATGATTTTATCCTTATGGGAGCCCTAATGGCCATGATGGATGACGACGATAACGACGA
>CAYFQG010000010.1:0-19534 GCA_964345295.1 uncultured Oscillospiraceae bacterium | reverse complement strand
ATTTTATCCTTATGGGAGCCCTAATGGCCATGATGGATGACGACGATAACGACGATGACTGGGACGATGATAATGACGATGACTCCGATGACGATAGCGACCGGGGCTGGGGATTGGAATGGAATGAGGAAGAGGGGGAATGGGCTTATACCGAAGAGGATGGTGAAGACGCCCCTCATGATGAAGAAGATGATGATATAGACTGGTCGTTTCTCCTGGATGATGATGAGGTAACTATACCTGATTTTAGTTGGGAGAAAGAAGATCCGCTTGAATTGGAAGATCTCTTGGGAGATAAGAGGGAAGACTGGATGTAGAAAGTAGACCCATTCATGACACAACTAAAAAATCTCTATAGTGACCTCCGACTTATCGTAGCCCGCACCATTCGAGCTATCCAGCCGGATAAGCTGGTTGAAGAGGGTGTCCGGAATCTGCATTTAGAGCATAAAAAACTTTTTGTCGTCGCCGTGGGCAAGGCGGCTTGGACCATGGCACGTGCTTCTCTAAATCTCTTGGAAGACCGAATCGTCGGGGGTATTGTCATCACCAAATATGAGCATTCGGAAGGGCCGCTTCGAGATTTTGAGATTTACGAAGCAGGGCATCCGCAACCGGACAAAAATACGTATCGAGCGACTCAAAAAGTACTTGATACTTGTCAAAGTCTGGATGCCGATACGGAAATCCTCATGTTGATTTCCGGCGGAGCTAGTGCCCTTTTCGAACTGCCCCTTATCGATACTGAGCTTTATGAAGCTATCAATGTGGAACTGGTCGGGTCCGGTGCCGGCATCGAAGATATCAACACCGTCCGCAAGCGCTTTTCCGGTGTAAAAGGCGGTAAGTTTGCCGCAGCCTTAATGCCTCGTCCGATATGGGCCATTATCCTCAGCGATGTCTTGGGCGACAGCGTAGAGACGGTGGCTTCCGGGCCGGTTTCAACCGATACATCCGATTTAGTTATGGCCAAAGCGGTAGCCAATAAATTCGACTTGAAAGTGACCGCTGAAGCCTTGGATGCATTGGAAAAGCAAGCCTTAAGAGAAGGTAAGCAAAAGCTTTTAGAAGCGGTTGAGGTAAAAAATGCCAAGACCTACATAGGCGGCAGTGTCAGTTTACTTTGCGAGCTTACGGCTGAAATTGTAGAGGATTTGGGTTACCGGCCTATTGTCCTTACCGACCGACTGGATTGTGAAGCCAGGGAGGCGGGAAAATTCTTAGCCTCTATCGGCTTGAGTCATTCTGAGAGCGAAGAGAATGTGGCCTTTATCGCCGGAGGAGAGACGGTTGTGACCTTGAAAGGCAAGGGTAAGGGTGGTCGAAACCAGGAATTGGCTTTGGCCGCTTCTAAGACTTTGGCCGGGACAAAGAATGTTTTGCTTTTTAGCTTGGGCAGCGACGGGACGGACGGCCCTACAGATGCGGCAGGAGGCTTTGTGGACGGTCAAACATGGACCAAGCTTGAAGAAAACGGCCTTAATGTGGATGAAGTTTTGGCCGACAACAATGCCTATGTTGCCTTGGACAGTATAGGAGGACTTCTTAAGACCGGTCCCACCGGCAGCAACATTAACGATGTTTCCGTCGTTTTAGTCCGAAAGGATTCGGATTTATAGTACAATGCATTTAAAGCAGTAAAGTGTGGAGGCGTTGGAATACTATGTATTTACTGGGTATTGACTTAGGAACTTCGGCTCTGAAGACCGTTTTGGCCGATGAGAAGGGGACCATTCTGGACCAGGTTTCGGAAACTTATCCGATTTACATGGACCGCCCCGGTTATTCGGAACAAAAGCCGGAGGACTGGTTTGAGGCCTTGCTTAGGACCTTGGAGAAATTAGGCCGGGACCATGATTTAGGACAGGTGGCCGCCTTGTCTTTCTCGGGCCAGATGCACGGCCTGGTTGCCCTGGATGAGGACGATAAGGTGCTCAGACCGGCCATCTTGTGGAACGACACGAGAACGGGGCAAGAGGTGGCCTATCTTAATAATGAAATCGGCAAAGAGATTTTAATTGAAGAAACCGCTAATATTGCCTATGCCGGCTTTACGTTGCCCAAGATTTTGTGGATGCAAAAGCATGAACCGGAACTTTGGGATCGGGTAGCCTATGTGATGTTGCCTAAAGATTATTTGGCCTATAAATTGAGCGGTGTCAGAGCTACGGATTATTCTGACGCATCGGGCATGTTGCTTCTGGATGTTAAAAACAAAAAATGGTCGGATAAAATGCTTGAAATCGGCAAGCTGGAAGAGTCCATGTTAGGAGAACTCTTCGAAAGTTATGAAGCAATCGGCCATATCACAGAAGAAATTTCCGAAAAGACCGGTCTTCCGACTTCGTGCCGAGTCGTCATCGGTGCCGGTGACAATGCCGCAGCGGCTATAGGGACGGGGACCATCGGACAAGGTGCTTGCAATATTTCGCTGGGAACCTCGGGAACTATTTTCATTTCGAGTGAAAATTTCATACCGATTGAGGATTCTTCCTTGCATTCTTTCTGCCACGCCGACGGTAACTACCACGTCATGGGGGTTCTTTTGCAAGCGGCATCCGCTTATGATTGGTGGGTAAAAGATATTTTGGCCAAAGACTACGGTGAGGTTTTGCCCGAAGAAGACAGTATGGATCCGGATCGCCCTTTTTTCATGCCCTATCTTATGGGTGAAAGGTCGCCTCATAACGATGAAAAAGTGCGCGGTGCCTTTATCGGTTTGAACCGCAAAACAAGTGCTCAGGCCATGAGTTTGGCGGTGATGGAAGGCGTGAGTTTTGCCTTAAGAGATTGTTTGGAGATTGCCCAAAAACAAGGCATTCGTGTGACCGACTCGAATTTGACCGGCGGAGGCGCCAAGAACGCACTTTGGCCGCAGATGCTGGCCGATACCGTGAATTTAAATATTCATGAGGGGCAGGAACAGGCCGGTCCGGCTATCGGAGCGGTTGTTTTGGCCGGTAAGGGTGCAGGCATCTATAAGAGTTTAGAAGAAGGCATTGCCTGCTTTAAAGGAGAGACGGAACAAGTAGTAGAGCCCCGGGCCGATTTCGTCCAGTATTACGATGCGCGTTACCGGCAATTTAAGAAGCTTTATCCCAGCCTGAAACAGTTTTATCAAGAAAAAGAAGGAGAATAACACAATGATTTATCGTACCGATGACAAACTGAAGACTAAAACATCCCTCCTGGGTTTCGGCGGTATGCGTTTTCCCGTGGATGCAGACGATAAAATCGATGAGGCGCAGACGACTAAGATGATTGATATGGCCATCGAGGCCGGCGTGAACTATTTTGACACGGCCTATTCCTATCATAATGAGCAGTCCGAAAGCTTTTACGGCAAGGCCCTGGTCGGTCGTCATGATCGGTCGAGCTTTTATTTGGCCGACAAATTGCCCTTGTGGTTTACCACGGACATGCAGAAGACCAAAGAGATTTTCGAAGAGCAGATGCGCCGTTTACAGACCGATTACGTTGATTTCCACCTCCTTCACGCCATGAACAAGGAGCGTTTTGACCAGGCCAAAGAAATCGGCATTATCGACTGGCAAGAGGATAAGAAAAAAGAGGGTGTCTTTACCCACGTCGGTTTCTCTTTTCACGACAAACCCGAAGTGCTGGACGAAATCTTAAGTTATAAGCACTGGGATTTCTGCCAAATCCAATTAAACTATCTGGATTGGGAGATCTATGAATCCAAAGAGATGTACGAGATTGCCAGGAAGCATGGTGTTCCCTTGGTCATCATGGAACCTATTCGAGGCGGATCTTTGTCTAACCCCAACGATAAGGTCAGGGAGCTCTTTAAAGAAGTAAGACCCGACCTTACGCCTTCGGCTATTGCGCTTCGTTTTGTGGCCAACCTGGACGGTATTCTGACCGTTTTGAGCGGTATGTCAAACCTGCAGCATGTCCAAGAAAATATCGTCACCATGTCCCAATTCCAAGGTTTAACCAAAGAAGAAGAGGTCATGTACGAAAAAGCCAGAGAAATCTTTAGGTCTCTGCCGCTGATCCCCTGTACCTCCTGCAAGTACTGCAGTGAGTGCCCCATGGATATTGAAATGTGGGAGCTCTTTAATAAGTATAATCACTATATTTCTTATAATGATCCCAAGCCCTTGGTCAATTATGTGAAGAAGCATGATCCGGCCCACTTACCGCCGGCGTGTATCAAGTGTTATACCTGCGAGAACCTATGCCCGCAACATATCGAGATTACAGAAGAAATCCAGAAAGTCTATGCTTTAGCGGAGTCTCTGATGTAAAATAAATTCGATAAAAAAAGAGCAAGAGCTTTTCTTCGAAAGATGTTTGACAAAGCTTTTCTTTATGGTAGAATGCATCTTGCTCTTGTTTTGGGAAGCTAGCTCAGTTGGTCAGAGCACCTGCCTTACAAGCAGGGGGTCATGGGTTCGAGTCCCCTGCTTCCCACCAGTTTTTCTTAAATAATTTGTGCGGCATTAAGTGTTGACAACATTTGGAAAGACGGATAGAATTAGCAAACGTTCGAGAGACTAAGGGTCTTTCAGAGCATGAAGCACATTGATTCTTTAGACACGGCGCAGTAGTTCAGTTGGTTAGAATGCCAGCCTGTCACGCTGGAGGTCGAGGGTTCGAGCCCCTTCTGCGTCGCCATTATGAAACCGATTCCTCCGGGAATCGGTTTATCATATGCCCAGATAGCTCAGTCGGTAGAGCAACGGACTGAAAATCCGTGTGTCGTCAGTTCGATTCTGACTCTGGGCACCATAGAAGACTCCGCTACAGCTGTAACGGAGTTTTTTATTGCCTTTTTTACCTCTTTTCGTTTAGCTTATTTGAGTACTTTTTCTAAAAGTTTTAAATCTTTCTTTTGAAAGGGCGGATAACGGAGACTAAGATCCATAAAGCGTCCTTTTTTCAGAACCGTCTTTTGGTGTGTGAAAGTATCGAAACCGAATTTGCCGTGGTAGTTGCCCATGCCCGAGTTGCCGACTCCGCCGAAGGGAGCGTGAGATCCTGCTATATGAAGCAGGCAATCATTTACGGCCCCTCCGCCAAAGGAAAGACCGGTCATGACCTCTCGGGTTTTTTCTTTATCTTCGCTAAAGCAATAGAGCGCCAAAGGTCTGGGCCTATTCCGGACAAAAGTCATAGCTTCGTCCAGATTCTCATATTCCAAAATAGGTAAGATAGGTCCGAAAATTTCTTCTTGCATGAGGTCGCTTTGGGGATTGGGATTCATGACCAGGCGAGGTGAAATTTGCCTGGTGTTAGGATTTTGAATATCGTCGCCGCAGATTCTAATATTTTCTTGACCTTCTAAGAGAGCTTGGAGGCGACTATAGTGTTTGTCATTAATGATCTTGGGATAGCTTTCGTTGAAGTAGTACATGTTTTCACTTACGCGTGAAAGTTCTTTACTAAGGCGTTCTGTGAACTCTTCTGTGACGGACCTGTCGACCAAAACATAATCGGGAGCGACACAGGTTTGCCCTGCGTTGACTAATTTACCGAAGGCGATTCTTTTGGCCGCTAATTTAAGATTGGCGGACTTTTCAATAATACAGGGTGATTTGCCGCCTAATTCCAAAGTTACCGGCGTCAGTTGTTCGGAAGCCTTGGCCATAACGATTTTTCCCATTCGAGCTGATCCGGTGAAGAAAATATAATCGAATTTTTGATCTAAGAGAGCTTGGTTTACTTCCCGTCCCCCTCTTAACACGGATACTAGGCCGTCTTCTAAAGACTCTTCCAGGAGATTAGCCATTAATCTGGATGTCTCGGGACTATATGGAGAGGGTTTTAATATAACCGTATTGCCTGCGGCAATAGCGGCGGCTATGGGCTCCAGGCTTAAGACAAGCGGATAATTCCAGGGCGAAATAATCAGGACCTGGCCATAAGGCTCTTGAATGATCCTTATTTTGGCAGGCATCTGGGCGTGGCCGGCACGTGCTTTTTTAGCTTTGGCCCAAGAAGGAAATTTTTTAATCAGGTAGCGTGTTTCTTCGAGAAGAAGTCCGATTTCAGTCATATAGGCTTCCATAGCACTTTTGTTTAGATCTTGATGGAGGGTATTGGCCAAAGCTTCCTTGTTTTGTGAAACCGTATCGTAAAGCTTTTCCAGCTGAGCTTTGCGAAAGCCTATGTCTTTGGTTTTACCGCTCAGATAAAGTTCTTGGCCTTTTTCCATGCATTGGGGGATACGGGCGATTTCGTCTTCTTGGAGTGGTTGGAGTGCTGTGTGTGTCATAGAGCTGCCTCTTTCTTTGACTGGCTTTTGTGCGTCCGGAGAGATATGCTTACTTTTATTTTAATCATTGCTTTTTTTTACGTAGGTATTTTTTACATGAAGTGTCAAGAAACTTTGTTAGACCGGTCTTGGATAAGCGATTAAGCCGGAGACGCCCTAAATCTTGGAGCTATGAAAAAGGAAATGACAATATGAAAAAAAGAATCTATGGGTATGATTATTCAGGCCAAACGTAAAGAACTGGGCATGACGCAACAAGACCTGGCCGACAAGATATGTGTGACCGACAAAGCAGTTTCCAAGTGGGAACGCGATTTGGCATATCCGGATGTGAAGTCCCTGCCTAAATTGGCGGAGGCACTGGGGATGTCAGTGGATGAATTGATGCAGATTAAAACGGAAGCCCAAACATCGGAAGAGAAAATGTCGGTTAAGGCTATCGTTTCCCTGGTCCTAAAAGCCGTCGCCCTGGCTTCGGGGGTAGCGGTTGTGGCCTTATCGGCAATGGGAGAAATGACGACCGACCTGGGCTTTACGCTTCTGGGAATCGGGCTTGCTTGTGCGGGTATCGCTTTATTGGAGAAGAAGTAAGAAATAGGGCAAAGTGCAAAGTTTTAGCCTAATTATCAGGCTTCAATTTGCTTTCTTTTCAATTGACGGTCTGCACTTCTATCGGGTAAACTAGCTGGTATCAGCGGGAGTAACAGCCGTTTTTAGACGGAGACCTTGTCAACAACACGGGCACCTTTATAGCCTGGCAAGGTCAGTAAATGTGAGACACTGGCATTATGTGTAGGTGTCTCTTTTTTTATGGATTATCATGAGACACTCAAAAAGGAGGAAACAGTATGGAAGACAGGATGAAGGACCGATCCCAATCTACAGACACTATGTACTTGGGGAGTGTCGATGAGATCCTAAGAGGGCAGGATGTAGATCCGGCCAAGGGCTTAAGTGACGAAGAGGCCAAAGCACGCCTGGAGACCTATGGTCCTAACAAGCTGCAGGAAGAAGCGAAGACTCCCTTGTGGAAACGCTTTTTGGACCAGTTCAAAGACGTTCTGGTTATTATCTTATTGGTAGCGGCTGTTATTTCGGGTTTCATGCTCAAAGACTGGATAGAGGCCATTATCATTTTGGCCATTGTTATCGTTAACGCAGTCTTGGGTGTGGTCCAGGAAGGCCGAGCAGAAGAGGCGGTGGCGGCTTTACAGAACATGTCGTCTCCTCATGCCCGGGTAAGGCGTAACGGCCAGACCAAGGTCATCGACTCGGTCGATATCGTTCCCGGCGATATCCTTATTTTGGAAGCCGGCGACGTCGTTCCGGCGGATTGCCGCTTGATTGAATCGTCTAACCTTAAGGCCAACGAATCTGCCTTGACCGGTGAGTCGGTTCCGGTAGAAAAGGATGCCGAATTTATTACCAATGAGCCTTTGGGCATCGGTGACCGCGATAACGCCTTGTTTAGTTCGACCGATGTGACCTACGGCCGCGGTACTGCGGTAGCGGTAGGAACCGGTGAATCCACCGAGATGGGTAAGATTGCCAGCCGTATTTCTTCGATGAAAGATGAGCTGACGCCCTTGCAGGTGAACTTAAATACTTTAGGTACTTATCTGGCTATCTTCATGCTGGCTGTTGTAGGTATAACCTTCTTAGTCGGTATCATCGAAGGCGGTAATGTCTTAGATATGTTCATGACGGCTGTTTCTTTGGCCGTGGCAGCTATCCCTGAAGGCTTGGCAGCAGTTGTAACCATCGTTTTGGCCCTGGGCATGAACCGTATGGCCGACCAGAACGCCATCGTGAAGCGCCTTTTGGCCGTGGAAACGCTGGGATCCGTTGATGTTATTTGCTCGGACAAGACCGGTACTTTGACTCAAAATGAAATGACCGTCACGAGAATCTATGCCGACAACAACTTGTTTAATGTTAGCGGAGCGGGCTATAAGCCGGAAGGAGAGATTACACCGGTAGAAGGCGATGTAAAGGTTTCCGAAAACCCGGTTATGATTCGCTTGATGGAAATCGCTTCCTTATGTAATGAAGCGGAATTAGAGGAGACTTCCGACGGTGTCTGGGGCATTATCGGCGACCCTACCGAGGGAGCCATGCTGACTGCAGCCGGCAAACTTCCTATGGAACGTGAGGCTGTCCAACGTAAGTACGAGCGTTTGGGTGACTTACCTTTTGATTCCGGCCGTAAGATGATGTCGGTTTTCTATGATAAATTCCCCGAAGGCAGCCTGTCTTTGACCAAAGGTGCACCGGACGTCGTTATTGAACGGTGTACTAAGCTCTTGACCAACGCAGGCGAAGTAGAGCTGACAGAAGAGATGAAGGAAGAGATTCTGGAGCAGAATACGGCCTTTGCCAAAGATGCACTCCGTGTCCTGTCCTTTGCTTACAGCCACCACGATGATAAAGATTTTGATGACGCCGAAAAGGACATGGTCTTTGTCGGCTTGATGGGTATGATTGACCCGGCCAGACCGGAAGTTAAAGGTTCTATCGCTACCTGTCGTCAGGCCGGTATTAAAGCCGTTATGATTACCGGTGACTATAAGGATACGGCTGTGGCTATTGCCAAAGACTTAGACCTCATGCGCGACGGAGACCAGGTTTTGGCAGGTCCCGAAATTGAGTCTATGTCCGATGAAGAGCTAAAAGAAGCTTCCAAATCCACGGCGGTCTATGCCCGTGTGTCGCCCGAACATAAGGTTCGGATTGTGGAAGCGCTCCAGTCCAACGGCCACATTGCTTCTATGACCGGTGATGGTGTGAATGACGCTCCGGCTTTGAAGCGTGCCGATATCGGTGTAGCTATGGGGATTACCGGTACCGAAGTATCTAAGTCCGCTTCCGATATGATTTTGACCGACGATAACTTTGCGACCATCGTCCACGCTGTAGAAGAAGGGCGTGTCATTTACAGCAACATTCGTAAGTTCGTAGGTTTCCTCTTGTCTTGTAATGTGGGCGAGATTTTAGTTATCTTTATTACCATCCTGCTCATGGGACCCAACATGGTGCCCTTGCTGCCCATTCAGCTCCTCTGGATTAACCTCATCACCGACTCCTTCCCGGCTTTGGCTTTGGGTCAGGAGAAGGCGGAGGCCGATATTATGAGCCATGCGCCCAGGAAGAGAACCGATAAGATTCTGAACAAAGAAATGGTCATGTCCATTGTTGTTCAGTCCATTGCTATCTTCTTGGCGGTATTCTTTTCCTTCAATATCGGTCTTTCCCGCTACGGCTACAGCCTGACGGATTCTACAGGCGAGGTGCTGGATGAAACGAAGATTTATACGACCTTGGAAGATGATGATCACTTTGTAGAAGCGGCCCGTGTAGACGGTAAGGTCCGGGCGATTGAAGGTGCCGAAGTGGTCCTCACCGACAATAATTACACCGAAATGGAAGGCGAAAAAGTCAGCTTTATTCCTTCGGACGGTGCGTACACCTTTGCTTTTATTACTTTGATTTTGGCAGAGCTTCTCAGAGCCTTCTCGTCCAGGTCCGAACACTACAGTATCTTTAAGCAAGGCTTCTTTACCAACTCCTTTATGAACAAGGCTATCCTCTTGTCCCTGGCCTTGTCACTGATTACCATCTATATCCCGGGCCTTAACGGCTTGTTCCGTACCCAGCCTATGGACGGGATTGATTTCCTGATTATTATAGGCTTCAGCTTGATTCCTTTCGTGGTGGGTGAAGTCTTTAAGCTCCTCTACCACAAAGAGACCAGAGCCAAGAGAGCCAAGTAAGCAAGATTCAGGAGGCATAGGCCGCGGCAACTTGTGTTTTGCCGGGGCCTATGATAGTATTTTTTGAAGCTGTGGCTTCATATACAGGAGGCCCTAGGCGGAAGGAGTAATTTGACGATGGGTGTTTTATTGATTGTCTTAAGTGTTATAGATATTTTAGTGTGTATCTCTCTTGTAACCTTGGTTTTGTTCCAAGATTCGAATGACCAGGGTATGGGATCTTTGGCCGGCAACTCACACGATTCTTTCTACAGCAATAATAAGGGTCGGACCAAGGACGTCCTGATGCGGCGGTTGACCATCATTCTGGCTATTGTCTTTGTAGTCTTGACTGTTACCATCGGTTTAATATTAGCGTAAGGAAGAGGTTGTGTTTCAGGACTCCCATACGGGCCGAAACTTTGGACGTCTTTAATGTATGTAAGTTTAAGGAGGAGGTACTAGATAAGGTATCTCCTTTATTTTTGTTAAGAAAGGGGACGTAGGTCATGCCGCAAGTAGTAGGTATTTTACAGATGCAAGGCCGTGGCGGGAGCGTTTTTCCCGACGGCAAGAATGATATAGGCGAAGTTTTTATCCCGGCAGGCGAACTCAGAGGGGCTCCCTTCGGTATGAAGGTGGTGGTAGAACTTACTTCAGCACCCGACGCCGACCAGGCTACGGGTAAGGTCCTAAAGGTTTTAGGTGATCCCAACCGGCCTGACGTAGCCATGGAAGGCATTATTCACATGCACGGTCTGAGGCAAGATTTCCCCGACGAGGTTATAGCCCAGGCCATGGCTATCCCCGAAAGCCTTAGTGAAGCACAGGTCAATGAAGAAATCAGCCGAGGACGGGAAGATCTGAGGCATCTTAAAACACTCACTATCGACGGTGTGGAGGCCAAAGATTTAGACGACGCGATTTCCATCGAGAAGACCCGGCAAGGTTTCAGGCTCTGGGTTCATATAGCCGACGTCGCGCATTATGTGACCGAAGACAGTCCCATGGATAAAGAGGCTTTAGAAAGAGGCAACAGTGTCTATCTGGCCGACCGTGTCCTTCCCATGCTACCGGCTCAATTATCCAACGGTATTTGCAGTTTAAACCCCGGTCAGGACCGCTTTACCTTGTCGGTGGCCCTGGAATACGGCAAGCAGGGGCAGCTCCTGGACGGTAATATTATGGAATCGGTCATTCGTTCGGATTTAAGAGCCAATTACGATGATATCCTGACTTCTATTACGAACGACAAGCCCGTAGCAGGCTATGAAGACTTCATGGACGAGATTCGCGACATGGCGGTTTTGGCCGGTATCTTGGAAGAGAAAAGTCAGGACCGAGGCGCCTTGGAGTTTGACTTTGTGGAGACCAAAATTGAAGTCGACAAGGATGGTCAGGTGACGGAAATCCACCCCGATAGGCAAAGCTTCGCCAATGAAATCATTGAGCAGTTTATGATCGAGGCCAACCGTTTCGTCGGTCTCAAGTGTAAGGAGTTAAATCTTCCCTTCTTATACAGGGTGCATGATTGGCCGGATCCGGAAAAATTGGATGTTTTCCGGGAGTTGGTAAAACGGCAGGGCGGCCACATTCGGATTTCCCACCAGCCCAGACCTAAGGAATTGAGCTTGCTGCTAGACGATTTGAAGGACTTACCCGGTTCGGAAGCTCTGCAGACCTTGCTTCTCAGGTCTTTGGCCAAAGCCGAATACCGGTCTGAGCCCATAGGCCATTACGGTTTGGCTTTACATGATTACAGCCACTTCACCGCCCCTATCAGGCGTTATTCCGACCTCTTTATCCACAGAGTGTTAAAGGGTTTTCTCAGAGGTGAAGTCAGGCAAAAGCAGTGGGAAGCTAAGGCGCCCAAGGTGGCCAAACAATGTTCGGATATGGAGCGTGTGGCAATTGCAGCCGAGCGAGACAGTGTGGACCAGAAGGTAGCCGAGTATTATAAAGACCGTTTGGGCGAGATTTAGGAGGCGGAAGTTACCGGCTTGGCCGGTGCGGGCATGTTTGTCCGCCTGCCAACCTCAGCAGAGGGTATGGTTCCCTTCCGAACCATGGATGATTACTACATGTACGATGAGGTCACCATGACTGCCCTGGGCCGTGGGCACAGGCGCTTGTTTAAAATAGGAGACCGTTTTGATGTACAGGTGGTTCGTGTGGACACCATAAAACGTCAGGTAGACCTGGTCTTGGTCGATGAGAAGAAGTCCGGACAGATTGACATGACCTTCCATCAGGCTTCCAACCAGGAGAAGAAGAAATTTAACCGAAACGATAAAAAACATGCCGGTAAGAGCGGTGAGTCTAAGAAAGACAAGCGTAAGGGGAAGAAGATAAAGAAGTCCGGCCAAAAGAGAAGAAAGAATAAGAGGCCTAATAAATGAGTCGAAGAGTGGCTTTACAAAATTTAGGCTGCAAGGTGAATCGCTATGAGTCCGATGCCATACTCATGCAGTTTGAAAACCACGGTTATGAAGTTGTAGATTTTTCCGAGGAAGCCGATATTTATCTGGTCAACACCTGTGCGGTGACGGCGGAAGCGGCCAGAAAATCCAGACAGTTTTTGAGACGACCCAAACATCTGAATCCCCATGCTTTGGTGGTGGGCTTGGGTTGCCAAACCGAGCTTTTAGAACAAGACGGTGAAGAGGGTCCTTACGCTGACCTTATTATCGGTAACGCCTATAAAGACCGGGCGTTTGAAATCGTGCAAGAATTCCTTGAATCGGGCAATCAGCCGGACTTTATGCCAATCGACCGTGCGTCGGACTTTGCGGAGTTTGGACCGGTGTCCCGTCAAAAGGAGTGTAGGGCTTACATCAAGGTCCAAGACGGCTGCAACAACTTCTGCTCGTATTGCACGATTCCTTTTGCCAGAGGCAGGGTCAGGTCCAGATCCAGAGATAAAATCCTGCAGGAAGCCCGGGCCCTTGCTAAAGCCGGCTATAAGGAAGTTGTCTTAACAGGCATACACGTGTGCTCGTTCGAAATGGATCAGGGCAAGGATTCATCCGCCATTGTAGACCTGGCTTTGGAGATTGCCCGAATTCAGGGCATAGAGAGGATCCGTCTAACCTCATTAGAGCCTCAATCCATTACGAAAGAATTTGTGGATAAGGCCAAAGCCAACCCCAAGCTTTGTCCGCACTTCCACCTGTCTCTCCAGTCCGGCTCCGATAAAACTTTGAAAGCTATGAACCGCAAATACGATACGGCTCAGTTTCGCCGTGCCGTCCAATATATTAAGGAAGCCTTCCCGGTAGTAGGTCTTACGACCGATGTCATTGTGGGCTTTCCCGGTGAAGATGCTAAAGCCTTTGAAGAGAGTAGGGACTTTTGTAAGGAGATGGGTTTTTCCAGGATGCATGTTTTCCGTTATTCCGAAAGGCCCGGTACCCGGGCGGTAAAATTTCCCGATAAGGTTCCGGCTTCCGTGGCCAAAGAAAGAAGCCAAATGCTTATTGATTTGGCCCAGGAGATGGAAGAGGCCTATTTTAGCAAGCGTCAGGGCCAGGAGGCTCGGGTCTTATTAGAGCAGAAAAATGACCAAGGCCTTTGGCAAGGCTATACCGAAGATTACATTCCCTGCGCAATTGAAGAGGGGACTAGTGCAGCAGATTTGGCCGAAGGAGAAATTGTAAAAACAATATTAAAGCTTAACGGGCCGGGTCTAATGCACGGTGAAATTGCGTAATCGGTGTGCTATCATTGCCCTATAGATACAGAATAAGTGGAGGTTTTTTATGAACGACGAGACAACCCGTTTTAGCTTGAAGCAAGATAAGAGCGAAGAAGTCAAGAGCATCATGCTGGAAGTGCTGGGCGCTTTAGAGGAGAAGGGTTATAACCCTGTGAACCAGTTCGTGGGTTATTTCTTGTCCGGTGATCCCACTTATATCACCAACCATCACGGTGCCCGCGGTGTGATTCGCCGCATGGAGCGCGACGAGCTATTGGAGATTATTATTAAAGAGTATCTGGAGTCTATCTCGGAATAATGGCGTCTTACGAGCGTTATTTGGGAGTAGACTACGGCCTGGCCCGGGTGGGGGTAGCCATTAGTGACCCTCTGGGCATTCGGGCGACCGGTTTGGAAACTATTCATTGGGACGGTAAACGTGATCAGAAGGTCTTGGACCGCTTGACGACTTTGGCCCGAGAATACGATGTGTCGTCCATTGTTATGGGACTTCCTAAGAGAACCGATAATGCCGAAGAAGGCCAATCGGCTCAGATGGTTAGAGCCTTTGCGGCCAAATTAGAAGAGGCCCTGAAGGAAGCCGGCAAGCCGGAACCCATTGTATTTGTCGATGAACGTCTCACCACGGTGCAAGCCGGAAGAATATTGAGAGAATCAACCGTTAAGAAGGGCCGGTATCGCCAAGTCGTAGACCAGGTAGCGGCCGAGCTTATTCTGCAATCTTTCTTGGAGAAGAAAAGATGGTCAGACCGAGCTAATGAAGACTAGCAATAAAGGAGAATTGTTATGAGCGAACATTTAGAAGGCCATATGCCTGAATTTGATCACGAGGCTTGTGCCGGATGCGGTCACGACCATAGTCACGATGACGAGATGTCCAAAGAAGCGCTCTTGGATGAGCTAAACGATATGATCGAGGATGCATCGCAATATTCTATTGTGATGGCAGATGAAGAGACCGGTGAAGAGTTTACCTTCTATATGATGGATGACTTTGACTATAAAGGTGAAGTCTATGTTGTCCTCTTGTCCGTAGATGACGGCGATCCGGAAGCGATTTTTGCCCGTGTAACCGATATGGAAGACGGAACCGAAGGTTTCGAGACCCTGAACGATGACGAGTACGACGAGATTGCCGATTACTATGCCGAACTCTGTGACCAAGCTGCCGAAGAAGACGACGACTATGAGTGGGATGAAGAAGACTACGAATACGAAGAGCTTGACGTCGAAGAGGATGAAGACGAAGATAACGAGTAAAGGAGCTTTGCCGCATGGCTTTCTTATCACGATCTAAACGCAAAAACAAACAAGAAGGAAAGTCCAATGCTTCCTGGACCTTGGCGCTGGAGAGTGATTTGGCCGAAGACCAGAACCTTTTGGTTTTGGAGGATGTGGATACGGGGAGTCAGTACTTCTTAGAGAAGTTGGATTCCTTCCGCATGCGCGGACAAGCCTATATTTGCATGGCGAGTTATGAACCGGACTTGGGCAACCATCAGGAGCCCAAGCTGGTCATCATGCGCCTTCTGGAACCGGAGAATAATAATCAACTCTTCGAATCCATCAGAGACCCCGAAGAACTGGACAGAGTTTTTAATGCGTTTTATAAGAGGATGGAAGATGCCATCCTGAGAGAATCTTAGAGGTCTGTTTCATAATTGAAAGTAGGATAGAACATGGGAAGAGGAGACAATTGGGATCCGGGCTATTTTCCGCCTGAAAATGAAGGGGGTCAACAAGGCTCCAATCCGACAGCTACTGTAAAATTTCGTAAACCCGGTTTGGACTGGGGAACCTTTGTTTGGCCAATCGCGATGGGCCTGGTCCACATGATTACCAGTACTATCGTTTTGTTGGTTTTCACGGGAGTCGACATAGCCATTAACGGGGCGGAGATTCAGGCCATGTACGGAGTAAATGATGTTTTCAGCGCCAACAACCCCGAAATCCTTGCAGAAGTCCTATACCGCTCTTTCCCGGTCAAAGCCATTATTTACTCCTTGCTGCAAATCATTATTTTTGCCGCTTTCCTCGCCTGGCGAAATCGTAAAGAAAAATTCTACGTATTGACCGGACCCGGCAAGCCTTTAGACTGGCTGTCTTCGATTTTGATGATTTGTACGGGCCTGGCCTTTGCCAATCTTTGGATGACCCTGCTGATGAAATTGGGCGAAAGAAATGATGTTATTCAGAAGCTTTTCCAAGGCTATTCCGATATGACCGAGACAGCCTTTGTGATGGAAGGCAATCCTATCCTCCTGACCCTGGGCCTGGCAGTTTTTGTTCCTATTGCCGAGGAGCTTTTATTCCGAGGCATTATTATGGCGGAACTTAGGAGAGTCATGCCGCTGGGCTGGGCAGTCGTTATGAACGCTTTGATCTTCGCTGTTTTCCATATGAACTTCGTTCAAGGCGTTTATGTGTTCGTTGTAGGTGTCCTTATTGCCTTGGCCTATGTCTGGTCCAAGTCTTTATGGGTACCCATCCTCATGCACATGCTTTATAACTTTTTCGGATCGGTCTTTTTCCAAATTGTTCCCCTGGACGAAGCGGGCCAAAATGTTTTCGGCATCGTGCTGACCGTTCTGGGCCTTATCGGCTTAGTGATGGTCTTCATCCTGCGTAAGAAGAGAAAGCAGGAACCGGCACCCAAACCGACCCCGCCGGAACTTTTAAATCAGGCATTCAATAGTCCGGACCCCATGGCTTAGAAATAGCTTAGGATTAGAAAAACAAAGTAAAATAATAAGACGTGGAGTTTTTGCTCCACGTCTTTTTTAGTCCTCATGATGGGTCAGGATGGTTTCGTAAAGCCGAACCATTTGGTCCATACAATTGGATAGTTTGTATTTTTCGGCAAATTTAGCGTACTTTTGTTTGTAGCGTTTTCTTTCTTCCGGATGGTCTATCCAATAGTCAATCTTACGAGCTAAATCTTCCGGGTCTCCGGCCTTAAAAACGCTCTTTTCGCTTATGGCAAAGCTGCTGCTGGCCGAATAAGGTGCATCCGAAATCACGGGAACGGCACCGCAGGTGATGGCCTCCAAGCAGGAGATGCCTTCTACTTCGGCATCGGCACAGTGAATATAAAGATCACAGAAATTGTAAAATTCTCGCAGCTGCTCGGCATGATAAAAGCCGAATACGGGAGGATTCTTTAAAGTTTTAGAAAGCTCTTTGAGCGCATTATCCTGCGGTCCGGCTCCGGCGAAGATAACTTGAATTTTATCTTGATACTTACTGTAGGGAATGGCATCGACTAAAAGGTCTTGGCGTTTTTCGCCTGACAAACGACCAACCATCAGAAGCAAAATCTTACCGTTGTATTTTTCCGGCCTTTTTATATCCGGTAAGGGATGGTAAAACTCATTAACTCCGTTGCTGATCACAGCCAGTTTTTGTTCATAGCCGTGGCGTTTCAGTTCATCTGCAATCATCTGCGAAGGGCAGTGGATGTAGTTAAAATATTTATAAAAGGTCCTATGAAAGAGACTGTAGAGCCGGTCATTAAATCGGTCTACCGTCTTCATCTAGCAATCCTTTAAATGAGTTGATTGGCGCAGTACCAGGCCAAGGCATTGCAGGCCAAATACATGGTCAAACAAATGGTTTGGTAGGTTGACTTCGAAATATAGCGCGCGAGAAACTCTGTTCCTCGGGGAGGCTCGGTGATAAAGCCGTAGTTGGTGCCGAGTTTGGGATTGGCTACTTTATCCATGAGATAAAGATAAGATAAAGTAATCAGTGAGGTATAAAGCAAAGTGGAGTAGGAATAGGGAGCGGTTCTTTCGAAGATATACATAAGTCCCAAAAAGAAGATGCCGGCGTGCTCCACGTAGTAGCCCAGGCGGGTCATGTGGGGGAAGGCATAGTTGCCCGGCGAGGCGAAAATGATAGCCAAGGCCCCACCGTATATGCCGGCGAAGACCGACCAGTCCACGAGTGCTTGTCAAATCAGGCTGTGCCAAGGTAAGAAGAATAAAAGGCTGTTAACAGCCAGAACAATGGCGGAAATATTGCAGCTAAATAGCGGTATACGGGCCTCTAAATTATAGAAATCTCGTTTTAATAAAAAGCGCCGTACGACTGTGACCAGAAGTGCGATACTGATGAATATATAGAGCTGCTTACGTAGTTGAATCGGTTGAAGTTTATAATAGCGCAAAAAAAATAGGTTAAAATAAGAAAAGCTAATATGACAGCCCAGTCTCTGAATCCGGTCATCCAGGAGCTGTTGTCTTCTTCATCCCGATACAAAAAATCACTTATTTCTTCTATACGGTGACGCATGACTCCTCATCTTTCCTTACGCTTGAATTTCTGCTGATATCATAACACTTTGGGTATAAAATTGTTTTTTATTATATAATGAATCGGAGTCCATGATTGTTATAAATTTTGAAAGTCAAGGGAGGACACGATTATGAAATTTTGTACGAATTGCGGCAGCAAATTAGAAGAAGGCGCTAAGGTCTGCAGTGTTTGCGGCCAGCCGGTTGAAGGACCCGTCAGCCCCGCTGAGCCTGAAACCGCTAAAGAAGCCGAGCCCGTATCGGAGCCTTCTCCGGTAGAATCCATGGATCCCATGAAGCAATCTGCAGCAGAAGAAATAAAGGAAGAACCGGTTCAGGCCCCCATGCCCGAAGAGCCCGCAGCAAGCAAAACCTACGAGCAACATTACACATCCGGCCAGTTCCAAGGCATGCAAAACCCGGGCCCGCAAGGAACTTCTAATAACTACAACGCCGGTAATTCTTATCCGAATCAGGGAAACTTTAATTACGGCAACGCCTACACCGGCCCCGTCCAGCCAACCGGCCAAGTACAAAACACCTATACGCAGGGTCAAAATCAAGCAACAGGTCCTCAGAACCCTCAAAATCCTCAATCTAGCTTCGGCCAAAACCAAGGCTCATATCAGCCCTATAATGCCGGTGCTCCGTCCAATCAATATCCCGGTCCTACCGGTCCTGAGGACAAGGCACCTACCATGGCTTTGGTCTCCATGATTTTAGGTATTGTCGGTTTGCTGGCATGCTGCTTCATCCCTTTCATCTCCATTGTGACCGGTGTCGTCGGCTTAATTCTGGGCATTATCGGTCTCAAACAAAGCACTGTGAAGAAGGGTATGGCCATAGCCGGCATTATTCTGAATGCTTTATCTTTAATTCTGGGTATTGTGACCGTCATCATTGTCTTCAGCATCGGTGACAGCTTAGTCGACATTATTCCACAAAGCGGTTTCACTTATTAATGACTTAGCCGTTATTTGTTTTGAATTTGAAAAGTACGATTGATTTTGAATCCCCCAAAGTTTCAAGAGCCTTTTTCTATATCCTCCTAGGAGGTATGGGCTTGGGTCTCTTGCTTTGGGGGATTCTTTATTTTCTAAGAGTTGACCTTTACAGCATCCTGTCTCTTAATAGGTGCAGTTTTCGCCAAGCTACGGGTTTTTACTGCCCCGGCTGTGGCGGTACCAGAGCTCTATTTTCACTCTTACAAGGCCAAATCGGCCAAAGCTTTTTCTACCATCCTCTGGTACCTTATGTTTTTTTCACCGTCCTGGCCTTCATGTTTTCACATGTGCTGAATATCTTTACTAAAGGAAAGGTAAAGGCCTGGAGGGTTCGACCCATCTTTTTCTATGTTTTAATTGCTATTTTGTTGATTCAGTGGCTGGCTAAGAATATTTGCCTGCTGCTGACGAATACGTATTTTTGGTGAGTTGGATTTTTAAGGACAACTATTCTTATGTCGCGAGAGAGAACGTATTTTGCAATGCTCAAACCGGCAATATTGTATTATTAGCAGGCAAGCTCTTTAGCG
>CAYFQG010000009.1:0-45730 GCA_964345295.1 uncultured Oscillospiraceae bacterium | reverse complement strand
TGTTACCGGTCTTATAGTCCAAAAGCCTTACATAGGTCTTCCCTCCGCCGTCCTGAGCCAGGTCTACCCGGTCAATGCGGCCTCTAAAGATCAGGCTTCGGCCGTCCGTACTTTCTAATTGGTATGGCCTTGGGTCTTCCGGGCCGAAGGACCACTCTTCCATACTGGGTACCCATAGAAGCGGAAGGTCGTCTTTACTGTGAAGGCCCTGCAACTCTTCTAACTGATAGAGCGTCGTCTGATAAGCCGCTTCCAAGGCCTTGTGGCGAAGGCCGAAAGCTTCTCCGCTTTCCCAGAACACAGCCAGGCCCGGGTCTTCCGAGAGGGCCCGGTCAAAGTAACATCTGACGAAATCCCTGTCCGGCTTCCCTTCTAAATGTATCAGCTTATTTTGGGCCAACTCAAAATATTTATGTAAGAGATTACCGTAGCTGGTCGCTTCGGGTCGCCAATAGTCTCTTTCTCTTAAGGCTAAGACATTGTTGGCATAAAAAGAAAAAGGACAAGCGGCATAGGTCTCCAATTGCGATACGGACCAGGCACCGCCACCGGCATAAAAGTCTCGGATAAGGACGGGATTGAGCCTCAAAATACCCTTGGGACTTAAGAGACGATAGGAAAGATTCTTATAATCTTTTTCATAGAAGGCCGGTTCTGCTTGCTTGAGATAGGCTCTCAAAGCATCTATATCTTCTTCTATGGGCCGGAAATTTTCCCGACCGGACCAGGCCAACTTGGGATAAGACAAGGCCACATCTCGAAGTCCTATAGGCTTATAAGAGATGATAGAAACACCCTCGGTCTCAGCCACATCGCTCATCACCGATGAGGCTTGGTCTTTGGCTCCGGTATACGACAGATAGACCGCCTTAGGCAGTTGCAATAAGCCGTAAAGATGGGACCTTCCGGCATAAACTCTTAAGACATCGTTGTCGGGCAGAGACTTTCCCATTAACTGATTCATATAAGACCGATCTTGGCTATGTAAGAGACTGCCCGGGAAGGCTTTGGCCGGGAGATGGTCTTGAGAAGCCCCCAGAACAAAGACATAGGAAGCTTCTTCTTGCGCAACCTGGTTTAGGCCTGCGATGAGGACCTGGTTTCCGGATGCCGGTATACGCCTGGGAATGCCGTGAGCCAAAGCCTCTTCCAAAAAATACAAGAAATGGTCTCGGCTGATTTCCCGGTCCTTACCTAAATCCAGGAAAGACTTAAGAAAATCCAAGACTAAATTCCATGCCTTGACCTCGATTTCCGCTTCGGCCAAAAGCCCGCGTTCTTGTAAATCCTCCAGCCTTAGGTCCAGCTTCTTCTCCAATTTTCCTTCAATTAAAAAGGTCAAAAGTGTCTTGCAATAGCGATCGATACTACCGGTCTCGGGGAAACGGTCTCTTAATTCTTTCACATCTAAGAGCACCCGGTCTCTTAAGGCCTTATAGTAAGGGCCTTCCGATTGGTCGTCTTCTTCTGCCGGCTCCTCATCCGCAAAGATTGTCTCGTCTTCACTGTCTTCCTTTAAATTCCCGGGGAACTGCCAATTGGCTCTAAACTTATAGTCATCCCACATCCTCGCTTCAAAGATACCTCGGCTTAAACCGAAGTTCTCAAAGGCATCTGCCTCATCATCGGTCAGGTCGACATAGGGACTTCTTAGGTAGGGCATGACATATTCGCGTCTGAATCCGAAACGTAAGATAGCTGCTAAGCCAGTCATATACCTTAAGAAAGCCGGCTCAGCCTGGCCTAAATCATCATTGGCATAAAAAGGGATGTCCAATCTTCTGATAGCCTGCTGTATTGAAGACGCATAAGAGGGGTCGGCCAAGGCAATGGCAATTTCGGACGGTCTTATATGCTCCTGAACAATCAAGCGCTTAACTTCTCCCGAAACCCAGTTTATTTCGTCTTGTGTCCGCTCAAAAGACTGCAGGTAGGGCTTATAACTTTCTTCCGATACCGGGAATATTTTTTTAGCCCTAGTAAGGTCTCCTCTTAATAAGTCCCAGGCCAAAGTCCGTCCGGCCCGAAATGAGCTTCGGCCCATATCTATCAAATCTTCTCTTTCCGGGCAGAAATCGGCCTCGGCACTAACCAGGACCGATTGGCTAAGCCTGGCCAGGGCCTGGATAATCCTTTGTTCTTGCGGTGTGAAATTACGGCTGATACCAAAGCCATGAATAAAAAATCGGGCTCGGCCTAAGAAACTGTAACCGGACCAGGGAAAATCCAGAAGTTCCCACTGTCCTCCGACTTTCTCCAACTTAGCTTCTAAGGTCTCTAACAAAATAGCCACCCGGTTTAAAAGTAGGTCACCGGGATACGTATTTAAGGCTTGAAGCTTTTTTTCATAGCCTTTTAAAAGTGCGGCCAGGTCTCTGAATTTCTCGCTATAGCGTATTTGACCCTCTTCCTGAGCTTTAAGACCGGCTTCCTCCAAATCTTGGGGGCTTATGTCATAACGCAAAAAATCCCCCATGGTTTCGGCCAGAAAGGGTAAAAAGGAAGGTTTATAAAGTGCCGACCCGTAAGCCTTAAGATCGGCTCCGGCTTCCTCTAAAACCTGGCCCAAAATAAAGTGCTGCATGGGTTCGGACAAGGTCTCGTTATGAAGGCCTCCTCCGATTTCCATGAGGCGGAGGCCCAGGCGGCGAAAGCTCAGGATTTCCGCAAAAAGCAAAGTCCTCGTGGGATCCTCCATAAAATATTTACGCTCAATGGAAGCCTTGAGTTGTTCGGGTACAATCAGAAAAGACCGGTCCAGAGGATTCTCGGCATCGGCTTTGGCCAGGGCTTTACGCATGTATAAGGCCAGGTCTCGCCGGTTTTCGTTATAGACTAAGTGAAGCCTTCCCACCGATTTACCTCCTAGGCATCATAGACATCGTAGACTTCGGAAAAGACCTGATCGATGTCATAGGGGATATGGAGTGAGGCCAAGCTATCAAAGGACGTTTGACCCAGGTTAATTAGGACAATATTGTCGCCGTTAAAATAATGGATTAAGCCTGCCGCAGGATATACGGCCAAAGACGTTCCCCCTACAATAAGAAGGTCTGCCTTGGCAATGTGCCTTACGGCCTTCTCCATGGCTCCGGGAGCTAAGGCTTCTCCGTACAAGGTGACATCCGGCTTCAAAGTTCCGCCACAGCGGCTACAGTGAGGAATGCCTTCCTGACCTAAAACATAATCCAGATCAAAATGCTTATGGCAACGTAAGCAGTGGTTGGATAAGGTTGTCCCGTGCAGTTCAATCACATTCTTAGATCCGGCCAATTGGTGCAGGCCGTCGATATTTTGTGTGACGACCGCCTTCAATTTACCCTTCTGCTCCCAATGGGCCAAAGCCTGGTGGCAGCGGTTAGGCTTAGCTTCGGGATGCAAGACATTATCCCTATAATATTCGTAGAACCAGTCCGTGTGGTCCATGAAAAAGTTATGGCTTAAGAGTTCTTCAGGTGGGTAAGAGGCCCAGGGTTTTCCCTCGTTCTTCCCTTCACTGTATAAGCCGTGGGGACTTCTGAAATCGGGGATGCCCGAAGCGGTCGACACACCGGCTCCTCCGAAGAAAACAACATGCTTGCTGTCTTCCAGGACATGGCGAAAGGCTTTTAATTTTTCTTCAATACTGGACATAAGAAGACCTCCTTTGCCCTTGATTATAGCACGGGACAGGAGGTCTACTTAAACTTAAGGCCTAAGCGAAGATACGGGCCTTGTTGACGTCTTTAAATGTTTTTCGATTCATCAGCAGTTCCAAATGGATACGGTCGATTTCTTCCTGCCGCTTAATTTTCAGTGTGGTGTTGCGGATAATTTTTTGGTCCGAGTAAATAAAGTAGCGAATGGATTTAAAATTAGGCATCTTCTCGTTGACTTCATTGACCAGCTTATCCAAATAGGCCGATATGGCCTCGTCGGAGCCTTTGGCCTCAGCGGGGAGCTCCTCTTCATTGAGCTCAAAGCGGCAGACCAAGTCGACATGACCCCTGGGATTGGTTTCGCCCCAAACCAGCGTGGCGGAAAGGCCCGGATAATTCTTAAAGAGGGCCTCAACCTCTTCGGGGAAGACATTCTTGCCGTTTTCCAAGACGATGACCGACTTATAGCGACCGGTGATGTGGAGGCATTCCGCTTGGTCAAAATAGCCCATATCACCTGTATGAAGCCAGCCGTTTTCGTCTATGGCGTCACGGGTCAAATCCGGTTCCTTGTAGTAACCCAGCATAACGGAGTTAGACTTTACCAAGACCTCGCCTTGACCGGGCTCTAAGGCCTCATCTTCGTGAATAGCGACTTCCACACCCGGCATGGGCGGGCCGACACTGCCTAAGACATGCGCAATTTGGGATCCGGTTGTAACAACCGGCGAATGCTCGGTTAGGCCATAACCCTGGTAGAGGGTAATGCCGATATCATTAAAACCTTGGATGACTTGATTATCGGCCGGAGCGGCACCTACTACAATCAGTCGCAGCTTGCCGCCTAATTGGTTCAGAATGGGCGCAAAAACCTTACGGCGAATATTAAGGCCCGATGACTCTTCCAGCCTTCTTGCTACCGGCATGGCGAAGTTCACAATGCTCTTCAAACTGGATCCGTCAATCTTCTTCTGAATAATACGCCACATAGATTCCACTAAGGCGGGCACGGCAACCATGGCCGAAATCTCCCATTCCTCAAGATTCTTAGCGACCTGTCTTAAACCGTCGGCATAGCAAATGGTAGCGCCTATAGAAATCGGGTAAATCTGCGAAGTCGTATGTTCGAAGGTATGGTGGGCCGGTAAGATGGATAAGAAACGTTCACCGGCTTCAATAGGTAAGGTCTGGCTGATACTGTGGACATTATAAAGAATATTATCCTGAGACAGCATGACGCCTTTGGCCTTGGACGTGGTGCCGGAAGTAAAGAAAATCGCAGCCAATTCCGCCGGT
This sequence comes from uncultured Oscillospiraceae bacterium, assembly GCA_964345295.1. Lineage (GTDB taxonomy): Bacteria > Bacillota > Clostridia > Saccharofermentanales > Fastidiosipilaceae > JASBZA01. The sequence goes on along the minus strand of CAYFQG010000009.1, from coordinate 40,796 downwards.
CTAATATCTACTTTTTCATATTCGTAAGAGCCTTGCTTTCTGAGCTTACGGCCCTCTTGTAAGGCATCACTTAAAAAGCCGATGGACTTATCTTGCGGTGCCTCGGGCAAGGTCGGCAACTTCTCATTTTGGCCGATGAAGTCATTAACAAGCAACATCTTCAAATCGGCATTGGTCTCCAAGGCTTCCAGACCGTTCTTATAGTGCCTTAAATTACTGATGAAGATGTCCGCATCGCCCCGGTCTAAGAGGTTTAATAATTCATTGGTCGGCAGCTGGTTGTCCATAGGAAGCGAAACTCTTCCCGAGCATAGGATAGCCATATGGATCAGCAGCCACTCATAAGAGTTTTGGCCTACGAAAGCGATGTGGCTCTTAGGTTTATCCGCGGTCAGTCGGATGAAGTATTCGGCCAAAGCTTTGACGTCTTCTGCAAATTCTCCGTAAGTCCTGGTTAAGACATCTTCCTTGAGAGATCTACGGAACATAAAAGCAGGCTTGTCCTTATAAAGATTCTCACTATTTTCTAAAAGACTTTTAAAGTCGATGAAGCGTTCTGCCGGTCGGACCTGTGTCCCAGTATGAACTTTCATATTTTGCACATCTCCTTATACCAATACCCCATGCAGAGGGATAGAAAACACTTTGATGTTCAAACTAATTTTGGATTATACCATAAAATGGACACAATCTTTGAAGAGATTGTGTCCCTGAGATAAAAAACTAAGGCTTAAAACTAAAAGATTCTGGTCTTATCTACATCCTTGAAGGTCTTTTCTTGGCCAAGCGTCTCATGCATTTTAGAAAGCTCATCGTGGCGCTTCACCTTCATGGTGGTATTACGAATGATCTTTTGGTCCGAGAAAACAAAGTAACGGATGGCCTTATAGTTCGGCATTTGGCCGTTTACCTTGCGAACCAGTTTATCCAGATAAGCCGAGATGGCTTCATCGGATCCCTCTAGCTCCTGAGGCAGCTCCTTCTCATCAAGCTCGAAGCGGCATATTAAGTCCACATGGCCTCTGGGATTGGTATCCCCCCAAATCATGGTCGCCGTAACGCCCGGATAATCGGTAAAGAGTGCTTCGACCTCTTCGGGGAAGACATTCTTGCCGTTTTCTAAGACTATAACCGACTTGTAACGTCCGGTGATGTGGAGGCACCCCTTACGGTCAAAATAGCCCATATCACCGGTATGGAGCCAGCCCTTGTCGTCTATGGTTTCGCGGGTCAATTCCGGCTCCTTATAATAGCCCAGCATGACCGAATGCGATTTAATCACAACTTCGCCTTGGCCTTCTTCTAGAGCTTCATCTTCCTGAATGGCAAGCTCTACGCCGGGTAAGGGAGGACCGACACTGCCCACAACATGGGCAATCTCGGAGCAACTGGATACCACCGGTGAATGTTCGGTCAGACCGTAGCCCTGGTAGAGTGTGATACCGATGGCATTAAAGGCTCGGATGACCTTGGGGTCGGTCGGTGCGGCACCTACTACCATGATATGAATTTTCCCGCCCATTTCTTTCAAAATGGCCGAAAAGATCTTACGTCTGGCCTTCATACCGAATATTTTTCCCAATCGCCCCACCAGGGCAATAGCAGCGTTGACCAAGTGCATTAAGGCAGGTGATTTAATCCGTTTACGAAGTAGACGCCACATGGATTCTACCAGGGCGGGCACGGCCACCATGGCCGAGATCTCCCACTCCTTCATGTTTTGGCCTATGTATCTTAGACCATCCGAAAAGCAAATCGTTCCCCCTATGGACTGGGGATAAATCAAAGATACCGTGTGCTCCAAGGTATGGTGGGCCGGAAGGACCGACAAAAATCGTTCGCCGGCTTCGATATAGACAGTCTGATTGATGGCTTGTACGTTATAGAGAATATTGTCTTGCGACAGCATGACACCCTTGGCCTGAGACGTCGTACCGGAGGTAAAGAAAATAGCCGCCATTTCCGAGGGATTCAGCCGAACTTTTTCAAACGCTCTTTTGCCCTCTTCTCTTAGCCTATGACCTTCTTCTAAAGCCTGACTGAAGAAGCCCAGGCTCTTACCGGCCGGTGCTTCAGGTAAGGACGGTAACTTCTCGTTTTTGCCGACAAAGTCGTTCACGATAAAAGTTTTTAATGAAGGATAAATCTCCAGGGCCTCCAAGCCGCTCTTATAGTGCCTTAAATTACTGATAAAAATATCGACGTCGCCTTTGGCCAAAAGATTCAGTAACTCATTGGACGGCAGCTGATTATCCATGGGAACCGAAATTCGGCCCGAGCAAAGAATTGCCATGTGAATCATCAGCCACTCGTAAGAATTCTTGCCGACAAAGGCAATATGACTCTTGGGTTTATCGGGTGTGAGACTTATAAAGTACTCCGCCAGAGCCTTAACATCTGCTGCAAAAGCTCCGTAAGTTCTTGTCAAAACCTCCTCGGAGGGGGATCGGCGAAACATAAAAGCCGGCATGTCTTTATAATGCATTTCGCCGTGTTCAAGCAGGCTCTTAAAATCTATAAAACGTTCTGCCGATCGGACTTGTGTTCCTCTATGAACTTTCATATTTAACACATCTCCTTTATACTAGTAAAAAAATCAGTCGGAATCCGATAGCATATTTTTAGCTAAAACATTTTCGGATTTTAACATAGAATGGCTGCAATCTTTGACAACATTGTGGCGAAGGAATGAAAAAGTGACGGAAAAGACGAATCAGGTGGCACACCACCACATAGAACCCTTTAAACGCGGTTTTACAGGGCATTTTTTTAATTTTATCGGTAAGAGTATTGTTCGCTTAGGGACCCGTTTCGAAATCAGGGGTCAGGAAAACCTGCCGGCGGATGCACCCTTTATTTTGGCTCCCAACCACGAAACTTACGTGGACGGACTTATTGTCGGCATGGGACTTCCGCCCAAGCTCTTTAAGAAAATGACCTGTCTGGCGGCCAAAGAATTAAATACCGACCACGGCTCGCTGGGTAAGGTCATGATGCGGGTCGGCCGGGCCATTCCCATAGACAGAAAGGCCAATCCTTTGACCAGCCTTAAGATTTGTATCGCCCAGCTGGAAAAGGGCAATATTCTTCTTATCCATCCGGAAGGCACCAGGTCTGCCGACGGTAAATTGGGCAAGATCCAGGATGGCTGCTGCTTTATCTCTAAGCATGCCAAGGCTCCGGTCGTACCGGTCTTCATCGACGGTGCTTATGAGATTTATTCGAGACACATGCATAAGCCTAAGTTCCGCGATCAGTCCGGTAAGAAAAGAAGGGTTATTTTAACCTACGGCAAGCCCATTTATCCCGAAGACTTCCCCAACTCCAAAGCCATGACCAAGGAACTCTCCAAGATTTTGCACGAAATGTACGATCATAAGGAAATTCCCCGTGTTTACGAAAATGAAAATTTGGCCTATATGGAGAAACTCCAGGCCAAATTAGACCGCATTGAAGAGCGAAAACAAAAAGAAAATCAGTCTGCCCAACCCGATGCCTGACGCTTATTAATGTAGGCTAGGACGTCTCCTAGGGTCTCCAAATGATTGAGGTCCTCATCGGGAATACGGGCATTAAAATGCTCTTCGAATTCGATTACCATTTCATAGATAGCCATAGAATCCATACCCAGGTCTTCCATAAGGAAGTCGCTGTCTTTGATAAGAAGCGTGTCATCTCCTATGGCTTCTTTGATACTTTGTTCAACATAAGCTCTGGTGGATTGGGGTATTTCTTCAGTCATCTTCCGGATTCTCCTCTTTGGCCTCTTCTAAGTTCTTATGTTCGGCACGGCTCTTATACTTGCCGTATTGCATGTTAAGGTAGGTATCCACCCGCATCATGGCACGGAACAAAACTTCCTGCTCTTCTAAATCAAAAGGCTCCAACAAATAGTCTAAAAGCAGGTGGCTGAAGCGGTCATGTAAACGACAGACCAGCTTGCCCTTCTTGCTTAATTTAAGCTCAACAACTCGGCGATCTTCGGGTTTTTTGCGACGCAAAACATAGCCCTTTTTTACCAGGCGGTCCATCTGCACGCTTAACGATCCGGTCGTGATTTTCAGGAGCTTGGCCGTCTCCCCCATGGTTTTTACTTCATAGGGTCCGATAGCCTTCAGCGTATGCATCTCGGACCTAGAAAGGTCTTGGAAACGGCCGGCCGTAAGAACCTCGTCTTCCGTCCGCCCAATCATGTCCATGACCTCATTTAAAAGATCTAAAAAATCCCGCTCAAAATCTGTCATCCTCTAGTCCTAACATCAAAAAAGTCGAGTAAGCACGCTTGGCTTACTCGACTCTTATTATCTATGGTCTTGTCTGTTTTGACAAATAGTCAGGGCTTGGGATTAGTACATGCCCGGTTGACCTGCCGGCATCTGAGGTTCGGGTTCGGGAATATCCACAACCAAAGCTTCGGTCGTCAGCAAGGTAGAAGCAATCGAAGCGGCGTTCTGCAGGGCGGAACGGGTAACCTTGGCCGGGTCTACAATACCGGTCTGGATCATATCGACATAGTCGCCGTTGAGGGCATTGAAGCCTACGCCTGCGTCGTGGTGCTTGACGCCTTCGCAGATAACGGAGCCGTCATAACCTGCGTTAATAGCAATCTGACGTACGGGCTCTTCTAAAGCTCTTACAACAATGGCAACACCGGTCTTCTCATCGCCTTCCTTCTCATCCAGGAGCTTCTCTACGGCAGGAATGATGTTAATGAAAGCCGTACCGCCACCGGGGACCATACCTTCTTCAACACCGGCTTTGGTAGCAGCCAAAGCGTCTTCGATACGCAGTTTCTTCTCTTTCATTTCGACTTCGGTAGCTGCACCGACCTTGATAACGGCAACACCGCCGGACAACTTAGCCAGACGCTCTTGGAGTTTCTCACGGTCGAACTCGGAATCGGTATTCTCAATCTGGGCCTTAATCTGCTTGATTCTGGCTTCCAAATCTTCCGCCTTGCCGCCACCGTCAACAATGATGGTGTTTTCCTTGCCAATCTTAACCTGGCGAGCTGTACCTAACTGATCTAAGGTAGTGTCCTTAATCTCTAAGCCCAACTCATCGGTGATGACCTGACCACCGGTTAAAACAGCGATATCCTGGAGCATTTCCTTACGACGGTCACCGAAGCCCGGGGCCTTAACAGCAACAACATCCAAGGTGCCTCTTAACTTATTCAGTACCAGGGTAGACAAGGCTTCGCCGTCAACATCCTCGGCAATGATGAGGAGTTTCTTACCGGACTGGACAATTTGCTCTAAGAGGGGCAGGAGGTCCTGAATAGCACTGATCTTCTTATCGGTAATAAGAATCATGGGGTCTTCCAAAGAAGCTTCCATCTTCTCGGTATCGGTAGCCATGTAAGCAGAGATATAGCCTCTGTCGAACTGCATACCTTCAACCACGTCGAGTTCGGTGGACATGGTGTTGGATTCTTCTACGGTAATTACGCCGTCAGCAGAAACCTTCTCCATGGCCTGAGCCACTAATTCACCGACCTGGTCGTCGTTAGCGGAGACAGCTGCCACACGGGCAATATCCTTGCTGGAAGAAACCGGCAGGGCCTTCTTGGCAATCTCGTCAACAGCTACCTGAACAGCGTCGTTGATACCCTTACGAAGGAAAATGGGGTTGGCACCGGCTGCGATATTCTTCAGACCTTCTCTGATGATGGCCTGGGCCAAAAGCGTAGCGGTCGTGGTACCGTCACCGGCGACATCGTTGGTCTTGGTCGCTACTTCTTTAACCAGCTGAGCACCCATGTTCTCGGCTCTATCCTCAAGCTCGATTTCCTTAGCAATGGTAACACCGTCGTTGGTGACCACGGGAGCACCGTAAGACTTGTCCAAAACAACGTTTCTGCCCTTAGGACCTAAGGTAATCTTAACGGTGTCGGCCAGCTTATTAACACCGGTCTCTAACTTGTTTCTTGCTTCAATACCATGCAATAATTCTTTTGCCATGTTTATACTCTCCTCTTATTCTATGTACTGTTCTCGATAATTAGCCTTCAACAACGGCCAAAACATCACTTTGCTTCAAGATGGTATATTCCACATCATCTAAAGTAATCTCGGTACCGGCATACTTGCTGATCAAAACCTTCTGACCAACGCTAAGCTCCATCTTCACTTCTTTGCCGTCGACAACACCGCCGGGGCCTACAGCGACAACTTCCGCTACCTGGGGCTTCTCTTGAGCCGAATCAGGAAGGACAATACCGCCAACGGTCTTCTCTTCCGGCTCCACCATCTTAATCACAACTCTGTCTGCCAAAGGTTTTATCTTCATAAAACAGCCTCCTAAAATATATTTTTCATAACTTTTTAAAGATTAGCACTCTTTCTTCTAGAGTGCTAACACGGGCTATGATAGGTCATTGGTCAAATAAAGTCAATAAATAAAATATGAATAAAAAAAGAATAGGCACTAACTTAATTTTGACAAATGAAAAGCTCTGAAAGCCTTGATTTAAGGGTTTTTCAGAGCTTCTGAACTTAGCTTTTCATTGAAACTAATTTTGTGAAGAGGTCGTTTGTTCTGTCTCGGCCGAAGGCTTTTCGTCACTGAAGAAGTCTTGAATTTCTTCATAACGGTCAAACCAATTTCCCACAATTTGAACTTCTACCGACTCCTCGGGTGCTTTGGACGAAACGTTCTCCGCTTCTGTCAGGTTTTCTTCTGACTTGGTCGTCGATACCTCGGATTCGGAACCGGCTATTGCCAGACCCGAGCCTTGGGTCGGCTTGGTGTTTTTTAAACCGTCTCTTATTTTCAGTTCTTTTTGGATGGCCAAAAAAAGTCCGAATACCACAGCTAACAAGCCCAAGGTAATGGCCGATCTAAGAATAATGGGTTTGGGATCGGTCTTTTTCTTATAGAAAAATTCAGGTTCTTCCTTAGACTTGGCCTCTTTATGCTCGGTCTCTTCACCACCGTCTCGGGATGCCCGGGCCTTGCGGTAGAGGCGTTCGGAAGACGTCAGACCGTCTTCGTCTACGCCGTAAAGATCTGACAGGCGATTGTCAGAACGACGGGGACTATTTTCGGTTTTAGCCGGGGCCTCTTGACCCTCTTCGGGCCTTCGCCACATGTAATCCTCATCGGCTGCTTCTCCCGAAACATAAGAAGCCCTGGTCTGCGAACCTGACTCAATATCTTCGGTCAGGTCACGGGCCTTGTCATCGTCTTCCCAGCCGTTCGGTCCGTTCTTACGCATAGGTCTTACCCGGCATAGCCTTCCGGATTCTGACTTTGCCAACGCCATGAATCTTCGCACATCCGGTCAATATCGTAACGAGCCTCCCAGCCTAAGAGTTCTTTGGCCAAAGCGGAATCTGCATAAACGGTCGCTATATCTCCGGGCCTCCTGGGGCTAATCTCATAAGGGATTTCTTGGCCGGAAGCCTTCTCGAAAGCAGTCTTCAATGCCAAGACACTGGTGCCCTTACCGGTTCCCAAGTTAATTGCCCGGGCGCCTGCATGGTCCTTGCTGTACGAAATAGCGTCAACGTGACCTTTGGCCAAATCCATGACATGAATATAGTCTCTTACACCGGTACCGTCGACGGTGTCGTAATCATCACCGAAGACATAGAGCTTCTCTCTCTTCCCAACGGCAACCTGGGTAATGTAAGGCATGAGGTTATTGGGGATACCTTTGGGGTTTTCGCCGATTAGGCCGGACTCATGAGCACCTATGGGGTTGAAATAGCGCAGCAAGACCGCGGAAAAATCCTGGTGAGGGACACAATAATCTCTCAGAATCTGCTCGTTCATGTACTTAGTCCAGCCGTAGGGGTTGGTGCATCCCAGAGCCATGTCTTCCTTCAGCGGAGACACATTGTCTGCTCTGTAAACGGTTGCCGAAGACGAGAAAACAATACGTTTAACACCGTGTTTTTCCATAACTTCCAGCAAAACCAAAGTGGAGTCGAGGTTGTTCGAATAATAATCCAAAGGGATGGATACGGATTCACCGACGGCTTTAAGACCTGCAAAATGAATCACTGCGTCGATTTTGTGCGAAGCAAAAATGTTTTCTAAAGCCTCTTTATCTCTGACGTCCGCTTCGTAAAAAGGAATGGATTCTCCTATGATTTGCTCGGTCCTGTGCAAGGCCTCCTTCTCGGCATTGACCAGATTATCAATGACGACTGCCTTGTAACCTGCTTCATAAAGACAAATTAAGGTATGGGTGCCTATATAGCCCGCTCCGCCTGTTACCAAAATCGTTTCCATACTATTATTCCCTTTCCCTTTTAAAATATAGTGAATTTAGCCTTAATTATAACTTTCTTTTATGAAATTTACGAAATAATCCGCAATTTCATGCGCTTTGTCTTCTGTCTCGGCTTCGACCATGACGCGGATAAGGTCTTCGGTGCCGGACGCTCTGACCAGGATACGTCCCCGACCGTCCAGAGCTTTTTCCGTGCGGTCGATTTCGTCTTTAAGCTTAGTATCGGCCATAATTTTGCCCTTCAATTCATGGAGTACCGGCACATTCTTAAGGCACTGCGGATAAAGCGTCATCACCTCATCAATCTGACTTAAGTCCATATCCAAGGTATCCAGTGCATTGATTAAGGCCAGGGCCGACAATAAGCCGTCACCTGTTGTTTGGTGGTCTCTCAAGATAATATGGCCGGACTGCTCACCGCCCAAAACCAAATTGTCCGAGATAAGTTTTTCCAGTACATAGCGGTCGCCCACCTGGGTCTTATGAAGTGTGATGCCGTTTTTCTCACAAAACTTATCGAGGCCCAGATTGCTCATAATGGTTGCAACCAGGCTCTTACCCTTTAGAAGGCCCTGCTTCTGATAGGCCAGGGCCAGAACCGCCATGATTCTGTCACCGTCTATAATTTGGCCGTCCTTATCTAAAGCAATCAGCCTATCTCCGTCCCCGTCAAAGGCAAAGCCCATCTGACAATCGGATTCTTTAATAGCCCGGCTCAGTCTCTCCGGATGGGTCGAGCCGCAAGAAGCGTTGATATTGGTTCCGTCCGGTTGGGCACCCAAGAGGACTTTGACGTCAAAGCCCAGGCTTTGGAAGAGTTCTTTGGCCAAAATCGACGTCGCACCGTTGGCTAAATCCAGGCCAATCTTCCGCCCTCTTCCATCCGGACTAAATCGGCTCAAGAGATATTCACCATAGGTCTTTACAGCATCATCGGACCTGTAAATACGGCCTAAATCCGCTCCTTCTAAAGGCGGCAAGGTATCGGCTATCCAGCCTTGGATGTAAGCCTCAATCCGGTCCTCCAGAACATCCGGCAACTTTTGTCCCGAATGGTCAAAAAACTTAATGCCGTTATGCTCGAAGCTGTTGTGAGAAGCCGAGACCATGGCACCCAGGGCATAAGGTCCGGTCTTCGTTGTATAGGCCAGGCCGGGCGTGGGAATCAGGCCTATGGGATAGACATCAAGGCCTTCGGACATGAAACCCGCGGCCAGGGACGAGGCCAGCATATCTGCCGAAATCCGACCATCGTGACCTATGACCACACTGCCTTCCACTTGAAAGTGTTCTTGTAGGACCCTGGCGCCGTACTTACCTAGTTGATAGGCCAAAGGGCAGTCCAGCCTTACATTGGCCACACCTCTTACGCCGTCTGTTCCGAATAATCTTGCCATATTTATCCCCTCTCTTCTAAGTCAGCCATCCGGCCCGGACCTTTGTAAATGGTATTGGGACCTACGGCATGGCGGAGGGAGACTAAGGGGTAAACCCTGGATTTTCTTCCCAGCAGACTGCCGGGATTTAAGACCGTTTGTGAACCGATTTCAGCATAGTCACCGATGATGGCACCCATCTTTCTGAGTCCGGTTTCATAAGCTTTGGCTTCAGGCTCCGCACTAAAACGAATTTTGACGCTTTGGTGGTCCTGGCGGTAATTGGATGTCACGGCTCCGCATCCAAGATGGGCCTTCTTACCTAAGATGGAGTCTCCTACATAAGAAAAATGCGGTACTTCCGCGCCTTGCATCAGGACACAATTTTTAAACTCGCAGCTGTTGCCCAAGACCGCACCGGGCCCCGCCCAAACCTTGCCTCTGATATAGCAACCGGGCCTAATCTGAGCCTCTTCTAAGATCAGGCAAGGTCCTATGATGGTCGCTGTAGGGGGCACTTTTACAGACTTATGGATATAAACATCTTCTGCCGGCGAAACAAAATCCTCCAAGTCCAACCGAGTCAGATAGTCTGAAATAAAATTGCCTATATCGGGCAAAAGCTCCCAGGGATAGGCTTTTGAAGCTAGCCACGCTCTGAGATACGAATCTTCCGGCTCAAAAAATTTATCCCAAGTCCAATTCTTGAATCTTTTTTCTTGCATCTTATGCCTCCCCTGGTTCGGTTTGTGCCAAGGCTTCTTCTAAAAAAGCACGATAAGCTCTAATTTCTCCTTGAGGCGACAGAAGGATAATCTTAGAACCGAAAGAAGCCAACCAGCTATAAAAAATCGGACTGGTCTTAATCACCTGGTTGGTTTTAAGCCAGCCGGAGTCCCGGTAGTTTTCAACGATAGAATCATGGCCGAAGCGGTCCAGCATAACCGGCAAAAGGTCATCGGTAAAAGCCAGGGTCACAATAGAGTCGTGACCGTTAAACATATCAAATAAGGATTGCTGATAGGGTAAGGGATCGAAAAACTTAGACCGATGGATAAGCTCCTTATCGGCTGTCTTGCCCAAATGCACCTCTTCCATCCGATCCGGCCGATAATGCTTTACCTTAGCTTCCTTGAGGTCTTCGGCTACCAGGTAATAGTGCTCACGGTCCCAAAGAAGTCCGTGCGGATAAATCCTATACTCCTCGCCCTCATGACGTCTCTTCAGCTCAATCTGAATTTTGGGCTTGGACCGGTCAACCTGCCAATCGGCATAATAAAAATGCAGATTTCTTTGCTCTTCCATGGCCTGCCTAATCCTATCCAGATTCCGATACACTGCTTCATTGGTCGTTTTCTGAGAGGCCATACCGGCCAAATGGACTTCGGACAAGAGGAGATTTCTTTGCCTCAGGGGTAAGAGTTTTGCCAAACGCTTAATTAAATCAGCGGTCTTCTCGGCGGTTAGAAAAGCCGAAGCGGCAATCATATCTGCCAGCATGCGGATTTCCACCCGGGACAAAAGTCTTTCTCCAATAAAATAAGAGGCCTTGCGGCCCCCTATTTTTACAATATCAAAGCCCAACTCACGTAGTTGTTCCAAATCGGAATAAATGCTTTTTCTTTGTGCTGTGAGGCCCATGCTCTCGACATAGTCGATCAGTTCTTTGGTCGTTACCGGACGATCGGGTTCGGAATGTTCCAGTAAATATTGCAGAACTAATAAGAGCTTGGACTTCTGATTTAACTTCTCTTTAGATGTCATCGTCTTCGTTAGGACGTCTGCGGTTTTTCATGGGCTTTCTGGGTGTGGCATAAGCCCCGGAATCAGAATTTCTTCTGCCTTGTTGCTGTCTATTATGGTTAGATCTGCCGCCTCTGGAAAAATCACGGTCGCGGTTGTCTCTGGCAGGACGTGCCGGCCTTTCGACATAACCTTCGGGCTTTTCTTCCGTATCACGGATAGACAGGTTCACACGGTCTTGGTCATCGATTTCCAGGACCTTGACACGGACCTTATCGCCTACCTGTACAACGTCTTCTACCTTATCCACACGGTCCCAGGCCAGTTTGGAAATGTGTACCAGGCCTTCCTTGCCGGGCAGATATTCCACAAAGGCACCGAAATTCATCAAGCGGGTAACCTTACCCTCATAGACCTGGCCCGGTTCGGGATCGGTCACGATACCTTCCACAATAGCTTTGGCCTTCTCCAAGGCGGACAGGTCGGTACCGGAAATATAAACCGTACCGTCGTCTTCGATATCTACGGTAGCACCGGTTTCCTCAATAATCTGGTTAATGGTCTTGCCACCCTTACCGATAACTGCACCGATACGGTCCTCGGGGACCTTGGTCTGGATAATCTTAGGTGCGGTGTCCTTGAGCTGAGCTCTGGGCTCGGCGATGGCAGGTGTCATGACATCGTTAATAATCTGCAGACGGCCCTTCTTGGTCATAGCGAAAGCCTCTCTGATCATGTCCAAAGTCAGACCCTTGACCTTAATATCCACCTGGATACCGGTAATACCTTCGGTTGTACCGGCAACCTTGAAGTCCATATCGCCGTAGAAGTCTTCCAGTCCCTGAATATCCATGAAAATCAGATAGTCGGAATCGTCCTTCTCGTTAACCAAAAGACCGGCCGAAATACCCGCAACATGGCGCTTAATGGGCACACCGGCATCCATCAGAGCCATACTGGAAGCACAAACGGAACCTTGCGAGGTAGAACCGTTAGACATCAGAACTTCCGATACGGAACGGATAGCATAGGGGAAATCTTCTTCGGAAGGTAAAACGGCATAGAGCGATCTTTCCGCCAAGGCACCGTGGCCGATTTCACGACGGCCCGGAGAACGGGAAGCTTTGGCCTCACCTACGGAATAACCCGGGAAGTTATATTGATGCATGTAACGCTTGTATTCCTGGTTGTTCAGGCCGTCCAAGACCTGCGCTTCGGACATAGGAGCCAAGGTCACGATATTCAAGACCTGGGTCTGGCCTCTGGAGAAGAGTGCCGAACCGTGTGTCAGCGGGATGCGGTCAACGGACGCATGGAGTTCACGAATTTCGTCGATAGCTCTGCCGTCTACACGCTGGTGTTTATCGAAAAGATTATGTCTTACGACCTTCTTCTGCATAAGGTCAAAGGCATCATTCATATAATCCAGATAATCAGGATATTCTTCGGTCAGATGTGCCTCTAAATCGGCACGGATGGCGTTGAGGTTCGTATCACGAGTGGTCTTATCCTTCTCCATGATTTTCTCGGCAATGGCGTCACCGCAGTAATCCTGCACGACCTGCATGACCTCTTCGGGAACAGTAGAAGATTCGTAAGAGAACTTCTCCTTACCTTCCTTCTCCACAATCTCGGCGATGAAGGCACAAAGTTTCTGAATCTCTTCGTGGCCTTTGCTGATAGCTTCCAAGATAATTTCGTCGGGCACTTCGTTGGCACCGGCTTCAATCATGGTGACTTTCTCGGCTGTGCCGGCCAAAGTTAAATCCAAATCGGAAACTTCTCTCTGGGCTTCGGTCGGGTTAATCACAATCTCACCGTCTACCAAGCCGACTTCAATAACGGCGGTAGGACCGTAATAAGGGATATCCGAAATATTGACGGCCAAATGCGAGCCGAACATGGCACAGAATTCGGGAGAATTATCCTGGTCTACGGATAAAACCAAGTTGCTCAAAAGCACATCGTTTCTCAAATCCTTAGGGAACAAAGGACGCATGGGGCGGTCAATAGCCCGGGCGGTCAATGTAGCATGCTCGGTCGGGCGGCCTTCACGCTTGAGGAAACCGCCGGGGAACTTACCTACGGAGTACATCTTCTCTTCGTAATCCACACTTAAGGGGAAGAAGTCGATACCCGGTCTGGGGCTGGACGATGCGGTGGCTGTACTTAAGACAGTCGTGTCACCGTAACGGACCAGAACAGAGCCGTTGGCCAACTGAGCCATCTCCCCTAATTCTACCTGTAATGTTCTACCTGCTACTTCGGTCTGATAAATCTTTTTCATAATACCTCCTACAAAATCACTTTACACATGTCCCGGGTTGTAGGCTGTAGAAGCAAAAGAGGTCCTGACTTAATGGAGACCTCCTCTCCTTCTACCTACTACATCCCGGCGTCTATGCAAAAATGGGCAGGAGGCTTCTCCTCCTGCCCATCTTGAAACATGCCTAACGGCGTAAGCCTAATCGCTCTATTAAGGTTCTGTAACGCTCGATATCTAAACGCATCAGATAATCCAACATACCTCTGCGGTTACCTACTAACTGTAAAAGACCGCGGCGGGAATGGTGGTCATGGGGATGATCCTTCAGATGCTCGGTTAAGTGCTTAATGCGCTCGGTTAACAAAGCGACCTGAACTTCCGGAGAACCGGTGTCCCCTTCGTGGATGGCGTACTCCTTAATAATTTCCTGTTTACGTTGTTTGTCCATTCAATTATCCTCCTAAAAATATAAGCCTCTATCTAAGTAAGGGGCGGATAAGTCCCCTAACCCGGACAGGGTATGAACCTGTAGATAATATCAAATATAGGTCCTTACTGCAAATGAAAACTGAGATAGCCTATAAGCCGGGTTCTGTCTTGGACAATCATTTATCTAGGCCCCCTATCTCTAAGGGGCTCCAGCCACCTCCTAGGAACGCACGAACCTCTGCATCATGTTCCTCCACGGTGTTGCTCCGGACGGGGTTTGCACGGCCGACTTGTTACCAAGCCGCCGGTGAGCTCTTACCTCACCATTCCACCCTTACCCGAAACCCAAGGTCTCGGGCGGTATCTTTTCTGTTGCACTTTCCTTAAAGTCACCTTCACCGGGAACTACCCGGCGCCCTCGGTTCTAAAGAGCCCGGACTTTCCTCACGCAAGTTCTTTCGTCTCTTGCCCGCGATTGTCCGGCTATCTCAGGAATCTCAGCCATTATACAGGTGGGAGAAGCGAATAATCAAGCCCGTAGAAGACCTCCAAGTCCAGCTGATCTTCTTCCTTACAGGTCGCATTAAGATTTTCCAACCATTTCAATAAATAGACCAATACTTGCCTTTCGGATACGTCATGACCTAGGGCTAAAACACCTATATCACGGTTAAGTAGAGCTTCTCGGTCATGGTGCTTCATCTCACCTGTAACAACCATCTGAATTTGTCTTTCTTCTAAAGCCCCAAGCCAGGCCGAATCCCAGGATCCGCCGCTGAAGACAATATGCGAAAGTTCCTCATCCCGGTCAAAGTTCACCTGGACCGGACCCAAACCTAAGACCCTTGACTGGGCCAAAAGTTCGAAGCGGCTGGTTTTACTGACGCATACCAGTCCGAAGCCGGGCTTCCTGCCTCTGAAAGCTTCAGACCCCAAAAACAGATCTTCCAAGTCCGGTTCAGCCAAAGGCATAGGCGGCAAAATCAGGGGGTCGGGAGACAGTTTCTGGTCCAGATTAAAAGCTTTGGCCAAAGCGAAGTTGACGCCCCAGGGGGCTCGGTCCAAATTGGTATGCATGGAGTAGACCGAAAGCTCATGTTCAATCAACTGTCTGACCAAGGCCTCCTCGGCACGGTCGTCGCGAATAGCTTCCAAGGGATTAAAAAACAAGGGATGGTGGCTGATGATAAGGTCCGCTTTAAACTCGACAGCCTTTGCCACGCTGGCCTTGTTGATATCAAGGGCCAGCAGGATACGGCGAATGTCCCGGTCCCGGCCTCCTATCTGAAGACCGGACTTATCCCAGGACTCTTGCCACTCCAGAGGAACAAGCGTTTCCAGATAATCTGTAATTTGTCCTAATTTCATTAATCCAAATAGTCCTTTAATTTCTTGCTTCTGGAAGGATGGCGGAGCTTACGCAGGGCTTTGGCCTCAATCTGACGAATCCGCTCACGCGTAACACCGAATTCCTTACCGACTTCTTCTAAGGTTCTGGGCCTGCCGTCGTCCAAGCCGAAACGAAGCCTCAAGACCTTCTCCTCTCTCTGGGTCAAGGTGGAGAGGATTTCATTTAACTGCTCTTTTAATAGCGTAAAGGCAGCCTGTTGCTCCGGAGACGGAACATCATCATCGGGGATAAAGTCTCCCAAGTGCGAATCTTCTTCTTCACCGATGGGCTTTTCCAACGAAACCGGTTCTTGCGAAATCTTCTGAATGTTTCGCACCTTCTCGGGCGTCATATCTAACTCAGCCGCTAATTCTTCTACCTCGGGTTCACGCCCCAGCTCTTGGACCAACTGGCGTTGGGTACGGACTAATTTATTAATGGTTTCAACCATATGGACGGGGATACGGATGGTTCTGGCCTGGTCTGCAATGGCTCTGGTGATGGACTGGCGAATCCACCAGGTTGCGTAAGTCGAAAACTTAAACCCTTTCGTGTAGTCAAATTTCTCTACCGCCTTTAGTAAGCCCAGGTTTCCTTCCTGAATCAAGTCCAGAAAAGACAGGCCGCGGCCGGTGTAGCGTTTAGCGATAGATACAACCAAGCGGAGGTTGGCTTCGGCCAGGTGGTCACGCGCCGCCTGGTCACCGGCTTCCATTCTTTTGGCCAGTTCCTTTTCCTCATCCGCCGTCAACAGGTCGACCTTACCGATTTCTTTAAGATACATACGGACAGGGTCGTCTACACTGACTTGCTCAATTTTTTTCCTGCCGCCTTCTTCCTGGTCCGATGCATCCGACTCGTCTTCATCGGGTAACTCGGCCAAAATCTTTATACCTTCGGCCTCAAGCTGATCCAGGATGCTTTTCAAAGATTTGGGGTCAATCTCAAAATCTTCTAATTGGTCAACGATATCGGTATAAAGCACCTGATCATCGTGACTTCTGGCTTTCTTAATCAGCCTGTTTACGACTTGCTTTAAATCATCTTTTGCCATATCCCTATCTCCTTATTCTCTTGAACTTATTGGTTCGATTGACTTCTTATCAATTGTTCTTTCTCTTTAATCGCTTGAACCACCGCTTCGCGCTTTTGCCTTACGTCCATGAATTTTTGCCTCACTTCACGGTTGTCCTGGCCCGGCTTGGGGTGGTCTAAAAGGTATGTAAAATAGCGGCTGAGCCGGCTGTAATAGGCCTCTTCTAAGGTCAGGCTCTGCATCTGCATCATGGGTACCAGGTCCTTATCGTTGAGCACACTATCCTCTTCAAAAAGCGCCCGATTCAGAGGCTCTGCCAGGCTCTGTCTGACCGATGGGTCCAAGCTGTTTAGTTTATCGATCAGGACGTTCTCACTTAAAGCTTCCTCATCCGCCAATTCCAGAATCTCTTTAACCAGAGCCCTAGCCTCTTTATCATTAAACCAAGAGGCCTCAACCTGAACTTGTCCTTCCTTATAAAGATCGGGTCTACGGGCTAAACGGACCAAAAAGCCTGCTTCATGGGTGCTTAAGCGCTCTATTTTTTTATCTTCTGCGGTATTTTCCGCTTGCGTTTGATCGGCCGCTGGGGGTCTGGGCAAGGGCTCTCTTCTGTCCCTCATTCCACTTCTTTTCTTCTCCGGTAAATCGCCTTGCTCTTCTTTCATTTCTAACAGCAAGCTGACCGACTCATCCGGTACACCTAAGACCTCGGCCACGCGGGGTATATACAACTGGCGTACCACGGGGTTATTAATCTTCAAAAGTTCTTGGCCGGCCAAATCCTGGTATAGAAGCTTGTCCAAGTGGCCGTCCACCGTAGCTTCCTCTTTGGCATGGTAAAACTTATAGTCCTGCTCGGGCATGGCCCTGTTAAGATAAAGCTCAAACTGATCCTTGCCAAAGCGATGGATGTATTCGTCGGGGTCTTTCCCCTGATCCAGCATAAGGATGAAACTCCCTACATTTTTATCCTTCAGAACATCAATATTCCTTAAGGTCGCCATACGGCCGGCGCGGTCATTGTCATAGGCCAAAACGACTTCTTCCCTATACTTTCGAATCAGACCGGCCTGGTCCGGCGTCAAAGCGGTTCCCAAAGACGCTACAGCCTGGTCGAAACCCGCTTGGTGTAAGGCAATACAGTCCATATAGCCTTCTACGATGATTAAGCGATCGGCCCTGCTTCTTTTGGCCAAATTAAGACCGTAGAGGTGCTTACCTTTGGAATAAAGCGTTGTTTCCGGTGAATTCAAATACTTGGGCATACCGTCTCCCAAGACCCTGGCTCCGAAAGCAATGATATTACCCATAACATCAATAATAGGAAAGACCAGGCGATCTCGGAAAAGATCAAACCAACCGCCCTTCTTGTTCTGACGGAACAGACCGGATTCGTTAATGTCACGTGCGGCAAAACCCTTCTTCAGCAAGTGGTTATAGAGGCCCTGCCAACGATCCGGCGCATAGCCCAAACCGAAAACGGTCTGTGTTTTGGGCGAAATCCCTCTCTTCTTTAAATAAAGCTTGGCTTCCTTACCCAAGGGACTTTGCAAGGCCATATAAAAGTAACGGGCAGCTTCCGTGTTAATCTCGATGAGTTTCTTACGCTTCTCGCGCATGGCCAGGTATTGCGGATCTTCTTCCGTATCTTCGGGAATTTCTATCCCGGCCTTCTCGGCCAAAAAGCGGACCGCTTCAGGGTAGGTCATATGCTCTATCCCCATGATAAAAGAGATGACATCTCCGCCCTTATGGCAGCCGAAACAATAAAACATCTGCTTATCTTGAGACACGCTGAAAGAAGGGGTCTTCTCCTCATGGAAGGGGCAAAGTCCGAAATGGTTTTGCCCTGACCTCTTCGTAAAGCGAACATAAGACGAAACCACATCCAAGATGTCGTTTCGTCTCTTAATCTCTTCAATTGTCTGTTCCGGTATTCTCGCCATAATCCCTCTTTATTTATATACGAGAATATTTTGAAAAGTCCTTTATTTGTAATTATTATTTACAAATAATTCATATTATTAGAATTCGACCTGCCTGTTTTGGTCCTCATTTTCCTTCTCACGGTACTTAATCCACAAGGCCGCTTCCAGTCTCTTTTTCTGTAAAGCACAGCCCAGGCCATAGAGCTCATCCATAGAGCCTGTCGCATGGTAGTGGTTGGCCAAGCAACCGCCGGTGCAAAAATATTTGGCCCAGCAGCTATCGCATTCGGTCTGATGGGGCAGCAGGCGATCTTGGAAAACCTTTACCAAGTCGGGATTTAAGCCCTCCGGACCATCGGCCACATTCCCCATTCTAAAGTCTTCTTCACCGACAAATTGGTGGCAGGGGTAAATATCGCCCGTAGGGGTCACTGCTATATATTCGGTTCCGACACCGCAACCCTTAAGTCTTTTGTAGGCACAAGGTCCTTCATCCAAGTCCAGAAGGAAATGAAAAAAGCGGAAGGGGTGGTCGCCGTCTTTTTCTTCGACATAATAACGGGCCAGGTCTTCGTATTGTTGTTCCAAAACAGGTAAATCCTCTTCGGACAAGGCATAAGGCATGGTGTCTTCCGCTACAACCGGCTCAATCGACAGCTGACGCAGGTCTTGCTCTGCCATAAACTTCACGTCCTCGGCAAAATCCAAGTTATCCTTCGTATAAGTCCCCCTGACATAAAACTCCTGATCGCCTCTTTCCTCTACCATGGCTTTAATATTTCGCATAACCGGGTCAAAGGAAGATTTGCCGTTCGGGGCCGGCCGCATATGGTCGTGAACCTCAGGTCTACCGTCCATACTTAAGACAACATTTTTAAAGTGTTTGTTGATGAAGTCTCTCTTCTCTTTATCTAATAGAAGCGCATTGGTCGTCATGGTCAAACGTAGATCCTTGCCGGTCTCCTCGCCTCTTTTTTCGGCATAGGCAACCAAGTCCTCTACTACCGGCCAATTCATCAAAGGCTCTCCGCCGAAAAAGTCTATATCCAGATTATGGCGAGGACCTGAAACCTCAATCAAAAAATCAATGGCTTGGCGGCCCACCTCGGACGTCAACATGGAACGTTCGCCCATGTGGTAGTCTCCCTGACCGGCAAAACAATAGCGGCAGCGAAGATTACAATCATGGCAAATATGAAGACACATGGACTTAATATGGGCATCGTCCGGATAGAGCTGTTCATAAGTTACCGGCGTCGGTGCTCTAAAAAGCACATCCTGATCTTTTAAAAGACTGATTTCTTCAATAATCTCATCTATGGAAGAAGCCCAATCCGGGTATTGCTTCTTAAGGTCTGCAATAGCCTTTTCATCCGTCACCTGTCCGGTATAGGGGTCAAAGAGTCCCACGGTTTCATAGGCCAGGGGATCTAAACTTAATAAAGCCTGGGTCTCCGAATCGTAGACCAGGTAATCTCCGTTCATAGTAAATCTATGCAGCAAAGTGAATATCCTTCCTAATATTTTCCTAAAATATTTTCACGAAAGAAAAAGCATGAAACCTCCCAAGGAATCATGCTTCAAATACAAAGTTCAAGATTCAGATTTAGGAGCTACTTCTTAACGATACGCTCGCATTTCTGATTTGCAACGGTACTGCTGGTCTTGCAAGCAGACTGGCAAGAGGTCTGGCACTCACCGCAGGCCTTGCCTTCGGGACTATAAAGTTTCTTAGCTCCGTAAACAACTTTTACATGTTTCATAATAAATACCTCTCTTAATATCTAATTTCTAACTTACAGAATTATAAATCTTCTTCACTAATAGGTTTAATAACCTTATCGATGGCTTCTTTACGGAAAGTCATCATGGTATTGGCTACGGAGGTGGAAATGGTAATCTCGTTGTCCCTCAGGTTAACGACCTTACCTACAATTCCGCCGATTGTGACCACACTGTCACCTACCCGTATGGCCTTAATATCGGCCGCTCTTTGTTTTTGCTCTTTTCTCTGAGGTCTAATCAGGAAAAACCACATGGATCCGATCAGAATCAGGGGTAGGCCCAAAGAAGCCAGCAAAGAAGCCAGCATATTACCGCCTTCCGGTGCTTGCGGCGGGTTTCCTGCTGCCAACATAATGGCCAAAGCAATATTATTCATTAATGTACCTCCAAACGGACTAATTAAAAGCTACGCTAGATATTACCATGATTAAAAGGTGCCTACAAGGGCCTCTTCACAAGGCTTAGAACATATCCTGTATAGACTTTATCAAATCTCGGAAGAAGTTCACAATCTTATCCCACAAGCCCATCTCTTCGGCTTTCTTGAAGGCGTCCGTGGCCAAATCCCAGGTTTTCTTGCCGAATTCCTCCAGCTGATCGCGGACTTCTTGCAAGTTATCGGAATTCAAGGTGTCCTTATATTTATCTAACATCTCGGCCAACTTATTGATGTCTTCTTCCGATAAGTTCAGGTCGTATTTGTCCAAGGCATTATTAATAATGACGACAATATCGCCTGTATTAATTTCGGTCTTTGAAGACTGGTCTACCTGGTTCGTGATTTCGAGCTTAATCTGGGTAAGAGCCTTCGAAAAGTCCTCGGAATTAAAGTCTTTGTTTTCCGTATTGTTCTTCTCGATATCCTGAACGGTTTCCAACTCGTCGTTTCCGGCAATAAGGCGGTCTTGGTCCAGCTTAATGCCGTAGACTTCCGCAGCCTTATAAATACCGGTCAAAGCCGATTCACCGGTAACCGGCCTGATGGAAGCCACTCGGACTTCACAATCCTTCAGACCTGCCGTGATGGCGGCGTTGGAATACTGATAACTCTTAACATCGGTTATAGCCTGAGGTGTTTCTATAGCGGTTCTGACACCGTCCGAAGTATTAAACTTTACCAAAACAGAAGACACCATGACACTATCCGGTACGTCCTTCTGATCTAAGAAGCGATAGATGTCCTCACCTGTTACCTTATGGACCTCAATCGTGTCCTCTTTGGCAATACTTAATAGCTCCTTGGTCCGGCTAATCTCTTCTTCATTCAAAGCCGCACCTACGACCAAAACCCTATCTTCTTTTTCAACGGCCTTAACCGTATGTACGGGAAGTAAGCTTAGCATCATCACCATGGCCAAAAGACCGGTTATAAATTTCTTCATGGGTAAAACCTCCGTTAAATTGGACTTTATAAACAAAAAATCCCGCTCTCCGAGAATAAAGCTCGAAAAGCAGGATCATCACTTAAAAAGTCAGCTGATAGCACTTATCTCTTTCTCTTACGTGCCGCTTCAGATTTCTTCTTACGCTTAACGCTGGGCTTCTCATAGTATTCTCTCTTACGAACTTCTGCTAAGACGCCGGATCTGGCGGTAGCGCGCTTAAAGCGACGGAGGGCACTATCAAGCGATTCATTCTCTTTTACATGAATTTCTGACATCTTCTAACTCCCCCCTCTCTCGCTAGTGACTCGTTGTACCTAAGGCACATCTAGCTTGCAGAGTCCAATTATAGTTTTCTTAAAGGACTTCGTCAAACCGGCTTTTTATGCCCGGGCCACTTCATCCACACCGAAATAAGCTCTTAAATTCTCAATTAAAGGCTTGGGATCAATGCCGTGAGCCATGGCTGCTTCGCCAATAGTTTCATTAATAGAAAAAGCACATCCCATACAATGCAGGCCGGCTTGGGCAAAAATCTGGGCTACATCAATATCCATATAGAGTAAATCCATAATAACGGTATCTTCGTTTATCTTAAATTCGTGCATACTTCTGTTCTCCTTCTACACTTAAAAGTCCTACTTAAAGGATACACCTTTTGGCCATTTAAGCCCGATTCTATTGACACTTCTAAGCAATCATAAGATAATTGCTATCGAATAATTTTTAGGAGGATCCTTTATGAATAAGAATGAATTGATTGAATCAGTAGTCAATAGCACAGATCTTAAGAAGAAGGACGCTGAAGCTGCTGTTAACGCTGTGTTGGAGACCATTACTGATACTCTGGCTGAAGGTGATAAAGTAACTTTGATTGGCTTTGGCACCTTTGAAGTAAGAGAGCGCAAGGCACGCAAGGGCAGAAACCCTGCTACCGGCGAAGAAATCGACATTCCCGCATCTAAGTCTCCCGCTTTCAAGGCCGGTAAGGCATTAAAAGATCGCGTAAACGGATAAGTTTTCTATTGAACCGAAACTAAGAGAGGCCAGTTGATACTGACCTCTTTTTTGATGCCTAATGTTTTCTTTTGTCCAAATAGCGAAACTTATAGTCTTCTAAAAGTCTGGCTATGGCCTCACTGTTAGGAAACGGAATGCCGGCCACTTCCAAAGAATAAGATATAACTCGGTCTACCTGCTTGCGTCCTGTATTAAATCTCTGACAAATCGACGCATAATGAACTTTGTCGGGTACAGTAGCATGGTTAGGATCATTGATTAGTTCCAGCAATAAGTAGGTTAAATAATTAAAGCCCTTAAGCCTGGGTGAAATGCTTTTTTCTTGTAAGAAACGTTCGATACGACGAATTTCATAACGCCTGGCCCGTTGCCTTCGCTGCAGGCCGGGAGGTCCGGCTCCTCTTCCGCCGATTTCTCTGGCCATGATGTATTCGATTTGCTCAACCGTCCTATCCAGGTCCTCGGAGCCGTCTATAAAATAATGCATGCGGCCGTCATCTTCCGCCAGGCTAAGATAACCTCTCTCCTGCATAATGCTGTTAAGCCTGTCCATGAGATTCTCCGAGTCCGAAGCAATAAAAAAGTCATATCCGGCGTAGTCGTGATATTCAATCTCTGAACCTGTCATAGCGCTTGCCCTCCTGAAGCCATTATGTTCTAAGGAGCAAGGCCACACCATCGGACTTAAAGCTAATTTCAATCTAAGGAAAAATTGGACACAGCTTAATTAAGGTTGAAATATTTTCCATTCCGACCCATCGGTCTTCATCTGGTATATCTCATAATCCGTATGCGAATTGTTCAGAAAAAGAACCGAGTAGAGTCTGTCTTGGAAGACATAAAGTTCTTGCGAGATATTGGATGCCAGGTTGACTTGATTTTTGTTGACCAAGGAATAGGCTTGTGGCGTCCAGGTCACAAAAAACAAGGTCCGGTTAGCATAGTTTAAATAGGTGGACGCTTCCTGATAGAGGGATTCGACCTGGCGGCTTAAGGGATCAAAATCCAAAATCGCACCGTTCTCTCCTTGAATAAGATAGAGCCGGCCGAATTCATCATTGACAACTTCTTTGAAAGGACCGCTTAAGACTAACTCCACGTCACGGGCCTGAACCCGGGTCATTTTATCCATGGCCAAAGCCATAAAGTACAAATTGCCGTCTTCTTTAATGTAATAAATCCCACGGTCTATGGGAATATAGTTTAAAACAGGTCCGGTCTCCAATTTACGGATGCTCCGATCCTCTATGCTGTAGCGCCTAAGCTCCGAATGCTCATCCAAGTAATATAGATAGGGACCGAAAACCAAAGGGCTATGGCAGGATTCGTCAATCTTTTTTTCCAGCTCTTGCGTGGCAAGATTGTAAGCGTAGAGCTTGGATTGGTCCGAAGGCCTGGTGAAATATAAAATGCCTTGTTTGACATTAAGCCCCATAGCATCCATCTCTAAAAAAGGCTCAAAGTCTCCCGCTTCTCCCACTTTTCTATATAAAATTTGATTCTTTAAGTCGGAAAAGTAAGTTGTCGAGCCTTCTTTGGCAAAAAGACCGGTAAAACGTGTTTGCCAAGCTTGGTTACCCCATAAGTTATGTAAGGGCTTGGGTAGGGCCTGATGCTTTTCTAAAAGCTTCTCTCGAAGAGACCAGACCCGGGTCACCTGGTCCGTATCAATATAATAATTATAGAGTTTTCCTTGAATACTCCTTTGGCCGAAAACCGTATCCAAGGACTCTTCCCAGAGCTTAGCTGCCTGAGCCCCCTTATCCTGAGCCCGGTAAAGCTCGGCCAGGGTGTTCATGTCCTGATAAGACAATGTCAAAGAGCTTTCATTTTCGTATAGGGCGACAGCTTCTCGATACATACCGGCGTCATAATAGACTCTGAAGCCAAGCTGCAAAACCGCCCCGGATTCGGGAAAAGCTCTTCCGGCTTCCTCCAGACGTTTAACCGCCCGTTCATTATAGGCCAGCTGGTTCAGACCTTTTATTATCTGAAGATATTCTTCTTCTGACGGTTGATAAGACGGCTCGGTGTCCAAGAGGCTGTCCGCTAGGGCAAAGTTCTGACTTTCCATGGCATAGCGATATAAGAGTTTACGGTAGCGCAGACTCTCCCCTGTCTTAGGGCCCATCCGGTCCAGTTGTGCCTTGGCTTTGGAGTAATCTCTCTTGTCCAAATAAAAGTTGATGAGTTTTTCTACTGCCTTGCCGTCCGGCCCTTCGACCGCCGTGGCTTCTTCCAGCAAGCTTTCAACTTTCTCGCTTTGGCCTTGGGCCTCGGCTTTTTCGGCCTTGTTTAAAAGGCGGTTGGTTTTAATAGCCGGCCGCCAAATAAAAAGTCCGACCAGGATAAGACCTACTAAGAGCCCCAGTCGAATCAAATTCAGATAGGTTTTCTTCCGGTCTTCCACGTCCCTAAGTCTCCAGGGGAATAAATCTCAGGCAAAAGCCGGTTCGATTCATCCGATAAATAAGATAGGTCTTTCCTTCTATAACATCGGTCTCCCAACCGCTGTAATAGGCTTTTTCTTGCCCGTCCAAGTTCAGTTTGACCGATGATTCCAGGATTTCTACAGTATGAGTCTCTACCTTGTACTTATCTCTTTTTAAGTCGATAAGGTCCAGGCTCATGGGCAGGATAAAGCGTAAGAGCACAATGATGACGGCCAAAGCGGCCAAGCTGGGCAAAAAATATTGCCAGGCCTTTTTCCACCGCCTTTCGCTGTTACGCTTAAGACTCCTAAAAAGACCGTAGACCAAAAGCCCGGCCAAGATAATGCTTATAACGGTGGCACTCGTAAAAAGAATCATGGTTTATGCCTCGAAACCTTGCACAAGCTTATCCGGTTCTTTCAGATAGGCCTTAAAATCTTCATCCGTCAATATAGGAACGCCCAACTCCAAAGCCTTGTCTCTCTTACTGCCGGGCTTTTCGCCACAGACCAGATAGTCGGTCTTTCCGGAGACCGATGACGAGACTTTGGCTCCCAAAGCCCTGATCTTTTCCTGGGCTTCTTGGCGGCTCATATCCTCTAAGCTTCCCGTCACTACAAAAGTCAGCCCTTGCCAGGCCATGTCTTCTGCCGCTTGGCCGGGTGTTTCTTCTTCCAGGCGGTTCACATTTACACCCAGTTCCTCCAACTCTCTTATCAAGGCCAAATTGGATTCGCCGGCAAAAAAAGCCAGAATCATATCGGCACTAATGGTACCGATATCGGGAATAGACTCCAATCGTTCCCGGTCCGCATGGGCCAAATCCCAAATGGAGTTAAAGTTCTGCCCCAAAACTCTGGCGGTCTGGGTCCCTACCAGAGGAATACCCAGAGCATTAATCAGACGGTAGAGCGGATTTGATTTGGTCCTCTCAATAGCCGTTAGAAGATTGTCGACCGATTTCGGTCCCCAGCCGGGTAGCTTTTCTAACGCTTCTCTTTTATCTTCCAGCCGATAAATATCACTTAGACGGCTGATAAAGCCTAATTGGTTTAGTTTCTCCAGGTTTGCCGCACCTAGGCCTTCGATGTTCATGGCATCTCTGGACGTAAAATGTTCCAAGTGCCGCAGCTGCTGGGCCGGGCAATCCGCCCCGGTACAATAAGAAGCGGCCTCGCCTTCGCGGCGGACGACTTCGGCACCGCAAGACGGACAGAATTTAGGCATCTCATAGGGTTTCGAATCCTGAGGTCTCTTTGAAACATCTACCCGTACTACCTCCGGGATAATATCTCCGGCCTTCTGGATTACAACCGTATCGCCTTTACGTATATCTTTTTGCTTAATAAAGTCTTCGTTGTGTAAGGTCGCTCTGGAGATAGTGGAACCGGCCAAAAAGACCGGCTTTAAGTAAGCCAGAGGGGTCAGTTTCCCTGACCGCCCGACCTGGATTTCGATACTTTCGACCAAGGTCTCGGCTTGTTCCGGCGGGAACTTATAAGCAACAGCCCACCTGGGATACTTGGCCGTAGAGCCCAAAGTCTGTCTTAAGGCCAAATCATCCAGCTTTACCACAGCTCCGTCTATGCCGTAAGGAAGGTCGTCTCTTTGGTCCTGAATTTTTCTAATCAGGGCACTTAAGGTCTTAATATCTCGACTGGGCGTTTCCTCGTAAATAACCGGAAAACCGTTAGCTTCTAAGTACTTAAGCGATTCCAGGTGACTATCAAAAGTCATGCCCTCGACCAATTGCACATTAAAGCAAAATAAGGACAGGTCTCTTTCGGCCGTAATCTTGGAATCCAACTGGCGCAAGGAACCCGCAGCCGCATTCCTGGGATTAGCGAAGGTTCTTAAACCTAAAGCCTCTTGCTCCAAATTCAGCTTATCAAAGCTCTGCTTACTCATATAGGCTTCGGCACGGATAATAAGCCGCTCCGGAATAGGCTTAACCTTCAGTTCCAAAGGTAAGTCTTTAAAAGTTCGGACATTGTCGCTGATATCTTCACCGGTCTGTCCGTCTCCACGGGTAGCCGCCCTATAAAAACGCCCGTTTCTGTATTCTAAGGCTACCGACAGGCCGTCGATTTTGGGCTCCACACACCACAAGGCACCGGGATAGACACGGTCTACCCTGGTCAAAGCCGCCTCCAATTCTTCTATGGAAAAGACATCCTGAAGACTTTCCATAGGCACCTCATGTCGGACTTTGGCCAAAGTCTCATCGGCCCTTCCTCCCACATGCTGCGTAGGTGAATTTTCACGGCGCCATTCCGGATGTGCCTCTTCGATTTCTTCCAACTCTCTTAGGAGCTTATCGTAAGTCTGATCGTCGGTAAGGGGGCTGTCCAAATCATAGTAGGCGTGGTTTAAGGCCTCAATATGGGCCCGAAGCTTCTCTACATAGGCCTCATCGATAGGCATCTTTAAACTTCTCCGACCTCTTCGTAGGGGTCAATTTCGTTTAAGACTTCCAGCAAAATGCTGACTTCTTCGGCCGTCATGGAAATGCCCTTGCCCATTTTAGTATGGTCGGGAGCCCAGTCTCGAATATCGATTTTGGGCTTAGCGTTATTCCAGCTCACCACATTCACTTCGCGGTTCCAGCCGGATTTGCTGGTGGAAAGGACGCCTAATTCTTTAACTACTTCAAAGGTAAATTCTTTTTTCTGAGCCATTTTTGTCTCCCTTTTGTTTTTATATCTTAGGATTATAGCAGAACTTTTCTCAGGGTAGGCCACAGGCTTCGGATGTCTTCTCCTTAAGCCACAATATAGAGTATAATGTGGCCCAAAATAAGACTTGAGGAGGCCATTATGCTCTTAGTTAATGCCACGATATACGATAAGGATTTTATACCCAGACCTTATGATATGAAGGTAGAGGACGGTAAGATTACGGAACTAGGTCCAAGAGGCTCTGTGAAGGCTGCGGAAGGCGAAGAAATCCTCGACCTTACGGGCAAGACCATCACACCCGGTATGTTGGATAACCATATCCACGGTGCCATGGGTAAGGACGTCATGGACGGAGAATTCGAGTCTCTGGACACCATCAGCCGCTACCTGGCTTCCAAGGGCGTCACCTCTTTCCTTCCCACAACCATGACCATGGGTGTGGAGGACCTGAAACCCGTTTTCGAGATTCAAGAAAAGCTGTCCGGTGCCAACATGCTGGGCTACCACATGGAAGGCCCCTTTATCGCAGTAGAGAAAAAAGGTGCCCAGAACGAAAAATACGTTCGTAAGCCGACAGTAGAAGAAATGGCTATCTACGGTGACAATGCCAATATTAAAATTATTACGATTGCTCCCGAAGTAGAGGGTGCCCTGGAATTTATCGAACAGATGCATGACAAGGTCGTTATCTCCATGGGCCACTCCATCGCCGATTATGACCAGGCCAAAGCCGCTATCGAGGCCGGTGCCAAGTCGGTCACCCACTGCTTCAACGCCATGAACCACTTACTCCACAGAGCGCCCGGTATCATCGGTGCCGCTGTCCAAGCCGGTATCTATGGTGAACTCATTGCCGACGGCCTTCATATCCACCCGGCCACTGTTTATTGTAACTACAAGATGTTCGGCCCTGAGCGCATGATTCTGATTTCCGATGCGCTGCGTGCCGCAGGCCTGGGAGACGGCGACTATGAATTCGGCGGCCAGCCCATGTTTGTTCGAGACAATGTAGCCCGTGTCAGTGACGGCGCCATTGCAGGCGGTATGTCCAACACCTGGAACAACATGCGCAACTGCTACCACTGGGGTATTCCCTTGGGCGATGCACTTCGTATGGGTTCTTTGACACCTGCGACTTTGATCGGTGAAGACTATCGTAAGGGTAGCCTGGACATCGGTAAGGATGCTGACTTCGTTATCACCAACGACGCCTTGGACGTCTTAGATGTCTATATCGGCGGTAAGAAATTCGAATAAGCTATGCCGCCTATGGGCCTAGCTATTTTAATCGGCCTGCTCCTTCTCGGAACAGGCCTGGGACTCAGGGCAGTACTAGAACCGCACTGCCCTGAGTTTTCTTATGTCAAGATTAATCCGAATGAGGAAAATCAAGAAGGCTTACGGATTTTATTCCTATCCGACTACCACTATCCCCTAGACCTGATTCCGCCGGAAACGGTCTTAGAATACGCTTTAAACCAAGAGGCAGACCTGGTTGTTTTGGGAGGCGACATGTTTTCGGATGCCACAGATTTAGACAGGGCCGTCTTTCTTCTAAACCGCTTGAATAGTCTTCTTGAAGACAGAGGCATTCTTTTCCTCGCTATAAGAGGTAATCACGATGTCGGTTTAAGCCAGGATGTTTGTGATTTTCCTCTCCTTATCAACCAACACTATTATGTACGAGATAAGTCCGGCAGAGATTGGAAAATTTTAGGCCTGGACGATATAAGGCTCGGCAAGGTAGACCCTCTTAAGGCTGAAAAAAACCGCCACCCCGATTCGCCTTTGCCATCTACTGAAACCAATAACACGCCGCCGGACAGGTCCGTCTTTTTGGCCCATAATCCCGATACGATTCTCCGCCTCGATTCCTCTATGGCCAAATTCTGCCTGTCGGGACATTTCCACGGAGGTCAAATTAAGCTACTGGGCTTAGAGTACGCCCTCTTAAGGAAAGAAGTCTTGTGCCGAGTGGGTATCGTCTCAGGACTTAATCCGGTCCGGGGCATGTATCACTACATCAGCAGGGGCTTCGGCAATGTCCTCTTCCCCTTTCGTTTAGGGGCCAGGCCCGAATTGACGCTATTGGATCTTCACCCCGCCGTCAAGCCTATTGATTCATCCGAACAAGACAAAAAAATAAAGGTCCATGTCGAAAAGCACGGCTACCTTTATCCATAAACGTCAAAAAGCCCGGGCTTCATAGGAAGTCCGGGCTTTCTATTATGAGTTATTAGGTTCTAGAAAACTTATCTAAAGTCCTTAGCCTTACCGTCAGAACCTAAAACGGTCTTAATCTTATGAGCAACCATGCCCTTAACGGCTTCTCTGGCAGGACCTAAGTACTTACGAGGATCGAATTCTTCGGGATGCTCGGCAAAGTACTTGCGGATGGTACCGGTCATAGCCAAACGAATATCGGAGTCGATATTAATCTTACATACAGCAGACTTAGCAGCCTGACGCAGCATGTCTTCGGGGATACCGATAGCATCGGGCATGTTACCGCCGTATTGGTTTACCATCTGGACATACTCGGGGATAACCGAGGAAGCACCGTGCAAGACGATGGGGAAATCAGGCAAGCGACGAGTAACTTCTTCCAAGATGTCAAAGCGCAGCTGAGGCTTCTGGCCGGGCTTAAACTTGTAAGCACCATGAGAAGTACCGATAGCGATAGCCAAGGAGTCGACACCGGTTCTGGTAACGAAGTCTTCGACTTCTTCGGGACGGGTATAAGTAGCGTCATCTTCGTGAACGTCTACTTCGTCTTCTACACCGGCTAAAGTGCCGAGCTCACCTTCAACGGTTACGTCATACTTATGAGCGTACTCAACAACGCGGCGGGTCAGTTCGATGTTCTCTTCGTAAGGCAGGCTGGAACCGTCAATCATAACGGAGGTAAAACCGCCATCGATACAGCTCTTGCACAGCTCGAAAGAATCACCGTGGTCTAAGTGTAAAACGATAGGAAGATCGGTCTCTTGGACAGCGGCTTCCACTAATTTCATCAAATAGGTATGGTTGGCGTAGTTTCTGGCGCCCTTAGATACCTGCAAAATCAGAGGGGAATCTAACTCAGCGGCAGCTTCCGTAATACCCTGGATAATCTCCATGTTGTTTACGTTAAAAGCACCGATAGCGTAACCGCCCTCATAAGCTTTTTTAAACATTTCTCTTGAATTTTGTAATGCCATACAATTCTCCTTTATGTTTAATTGATAAACAATTTTTTAACAGTCCCTATTTTAGTCCGTAAGGCTTTTTATTGCAATGAACTTTGCTACCAAGCTAGTCCAAGAGCTGACGAATTTGGCGAAGTTTCTCCTCCAAGTCCGCACGTTTGGCCTTTTCTTTATTGACAACCGCTTCGGGCGCTTTGGCCACGAAAGCCTGATTACCTAAAATCTTGTCCGAATGGGCAATGTCCGAAAGAAGCTTGGCTTCCTCTTCTTTAAGTCTGGCCCTCTCTTCTTCCAGGTCCAGCATCTCACTCAAGGGAATGAAAATCGTTCCGCGACCGAATACGATGGGGACCATCTTAGAGTCATCGGACAGCGCCTGATCCTTGGCATCTGCTATGTGTAAGTTGCCTATGCCGGCCAAACGCTCCAGATAGAGCCTGGCCTTGTCGAAATGCTTGGCCACTGTCGTATCAGAAGTCAGCAGATAAGCATCCAGGCGGACCTTGGGCTTCACCTGACGGTCGTTTCGAACCTGTCTGACATTGGTAATGGCCTCAATCAAGACGCCCATATTTTCTTCAGCTGCCTTATCGATGAAATCATGGTCCGTCTCGGGCCAAGATTGAATCATGATAGACTCGCCGGCACCGGGCAGGGTTTGGTAGATCTCCTCGGTCACGAAAGGCATGAAGGGATGTAAGAGCCTCATGGCATAATCCAGAACATGGACCAAAATATTCTGAGCAATGACCCTAGTCGAATCGTCCTTGGCATAGAGTCTGGGTTTGACCATCTCGATATACCAGTCACAGAAAGAATCCCAAATAAAGGAGTGGACGGAATCCAGGGCCACACCTAATTCGTAGTTATCCAAGTTGACGCTTACTTCCTCGATAGTCGAATGGAGGCGAGACATAATCCAGAGGTCTTCTAGGGCCACCTGTGAGGGGTCGGCTTCGGCCACAACGCGGTAGAGGTCTTCTTTGGCCATGGCTTTAAAGTCATCTTCCAGATTCATCATGCAGAAACGATAGGCATTCCAAATCTTATTCACAAAGGCCCGGCCGGCTTGTATATCTTCTTTCTTGAAGCGCTGGTTGTTGCCGGGAGCCGTATTATTAATAAGTGAATAACGCAAGGCATCGGTACCGTACGCATCAATAACAGCCAAGGGGTCTACACCGTTACCCAAGGACTTACTCATCTTCCTGCCCTGGTCGTCCAAAACGATACCGTGGAGGAAAACCGTGTTAAAAGGTGCTTGACCGGTCTGATCCAAACCTTGGAAAATCATCCGGGCTACCCAGAAGAAGATGATGTCCGATCCGGTAGAAAGGGTCTGTGTGGGATAGAAATACTTATAATCTTCGGTTTCTTCCGGCCAACCCAAAGTAGAGAAAGGCCAAAGTGCCGACGAGAACCAGGTGTCCAAAGTGTCGGGATCCTGGTGAAAGCTGTGTCCGCCACATTCCGGGCAGGCTTCGGGAGCTTCATGACCTACGTAGATATGGCCGCACTCCGGATTATCGCAGTACCAGGCCGGGATTCGATGGCCCCACCAGAGCTGACGGGAAATATTCCAGTCTTCGATATTTTCCATCCAGTTAAAGTAGGTTTTCTCAAAATATTGAGGAACAAAACGAATATCGCCTTGCCTTACCGCTTCTATAGCCTTATCGGCCAAAGTCTTCATCTTCACAAACCATTGGGCTGAAGCCTTAGGTTCGATAACGGTCCCGCAACGCTGACAGGTACCGACACTGTGCATATAATCTTCAATCTCTCCCAGGGCACCTGCTTCATCCAGAGCCGGAACGATGGCTTTGCGGCATTCTTCGCGGCTGAGGCCTTGGAACTTGCCGGCATTTTCATTCATATTGCCTGCACTGTCGATGACTTCAATCGTCTCTAAATTATGACGCAGGCCGATCTGGAAGTCGTTAGGATCGTGGGCGGGGGTAATTTTTACCACACCGGTTCCGAAAGCGGGATCGACATAAGAATCGGCTACGATAGGAATGGTGCGTCCGGTCAGGGGCAAGACCACTTCTTTACCGACCAGGTCGACATAACGCTCATCATCGGGATGGACCGCTACGGCCGTATCGCCCAACATGGTTTCAGGCCTGGTCGTGGCGACTTCTAAATAATCCAAACCGTATTTGGTCTTCCCTTCTACCAGGGGATAACGCAAGTGCCACAAGTGACTGGGGCGGTCTTTATGAATAACTTCAATATCACTGATGGTAGTCTTACAAGAAGGACACCAGTGAATCATTCGAGTCCCCCTATAGATTAGGCCTCTGTTATATAAATTAATGAAGACTTCTTCTACGGCCTTAGAAAGACCCTCGTCCAGGGTAAAGCGCTCTCTGGTCCAGTCACAGGAACAGCCCAGCTTACGAAGCTGCTTCGTAATGGTATGACCGTACTTATCGCGCCAGGCCCAGGCTCTTTCTAAAAAGCCTTCTCGACCGACATCGTCTTTAGAAAGGCCCTCTTGAGCCAATTGGTCCACCAGCTTGGCTTCGGTAGCAATCGAAGCATGGTCGGTACCGGGCAGCCAAAGCGTGGCATAGCCTTGCATTCTCTTCTGTCTAATAAAGATATCCTGCAAGGTATTATCCAGGGCATGGCCAATATGCAGTTGTCCCGTGATGTTGGGCGGAGGCATAACGATGGTATAAGGTTCCTTATCCGGGTCAATGGTCGGCGTAAAATAGCCTTGTTTATCCCAGTTCTCATAAATAGCATCTTCCCTCTCTCGGGGGTCGAAATTTTTGGCGATGTGCTTGTCTAAAGCCATGTGAGTCCTCCCTTAAACAAAAGAAAAGCAGCTTCCAATCCTATTAGGGATAAAAAGCTGCTTCTTAATATTAGACTAAAATGTCTTCTTATAAATTAGCAGCTGCTTCCTCGTCGACCAGGACGGTGACATCGGGATGTACCTGCAATAAAGAAGCTTGGCAAAGCGGTGAAATCTTGCCGTTTACCATGTGGGCTACGGCGTCTGCCTTGGCCTCACCGAAAGCCAGCAAGAGAATCTTCTTGGCCTTCATAATGGAACCGGTTCCCATGCTGATGGCCTTGGTCGGAACTTCGTCCTTAGACTGGAAGAAGCGCGAATTGGCCTCGATGGTTTCGTCGGTTAAGTCCACAATATGGGTAGTCGGAGCGAAATTGTCGGACGGTTCGTTGAAGCCGATATGGCCGTTACCGCCGATGCCCAAGAGCTGTAAGTCAATACCGCCGTAAAGTTCAATCTTCTCTTCATAAGCGTAGCACTCTTGTTCGGGGTCTTCGGCAACACCGCTCGGTACAAAGTACTGGTCGTCACCGATATCAACAAAATTAAACAAGTTCTGCTGCATGAAAGAGTAGTAAGACTGAGGATGGTCCGGCTCCAGGCCTATGTATTCGTCTAAGTTGAAACTGACGACGTCGGCGAAAGAAATAACGCCTTCTTCATATAGGCCAACTAAATTCTGATAGGTCAAGACAGGCGATCCGCCTGTAGCCAAACCTAAAACGGAGTTAGGTTTTTGTAAAATCTGGGCGGCTATAATTGTGGCTGCAGCCCGACTGGCAGTCTCCTTGTCTTTATAAATCATTACATTCATTGAGCTTCCCTCTCTTCACTCGATATAAGCCCCATAATAACACAATTAGATAAGTAAGGCAGAATTTTTCCCTTCTGCTTAGGGGACATTTGCTAAGGGTATGTTTTAAGCCAGTTTGGCCAAAGTGACACCTGCGTCTCCCTCACCGAACGCCGCCAATTCAAAGGACTTAACCCTGCTGTCATAGCGTAAAAATCCGTGGACGGCTTCTCTGAGCGCACCGGTCCCCTTACCATGGACAATGCGAATTTGACTTGCACCGGCTAAAACGGCCTCGTCCAAGTAAGCATCCAAGAGTCTGACACCTTCATCCGTTGTTTTGCCGATAATATTAATCTCGGGGCTAAAATTAAGACGTGCCTGGCTGGATATCTTACGACCGGGCTGTCCTCCACTGGTGGACAGTTTGTCCGAGTTTGCTTTGCCCTTCACTGAACGTTTAGCATTTTTTCTTTGGTCAACCCTCTCCAAACCGGATGCCGGAACATTAACCTGAAGCTGGCCCGCTCTGATTTGGACCTGACCTTTGTTATCGACTTCGGAAACGATCTTGGCTTCTAAACCTAAGGCCGGAGCAAAAACCGTATCACCGATTTCCCAACTGCCGGGCTTTAAGGACTTAGATGTTTTGGACTTCTCTTTTAGCTGCTTAAGGGTTTCGGCACCGATCTCGTTTTCGATTTGATGGAGTTCGCCGCCTACCATTTGCCTCAAAGCTTGGGCATCCTCCAGTGCGGCTCGTCCTGCCGTGGACTCTAAATCTTTGACCAATTGGTCCAACTGGCGTATCTGATCCTTCAGGCTCTTTCTGGCTTCTTCTCTGGCATCGTGAAGAATTTGAGACTTGGAAGCTTTAATCTGCTTAAGTTCTTCTTCCATCTCGGCTTTAGCAAGGCGCCACTTTTTTTCGTCCTCGGCTGCTTGGTCTAAGAGCTTTTGACTTTCAATACGCCTTTCTTCGATCTGGCTCAAAACGTCTTCAAAGGCAACAGCTTCTTCACTAAGTTTACTGCCGGCATCTTCAATAATCTCTTCTCTTAAGCCCAGCTTGCGCGAAATAACAAAAGCATGCGACGTACCGGGCACGCCGACCAAGATTCTGTAAGTCGGTTTCAACGATTCGGTATCAAACTCGCATGAAGCATTCTCGACGCCCGGGGTTTCCAAGGCGTAGAGCTTAAGTTCCTTATAGTGCGTCGTAGCCACCGTGATGGCTCCTGCTCTCTTAAAGTCCTGCAAAATCGCAATGGCAAGAGCCGCGCCCTCCGCCGGGTCGGTACCCGATCCCAGCTCGTCGGTGAGTACCAAAGACCTACCATTAACCAGGTCCGTGATATCTACAATATTACGCATATGGGACGAGAAGGTCGATAAGGACTGTTCAATACTTTGTTCATCACCAATGTCGGCCAAAACCTGGTCAAAGACCGAAAGTCTGCTTCGCCTGTCACAGGGTATATGCAGACCTGCCATGGCCATAAGACTCAGCAGGCCTATGGTTTTAAGAGCCACGGTTTTACCGCCCGTGTTGGGTCCGGTAATGAGGAGGGTATGAAAATCTTCGCCCACGTGGATATCTATCGGAACCACTTCATTAGCCGGTATATGGGGATGGCGGGCCTTACGCAAATCGATAATGCCCTCTTCGTTCAGGTCGGGTCGCCTGGCCGACATGGCTTTGGCCAGCTTGGCTTTGGCCATAAGAAAATCTGCCCGGGCCATTAAATCGATATCGTAAATAAGTTCCTGAGAAACGGCACCCACCCGCTTGGTAAAGTCTTCCAGGATACGCTGAATTTCCTTATCTTCTTCAATCAGGATTTCCCTGATTTTATTGTTTTGTTCCACTACCGCCAAAGGCTCAACGAAGAGCGTCTGTCCCGAATTGGAAGAGTCGTGTACCAGGCCGGCAATCTGTGCCTTGTTTTGCACTTTGACCGGAATGACATAGCGGTTTTGCCTCAGGGTGATGATGGCATCCTGTAAGAGGTCCGCCTTGTCTCTTAAAATTCTCTCGAGGACCTTGCGAATCTGTTCTTGAATCTTGGCTCTGCTTCTTCTAAGCCTTCTTAATTCCGGGCTGGCATCGTCGGAAATTTCATCTTCGGCTAAGATAGCAGACCTAATATCGGCCCGAAGTCTTTCTTGAGGCCTAAGCTCCATCAGGATTTGATAAAAACGGTTATTCCCCGCCTCTTCATCTTCCCTTTCATCGGGAACATAGTCTGCCAGGCGCTCTACCGCTTCCAGGAAGGAAGCAATATGCAATAAATCTTTGGTATCTAACACAGCCCCCGGCATAGTCGCTCGAAGCACCTGGGGCCTTATCTTGTGAAGGCCTTGCAAAGGCACCTTGCTTCTTGTAAGCAGGACCTCTAATGCATCTGCCGTATCTTCCTGATTTTCTTCTACCAGGCTCAAACGAGTCTCGGGGAGGAGATTGCGGCATAAACTTTTGCCTTCTTCGGATACAGCCAGATTTTCCAGGCTTCGGATAACTTCGGGATACTCCAGTTTTTCTCTTGATTTTTTTAAAAGAGACGCTTGTCTCTCCACTTGACTAATTTGTTCCATTCCACACATCTTTACTTTGAGAGCTTGGCTGGGCCTTCAGAGCTCCGGATTTATAAAGCACCCACACATCTCTGGCATATAAGAGTAAGGTTAAAATCACGGATATACCAACGGGGATAAAAATATAAGACGACAGGTAAGCCTTGTCTTGAGGTAAAAAGAAGACGGTCGCAAAGGCAACTGCGATAAGAACCGTTGTTACCTTCCCGTACCACTTGGCACTGACCACTATGTTCTTTTTTAAAAGGACCAGGCCACCCAAAAGAATAAAAAGGTCTTTAAAGGCAATAACAAAGGGCACCCAAAGCGGCACCTTGCCCACAACGGTCATCATAACGGCCGTGGTTATCTGAAAAGCCTTGTCCACTATGGGATCGTAAATTTTTCCCAGACTGGAGACTTGATTAAAAGTTCGAGCAATCCAGCCATCCAAAACATCCGTCAGCCAAATGGCCAAAAATAAAATGGCGGATAGTTTCGAGCTACCACCGGACTCATAAATCTCCCCGGCCATCCAGGGGATGGCCAGGAGTCTTAAAGTTGTAATTAGATTCGGTAGGGTAATTTGGTCTTTCCAATACCACTGATTTTCCATGTAATGCCCACTTTTTCTATACTGCTATAATCCATGCGTTGTTAATTTCTTCGTCGTCTATGGACTTTTTCGTGTCGAGTGCTTCATCAATATCGATATCTTGTATCAAGCCGTCCTTGTGTGCAATCACGCGGTTGACCCGACCTTGGTTCAGGCAATCGATGGCTTTGCCCCCCATCAAAGACGCCATAAGTCTGTCACGTAAGGTAGGGCTTCCGCCTCTTTGCATGTGGCCCAGTACCGTTGCTCTGGATTCAATACCGGTCTTCTCTTCGATTCGGGTGGCAATCTCAATTGCGTCACCGGCACCTTCGGCAACCACTACCACGTAGTGATACTTTCCGACATTGCGGCATTCCAAAAGTCTTCTGACCACGTCCTGGTTAAAGTCGTAAGGCTTCTCGGGAATCAGGATAACTTCGGCACCGCAGGAAATTCCGACATTAAGCGCAATATAACCGGCGTGGCGACCCATAACTTCGATGACCGAACAACGCTCATGGGATGAAGCCGTATCTTTCAACTTATCGATTGCTTCCATAGCCGTGTTCATAGCCGTATCGTATCCGATAGTGTAGTCGGTAGCACCGATATCGTTATCGATGGTTCCGGGGATGCAAATAACCGGCAGACCCGCGTCCTTGAGGTCTCTGGCTCCCAGGAAGGTGCCGTCACCGCCTATAGCAACCAGGGCATCCAAGCTGAAAATATTAGCCATTTCCCGAGCTTTCTGGACACCTTCGGGTGTATTAAAGGTTTCACTTCTGGCCGTCTTAAGGAAAGTACCGCCTCTTTGAAGGATTCCGGATACATCGCCTGCGTGAAGCTCTACAATATCGCCTCTCCAAAGTCCGTGATAACCTCGGCGGATACCGAACATCCTATGGTTGTAGTGAAGACCGGACCTCACCACAGCTCGGATTGCTGCATTCATGCCGGGAGCGTCACCGCCACTCGTCAACACACCGATGTTCATCTCTTTTTTTGAAAGATCTTCCATTTTCCTGTTCTCCCATCCTTCACTTAATTTCTAACATTATGCCTAGGCCTGATGTCCAGGTACCTGACCTATCCAAATATTGTTTATACCATATCTTGCGATTAATTCCTGTAAAAACTTGGGGTGGGTCTCCACACGAATCCAGTCCGGCAAGGCGACCAAGCTTTTATCGGCCTCGTAGAATAGTAACACGGGAAGGTCTCCCTGCCAAAACTTACATAGGGCAATCAGTGACCGATCGGCTTCTTCCGGCTTGGGCCCCGGTACATTCAACACAAGAAGGTCTGTTCCGGGTAAAAAAGTATTGTCTGAGTTTAGGTTCTCATTAACTTCAGACTGAAGCTCGATAGGTTCTTCATACACACTCTCTGGGTTGGCATCGGTCTCCAGTTTTTGGACTTCATTTAATAAGATGCTGTTGGGAAAGTCTTCTTTGGTAGAGACCCGGCCCTTGATTTGCAGGATATTCCCTTCTTGGATGAAGGCGTTATATTGGGCCAAAACCTTAGGAAAGACCACAACTTCAAATTCACCGGTCAAGTCTTCCATAACGAGGAAGGCCATGAGTTCATTACGCTTCGTCGTGATGGTGCGCTTCCTGATGACCATGCCGCCCATAAGAACTTCTTGCTGGTCTTTAACCTTGGGCCCTCTCACCTGCTCCAGCGGATCTTCGATGTCACCCTCGGCTGCCGGCGGAGGATTGAGTTCAACGGCACTGACAAAAGCCTGGGACTCCAAGGTCTTACGGTAATCTTCCAAAGGATGGCCGGTCACATAAATACCCAGCATCTCTTTTTCTTTGGCCAGCTTTTCGGACCTGGAATATTCGTCCACATCCAAATAAGTCGGCTCTTTAATCTCCATGGCTTCTTCTTGGCCTAAATCCAGGAAGGAAATCTGCCCCTCCATGCTGTGGGATTTAGACTGGGACAACATATCGTAATAGGGCTCCAGGGCACTCATCAGCCTGGCCCTGGCTTCTCCGAAGCCGTCCAGAGCGGATGCATAAATAAGGCTCTCAATAGACTTACGAGAAACGCCAATAGCGTAAGCACGCCTTAGGAAATCTCCGTAAGATTCGAACTTGCCGTTGGTCCTTCTTTCTTGAGCCAATAAATCGATTTGCTTGATGCCTACATTTTTTACCGCACCCAAAGCAAAGCGAATGCCGCCGCCTTCGGTGACAAATCGCGCCTCTGAATAGTTGACATCGGGCGGATAAATCGGGATGCCCATATCTTTACAAGTGTTAACATAATTAGCCGCCTGGCCCAGGTCACCCAGATAGGAATTCAGCATAGCGGCCATGAGCTCCACCGGATAGTAATATTTAAGCCAAGCCGTGTAATACGCTACCAGGGCATAGGCTGCAGCGTGGGACTTATTAAAGGCATAACCCGCAAAGGCCATCAATTCTTTAAAGATGAGTCGGCCGGTTTTTTCGTCCACACCGCGCTTAATACAGCCGTCGATGGGCCTACCCTTATCGTCTTCGCCGCCGAATATAAATTGCTCTTCATAGGAAGCCAGAAGGTCCGGTTTTTTCTTAGCCATGGCACGGCGAACGATGTCGGCTTGGCCCATGGAAAAGCCTCCCAGATCCCGGACAATCTGCATGACCTGCTCCTGGTAAATGATAGTACCGTAAGTCATATTCAAAAGCGGTTCCAGACTTGGATGGTGGTAATGGATCTTAGAAGGATCGTGCCTGGCTTCAACATAGCGGGGTATTTGCTCCATAGGACCGGGCCTATAAAGGGCTATACCGGCAATGATATCTTCAAAGTTTTCGGGCTTTAGCTCCTTCATAAAACTGGTCATGCCCTGACTTTCCAACTGGAAAACACCGGATGTTTTACCTTGCTGGAGCATCTTATAGACCTCGGGATCTTGCAAGCTTAAGGCCTCAAAATCCACCTCGATACCGTGATTTTCTAATATCATATCCCGGCTGTCCCTAAGGACCGTCAGGGTTCTCAAACCCAGGAAGTCAAACTTCAGTAAGCCCAGGCGTTCGATATTTTCTTTGGCATATTGATCGACAATGGCATCGTCGTTTCCGGAGACCGGTGCTATATCGATAATTTCTTCGCTGGAACTGATGAC
>CAYFQG010000008.1:2074-49093 GCA_964345295.1 uncultured Oscillospiraceae bacterium | reverse complement strand
AAGTCAGCCTTGATAAGACCACTAGTAAATTTGATGAAGCTATATACTTTATTACTAGTTTAGATTAATTGAGGACAGATGTTATGAATGAGGAGACAAAACAGTTTTTAAAAGAAACGACAGCAGGGCGGGTGGTCAATCCCGGCCATGATCTTGAACTGGCTTGGTTCTTGTTAGAAGAAGCTTTATATGTTCAAAGCTTGGAGAAGAGCAATGGACGGATAGACGAGTCCTATAACAGCCAGAACTTATTGTCTTATACCAGAAAGATTTACAAAAATGCGATTGAAGCTGGCTGGGATGAGACCTATGGCGGAATTTTATATTTTATCGACTGTTTGGGTTATCCGCCTGAAGCTTATGAGCACGATATGAAACTATGGTGGCCGCATAACGAAGCTCTCATCGCCAGTATTATGCTCTATGGAGTTACGGAAGATTCTTATTATCTCGACTGATTTAAAAAAGTTTTAGCATATTCCAAGGAACATTTTGAGGATGATACATACGGCGACTGGTATGGCTATCTAAGACGTGACGGCAAGCCGACTGAGCCTGTTGCTAAAGGGAATATATTTAAAGGTCCCTTCCACGTCAGCCGTTGTCTCATCGAGGTGGATCAAACCATTAAGAAAATTTTAGCCGAAGTGTACACCAAGGCTATGTCTTTTTTACTCACTTCATAAGGATTCCTATGCTTAGGCAGTAATTTTTTAGATAGCTTCACGGTTTACAATACATTAACGAGTTTCTTATAATAGTTTCATAGTTGATGGCTGTTGTTTAATGCTTTGATATGGAAAGCAGTTTCTACGTGGCACCTTAAATGCCACACAATAACAGACCTGAAGAACATACTTCTACAGGCTGACAACCGCTATTAACAATTGTAGTAGTGGTCGCATGGATACATTTTTAGACATGTATCTTTGCTTGTCGTTGTGTTACGACAGAAAGGATGTAGAGTATGGAGAAACTCTTTAAGTTGCAGGCGCACAAAACCAATGTGCGTACAGAAATTTTGGCCGGTCTTACCACCTTTATGACAATGGCCTATGTTTTGGCGGTTCAGCCATCTTCTATTATTGGCGGCGAAGCGACTCTTGTCGATATTGCCGGTGTGACGATTAGCCGTGAAGGTCTCATGTTGACCTGTGCCTTGGTTACCTCGATTATTACCATGCTCATGGCCTTTTACACGAATATGCCCTTCGCCTTATCCACGGGTATGGGTTCGAACTTCCTTCTTGGTTTTGCTATACAAGGTGGTCAATTGAGTTTCGGTGGAGCTATGGCCATAATCTTGGTATCAGGTATTATTTTCCTGGTCCTAAGTCTCTTAGGTATTCGAGATGTCATTGTCAAAATGATTCCCAAGAATATTAAGATTGCGATTTCGGCAACCATTGGTTTCTTTATTGCGTATTTAGGCTTTAAAAATACTGGTATTGCTGATTTCAGCAAAGGGATTGCCATGGGCGACTTCACCTCACCTGTTGTACTGCTGAGTATAGCCACCTTAATTCTTATTGCGATTTTACATGCCAACAAAGTGCCCGGCGCTATTCTTATTGGTATAGTAGCCAGCACCGTTGCATCTATTAGCTTGGGGCAAACCGCTTTGCCTACGCGTTTTGCTTCCTTGCCTAACTTCAGTGCCATGCAACCCTTGTTTTTTAATTTTAATTTCAAAGAGCTGATTTCCGGATCGTCTATTGTCTTCATTTTCGTGTGCTTTTTTAGTGACTTTTTCTCCACCCTGGGTACCGTCTTGGGTGTAGCAGGCAAGGCCGGTATGTTGGATGAAAACGGTGATTTACCCAATATCCAGAAACCCTTCCTGGTAGACGCTATTGGTACGCTGGTTGGTGCTTTTACCGGGAACACGACTGTTACGACCTATGTGGAGTCTTCCGCAGGTGTAGAAGCTGGCGGTAGAACCGGTTTGACTTCTTTTACCACAGCCGTCATGTTCCTCATTTCGCTCTTCTTCGCCCCCTTGTTCTTGATTGTCCCTTCAGCAGCTACCGGACCGGCCTTGATTTTTGTCGGTATCTCTATGATTTCCGGTCTGCAAAACATTGATTTCACAGAATTCGATGATGCTTTCGGTCCTGTTATGATGCTCCTGTTTGGTATCTTTCACGGATCTATTGCTTCCGGTATCAGTGCGGGTATTTTGGCCCACGTCTGTATTAAGGTCTTTACCGGCAAGGCCAAAGAAGTCCCGGTCGGCTTGTATATTCTTTGTGTTCCCCTGATTATTTATTTCATCTTTTCTTAAGAGAGGGAGTTCAGCATGCGATTCAAACCTGAAAATATGAACAATCTACTGGATGCGGCAATGGACAAAACGGCGTGCGATTTGGCCGTCTTGAACACACAATATGTGAACTTATTTACCGGAGAAATCTATCCGGCAGATGTCTATATTCACGAAGGTTATGTGGTTTTTGTGGACAAGGACCATGCCAATCCCCCTTCCCATACGCCCAAAGCAACGCTGGACGCCGAGGGCCGCTATATCGTGCCGGGCTTAATTGACAGCCATGTGCACATCGAAAGCTCGATGTTGACGCCCCTCAATTTTGCCAGAGCGACACTTCCTCTGGGGGTGACCTGCGTTGTTCATGACCCGCATGAGCTCTCGAATGTATTCGGCGAAGAAGCGGTTCGTTATTTTAATGATGTGGCCAAAGACCTGCCCCAGCGTCAATTGTCGAATATCCCGTCTTGTGTCCCTTCCGTACCGGGACTGGAGTCTGCAGGCGGTGTCATCGAAGCCGAAGAAGTCAGACGTTTGGCTAAACTTGAGAATGTCGTTGGCCTGGGTGAAGTTAT
This sequence comes from uncultured Oscillospiraceae bacterium, assembly GCA_964345295.1. Taxonomy (GTDB): domain Bacteria; phylum Bacillota; class Clostridia; order Saccharofermentanales; family Fastidiosipilaceae; genus JASBZA01. The sequence continues at coordinate 46,252 of CAYFQG010000008.1, read as the reverse complement.
GGACTTTGTCGGCGTGGTCAACCATACAGACCGTATGATGTCTATCATCGAAGCGGCTAGAGAAGAGGGACTTTATCTTCAGGGCCATATTCCGGTAGCGGATCCCAGACTTATTGCGGCCTATGCCTTGGGTGGTCCTTGGACTTGCCATGAGTCCAGATCTCCCGGCGAAGCCTTAACAAAGCTTAGGGCCGGCATGTATGTTGATGCCAGAGATTCGTCTATGGCCAGAAACGTCAGCACAATCTGGGAAGATGTCAAAGACTTAGCTTACCGTGAGCGACTAACCTTCTGCACCGATGATCGCGAAGCCGATGATATTTTAGAAATCGGCCAATTGGATGATGTTTTACGCCATGCCATGGAACTGGGTATGGAGCCTGTAGAAGCTATTCGCTCGGCCAGCCTTAGAACAGCAGAAGCCGCTAAGTTGGAAAATTTGGGTGCGGTGGCTCCGGGTTTTGTGGCGGATTTCCTCCTGCTAGATGATTTGAAGAGCTTCCAAGTCCACCAAGTCTTTGCCAAAGGTAAGGAAGTGGCCAGAGACGGCAAGCTGACTCAAGCAATACCGGACAAGTCTTATCCGATCGAGGAAAGAAACAGTGTAGACCTGCCCTCTTACGATTTAGAAACCTTTACCTTGAGAGCTCCGGAGGCTTTGGCCAATCAAGACTCGGTAGAAGTAAACCTTATGTCCTTCCCGGATGAAACATCGCTTTATGCCAGCTTGGAGACTGTGCGTTTGCCTCTGGAAGACGGTGTGGTAGATATTTCCGGTGAAGCCGATTTAGCCTATGTAGCGGTTATGAACCGTTATGGAACGGGGGATATTACGCTGGGATTGGTACGTAAATTCGGCCTTGATTACGGTGCTAAGGCATCGACCATCTCGCACGACTGTCATAACTTATGCGTGGTGTTTAAAGACCCCGAGTCCGCTTTGACAGCGGTAAAGGCTCTGGACAAGTGTGGCGGAGGTTTGGCCGCAGCGAATAAAGATGAGGTCTTGTCGCTCTTCCCCTTGCCTCTGGGCGGTCTAATGTCACTATTGCCTGCAGAAGAAACAGCTGAATTGGCCAAAGACATGAAGGCTTGTCTCCACAAGATGGGGGTGCCGGGCGTTAACCCGATTCTAAGAATTGCTACCTTGTGCCTAATCGTTATCCCGGACGTCAAATACTCCGATTATGGTTTAGTCGATGTGGTGAAGCAGGAATTGATTCCTATTTTCCCGGAACAGGACAAGGCTTAGACCGGGGTAGATAAGTTCGTCTCAGTAAAATTCTAAACGATGTAGGAACGGCGTAGGGCATGAAGCTTTACGCCGTTTTTGTATGGCTTGTAATAAAAGAGTGTTCTTGTAGGAAAATGTGGCTTTTTAGAATGATTGTATGGGCCTTATTTTGATTAGAATTTAGTTATTATAATAATCCACGGATGATAGGCGAGTATAATTTAGCTCTTGGCATGCTGCAATTCTATAAGATCATATTAAGATATATATGATGCCGAATGAGAGGAGAAGTGAACTGGTCACAATTTGTGACCGGAGAAATAAAATTGCTGGAGGTACATATGCCAGAAGATAACAATCTCGAGATGATTGACAATAGAAAAATACAAAATATGATTTATACGTTTAGAAATAAACAGGTAATGATAGACAGTGACTTAGCTATCTTATATCAGGTTTCAACTAAGAGAATAAATGAACAAGTCAGATGAATACAAGAACTTGAGGTCGCAAAATGCGACCTCAAGTGAAGACGATGCGCATGGTGGAAGAAGATACCTACCGTAGCCTTTACAGAACAGGGTATTGCTATGCTTTCAGCTGTGCTTAAGAGTGATATAGCAGTTGAAGTTAGTATTAAAATTATGAATAGTTTTGTGGAAATGCGAAGTTTTTTAGTTGCTAATAGAGAAATGTTTGCTCGACTTGATAGAGTTGAGTTAAAACAATTGCAAACAGATGAAAGGTTCGAAGAAGTTTTTAACTATATTTCTAGCAATGCTGAAGTGAAACAGAGTTTTGGAATTACGAAGATAGAGGATAATGATTTGATTCGATATCTAATCAATAAAGTTCAGTAAAAAGTGTTCTAATTTTAGCTTGTATACTCCTATTGATAGATGACGATTCGGTTGAGTTCCAAGGTCGAAAATTGATATTATGAAAAAACTGAGCTGAACCGAAAAACTTTTTTTTTGTGTGCTATACTTAACGACCTAGAATATTTTCACAGAGGTCGCTATGTTTGAAAAAGTAAAATCTTTTTTTGCGGTCCAGGACATGACCGAGGGCAAGATTAGCCACAATATCATCCGTTTTTCCGTTCCGCTTCTTATCGGTAACTTAGCTCAGCAGCTTTACCAGACAGTGGACGCCATTATCGTGGGCCAGAGTGTACCCGGAGGCTTGGCTGCCATCGGTACCACCGGCCCCATCATGAACTTCATGATTATTATCTTCATGGCTTTGGCCACAGGGGCAGGCGTTATGGTGTCCCAATCTTTCGGGGCCAAAGACTACGCCAAGCTCCGCCGCATCATTGCCAATACCATTATGCTCTTGGTGATATCGTCTCTGGTCCTAATGGCCATTGTTATCCCCTTGGCCCCCCATCTCCTGGAACTTCTCAACACGCCCGAAGAGATTGTCGGCATGTCGCAGGATTATCTCAGCATTATGTTTATAGGCATCATGGGCATGGCTCTTTATAATATTTCGTCGGGCATTTTGCGGGGCCTGGGTGATTCTTTCAGCCCCTTGCTCTTCCTAATTTTGGCTACTGTCATTAACACCGTCTTGGACATCTATTTCGTTTGGTTTCAGGGCTGGGGTGTTGCCGGAGCGGCCTGGGCGACTATTATTGCCCAAGCTATTTCCGCCGTTTTAAGCCTGATTCGTCTGTTCCGAATCGACTTCCTCCACCCCTACCGCAAAGAAGACATCAAGCCCAGATGGGCCATTATTAAAGAAATTTACCATTTGGGCATACCGGCCGGGCTGACACAGGGCATTTTTTCTATTGCCATGCTCCTGGTCCAGAACGTCATCAACCAGATGGGAACCTTGGTTATCGAAGCCAATACGGCCGTCATAAGAGTCGATGCCCTGGCTATGATGCCCAACTTTACTTTTGGCATGGCGGCTATGACCTTTGTCGGCCAAAACGTAGGTGCCGGCAAGCTGGACCGAGTTCACCGAGGCTCTAAGATTCTTTCTCGTATGTCCTTGGGTGTTTCTATCCTGACTACTCTGGCCATCAATTTTTTTGGCCCGACACTTTTGGGACTATTTAGTAAGGACCCTAACGTTATCCTTGTGGGCCAACGCATGTTCCTGGTCTTAAGCTTGGGCTATATTGCCATATCGCAGACCCAGGTTTTCGGCGGTATTCTCAGAGGAGCCGGCAACACCATGCCGTCCATGTGGATTGCCCTCTTTACCAGTATTGTCATTCGGACGCCTTTGGCCTACTTGATGACCTACTTAAGTCGTTCGGACGAGTGGCCCAACGGTTCGCCTTATTGGCTCCAGGCTTCTTTGCTTATTGCTTGGCTATTGGGTGCTATTGCTACCTATGCGTATTACCGATTCGCTAATTGGGAATTTAAGAGCCAAGATCCTCTCCATGCCGCAGACTTGGCGGGAGAAGCCCTGGCCGAAGCCGAGGCCAAATTCAGAGATCCGTCCGATCCCCTTTAAGCTTGGAATTCACCGGACTTAAGGAGCGAATTCGCCAGCTGCAATAGGCTTTCTTGGTCGGAAGAAATCTTGCCCAGAAGCACGTTCTCCCACAGTTGTTCTAACATCAGACCCACTTGAGGGCCCGGGGCCATACCCAGATTTAAGAGATCTTGTCCGTTTAAGGGCAAATCTTGCGGAGTCTTAGGAAGTTCGGACGCATGAATGTGCTCCCATAATTCTTTCAGCTCTTTGCGGTAGTTTCGACCGTAGTAGGGATTGGTCGATACGACTTCATCTAACAAGAGCCAATCGTCTAAGCGGACAGGATAAGTTCTGAGAAATTTAAGTAAATCTAAGACTTCCGCCTTGGGCCTGTGGTCTAAACTCTGATAGAGCGTTTGGATGGCTTGATTTTGCTGACGACTAAGTTTAAATCGATTGAGAATTTGGCCGAGAAGAAGGGGCTTGCCCTCACTATCCAGCAGGCCGTGCCCTAAGCCCTGATACAAAATATAGGTGAAGCGCAACACAAAGTCTGCGGGAAGATAATCTAAAGATTCCCACATGTCTTCTGAGTAATGGACTTCCGGAAGCAGGTAAGAGAAGAGCGGGTGAAGGTCCTTCCAAGCCCGTCCCAGATAGGCTCCTTCCAGAAGACCGACAAACTCGGATGTAATGCGTTCTTGGGCAATATAGTCCAGTGAGCTTAAACGTTTCTCACACGCTTTTCTGGTTTCCGGTTCTAAGTCAAACCCGTATCGGGCCATGAAACGGTAAGCACGCATAATCCTCAAGGCATCTTCCTTGAAACGCTTGCTGGGCTTGCCGACAGTGGTAATAAGGCCGGCCTTAAGGTCTTTTAAACCACCCACATAATCGATGAGGCCCTTTTGGGGGTGATAGGCCAGGGCATTGATAGTAAAGTCCCGGCGTTTAACATCGTCTTCCAAGGACCTGGTAAAGGTCACGGATTCGGGCCTCCTATGGTCCAGATAAGGGCCGTCTTGGCGAAAAGAGGTAATCTCGTAATTGACCTTGTTAAGAATAACGCCGATTGTTCCGTGCTTTTCACCGGTTAGGACGGTGGGGAAGCCTTGCCAAACTTTCTTTAGCTCTTCCGGCGTAGCATCGGTCGTGATGTCGTAATCCTCGACCGGCCGTTTTAATAACAAGTCTCGAACTGCACCGCCGACCAGATAGGCCTTATAGCCGCGTTTCTCCAGGTATTCAATAATGAAGTAGACCTCATTGGGCAAAGGCCATTTATACGAAGGGTAAGTAGTCCCCATAACCTTCTTCTTCCATTTTCTCTTTCGGGACAAAGCGCAAAGCCGCCCCGTTTATGCAGTAACGAAGCCCGCCTCGGTCCTTAGGTCCGTCGTTAAAGACATGGCCTAAGTGGCTGGACGCTTCCGGTGATTTTACTTCGGTTCTTTCGTAGCCGATGAGGTAGTCTTTTTCTTCTATCAAGTCGGTCAAAGACCTGGTGAAGGAAGGCCAGCCGCAACCGGCATCGTACTTGTCACGGGAAGAGAAGAGGGCTTCGCCGCTCACGATATCGACATAAATCCCTTCTTGGTCTAATTGGTCATATTCAGATGAAAAAGGTTTCTCGGTTGCTCCGTTTTGGGTGACCTCATAGGCCAAAGAACCAATCCGGTCAATCAGGTCCCGGTCTTTAGCCAGGCTTTCCTCGGTCCCGACCAATACGGTTCCTGGTTTAGGTAAAGAATGAAAAGACACATGGCAGTAACCGGTGGGATTTTTTACGAGATAATCTTGATGATAATCTTCGGCCTTTGTAATATTTTTCAGAGGCAGGACTTCTGTGGCTAAATCATGCTTAACGGCGGTACGGGCTTTGGCCATGGCACGGTCAATGGCGGGAAGGTCCGTCTCATCCAGGTAATAAATGCCGCTGCGGTACTGGCGACCGATATCGTTGCCTTGGCGGTCTACCTGGGTAGGATCAAAGGTCTGAAAATAGTAATAAAGCAGGTGGTCCAAGTCGATGGTTTTAGGGTCATATTCGACGAAAACGGCTTCGGCGTGGTCAGTCTTACCGGTACAAACTTCTTCGTAGCTAGAATTGACGTCGGTTCCGTTTACGTAAGCGGCATAGTGGGAAACGACTCCCGGCATCCGACGCATATACTCGTCCAACCCCCAAAAACACCCTCCGGCCAAAACGATAGCCTTGTTACCCGGGGAAATGCTAATAGAGGTATTACGGCCTAACAAAATCTGTGGCTCTTTCATAAAAAACCTCCTTAAGAAAAGAATCACCCTTTCTACCAAGGCCGTACAGGTTTTCCTGCAGCACATGCGGTGTACCGCTTATTGCTGCTTCCTTCCGGACCTGACAAGGTTCACGGGCCACATCGCACAGGGCCCATACAGCCTCGGTAGAAAAGGTGATATCCGAACTAGGCTACTATCCTACAATAAAATTCATATTTTGGCCAGTATTATGATGCTATACTAATTCCATCATTACGAGCGAGGTAGGTCTTATGTCAAATGAGCCCGATAGAATTGTAGACGATTTCGAGGATTTGAGAGACAGTAACGGCAAGTTCCGCCCGGAGGTTAAATCAGATCTTCGAGGAGCTTCCCTGATTGAAACCCCTAAGATTATCCGCCAGGCTTCGGGCATACTCCTCCAGGGCCGACGGATCAAGTCCTTTTTATTTAGCACCGATGTGGCGATTATTAACTATTCCGATGCGGATGCGATTTTGGCCATCTATCCCGGGTCTCCCCACCCGGCCATTATCCATGCCATTACGGTAGTGGCCAGCCAGCCTGTTATTGCAGGTGTCGGCGGAGGCCTTACCAGCGGTAAAAGGTCGGTCAATGTGGCAACCTTTGCCGAAGCCCACGGTGTTTTGGGAGTCGTTGTGAACTCACCGGCATCTTTGGAAACAATTCAGCTCTTAAACGAGACCATTGATTGTCCTATTATCGGGACGGTCGTGTCTTATTATGATGAAATTGAGGCCAAAATGAAGCTCGGCGTAGATATCTTAAACGTAGCGGCAGGTAAAGAAACGGCCAACCTGGTCCGTTGGATTCGAGAGCGCTATCCTCAGGTGCCCATCATTGCAACCGGTGGCCCGAGCGAAGAGAGTATCAAAGAGACCATCGATGCAGGTGCTAATGCTATCTCCTGGACGCCTCCTACGAATGCTGAACTCTTTCGAGAGAAGATGGAAAAATATCGAGTCGTTAAGCGGCACGATTTCATGGAGAGCCACGATGGCATGACCATGAATGAGTATGAGCAAGTTAAATAAGTGAGGATGTATGAAGTAAGAAGAGCTATGAGCAGAATCTTCTTTGCTTTATCCATTCAGAAAAGAGAAGTAATAGTATGCTTATTCCTAAATAAGCGACAAAACTTGGGCTTTCACCGAAATTTTGAGAAGAGCTTTTAATAATCAATAGAAAATCCGGGACAGTATTTGGTGGTACAATTACACAAAAAAACAGATAAGCAATCAAAAAAGCAGTCACAACAGATGGAGTGCCGAATAAAGATATAAAAAAATGCTCAATCGTCATTATGAAAAAAGTTATGTAAGCGCTATTACTAAGAGTACCCCTTGGTGCTATTCCATAGTGTCGGCCTAAGCAATACAAAGGGCCAAATATTCCCAGTAATAAGAGCATCAAGAATACGATATGAAGGGCCTGGTAAAATTTTTGTTTACGAATGGCTAGCCATATCAGGGTGTCTCCATCATGCCCGACCAAAATCATTTCATATGATAAAACCAAAAGGATGCCGGAAAAGGCCATCAGCCATGAAAATGCAAAATTATAGAGAGCATATGCTTTATTAAGTTCCAACTCACGGGCTTGCCTAAGCACTAGAAACATTAACAATGCCGGTCCAACCAAGGCCAATAGACTCAAGGGTCTGGCCCCAAAAAGAATCCTAAAAAAACTTTTAATTCGACTCCGCATTTTTACGTTCATTCCAAATGTACAAGAGGTAAGCATCTTCTATAGTCTGTTCTGTAGGTTCTATCCTTTGCTGAGTATCAGAGAGAACACGCAGGAAGGACTGGCCTTTTTGCTGACTATTTTTAATAATATGATAAGGTTTAATCAAAGTATCTTGCTGACTTTCTAAGATTTCATACACTTTCCCTTGGGCACGCTGGGTTATTTCTATTTCTGTACCTAATGTCAAGATACGGCCTTTATTCATAATGATAATTTGATCACATAGAGCTTCTACATCTTCAACAATATGGGTTGAGACAATAATTGTGCGATCTCCTCGGAGCGACCGGATAATATTTTTAAAAATTAGACGTTGTTCAGGATCCAGACCTGCCGTGGGCTCATCTATCAAGAGCAGTTCCGGATTGCCCTGCAAGGCCAAAGCAATCCCTAAACGTCTCAGCATACCTCCGGACAAAGAGCCTACTTTATCATGCATGCGGTCTAAAAGCTGGACTTTCTCCATTAACTGAAGCATTTCATCATGGGATTCACGGCATGGGATTTTCTTCAAGTCGTAAAAAAGTAGCATTAATTCTTTGACTTTCATACCTTTATAAAAGCCAAAATGCTGGGGAAGATAACCTACTTGATGGACGGGTGTTATGGATCCTGAATCTTGCTCAATAATTCCGCTTAAACATCGAAAAAATGTGGTTTTCCCGGCTCCGTTAGGTCCTAGCAAACCATAAATTCCCTTGCCTAAATTGCAGGAGATTTGGTCTAAGGCAACTGCTTTGCCATAGCTTTTAGATAACTTGCTAATTTGCAACATTCTTCAACTCCTTATATGTCGAGTCCAAATCCCAAAGAAAGTCCACAATATGTGGCTTTTCATCGTCTTGGCGCAAATAATTAATCACCGATCCTAACACTTGTTGAGGCCCGTATTCATAGACTAAGGAAAGAACTAATTCCTCCAAATAGTGTATTGAGTCTGAGTAGAAGAAAAAATCTTGATTATCCTCTTTGCTCAGCTCAAGTGCGGATTTTTGAGAGGGTTTATAGTCAATTAAAATCTGTAGAGACTCACGCTTGGGACGTTCAATTTTTTTGTCTAATCCCTCTGCACTATAAACTAATGTCTCTATGACTATTTGTTCTAAATCTGTTTTTACAGGAGGAATAAATTGTTTAATATAATAACTTACAATTGCAGAGGGGTTGGGTTGGGCATCAATAGCTAATAGGGAGTCATCATAGTACACATACTGCTCGTTTAGTACAGGGGCTAGGAAGAAGGTACTAGGCATGAAAAAAATGGTACTTCTATCAATATTTAAGGGTTTAGCCTCAGGAAAGAGCCCAGCATAGGTATTCCAGAGTTGTTGCACTTCTTGTCGATTTACAGTAGGTACTTGTTCGGTCATAGGGCCATATACCACAGAGCCCACACCATCTTTTACCTGTTCTACCAATCCTCCTAATAAGGTGAGTTCTTCTGTCTTACCTGAGAATGTATTTGTAGCTGTTTGGGGTAAGTTTGAAAAGACGGGATAAGGTGCATGAACATGAACTGTAAACAGGTTTTTTACGTTTGCGTCTGGGGATAGAGCAGAGGGCTTTTTGATATGGATGGGTTTATGAAGACCGGGACGTGGGTAGTAAGCCAAATAACCAGGTAAGGCCATGCCTTGGCTGTTCGAGTAAAATCGAGACATGCCACCACCATGATAAGTAAAGGTAAGGGCGTCTATTGACGCTGTAGGCGTGATTTTAATGTGGTCTGCTTCTTGGATGAATGAAACAGGTTGTTGTTTCTGATCTAATATTTGGGTCACTTTATAATGATGATCTAGTGTAAAGATGTAGTCTGCATCTGCCAGTAAAGGTTTTATTAGCTGAATTTGAACCTTGGCTTTCAAATATCGTCCCAGAGAGAAATCCATCTGGTAGGATTCTATGTCCAAATCTTTCGGCTCTTTATCGCCCTCGCTAAGATTCAAATTTTCGTAGTATTCCCGAATGCTTATCATACTGCCAGGACGATTGTCTTTAATGAGTATAGAATCCTCACCTCGTAGAGCAAAGCGGGCACTACTGAGAAAGAGAGTTACAGCTAAGAGGATAAGTGTGATGTGGCGTTTAGTAGATTTTTTTGCATAGATACAAATCAATAGGAAAAGGAAGAGGGAAAACCATAGAAGTAAAATCCATAACCTGGAGGGTTCTAAAAAGTAGCCGTAGACTCCATCAAAATAATAAGTCCGATTAGGCACCGCCAGTTGAAACCAGTCTAATACAGAGGCCAAACTAAGTGTCCCAATAGTATAACTAGAAAGCAGTGCATTAGGCACATCGCTCATCAATAGGGTCGAAAAGGCAATAAGGGTAAAGGCGAGAGGCCTTTGTACCTTTGCAAGAATCAAGCCAAGAAGAGAGGCCAAGAATGTAGGCGCATAAAGATATCGTAATAAGGCTACTACGATGTGTTGGCTGTATCGTGTTAAAAAACCGGGCATAGCAGAGTATCCGGAGTAGGCAAGTCCAAAGGCTATAAGGGTCGGAATAAAGGTCAGAATCGAAAACATAAGGCTTTCTGCTACTATTTTTTTACCTTCTGCTCCAGAGACCGATTGCAGTATTTCTATTCCCTTCACGCGAGCGAGTTTAGAGGAGAACTCGTAACTTAAAAAAGCGTAAAAAGTGAAAAGAAGAGGAGATATAGCCATGGCAGAAATGCAGTAATCCCGAAAATGGTATATGCGTATTTGATATCTTTTAAGAATAAAGAAAATGAGAAGATTGAACAACATCAAAGAAATTACATATAGAGGATCTTTGAAATAACGTTTTACTGTGTGTTTGAACATATCAATACCTTTATTTCTTTTAAGAGTTACAGTTGCTATAAACTTTTAATTAGTCGGTATAAATATGACCTGTTGCAACGCAGGCAGGGTCCCCAAAAAACGGCGGATTAGTCACAAAAACATGGGTCCTAAATAAATAGTCGGTATCATGCCTACCCCATTCATTGGTACTAGAAGTTTCACCCGGACTTGCTGTTACTGTAGACAAAGTTGTCCAACCGTTTCCTGTTGATGACTGAAGCTGTGCGCTCACGCTTCTTGCAGAGCCTGAATTATTTCTTACTTGGGATTTACCATGATGTCCACTATACCCACTTGTGTAAACGGATTTTTGAGTCGCAGTTAGAGATACACTCCCTCTATAATATGTAGCGCCAACAAGAATGCTCATTCCAGATATACCTGCGATTATACTTAAAGCAATAATCTTCTTTAAGATGCGGTTTTTCATAAATTATTTCTCCTTTACTTCATTTTTGAGCCGTATAGTTGTACTTTGAATATAGCAACTGCAACTTGACTTGCTTCTATTATACTAAGAGATTAGATTAATTAATATATTAATATTTTTTATGCTAAATTACTATTTTGAGGTTCGGAATAGTAGATATTTTATTTAGTTAATACGGATTGCTACCAAGAGAAATAAAACTTGAGAAAGTTGCCTCTTACATATGCATAAAGCCTATTGGGTAAAGAGTTGCCATAGCGGTTTCCAATGCAATGAACGTACGCCATAATGTGTGTTAAAGAGGTGGATTTTATGTTAAATACAAATGCGACAAACTTTAGAAAAAATATTTTTGAACTTCTGGAACAGACGATTAAATATAATGAGCCGATAAACATTAGCACTAAAAATGGCAATGCTATTGTGATTAGTGAGGAAGACTACAATGGCCTTATGGAAACCTTGTACCTTACTTCAGTACCGGGAATGAAAGAAAAAATTGTTGAAGGTTTAGAAACATCAATTGAGGAATGCTTGCCGGATGATGAGGTACAGTGGTAGTGTACAAAATCGTCTATACAAAGAAAGCTACTCATGATATTCCAAAACTTAAAGCTGCTAAATTGAGTCCAAAAGCAAAAGCGTTAATTAGCTTATTTCAAGTAGCTCCATTTAAAAAACCACCTTCCTTCGAGAAGTTACAAGGTGATTTACAAGCTGCATACTCTAGGCGTATTAATGTTAAGCATAGGCTAGTGTATGAAGTGTTTGATGAAGAGAAAGTGGTGAAAATTATTAGTCTATGGACTCACTATGATTTTTAACGTCCCTGATGATAGCTCTTAAGAAAAGAAGCTCCCCTCAGAAAAATCCTTTTAGATTCGTTTGAGCGGAGCTTTTATATTTTCTTAAAGTCTTGATTTGAAATCTTCGTAGGAGAAGGCTTTCATTTTTTCTAAATGGCCGCCTAGGTCCATCAGGTAAATCGCAGGGAGGGGAATCCCGTTAAAGGTATTGGTCTTGACCATAGTGTAAAGAGCCATGTCCAAGAAAACTAAGCGATCTCCTATATCTAATTTTTCAGAAAAATAATAATCGCCTATGACATCGCCGGCCAGGCAAGAAGTCCCTCCTAAACGGTAGAGAAAGGGACAGTTATCCGGCGGGCCGTCCGGGCATTCGGAAGCGGCTACGGCTTCAATACGCCTTTCGGGTTCATTTTCCTTCAGCACAAAAACTTTAGGCTGATAAGGCACTTCCAAAACATCCGGCATGTGGCAGGTGGCTGAGCTGTCTAAAACAGCGATATCCAGGCTGTTATAGAGCAAGTCTTCCACTTGACTTACAAAAAAACCGGTGTTAAGCACCACGGCTTCGCCGGGCTCTAAATAGATTTGTGCCTTAGGGTATCTGCTGTGCGCATCATCGATAACATTCGCCAGGATAGATAGGTCGTAGTCGTCTCTGGTCAGATGGTGGCCGCCACCCATGTTAATCCAGGCCATGTCTCGGAGCCAAGGGTCGAACTGCTTTCGGATGTTTTCCCAAGTTTTGGCCAAAGCATCCGAATTGTCTTCACATAGGGTATGGAAATGGAGGCCATCAATGCCGTCTAAGCCGTAGCGCTCGACACCCTCTCGGAAAGCCTCCAAAGTAATGCCCAATCTGGAACCCGGTGCAGCCGGATTGTACATATCGTGGTCGGTGACGGAGACATTGGGATTAATTCGAAGACCGCAATGGACACTTTGGCCGGTTTTAGCCTTATAATCCATAATCTTATCTCTGTGCCGGACCCACTGTGAAAAAGAATTAAAAATAAGGTGGTTGGCCATGCCCAAGAGCTGATCGATATCTGATTCTTTATAAGCGGGGGAGAAGACATGGACTTCTTTTCCGGCCATTTCTTCGGCGCCTAGACGGGCTTCATAAAGTCCCGAAGCGGTTGTTCCGTCCAGATAAGAACCGATGAGAGGGTAGGTCTTATAGAGAGAATAGGCCTTCTGAGCCAGGAGAATCTTAATATTCAGTCTTTCTTTAAGCTCTTTCAAATAGGTCAGATTGTCTTCTAAAAGCCTCAAGTCCACCACAAAGGCAGGTGTTTCGACTTGGCCGAAAGGGATATCTAGGGGAGCCGGCCTCAAAGAATTCGATAAAAGCATCGCAGGGTCTAAGGCCCTGCGATTGGCATATTTATGTAAGTTTTCTTCCATCAGACCTTAGACCTCAACCGGATATTCGGGCATGGTGTCATCTACAGGGGTAGGTTCGTGGTCTTCGTGCCAGGGAAGTCCCCATTTATTCAGAGCATCCATGAAAGGATCCGGATCAAACTCTTCTACGTTGAAGACGCCGGGTTTAAGCCACTTGCCGGTCAGGACCATCATGGCACCGATCATGGCGGGGACGCCGGTGGTGTAAGACACGGCCTGGGATCCAACTTCCTTATAGCTCTCCTGGTGATCGCAAATGTTATAAAGATAATAAGACTTCTTCTTGCCATCTTTGACACCGTGGAAGATACAGCCGATGTTGGTCTTGCCCTTGGTCTTGGGGCCTAAGCTGGCCGGGTCGGGGAGGACCGCTCTCAAGAACTGCAAGGGGATAATCTCTTGGCCCTGGTATTCCACCGGTTCGATGGAGGTCATGCCGACATTTTTCAAGCATTGGAGATGGGTCAGATAAGACTGACTGAAGGTCATGAAGAAGCGGATACGTTTTATACCTGTGATATTCTGGGCCAAAGACTCCAGTTCCTCATGGTAGAGCAGGTACATATCCTTTTCGCCGATCTGGTCGAAGTCATAAGTCCTTTTGATCTCCATGGGTTCGGTCTCAACCCACTCGCCTTCTTGCCAGTAGCGTCCTTTGGCCGAGACTTCGCGGATGTTAATCTCGGGATTGAAGTTCGTTGCAAAAGGATAACCGTTATCGCCGGCGTTGCAGTCCAAAATATCAATGTAGTGAATTTCGTCGAATTCGTGCTTCAAGGCATAGGCCGAAAAAACCGACGTGACGCCGGGGTCAAAGCCCGAGCCCAAGATACCGGTGATGCCGGCCTTCTCAAAACGGTCGCGGTAGGCCCATTGGTACTTGTATTCGAACTTGGCCGTATCACGGGGCTCATAATTAGCGGTATCAATATAATGGGTCTTGGTTGCCAAGCAAGCGTCCATGATGGATAAGTCCTGATATGGAAGGGCCAAGTTAATCACAATGTCCGGCTTATATTGCTCGATGAGGCTAATCAGTTCATCGGTATTATCGGCGTCAACTTGGGCGACCTCAATGTTTGTCCCCTTGCCGTCTAACTGATCCTTCAAGGCCTGACACTTCTCCAGTGTTCTACTGGCAATCATTAAATCGGTGAAAACCTCCGAATTTTGCACACACTTGTGGGCGCAGACCGAAGCCACCCCACCTGCTCCAATAATCATCGCTCTAGCCATAGCGTATCCTCCTTCACGTGCGTTCTGATATATGCCCTAAGGATACCCAAATCTTCTCGCTTTGTCAGGAGCATTTCCTGTATAATGAAGTCATATTTACTGAACTAGATATGCATCGGTTCAGTCAAGAGTATAAGAAAGAGGTATATTATGGGAAACTTTTTGAATCAACTAGGTAATTTCTTCAGATCAATCTCCGGTTTTCTCTGGGGTGTGGCACTGATTCTCATCGCATGGATTCTTGCCACTATTCTTAAAAATGTCATATCCAAGGGTTTGAAGAAAACACGCTTCCCTCTTAAATTAGCCGAATGGCGTGTGGTTACGTCACCGGATGAGGGACTAAACTTCATCGATAATTTTTCTAAAGTCATCTATTACCTGATTTGGGTCTTGTTCCTTCCGGCCATTTTCAACCAGTTCGGCATGACCTCGGTAGGCCAGCCCATTTCCAATATGTTAGACCAGATTCTGGCCGCCGTGCCCAGAATTTTCGTCGCTCTCATCTTGCTTGGTATCGGCTATGTTTTGGCCAAATTAGTCGTCAATCTTTTGGGCCGCCTTCTGGAGAATGTCGGCATTAACCGCCTGACCGATCATCTGAATCATCCTAAGGCCAAAGGCTTCAACCTGGCCAAAGTTATCAGCCAAGTCGTCGGTGTCATTATTATCTTATTCTTCCTGGTAGAAGCCCTGAACGCCCTCAAGTTCCAGGTCTTACAGACCATCGGTGCCGCAATTATTGCTTATATCCCCAACGTCCTGGCCGCTTTGATTATTTTAGGCTTAGGCTTTATCGGCGGCAGTGCCCTGGGTAAGTTTATCCGCGAAAACTTCAACAGCGCCGCCTTGGGTATAGTCACACAGGCAACCTTGTCTGTCCTGGCTGCTTTCATGGCCTTAGACCAATTGAAGTTTGCCAACCGAATCGTCAACATCGCTTTTATCCTGGTCTTAGGTGCCTTGGCTGTGGCCTTCGCCATTTCCTTCGGTATCGGCGGCCGCGATTTTGCTTCGAAACAATTAGGTAAGCTCGATAAGAAGATGGACGAAGAAAGCGAAAAGCTTTCTAAAGGCATAGAGAGCAAGAACCAAGACAACACAAATTTCTAAACTTTTTTTAAAGTATCCATGTAAAAGACCCGGCTCACACAGTCGGGTCTTTTTTGAAAAAAAAATAAGGAGATGACTTTGATGGACCACTTTGATGTCATAGTAATCGGAGCCGGACCGGGTGGGTCGGACTTGGCCTTGGGCTTGGCTCAGGCGGGCCAAACCGTTGCCCTGGTCGAAAAGGACTTGCCGGGCGGTACCTGTCTTAATCGTGGCTGTATCCCGACCAAGGCGCTTTTGCACTTGGCCGAAGTCCAAGAAAATCTGGAAACTCTTTTAACGGAAGAACTCAGTAAAGAGACTACGGTTTTAGACCAGAGAAGCACTTTGGCCGGCGAAAAAGCACTTGCTTTTCGCGATAAGGTGGTAGGCACACAAAGAAAAGGGCTGGAGGCTCAACTCAAACGGACTAAAAATTTGACTGTGTTCCACGATTTTGGCCGAATCAGCCAAGCCCATGAGGTCAGGCTGGAAGAGTCGGGCCTGTTTCTTACGGGAGATTCAATTGTCATCGCTACCGGTTCAGTGCCGTCTTTGCCGCCCATACCGGGAGCGGATTCGGACGGGGTCTATACGTCCGACGCCTTCTTGGATGAGAGGGCAGACCGTAAAGTGTGGGACTTTTCTAAAGTTACCATCATCGGCGGAGGCGTCATCGGGGCGGAAATGGCGGACTATTTTCACAGCATAGGTAAGGATGTGCTGATCTTGGAAGCCTTAGATTCTTTAGTACCGAACTTAGATAAGGCTTTAGGCCGAGGTTTGAGTCAGGCCTTAAAGAAAAAAGGTATTAAAGTAGAAACCGGCGCCCGGGTGGAAGAAATTATCAAGAGAAGTGCAGGCGGACTTGGAGTAGCCTATAGGTCTTCTAAGACAGAGGAAGCTTTGGTCGCCGAATCGGATATTGTCCTCATTGCTACCGGTAGAAAAGCGAACACAGAAGGCTTGCTGGACGAGACCGTCGGGGTCGAAACGGACCGAGGCAGAATTGTGACGGATCGTTTTTTCAGGTCCACAGTGGCGTCCATCTACGCCATAGGGGATAGCCGATTAGGTTCTATGCTCCTGGCTCACGAAGCGTCTTTAGATGCTAAGCGTTTGACGGAGATTTTGCTTAGAAAAGACGATACGGATTTAGCCCAAGTACCCGTCGTGCCCTCTTGTGTCTATACGACGCCGGAACTGGCCCAAGTAGGCCTTACGGAAGAAGCGTGTAAGGCACGTGGAATCTCCTGTTTCACGGCCAAAGCGACGACGACATCCAATGCCCGAAACCTTATTCTGGGCGGAGAAAGAGGCTTCATCAACCTGGTCTGTAATCCGGAACGGCAGGTCCTCCTGGGAGCTCAGCTCATGGGACCTCGGGCGACCGATATGGTGGACACGTTGGCCTTGGCGATAAATGAAGAAATCAGTCTGGACCGACTGGATGCCCAATGCCACGCCCATCCGAGTTTTAGCGAAAGCTTAGGCATGGCAGTCCGGGCAGCGATAGAAAAGTTAAAGCATTAGACTTGATTGAGGCCTTCTTGGAGGGCCTCTTCTTTTACGGCGCGGGCCACAGCTTCTGCGACCTGTTTGTCAAATGCATGGGGAATAATATTCTCGGGACTTAAGTCCTCGGGCTTTATGAGATCGGCTATGGCCAAAGCGGCTCGAAGCTTGATACCGTCGGTGATGGCTTTGGCCCGGCAATCCAGAGCGCCGCGGAAAACACCGGGGAATACCAGAACGTTGTTAATTTGGTTGGGGAAGTCGGATCTACCGGTGGCAACAATCGTGGCCCCGCCGGCCTTGGCTTCGTCGGGCATGATTTCCGGTGTGGGGTTGGCGCAGGCGAAGACGATGGCGTCTTTGTTCATCAGGGAAATATCGTCCTTACTTAATATGCCCGGAGCCGATACGCCGATGAAGACGTCGGCACCTACCAGGGCCTCTCGGAGGCTGCCTTTGAACTTGTCGCCGTTAGTAAGGGCGGCGATTTGAGCCCTATGGGGATCTAGGCCTTCCTTACCTTCATAAAGAGCACCGGAGCGGTTGGTGACGATGATTTTAGCCGGATCATAGTCTGCGGCAATCAGCAGTTTAGCGATGGCGACCCCGGCAGCACCGGCACCGGAGATGACAATCTTGACGTCTTCTTTGGCCTTAGAAACTAATTTCAGACTGTTATGAAGGGCGGCCAAGGTCACAATGGCTGTTCCGTGCTGGTCGTCGTGGAAGACGGGGATGGAGAGGCTTTCTTTTAGTTTCTCTTCGACTTCGAAACAGCGCGGCGCTGCAATGTCCTCCAGATTGATACCGCCGAAGCTGGGTGCAATCAGTTGAACTGTACGGACAATATCGTCTACGTCCTGCGAAGCGATACATAAGGGGAAGGCGTCCACATCGGCATAGGCCTTAAAAAGGGCACATTTTCCTTCCATAACCGGCATACCGGCTTCGGGACCGATATTGCCCAGACCCAAAACCGCCGACCCGTCGGTTACAACCAGAACCAGGTTAGACCTGCGGGTTAATTCAAATGATTTGTCCGGGTCTTCTTGTATGGCCAGGCAAGGGGCCGCTACGCCCGGCGTGTAGGCTATGGCCAATTCTTCGGCGTTGCCGACACGGACTCTGGCGTTAACTTCAATCTTGCCGTGCCATTCTTCGTGCTTTTTAATCGCTTCTTTTTGAAACTTGCTAAATTCCATAACGGTGCCTTTCTTTGTTTTATACCATGTGAGACGGGTCCAGAAGTTGGTCGATTTCTTCGGGGCTTACGTCTAGTTCTCTCAGCGCAATGCTTCTGACGGTTTGATTTTCTTTGTAAGCAGCCTGGGCAATCTTGGCCGCTTTTTCGTAGCCGATTTTAGGACTCATTGCCGTGACCAGCATGAGCGAATTTTCCAGGTTGGCCTTTATCTTGCTGACATTGGCCTTTATTCCGCGAACCAGGCGGGTGTCAAAGTTTTTCATGGATTGGGCCAAAAGATAAGTGCTTTGCAAAAAGAGGTAAATCACCATAGGGGAGTAGACATTGAGCTGGAATTGGCCCATGGCGGAGGCAAAGCTGATGGAGGCTTGATTGCCTATGACAAGTCCGCAAATCATCGTGGCCTGCTCGGTCTGCGTGGGATTCACCTTGCCCGGCATGATGGAAGAGCCCGGCTCGTTGGCCGGAATAATAATTTCGCCTATGCCCGCCCGAGGTCCCATGCTGAGAAGGCGGATATCGTTGGCAATCTTATGGTAATTCGAGGCCAAAACTTCTAGGCCGGAATGGGCGAAATGAAGGGCGTCTTTAGAACTTAAGGCTTGAAATTTATTAGGCGCACTTTTGTAAGAGCTGCCGTCGCGGTTTAGAACGTGGCAAACCCGGTCGCCGAAATCTTCGGTCGTATTAAGTCCGGTGCCTACAGCCGTACCGCCCACGGCCAAATTTTCCAAGTGCGAAACGGCCTCCTCCAACATGGTGCGGTTGGTTTTTAGCATGGAGGCCCAGGCACTGATTTCCTGGCCCAAGGTCAGGGGTGTAGCGTCCTGCAGGTGGGTTCTACCGACCTTGATAATGTCTTGATTAGCTCGGCTTAAGTCTTCCAAACTCCCGATTAACTGATCTAAAGCGGGAAAAAGCTTTTTTTGGACCGCTTCCAGGGCGGCCATGTGGCAGGCAGACATAAAAATATCGTTGGAACTTTGACCCATGTTGACGTGATCATTGGGATGGACGGCCAGATTCGGTTGAATCTTGGAGGCTAAATGAGCGATGACTTCGTTGACGTTCATATTGCTTTGGGTTCCCGAACCGGTTTGCCAGACATGAAGCGGGAAGGCCTCATCATATGCACCGGACAAAATCAGGTCGGCGGCTTCTTCGATGACCTGGGCCTTTTCGGCTTCTAATTTCCCCAGCTCCATATTCACGTGCGCTGCAGCTTTTTTTAGCCTGGCCAAAGCATAAATCACATCCAAGGGCATCAATTCTTGGCCGATGGAGAAATTCTGCCGACTTCTTTCGGTCTGAGGTCCCCATAAGGCGCCGTCCGGAATTTCGACCGGGCCCAGGCTGTCGTATTCGATTCTATTAGGCATATATGTATCCTTCTTCCTATTAGGTATAGAGGGCGGGATCGGCGATTTCGTCTAATTGGGCTTCGGTCAGGATGCCGCGTTCCAGAATAATCTTTCGCATGGATACTTTCCTAGAAATCGCTTCTTTGGCCAATTCGGCCGTCATCTGGTAGCCCAATACCGGAGCCAAAGCCGTGGCCAGGTAGGTAGAGTGGTCCAGGTTGTGTTTCATGACGTCGGGATTTACGGTAATACCGGCCACACACTGGTCGGCGAAAATCATGAGGATATTTTTCATCGTATCGATAGATTCAAATAGCTTGTAGAACAAGACCGGCTCGAAGGCGTTTAATTCCAGCTGGCCGTTAGAGGCGGCCATGGTAATGGTGACGTCGTTGCCCATAACATTGAAGCAGACCTGGTTGACCGCTTCGGGGATGACGGGGTTGACCTTGCCGGGCATGATGGATGAGCCGTTTTGCACCGGCGGGAGATTAATCTCGTTAAGGCCGGCAACTGGGCCGGAGGAGAGGAGTCTCAAGTCGTTGGCGAATTTATTGACGGTGACGCTGATGCTTTTTAAGGCGCCGGAAATTTCGATAAAGTCGTCCAGATTTTGCGTGGCATCGATGAGGTCCGGGGCCGGCTTCAAGGGGATGCCGCAGACTCTGGACAATTCATCTACGACAATTTCTCTATAGGCCAAAGGCGCGTTAATTCCGGTTCCTATAGCCGTACCGCCTAAGTTTACGATTTGCAGGGCTTGCATGGCTTGGCGGACTTTGGCAATGTCGCGGTTCAGGGCCGAGGCTACGGCACTGAAACTTTGGCCTAAGCGGATTGGCACCGCATCCTGGAGCTGGGTTCGGCCGATTTTAAAAACCGGGTAGAACTCCTTGGCTTTGGCCTCTATGGTGTCGATTAAATATTTCAAAGCCTGCAACATGGGCTCAATGAGTTCCAGGGTGGTCAGGCGTCCGGCTGTGGGGAAGACGTCATTGGTGGACTGAGACCGGTTCACGTGATCATTGGGATGGATGATGGAATAGTCGCCCTTGACGCCGCCCATGAGTTCGATGGCCCGGTTGGCGATGACTTCGTTGGCGTTCATGTTAGCCGAAGTTCCGGCCCCGCCCTGAATGGCGTCTACGATAAATTCGGAATAGTAGTAACCGTTAATGATTTCATCACAGGCCGCTATGATTTTTCTGGCAATCTCGGGATCCAGCTCGCCGATTTTGGCGTTGGCAAAGGCCGCGGCCTTCTTAATTCTGGCCAAATTGATGACCAGGTTCTTATGGATTTTCTTCTCTGTTATGGGAAAGTTCATGGATGCCCTGAGGGACTGGACGCCGTAATAGGCATTCTTAGGAACTGCTAATTCACCAATTGAATCGGACTCAAATCGAATTTCACCCGCCATTTTATACTCCTTAGTATCTCTTAAAAGCCCGTTCGGGCAAGAGAAAAAACTCGTCTGTATTTGTTTATGATATTAACATATCGGCAAAGCATTTGTATAAGTAAAAAAATATTAATTCCGATTATTTAGCATAAAACACAAAAATAGGAGATTGGATTATACTAAAATGTGCAAAATGAGAATTTACGTGTTGAACATTTGAAAAGTCTGTGTTAATTTGTTGTCCATAGAGATTTGCGAAGAAAGGATTGATTCGTATATGGCTGTAGATGGCACGAAGAAAAACTCAATAGCTCCGGATATTCTGCAGCACATTTATACAGAAGGTCCTATTAACCGCACGAGTTTGGCGGCAGAGCTGAACTTAAGTAAGTCGGCCGTGACTCAGCATGTGACGAATTTTTTGAATCTGGGTTTGTGCCATGAGATGGATGATCTTAGTAACGAGCGCTTAGGCAGGACGCCTAAGCTTTTACAGATTTCACCGGATTATGCCTATGCATTGAATCTGATTTTTGAAGAAGAGCGGTCTTATTTGGCTATCAGCAATTTGGCCAATGAGATTATTTGGCAGACATCCTTTCGTATGAATATGGAAGAGGCCTATGAAGATCGCTTAGAGAATGTTCAGAATTCCATTGAAACCTATCTGAAATTGGCCGGACTGGAAGCTGAGCAGATTGGACTTTTGGCCATTGCCGCACCGGGTTATTACAATACACGAGAGAAGCATTTTTATGCAGACGGTATATTCGGAACTTGGCGAATCAGTGATATAGCCGAAGAGGTCAGCGCAACGTATGGCTGGCAAGTCTATTTTGAAAATGATATGAATGCTGCCTGCTGGGGCGAATATGTAGCCAGGTCTAAGCAGGTCGAGAATATTCTTTATATTGGTATAGGTCTCGGTTTAGGTGCGTCCATGATTGTGGACGGGAAACTTTATTATGGCCACACAGGTGAGGCCGGTGAGATTTCGTTTATAGAAGTATGGGATAAACGAACGAAGTCCATGCAACCTTTATCACACGTAGTTTCATTGAGGGCACTCATGGCCATTATGGCAGATCAAGGCTACGACGTGAAAGTCGAAGATATTCGTAATTTAATTAAGATTGGTGACCCTGTCGTATCGGCTATCTTGATGGATATGGTTGAGACGGCAGCTCAGGTGATTAAGTCTTGTGTGCTCCTCTTAAACCCGGAACTGATTATTCTGGGTGGGAGGCTGCCGGAACTTTCCAATATTTTCTATGAAGGTATCAGAAGATCGTTGGGGACATGTGATTCCTGTCCGACCATTACAACACCCCTCATTGATAAGGAACCGAATTTAAACGGCTTGGTTCAAATTGCCGGCGAACAGCTTATTAAACGTATTCAAGAAGAACTCTAGCGCCCTGAGGCACCGGAAAGGTAGAAAGATAGGTGCCTGCTCAGAAGTTAGGAGCTTGGAAAACCAAGATTCGAAAATATAGGAGGAAACAGTATGAAAAACAAAAAGTGGAAAATCGTTATACCTGCGTTGTTGCTTAGTCTTGTGCTCGGCGCATGTAACGGCGGAAGCAAACCTGGTCCATCAGGTTCATCATCTGATGGCAGTAGTGGGGGAAGTCAAGGAGGAGATACGTCTATCCTGAACGAAGTCGGAACCTATCCTCTGGTCAATGATCCGGTTCATATGACCATGTTCAGGCTCAATATGCCTAACGTAGAAGACTTCGCGACTAATGACTTTACTAAGTTTATGGAAGAGAAGACCAATGTAATATTCGACTTCTCGGGTGCCAACCAAGATACGGCCGATGAAACCTTGAACTTGACCATGTCCTCCAAACCCTTGCCGGATGTCTTCTTGTTCGCAACGCCAAATGTGGCCAAGTACGGTGTTAAAGAAAAACTTCTGCTTCCAATCGAAGACTTGATTGACGACAACATGCCCAACTTCAAGGCCTATCTTGAAAAGAATCCCGACCTCTTGGGCTCTATAACACAGCCGGACGGCCATATTTACGGACTTCCTTCCATCAATGAGTGCTACCACTGCAAGTACAGAAATAAAATGTGGGTCAACACGGCTCATCTGAAGGATATGGGCGTTGAGATGCCTACCACGACCGAAGAGTTCAAAGCTGTTTTGCAGAAGTATAAAGAAACCAACCCCAACGGTGTCGGTATCACCGGCTCTATTGCCGGCTGGGGTCAGCAGTTCGAAGACTGGATTACCAATGCCTTTATTCTGGATCCCGGCATTACTTCTACATCGCTTCCGGCTAAAATGGTTTTGTCCAAAGACAAACAAGTGGTTTCCATTGCTACCACGGATGCATACCGTGAGTCGTTGAAATTCATGAATGAATTATGGGATATGGGTGTGATTTACGAAGGTACCTTTACTCAGAACTATGAGCAATATAGGTCCTTGATGAATGAGTCCGGTGATCCCGTTCTCTTTGCTCCTTTCGGTACCATTTCCGATGCTTATGATGTCAATGCCAGACCCGAATCTTATGCCAACTACGAGGTTATTCCTCCGATTACAGGGCCTGAGGGTGTACGTAACGCAACGTATTTTATGCATGACGGTGTCGGTCGTGATAGTTTCGTTATTTCGGTTGACTGTGAATATCCTGAATTAGCCCTGCGTTGGATAGACTACTTCTACAGCATGGAAGGTTATCTGAGCCAGCAATTCGGTGCTGAAGAAGGCAAAGACTGGGTCTTGAATCCCGAAGGTAAAGTCGGACTTAATGGTGAACCCGCTCTTTATGAAGTTCTCAATCCTTACAGTTCTGATACACAAAACCACGACTGGCAAGACTTGGGCTTGAACTTTGCGACCAATGAAATTCGCTTAGGCTCTGCCACAGATCCTAACGTTGATGTTAAGGGTCCCAACGGCCTCGAGAAGCGACTCTTTGATGAGACGAAAGAGAAGTGTGAGCCTTACGGTCAAGATGAGAACTCCGATTATCAAGTATGTCCCAAGATTCGTTTGACACCTGAAGAACAAACCGCCTTAGAGCAGACCATTGTGGACGTAAACAAGTATCTCAACGAGAACCGTACCAATTTCATCAATGGCAGTTGGGATGTGGATGACGATGCAAAGTGGCAGGAATACCTGGAGGGTTTCGAAAGAATCGGTTTAAACAAAATTCTGGAAACTTATCAGACCGCATACGACCGTCAGTTCAAAAACTAAAAGCTTATAGGTTCGGCTGATTAGCCGGAACATGCACATTAAATCCCGGGTGGTCTGGATAGACTCCTACCACCCGGATTCTTACAGGAGATTCAAGAAGATGACACAGAAGACATCCGGACTTGTGAAAAAGAAGAAGAGGAAATCGTCCTACGCGGGCACATGGCAATTTTGGGCTATTATTGCCTTACCGCTTCTTTGGCTTATTATTTTTAGCTACGGGCCCATGCTGGGTTTGGTTTTGGCCTTTAAGGACTATTCTCCTAGAGCCGGTATTTTTAGAAGTCCTTCGGTAGGCTTTCAATGGTTTGAACAATTCTTGACCGGACCTTATTTTGTCCGTATTTTCATTAACACGGTGCGTTTGGGTGTCTATTCACTCCTAGTAGGTTTTCCTATACCCATTATTTTGGCCATCTTCTTAAATGAGATTTCAGCGAAGCGCTTCAAGAAGAGCGTTCAGATGATTACCTACGCACCTTATTTCATCTCAACGGTTGTTTTGATTGGTATGATGATGCGTATTATGGATCTTAGAACCGGTATAGTGAACCAAATTTTGGCCTCAATGGGTTTTGCCAAAGTGAATTTCTTCGGTGATGCCAAAATTTTCCCTCACCTTTATGTCTGGTCCGGCGTTTGGCAGGGCGCAGGTTATTCTTCCATCATCTACATCTCGGCTCTAAGCGGAGTCAGCCCTGAATTAAAAGAAGCGGCCGTAGTGGACGGCGCTTCCAGATTCAAACGTATTTGGCATGTGGATCTTCCCGGTATTGCTCCGACCATTGTTATGATGCTCATTTTTAATGTAGGGCAATTGATTAATATAGGTTTTGAAAAAGCCTATCTTATGGGAAACAGTGCCAATAAATTAACCGCCGAGATTATCTCGACCTATCTCTATGAAGTTGGTATCAAGAGTGGTAACTATTCTTATGCGACTGCGGTAGGCTTATTTAATTCTTTGATTAGTTTGGGCCTCTTCTTACTGGTGAATTACCTGTCTAAGAAGTTTACGGATTCCGGTGTTTTCTAGGAGGTTACGACGATGTCACAAGTTAAAGCATTTAGAAAAGAAAAACCGTCCGAGAAAATATTTATTATTCTCGTATATCTCATCTTAATTTTGATAGGCCTGGCCGTCCTGATTCCTTTGATTTACGTTTTGGCTGCATCTCTCAGTGACCCTCAAGCGGTTATCGAAGGAAAGGTCTTCTTATGGCCGGTAAATCCCACACTAAGAGGTTATGAGGCTGTATTTAAGTACCATAGGATTACCACGGGCTTTAAAAATTCTTTTATCTACATGATTTTGGGTACGCTGGTAAATATCATAATGACGGTTTTAGCGGCCTTCCCCTTGTCCAGAAAAGAATTTACGGCACGTAAAGCTTTAAATATTATCTTTATGATTACCGTCATCTTTAACGGCGGTATGGTTCCCACGTTCCTTTTAGTAGATAGCTTGGGCATGCGTAACACCATCTGGGCCATGCTTATTCCCGGCGCCTTATCGGTTTGGAACATGATGATTTGCCGAACTTATATGGAGACCTCTATTCCCGATGAGCTTTTCGAAGCGGCCACTGTGGACGGCTGTAAGCCTTTCCGTTATTTGGTATCGGTCGTGGTGCCCTTGTCTAAGCCGGTTTTGGCCGTCTTGGTCCTCTATTACGGCGTGGGCCACTGGAATTCCTACTTCAATGCCTTGCTTTATTTAAACAAGCCGCAGATGCACCCCTTACAGATTGCCTTGAGAGATATTTTAGTCATCAACACGGTAGACCCCACCTTGATTACCAACGTGGAGGTCATGGCCGAGAAGCAAGGCTTGGTCGACTTATTGAAGTTCTCGACCATTATTGTATCGTCTGTCCCTGTCCTTGCCATTTATCCTTTCGTTCAAAGATATTTTGTGGAAGGTGTAATGATAGGATCCGTTAAAGGCTAATTGAAAAATATAAAAGATTATAGGAGATAAGCATGAGAGATTTTTTAGTTGAAGTTTGTTGCGGTTCTACGGAAGATGCCCTCCAAGCAGCTAAAGGCGGTGCGGACCGGGTCGAGTTATGTTCGAATCTTTTCCAAGGCGGCCTGACCCCCACATTAGGGTCATTCCGTACTATCAAAAGAAATTCCGATATTAAAGTCAATGTCATGATTAGGCCCAGAGAAGGTGGTTTCCTTTACACCGAAAAGGAATGGGAAACAGCTTTAGAGGATGCCAGAATCTTCGCCGCAGAGGGCGCAGACGGTTTGGTCTGCGGTATGCTAAACGAAGACGGTACGGTCGATGTGGAGAGAACCAAGCAGATTGTTGAAATTGCCGGAGATATACCCGTGACCTTCCACCGAGCGATTGATGTGGTGCCGGATTGGAAAGAAGCCATTGACCAATTAGTTGCTTGCGGCGTGAAGAAAATTCTCACCTCCGGACAAAATGCCAATGTTCTTTTAGGTCTGGATACGGTTAAAGAAATGGTGGACTATGCCGGTGACCGTCTGGTCGTCATGCCGGGAGCAGGCATTACACCCGATACAGCCATGGAAGTGGCTAAAAGAACCGGCTGCACTGAGATGCATGTCTATTTCGTTAAGACCTATCAGGATTTTTCGACTAAAAATAACCGGTCTATTTTCTTCGGTTCGGCACTCTATCCGTCCGAAACGACTTACCCTGTAATTGATGCAGATCAGCTAAAGCAAATTCGTTAGGAGAATGGCGATGGCAAAAACACAATGGTTCAGCGAAGGCAAGTATGGTCTTTTCATCCATTTCGGTCTCTACTCCCTTTTGGCCGGTGAATGGGAAGGTAAGAGGACTAAGGGTTTAACGGAGTGGATTTTACTGAATGAGAAGATTCCGGCCGACCAATACGAAGCATTATCTATGACATTTGATCCGGTTCATTTTGATGCTCGGGCCATTTGTCGTAAGGCCAAAGCTTGGGGAATGCACTATCTTTGCTTCACCTCTAAGCATCACGACGGTTTTGCTCTCTTTGATTCTACAGCGGACTCGTATAACAGTGTCCGGCATTCAAAATGCGGCCGGGATTTTGTCCGGGAATTGGCCGAAGCTTGTAGAGAAGAGGGATTAGTATTCTGCCTCTATTATTCACAAGCTCAAGATTGGCACCATCCGGGTGGCTACAGGGCTTACGAAGATAATAGTCAAATCGATTTTCGTCGCTACATGGACGAGAAGTGTCTGCCGCAGGTTAGAGAACTCCTGACCCAATACGGCCCCATCGGTATGATGTGGTTCGATACTCCTATGGGCAT
Organism: uncultured Oscillospiraceae bacterium; assembly: GCA_964345295.1. Classification (GTDB taxonomy): domain Bacteria; phylum Bacillota; class Clostridia; order Saccharofermentanales; family Fastidiosipilaceae; genus JASBZA01. The sequence goes on along the minus strand of CAYFQG010000008.1, from coordinate 18,752 downwards.
GACCCGAGAAGAAAGCCAAGAGTTGGTAGACCTGGTTAAGTCTCTACAGCCGGACTGCCTTATTAATGGCCGTATCGGCAATAACCTGGGCGACTACTTGACCACACAGGATAACCGTATCCCGTCCTATCCTATTAATAAGCTGTGGGAAGTACCCGGAACGCTCAATTCCTCGTGGGGTTATAAGCATTGGGATCACAATTGGCATAAACCGGAAGTGGTCATAGAAAAGCTCTTGAACATTGTGGCTAGAGGCGGCAACTACCTTTTAAATATCGGCCCCAGGGGCGACGGATCAATACCGGAAGAAAGCGAAAAAGTTTTAGATTATGTCGGTGCCTGGCTTAGAGAAGCAGGTCCTTCTATTTACGGTACAAGAGCAGTCCAAAATTATGTCTATGAAGCTCCGGAAATTCGCTTTACGCATAAAGACGGACGAGTTTATGTCCATGTTTTAGGACCGGATTCTTTCTGCGGCCAAGAGATTCCTTTGCCCAATATTAAGAATCAAGTCAGCGAAGCGGCTTGGCTCCAGAACTTGAACTTGACCAAAGAAGAAAAGTCTCCTCTTCGCGTGACACAAACCCTGGAAGGTGACCCCTACTGGGGATTGAGAATTCCCCAAGATACCGGAGCTTATCCGGTTTTGACCTTGGAAGTGAAGACACTGGAAAAAGAGTTTTTACAAAAATTCTTAGATGAGTAGAAAGTGTGAAACAGGCCTTTGGCCGGAAGAAAGGAAACCGGTATGCCCCGGACCTCAACAAAACCGAATGTTTTAATCTTATATAGTGACCAGCACCATGCCGGCACCCTAGGTTGCTATGGCAACGAGGAAATCCATACGCCCAATCTGGACCGCTTGGCTCAAGAGGGTGTCTTACTCGAAAGAGCCTATACGCAAAACCCTATTTGTACGCCGAGTCGGATGAGCTTTTTGAGCGGGCTCTATCCTCATAACCTGGGCTACTACGGCCTTATGGGGCCAAAACCGGAAGTCCCCTCAATCTTTCACTATTTTAAAGAAGCCGGTTATAAAACCGGTTTGGCAGGCAAAACGCACACACCGACCGGTTGGTTTGACGAGGATATTGATTTTTTAGCTGATGCTTTCGGCTATGAAGTTCCTCGAACCTATTATCGTAATAAAATGGCAGAAGGTGTCCAGGGCCTTAGTCTTAACGACTATAGTTTGGATTTGGCCAGGGAAGGCCTTATGGAAGACCGGGACGATAAGGTTTACCACGAGTGGTATGAAGCGCATCATCACGACGCCGGCCAGGGTCTCGATGCCAGATATTCCAGATTGGATGAAGACCACACTGTAGAAGCTTGGACGGCCGGGAAAACCATAGACTTCATAGAAGCCTATCAGGATAATCCTTTTATCTTTTGGATGTCGGTTCCCAGACCTCATCAAACCTATGTGCCGGCTAAGAAATTCTGGGATATGTACGATGAAGACCGGCTGACCTTACCGCCTAATGCCGATGATCCCATGGAGGGCCGTCACCCCATGGCCAGGCGCCAGCTTTATTCATTCAAGGAATCGACGGATTGGATGTCTTTTGAGCCCAAGACTTATGACAGGGCCAGGCGGAGGGTTCTAAGAGGCTATTACGCTAATGTGACTCAAGTAGATGATGCTTTTGGCCGGGTATTGAATCGCTTGGAAGAACTGGGTTTAAGAGAGAATACCATTGTACTTTACTTAACCGACCACGGTGAATTTGCCGGTGAACACGGCCTTATCGAAAAGGCGCCGGGCATTGCTTTTCACTGTGTCACCCATATTCCTACTATTATTTCCTATCCCAAGGCCTTAGCTCAGAACGTGAGGCGAGAGGGTTTGGCGGAGTCTGTTGACTGGTTTAAGACCTTGTGTGATCTGTGTGCAATTCCGGTGCCATCTCATGTTATGGGCCAAAGTCTCGTTCCGTTATTAAAAGAAGGCAAGAAAGTCAAAGACTATGCCTTCACCGAGAATGCTTTTAGCAAAACCATCCACTCGGATCGTTATAAATTAACCCTCTACCCGGATGACATATGTGACGACAAACGCTTTGGCGAGCTCTACGATTTGAAAGAAGATCCCTGGGAGATGCAGAATTTATATGAGAATCCTGCCTACAAGGATGTTTTGTACGAACTTACGACAGAACTTTTAATGTGGCTGGTCCGAACGACTCGAGTGAAAACGATAAACCCCAGTGTCCTGACGTCTTACGGAGTGGACGGGGACTGGGACATCGGTCAGGAATTTATTGCCGACGACGGCTGTGTAAAAAATAGTTATATCGCCCATATGGTTGAGCGAGGGGCTATAAATTATTATTAATTTTAAAGATGCTTATTTAGAAGGAGTTTTATACATGAAGTTTCGTATCGTGGCCGGGGGAATGCATATAGAGTCTTCCACTTTTACCCCCTACATTTCGGACACTAAGGATTTTAATGTCAGAGAAGGAGAGGCGCTTATGGAGCGCTATCCCTGGCACGGGGATTTTCCCGATGTAGAGCTGATCCCTCTTATTCATGCCAGGGCCCTCCCCGGGGGTGTGGTGAGTCGGTCCTTTTATGATGCATGGCTCAAGCGCTTTCTGGAACTTTTGGCCCAAGAACAGGCCAAAGCTCCCATTGACGGTGTTTTCTTCGATATTCACGGTGCCATGAGTGCCCAAGAGACCGATGATGCCGAGGGCGACTTGCTGGAGCGGATTCGAGAAGCGGTGGGACCCGATGTGGTCATCTCGACCTCCATGGATCTACACGGTAATATCACCGATAAATTCTTCGAAGCCAGCGACCTCCTTACTTGTTACAGAACGGCTCCTCATATCGATACGGCCGAGTCCAGACTACGTGCCTTCGAAAATTTGGTTGAAGTCCTAAGAGAGGGCCGGGAGGATTTGGTTGTGGCCAAAGTCGACGTCCCCATCTTACTACCGGGTGAAAAGACTTCTACGGAAGTAGAACCGGGCCAAAGTCTCTATCAAGAAATTGAAAGCGTCTTAGAAGATAAGGACCTCATGGATGCCTCTATTTGGATGGGCTTTCCCTGGGCCGACCAGGACCGTTGCCACGGTTCGGTCGTGGTATCGGGCAAGAACCGGGCCAAGGTCGAAAAGGCCGCCATGCACTTAGGCCGACAATTCTGGGACTATAGGGAGGAATTCGAATTTGTAGGACCTACGACGAGTCCGGAAGAAGCTATTACTATGGCCTTATCCGCAACTTCCAAGCCGTACTTCATATCGGATACCGGCGATAATCCCGGAGCCGGCGGAGCGAACGACATGGTGGTTTTCTTAAAAGCCTTCCTGAAGACCTATGAAGCCGATAGGAAAGAACCCGCTGCTCGAAAGAAGGTCCTTTTTGCATCCATTAAAGATGAAGAAACGGTGGCTTTGGCTTATGAAGGAAAAGAAGGGGACGAGAAAGTTTTCGCCCTGGGCGGGAAAATCGACCCCGGATTCGGCGGCCCTCTGAAAGAGAAATTTCGCATCAAACACTTTTACGAGGACGGCCCGTCCGGCCAAGGCGTCATCTTATCCAGGGGTAATCTGGATGTTATTGTGACCTCCAATCGTCATCAATTTAGTTCCAAGACCTACTTCGAAAATACCGGCGTCGAGGCTTTCGACGACTACGACATTATCGTGGTCAAGATGGGCTATCTGGAGCCGGACTTAAGCCAAGCTCAAAAGGGCTGGGTTATGGCCTTGACTCCCGGTGCTGTGGATCAAAACCTGACGGAATTACCCTATAAGAAGAGAAGAAAGCCGCTCTATCCCTTCGAGGGGGCGGACTTTGACCCCCAACTAAGCGTTCAAACCAAGACCTATAAATAAGTTGCCATAGATAGGAGAAAAGCAAAATGGTAGAGGCAAAAATCAATTACGGAAAAATCGGTATCAGGCCCGTCATCGACGGCAGACAGGGCGGTGTCAGAGAGTCTTTGGAAGACAAGACCATGGCCATGGCTCAAGCGGCCAAAGCCCTTATCGAGAGCCAAGTCTTTTATGCCGACGGTAAGCCCATGGAATGTGTTATTGCCAGCCGGACCATCGGCGGCAGGGGTGATGCCGGCATAGTATCGGAAGAATTTCGCCGAGAAAATGTAGTAGCAACCCTGACCGTGACCGCATCCTGGTGCTATGGGACCGAAGTTTTGGATATGGACCCTCAGACGGTCAAGGCTATCTGGGGCTTTAACGGGACGGAAAGACCGGGAGCAGTCTTCCTGGCGGCTGCTTTGGCCGGCTATGCCCAGCGTGGCATGCCCTGTTTCTCTATCTACGGTCACGACGTCCAGGACCTTGAAGATAACTCTATACCCGAAGACGTAGCCCGGAAAATTCTTCTCTTCGCCCGAGGTGCCAGCGTCGTAGGCCAAATGCAAGGCAAGGCCTATGTGTCTCTGGGAGGCTCATGTATGGGCATCGCCGGATCTCAAATTGACCCGGTGGTCATGCACGACTACTTCGGCCTTACTACCGAATATGTGGACATGACCGAGATTTTACGCCGCATGACCCTGGAGATTTACGATAAGGAAGAATACGAAAAATGCCTCGCCTGGATCAAAGAAAACTGCCCCGAAGGTTATGACAAAAACGAGGGTAAGGATTTGGCCTGGGTAGTCCGAAAATCTAAGGTGGTTCCGCCCGAAAAAGACTGGGAGTTCATCGCCAAGCAGTCTGTCATCATCCGAGACATCCTTTTCGGTAATCCCAAGCTGGCCGACCTGGGTTGGGAAGAAGAAGCCAGAGGCCGTAACGGTATTGCGGGCGGCTTCCAGGGCCAAAGACAGTGGACCGATTGGCTTCCTAACTGCGACTTCGAAGAAGCCATTATGAACTCGACCTTTGACTGGAACGGCAGAAAGCAGCCTACGCCTTTCGCGACTGAAAATGACGCACTGAACGGCTTATCCATGCTCTTAGGAAGTCTTCTTACCAATAAGGCTGCTATGTTCTCAGACGTCAGAACCTACTGGAGCCCCCAAGCGGTCAAGCGGGTAACCGGCCAAGACCTGCCCGAAAATGCTTCAGGCGGTGTCATGCACTTGATTAACTCCGGCGCAACCTGCCTGGATGCGACCGGTGCGGCCAAAGACGAAAACGGCCAAGGCGTCATGAAAGAATTCTGGAATATGACCGAAGAGGATATAAAGGCTTGTCTGGAAGCGACCGACTGGTGCCGAGCCGACTATGAATATTTCCGAGGCGGCGGTTTTAGTTCGCACTTTAAGACTTTGGCCAACATGCCCATGACCATGATTCGTCTGAATCTCATCGAAGGTGTAGGACCCACCATCCAAATCGTAGAAGGCCACTCCGTAACCTTGCCCGATTCTATCCACGAAGCCTTAGATCAAAGGACCGACCGGACCTGGCCGACCACCTGGTTCGCCCCAGAAACAGGCAGCCCGGGCTGTGAGACCGTTTACAATGTGATGGCCAACTGGGGAGCCAATCATGGCGCTATTGTCTATGGTCACGTGGGAGAAGAACTTATCACCCTGGCATCCATGTTGAGGATACCTGTTTCACTCCATAACATTGCCAGAGAAAGAATCTACCGTCCTCATACGGTTAACGGCTTCGGGACTCAGGATTTGGAAGCGGCAGACTACCGTTTCTGCCAGACCTACGGCCCGCTTTATAAAGCATAAGGAAAGACAACTATGACAACACTTAGTATGGATAACAACATCGATAACCTAATTGCCTATGGTAAGGAACTGGAACAAAGCGGCTTGACATTGGGCACGGGCGGTAATTTAAGTTTCTACGACCGGTCCCAAGACCTTATGTATATTAGCCCCAGCGGTATTCCTTTCGGCGAGATTAAGCCGGACCACATCGTGGTCTTAGACCGGGAGGGTAAAACGGTCCGAGGCCATCTCAAGCCCTCCAGCGAGTGGGCCATGCACCTTATCTTTTATCAAAAAAGAGAAGACATCGATGCGGTTATCCATGCCCATACGACCTACGCGACGGTTTTTGCCGTCTTACATCAGACCTTGCCGGCCAGCCACTATATGCTGGCCGTAGCCGGTAAGGATGTGCCTTGCGCCGAGTATGCGTCTTACGGAACACCGGAACTGGCCCGGAACGCCTATGAAGCCATGAAAGACCGCAAGGCCTGTCTTTTGGCCAATCACGGGATTATTGCCGGAGGGGCCAACTTAGGTGAAGCCTTCAATATCATTCGTGAAGTCGAATACTGTGCCAAGATTCATATCATGGCCAAAGCCTTGGGCGAACCTTGCCTTATCCCGGACGATGAGATGGCTCGGATGGGAGAACGCTTCAAAACGTATGGACAAGGAAAAGTCAATGTCTGAAAAAAAGTGTTATTTGGCCATTGATCTGGGTGCTTCATCCGGCCGAGCCGTGGTGGGCTACCTGGACCAAGGCCTCTTAAAGTACGAAGAAATTCATCGTTTCCCCAACTACGGGGTGGAACTAGGAGGAACCCTCTATTGGGATATCCTCCGTATTTATCATGAAATAGAGACGATTTTGCTTAAGGCCAAAGCCTACCCTATTAAGAGCCTTTCGATAGATACCTGGGGCGTGGACTTTGCCCTCGTGGACCAAGCAGGTCGGCTTCTGGAAAACCCGGTGCACTATCGAGACGACCGCACCATAGGCCAAATGGACAAGGTTTTTTCCAAAATTCCCTCGGCCGAACTCTACCGGCGTACGGGTGTGGAGCGTATTGCTTTTAACAGCATTTATCAGCTCAATGCTTTCTTGGAAAATCGTCCGGATTTGGTCCCTCTGGTAGACCGCGTTTTGTTCATTCCGGATTATCTAAACTTCCTTCTAACCGGACAAATGCGGGCGGAGGAAACCATAGCCGGGACCAGTCAGCTGTTGGATATTAGGAAGCGAGATTGGGACGACAGTATCTTAGATAGACTGGGCCTGCCTCGCCATTGGTTTAGTCCTCTTATTAAACCCGGAGAGGTCCTGGGCACACTTCGGCCCGAGCTGGCGAAGCGTCTCAGTATCCCCGAGTGGGACGTTGTGGCCGGAGCCTCACACGATACCCAGTCTGCCTTGGCGGCGGTCCCCGCTAAGGAAGAAGACTTTCTTTATCTGAGTTCGGGGACCTGGTCTTTATTGGGAACTGAGCTGGATTCACCCATGGTTAACGCGGCTAGTGAAGCCGGTAACTTTACCAACGAATTAGCCTACGGCGACAAGGTATCTTTTCATAAGAACATCATGGGGCTTTGGCTGATTCAACAATCTAAGGCCCAATGGGCAGCCGAAGGGCAAGACTTATCTTACGACCGGATGGTGGATTTGGCCTCGGTAGAAGAACCGGGACGCTTTATCTTCGACCCCGACCATTCCAGCCTTAATAACACCGATAATATGCCTCAGGCAATTCAGGCTTTATGTTTAGAAACGTTAGGCCGAGCCCCTCAAAGCAAAGGCCAAATCATCCGAGCGATTTACGACTCTTTGGCCGAGAAATATAAAGAAGTAGCTGGGCAAATTGAGTCTCTGACCAAGAAAACATATAATAGTATTTATATCATAGGTGGCGGCTCTCAGAATGCTCTCTTAAATCGGCTGACGGCCGAAGCTCTGGGCATGACGGTCTATGCTGGACCGGTAGAGGCGACCGCTATAGGCAACATCATGGTGCAGGCTATTGCCGGCAAGGAAGTCGCTTCACTTGAAGAAGCCAGGAGGATTGTGGCGAAGACGGAGGGCGTGCAACAAAATTAGGAGGCATGTTTTCTGGAAAAAAGTAAGATGAAGTCTGTTTTTACAGTGATTTATCTTGTTGTGTATGTACCCTTGCTCATTCTGGATTGAACCATAGGTCCTTCACGTCTGTTGGATTTTTTCAGAGCTTTAACACTGTGGGGACCTATGATGACTTATTTAAATATCGATTTCCATGAGCAAAACAAAAACGCACCGGGTGAAAAAAACAAAAATCAAATTATTGTCAATAGCGTGATGGTAGTCATTCTAATTGCCGTTACGATTCTCATCTTTGTGCTGTAAGAAATATAATGGCGGGAGAAGTTCCCGCCTATTCAAATAATTTCCTCAGCAAGCCCAGCATATCTTTTGCCTGTGCATCACTAAAAAGTGATTTTTTTGTCTGAATTTTATTAAAGGCTTCCTTTAAAGCTGCCTCTCTAAAGGGCAGGCCTGTCAAAGACTTTTCTAAAACTTTGACCCAGTCCCAATCCATGGCATCCGAATAGATGCGGAGCTCTTCTACCAGGCCGCGATTGACCAGAAGTTCTAATGAGACTTCGCCCCAATTAAAGCGATCCTTCACCTGTAAGGATAAAGGAATCTTGGGTCCGTACAGCCATTGAGGAGAGGAGATAAAGGCGTACTTTTCGGCTTGAAGAGTAGGGGAGAACTTATCCCAGCTCCCTTCCTTAAAGGGTACAGGGTAGACTTCCTTTACCGCTTCGACAAAAGCGTCGTAAATGGTCTGCGGTTTCAGGTCCGGAATAAATTCCACCAGGTTGCAAACTCTGGACCGGACAGATTTGACGCCCTTGGATTGCATCTTGTTTTGCGAAACTTGCAGATAGCGGGCCATAGCCTCGGTATCGACGTCAACCAAGATGGTTCCGTGGTGGTAACGGTAGGGGCCTTGCTTGTAGTAGGCATGGCCGGAAAATTTACGGCCGTCGATAAGAAGGTCGTTTCGCCCGGACCGTTCGATGTTTAGGCCCAACTTTTCCATGGCTCTTTTGATGACCAGGTTTTGTCTGTCTAAGTCATAGTCCGTGTCTCGTACCAGGAAGGTAAAATTCACATTGCCCAGGTCATGGTAGACCGCACCGCCACCGGAGAGTCGACGGGCCAGGTGGCCGCCTTCTTTTTCCAAAAGCTCTACCCGGCATTCTTCCCAGGCGTTTTGATTGCGGCCGATAACCACGGTTTGCTGGTTTTGCCACAGATATAAAATGACTTGGCCCTCTTCCACGGATTCCAGGAGGAGGGCTTCGTCCGCAATGTTTCGGTAGGGGTCAAAGCCCCTACCGTAGTATAAAAATCCTTGTTCAATCATGCCTATCCGTTTTCCGTATTCGTGGATTCTTTAAAGTCGTAACGCAAAATCGTATGACGTGCGGCCCGGGTTTCATCGGCCTGTCTGATGGGCGTTGTATGAGGCGCCTCTTTGACAAAGTCGGGATCGTCCAGAGCCTTTTGATAAATCTCATGGAAGACTTCGATAACCCTATCGAGCATTTCAATCGACTCGGTTTCCGTCGGCTCAATCATGAGGGCCTCGGGTACGTTCAGCGGGAAATACATGGTAGGCGGGTGGATGCCGTAGTCCATGAGCGACTTGGCGAAGTCTTTGGCCGTTACACTGGTTTTGGCCTTCAAGTCTTCCAAGCTAATTACAAATTCATGCATGGAGGCTTCATCGAAGTAGGGCGGGAGAATATCCTTGATGCCGTCTCTAAGATAAGAAGCATTTAAGGTGGCCTGCTTACCGACTTGGGCCAGGCCTTCCTTACCTAGGCGAAGGATATAGGCCAAAGCCCTCAAAGAGACCAGGAAGTTGCCGTGGAAGGTCCCGACTCTGCCGCAGCTTTGTTCCGGCGTATAGAAGCGAAACTTCCCCTTCGCGTTATCTTCAATCTGGTCGGCGGGAAGGAAGTCTTTTAAGAATTCCTTGCAACCGATAGGTCCGGAACCGGGACCGCCTCCACCGTGCGGGGTAGAGAAGGTTTTGTGGAGATTGAGATGGACTAAGTCGAAACCCATGTCTCCGGGGCGGGCCAGGCCTAAGATAGGATTGAGGTTGGCGCCGTCGTAGTAGCAAAGGCCGCCTGCCTCGTGGATGATGCGGGTGATTTCTTTAATGTTCGGATCGAAAATACCCAAGGTATTGGGATTGGTCAGCATGAGGCCGGCCGTTTTATCCGAGACGTAGTCGCCCAGTGCCTCCAGGTCCACACAGCCCTTGGCATCCGACGGTACGGAGACCACTTCAAAACCGGCCATAGAAGCCGAAGCAGGATTGGTTCCGTGGGCCGAGTCGGGGATGATGATTTCGTTGCGCTTCGTATCGCCTTTGCTCCTATGATAGTGGCGAATCATCAGGAGGGCGGTAAATTCGCCCTGGGCTCCGGCCATAGGCTGGAAGGACATGTGATCCATGCCGGTAATTTTGGATAGGAGGCTATCCAAAAGGTGATAGGCTTCGAGAGCGCCCTGGACGGTTTTGGCCGGCTGCAGGGGATGGATATCGGAGAAGCCCGGAAGGCTTGCTATATAGTCGTTAATCTTGGGATTGTACTTCATCGTGCAAGAACCCAAGGGATAGAAGCCGTCATTGACGCCGAAGGTCCGATTCTCCAGTTCCTGATAATGCCGGGTCAGGTCGGTTTCTGCCAGCTCGGGCAGGCGAGGGGCATCTTGGCGTACTTGATTTTCCGGGAGGAAGGACAAGGTTTTATCAATAGATTCTTTAGGCAGGTCCGGAAGATAGTCCGAGCTTCTGCCGGGTCTGGATTTTTCAAAACTTAGCAGCATTATCTTTTCTCCTCCAGGTATTTTTGGATTCGCTTAGTCAGGCGATCCAAGGCGGCTTGGTCGTTTAATTCGGTGGCGCACCAGAGAATTTCGTCTTCGGCCAAAGGCAGGCCCATGAGGATGTCTTTTTTGGCCAAATACTTCTCCAGTTTATAGGCGTTCACCGGCGAAGAGGTCCTAAATTCATGGAAGAAAGGTTTCTCGTCCAGGAGTTCAAAACCAAGGGCTCCTAAGACGCCGGCTAAGGCCTGGGCATTATGGGCGGACCAAAGGCCTTGCTTACGCAAGCCATCCGGTCCCATTGCTGCCAGGTAGGCGTTGACCTGCATGGCACAGAGAGCCTGGTTGGAGCAGACATTGGAGGAGGCCTTTTCACGGCGGATATGTTGCTCGCGGGCTTGGAGGGTTAAGACAAAGGCTCTTTTACCCTCAGCATCCACGGTTTGACCCACGATACGGCCGGGAAGCTGGCGTTTTAAGTCTTCTTTACAAGCTAAGAAGCCCACATAAGGGCCGCCGAAAGATAAGGGCAAACCCAGAGACTGCGCTTCTCCTACGGCGATATCGGCTCCGAGCTTACCGGGAGCTTCCAGGACACCCAGCGTAGCGGGATTGACCTGGACAATGGTTTTTAATTTCTTTTCTTTGGCCTTGGCGATAAGTGTAGGAGCATCCTCGATGAGGCCTAAGAAGTTGGGCTGCTGGAAGCAGATGGCCGCTGTTTGATCCGTTAGGGCTTCCTCGACTTTGGCCCAGTCGATCAGACCGTCCGAGCCGGCTTCGACCAGGCTAATCTTCACATCGTCACCGTAGTGGTAGGATTGGACCACTTCTATAACTTGAGGATGGATGTTACCTAGGAGAAGGACTTCGTTTTTCTTCCGGCCTATGGCCATGCGGCAGGCTTCGGCCAGGGCACTTCCGCCGTCGTAAAGAGAGGCATTGGAAACGTCCATGCCGGTCAATTCACAGATGGAAGTTTGGTATTCGAAGATAGACTGCAAAATCCCTTGGGAAATTTCAGCCTGGTAGGGCGTATAGGACGTGATGAAGCGTTCTTTGGCCATGATGGACCGGACCACGGCCGGAATGTAGTGGCGGTAGGCTCCGGCGCCGCGCCACACGTCGGTAAAGACATGGTTCTTCTTCGATAGGTCACTCATGTGACGGTACAAGTCCATCTCGGACATACCGTCCGGCACGGCCAAATCCTGCACCAAAAGATCTTCCGGCACATCTTGAAATAAGGCCATGACATCCTGTAAGCCCAAACGGTCCAACATTGTTTGTCGATCTTCCGGGCCGGAAGGAATATAGGCTTTCATACATACCTCTCTATTCTATTTTCAAAGAGAAGACCTCTTATTCTTCAATAAAGTCTTCGTATTCGTCTTCGGTCATGAGCTCATCCAGACCGTCTACTTCGTCCAGGATGACCAGCCAGGTATTGTCGGCGTCCTGGTTAATGGTTTCGGGTGCATCCAGGAGCTCCTCATTGACCTCGACAACTTTGCCGTAGACCGGGCTGATGATATCCGAAACACTCTTAATGGACTCGATGTCCCCGATGACATCTTCCGCTTCGAATTCGTCCCCGACTTCAGGTAAATTCAAGTAGACGATATCGCCTAATTGATCTTGGGCGTAATCGGTTAAACCGAGTTTGACCCTGCCGTCGGGCATTTCTTCCAACCATTCGTGACTTTCTGCATATCTCTTTTCCATACTCTTTTGGCCTAAGCCAACCTCCTTTATTTATAGCCTTCTACTGTTTGTCGTAGAAGGGCATGGATACTTTCTTAACATCCAGGCGCCGGCCCCGGTTATCGACCCAGAGTCCGTCGTAGTCTTCTAAAATTCGGCACCTGGCCATGGCGATGGATTTCTTCGTATAAGGCGACATGGTACCCGAAGTCACTTGGCCTATTAAGGTGTCGTTTTGATAGACCTTATAGCCTTCGCGCATGATACCTCGCCCCAGCCCTTCCAAACCGATTCGGATGTGGGTGGGCTTTTCTCTAAGAGCGTCTTGGCCTATGAAGGCCGGCCGGTCCAACTTAATGGCAAAATCAATATCCGCCTCGGTGGGTTTAATGTCTTCGGATAATTCGTGGCCGTAGAGGCACATGCCGGCTTCCAGGCGGAGGGTGTCACGAGCGCCCAAGCCGCAAGGAATGAGGCGGTCTTTGCCGCCCAGGTCCAAGAGGCCTTGCCATAGGTCGGCCAAAGCCTCGGGCTTACAATAGATTTCGTAGCCCCACTCGCCGGTGTAACCGGTTCTGGAGATAAGTACTTCATGGCCCATGAGTTTTAAGTGGTCCTTAAAGCTGTAGTACTTGGTAGGAAGATCTTCTTTGGCCTCGGCCATGGCTTCCTCTAAGAGGGTGCGGGATAAAGGTCCCTGGAGGGCGATTAAGCCGAACTGATCCGACACGTCTTCGGCAGCAACATGAAGATCGGCATGGTCAGGATTTTCGTTCCAAACTTCGCTTTGTTTCTTAATCCAGTTCCGGTCCTTGTCTTTATTAGCGGCGTTCACTACAGCCAGGAATTCTTCTTCAGCCAAGCGATAAACGATGAGGTCGTCCAGGGCACCTCCGTCTTCTTTACACATGACGCCGTAGCGAATACGTCCCGATTTTAGATTAGACATGACATTGGTGAGAAGGTAGTCGAGGAAAAGACCTGTCCCGGGGCCTCGGAGGATGATTTCGCCCATATGAGAGACGTCAAAGAGTCCGGCGCGGGTCCTCACGTAGTTGTGCTCCTCGATGGTACCGGTAGGGTATTGAATCGGCATAGAAAAGCCGGCGAATTCCGCCATCTTGGCTCCTGCTTCCACATGCCTTTCATAAAGGGGTGTCTTTTTTGTGCACATTCTCTGAAAACCTCCTCGTTCTTAGCCTTCTTTCTCTTGCATTGTAGCATAGGAAAGACGCTCTGAAAGCCTAGAAAAATCTTACAAAAGGAATTTAAAAATCAGGTCGGCTCGGTCTGAAATCCGATAGAAATCAAAGTAGCGATTCTCCATAGGAATCCAGCGTTCGCGGAAAATTTGGGCCTTTTCGGGCCCGTTTCTGGCCAAAATCCGTCGGGCTTGGGTCTCCGGATCCAAACATAAGAAGAGTCCCAAGTCTTGATAGTTTTTGAAATAGGGGTGGAGGCTGTAAGAGCCTTCCACAATAAGAGGCTTGTTGGGATCGAAAGTCTTTTCGCTGGCGTAGTCAAAAGTGATGCAGCTAAAGAGTTTATAGGTCGCCGAAGAGACATTGTCGCCGTTTCGGGCTTTTACTATAGGTTCTACGACCTCTTGGTAAAAACGTTCGTAATGGACATTGCCGCCCGGTTCGGACAATCTTTCTTCGCTTCTTAAATCTAAGGGCAAGAAAAAATCGTCCATAGAAACTAAAGACCAGCCCAGCACTTGGGACAGCATGGTCCCCAGAGTGGTCTTACCTGAGCCGGCCGGCCCGTCTATAAGGACGACAAAAGGCCCGGTGTTTTGTTGCCAATCTTTTATAAAAGTCACGATTTCATCGAGCTTGAGGGATAGGGGAGAGGACATAAGCTTTTCTTGCCTTTCTAAATACCGGCCAGCTGGCCGGTTCTAGTTTTTAATGTAGCATTTTTAAGAAACAAGATATGGCGAATATGTTAATATGACAAAGAAGAACCACTTAGAAAGAAGCCATCGTGCCATGCCCAGTCTCTACACCCACTATTTATTTGGCCAGGATGCCTTAGTCTTGATGGACAAGGAAGTCCGGGCCATCGTCGAGGCCCATCCAGCTCTCTATAACTTGGGCTTACAAGGACCGGATATTTTCTTTTACGGCTCGGTCTTCGGGTCTAAATCGATTGCCGCTTTCGGCCATGGCTTACATAAGAAATCTTTGGCCGTGGTTTTAGACGAGATGACCGGGCACCTGGGCGTTTGTCCGAAGCAAATCTGGGGAGGAGTGCCCTATCCTGAAACCGCGTATCTTATCGGTTTTATCGGCCACTTTGTTTTGGACACGATTTGTCACAGTTACATATTCCGTGTACAAGAAGACGGCAAAAGCCATCTGGGCTTAGAGACCGACTGGGACCAATACCTTTTGGCCAAAAAAACCGCAACACCCTGGAAAACTTCGCTTGCTTCTGTTGTCTCGAACAGTAGGGAAGACCGGCAGATAATAGAAGCGGTCTACGCTACTTATGAAGACAGCATCCGTTCTAAAGAAGTCAAGCGTTCGGCTAAGGCGATTTATCGTATCCGTAAGCTCATGCGTTTTCCCAATCAAAACAAGTACAAGTCCTTTGCTTGGGCCATGGATAAGCTTCACATGAACCAAGACCTCCTGGCCATGTTTATCTTGCCGCCTGAGGAAGGCGAATCGGTCCACCTAAATTGGCCGGACCGTCCGGATGACGCCATTGAGACCTTGGAAAATCTTTACCAAGACGCCTTAAAACTATATCCCGACCTTATACGGAATGTCCGAGACCATCTGGAGCAAGGGCTTCCCTATGAGGATTTTTTATACCGCAACTTCGAAGGCCCCGGGGCAAAATTATAAACCGCAGGGCCTTCTCTAAAAAACAAGCAATAGAAAGTGAGACCTTTATTATGGAACGCACAAGGACCACCAAGCTGGAAAGAAGCTGGATTGCTTACGACATCGGCAATTCAGCCTTTACCTTGCTCATCACCACCCTGGTACCCCTTTATTTCAATGCTTTGGCCAAAGACTCGGGCCTGGCCCCTCACGAGTACTTGGCCTTTTGGGGCTACGGCCAGTCCGCCACAACCCTGATTGTGGTCTTCTTGGGCCCCATCTTGGGTGCCTGGGCCGACGGTTCCGGAAAGAAGAAACAAATCTTCTTAGGGACGGTCATCATAGGTATCCTGATTCTGGCAGCTTGGGCCCTGCCTACGTCCTGGCTGACCTTCTTGATATTCTTCGTTATCGCCAAAGTGGCCTACCAGGCATCGTTGATATTCTACGATGCCATGTTGGTCGATGTCACCACGGAGGACCGGATGGACACCATTTCGAGCTACGGTTTTGCCCTGGGCTATATCGGATCTTGCGTTCCCTTTATCCTCTCGCTTGTTGCCATCTTACTACGCGACAAGCTGGGGATTACACTCAAGCAGGCCATGATTGTCGCTATTATCGTCAACGCCGTTTGGTGGCTCCTTTTCACCTTGCCTTTGGCCAAAGATTATCAGCAGCCCCACTACGTTACAAACTCTGATGTCAAGGTGACCAATGTATTTGTAAGGCTTTGGCAGACTTTAAAAATGGTGGCCCGAGACAAGAAAGTCCTCCTCTTCCTCCTGGCCTTTTTCTTCTATATTGACGGCGTTTCGACCATCATTTCCATGTCCGTTTCCTACGGCGACTCCATCGGCCTGGGAGCGACGACGCTTCTTATAGCCCTCTTGGTAACCCAAATCGTGGCCTTTCCCTTCGCCATCCTTTTCGGCTATTTGGCCAAAAAAGTCTCCAACGCGGTCCTCATCGAAATCTGTATCGTGGGCTACTTCCTGATTACCTTGTTTGCGGTTCAGCTGGATAAAAACTGGGAGTTTTTCTTCCTGGCCATTTGCGTAGGTGTTTTCCAGGGCGGTATCCAAGCCCTGTCCAGGTCCTACTTCGCCCGTCTCATCCCCAAAGATCGTTCCAGCGAATATTTTGCCCTCTATGATATTTTTGCCAAAGGCGCCGCCTTCACCGGCACCACGGTCATGGGTGTGGTAAGTCAAGTAACCGGCCGTCAGCAGCTGGGCATCCTGGCTATCGCCGTCTTCTTCATAGCCGGCTTTATCCTCTTCCGCTTGTCGGTCAAAACGCCCCATAGTGCCACCTAGAGCCTGAAGTTCGTGTAGACTAAGCATAGGAGAGATACGAAAGTGGATTTATACATAGCGCGTTTGTTCGGCATGGTCTGGCTCATTATAGCCACGGTCCTTTTATACATGTTGATCCGGTCCAAGACCTTTTCTAAGGTCCTGCTCTTTTTGTCGCTTTACTTTTTTGCCTCCGGAGCCATTGTTTTTGTGGGCGTCTACATCGGTAACAAGATTCTGGCCAATGTAGGCGGAATCTTATCCCTGGCTTTTCTAAGCCTGGGTCTGGGCT
>CAYFQG010000008.1:0-2064 GCA_964345295.1 uncultured Oscillospiraceae bacterium | reverse complement strand
CGTTATCAGATTAAGGCATTTAGTGAAACAATAAAGGTGCAATTTAAGACCTATCATAGCTACCCGATATATAAGGACCGCTTTTCTTATAAACCGGTTTTTTCTTACAACTACAAGGGCCAAAGTTATGAAGAAGAGACCCTATCGGGCTATTCCGAAGAAACGGCCCTTCGTCGCTTCAAGCCGGGTGAGACTTACGAGGTCTTTATTAATCCGTCCAGGCCCCGGCACATCACAGAGCAAATACCGGAAAAAAAGAAGACCGGGCCCCTTATGGTGCTGGGCCTGGTCCTCATCTTCTTGTATGTGATTTTTACTTTTACCTAATCGTTTAGAACTTTAATATTAGGAATTTCTAGTCCTCAGAGCTTGGCCAAAATATCTTGTATGGTTGAGGCTCTGGGGCCTTTTTCTTCAGAGGCCAAATCACCGGCCCGTCCGTGCCAGAAAGCTGCCAGAGCTCCTGCATCCAAGGGGCTGAAGCCCTGGGCCAAGAGGCCTGCCGCAAGTCCGGCTAAAATATCACCGGTACCGCCCTGGGCCAGGGCCGGTCCGCCGGTGGGATTGAGGTAGGCCATGTGTCCTTCGTAGGAAACGATGATGCTGGAGGGACCTTTGAGGATAAAGTCCGCCTGATATTTTTGACATAGATAAGAGGCTTTCTCCATACGGGTGAAGGCTTGCCATTGCTTCTCGACTTTTTCGGAGTCAGAAGAAGAATTTTCGCTTGCCAGGGCCAAACGTTTGGCTTCACCTTCATGGGGTGTTAGGAGGGTTTGGCCGCCCTCTTTCTGACGCTGATGAAAGGCTTTTTGTAAATCAGCGGAAGCGGCTAAGACGGTAAGGGCATCCGCATCTAAAACTAAGGGCAGGTCATGAAGACTTAAGACATAGGAAAGAAGCTTCTCGGTTTTTTCGTCAAGGCCTAATCCGGGGCCTATGAGAAGGGCGGAGGCTTTGGGAAGACGAGTTTCTAAAGCTCTCAGCCAGGCTTTTGAGTCCTCCGGGGCACCTTCAACCCGGCCGTAGATGACGGAAGGATGCCCTAGGAAAAGCTCGGGATAGATGGCTTCATGACACACCGAATGGATCAGGCCTACTCCGGAATGAGCGGCACCGGCCAAAGCTAAGTAAGCGGCACCGGCCATGCCCTTCTGGCCGGCTACGACGACCAGTTTTCCTTGTTGCCACTTATGACTTTGGGCGGAAAGACTGCCCAGTTTAGCTTGCCATTCGCTAAAGTCCAAGCTGTAAAGGCCTCGGCCAAAAGGCTCTGTCCGGTCGGAGACTTGATGTTCTTTATCCCAAACCTCCCAAAAAGCACTGACCGAAGAGGCGGGCAGGTCCAAATCGGAGATATAAATCTTACCGCAATAGTCTTTGCCGGGAGAAGACATCATGCCGGCCTTAGGTGCGAAGAAGGTCACGGTTTCGTCGGCCCTGACCGTGTAAGGAGACACCTGGCCCAAGTCGGTGCTGATTCCCGAAGGGAGGTCACAAGAAAAGATATAAGCTCCGCCGTCCTTGGCTTTTTGCATCTTTTCCAGAGCCTCACGTATCTCATCGGACAAGGGTCTCAGAGGATCAAATCCGGCACCTAAAAGTCCGTCTACGATAAGCGCTTCGCTGTCTTCGACATAGTCTGCCAAAAGGGCCGGTCTTACGCCCAATCCCAGAAGGGCTTGGCGCATCGTAAGGCTTGGATCTTTAAGGCCTTCCCTGTTACGCTCGGATTCCCAGACTCTTAAGGTGTAGCCTTTGGCCAAAAGATGCCGGCCGGAAGCGTAGAGGTCACCGCCGTTCATGCCGGGCCCGATTAGTAAATCGACGGGCCGATCTTTGGCCAATGCCGCATCCGAATGGGCTATGATCCGGGCCAGGGAGGCACCTGCCGCCTCCATCAGGAGAAGGATGGGGACACCCTTATCGATAAAGTACCGGTCCAAAGCTTGCTGCTCTTTTCGTTTCAACAGACGCATAAGAAAACTCCTTTACTCATCGACCTTAGTATAATTCGCATGTTTTGGAAAAGGAAGGCCCAGAGCACGATGACGATGACCAGGA
>CAYFQG010000007.1:48703-50094 GCA_964345295.1 uncultured Oscillospiraceae bacterium | reverse complement strand
AAAAAAGAGTTACACAGTATGGAAAGGAATTTAAGATTTTTAAATGTCGTACGATGATTCAGAATGCTGAAAATACTGGTTCAGCGGTGACGATAAAAAACGATATACGAGTTACACGAATTGGACGCTTTTTACGCAAGTATCGGCTTGATGAAACGGCCCAGCTATTGGACATATTTCGTGGAACCATGACTTTTGTGGGTACACGCCCAGAGATTCAAAAATATGTCAATACCTACACACCAGCAATGCTAGCCACATTGCTCTTACCTGCTGGAGTTACATCTACTGCTAGTATTTCTTATCGAAATGAGCAAGATATCCTTGATAATTCTAAAGATGTTGATCAAGCTTATATTAATGGAATACAATCTTTCTGATATTAAAAATTTTTCTTTATTACATGATATTTCTATTATTTGGGAAACTATAAAGGCAGTTTTTTTAAAAGGTAATGAATAATATGGAAATATTAATATATTGTACTAAATGAAAAGTTCATCATCTCAAGAATCTAAAAGTTTTCTTAGCTATTCTGTGATAGACTATTGCCTTAGAGAGCAGGCCTTCTTGTTCTGGCTACTTAGAGGAGTCTTGCCTTCTTTATCATTTGTTCTTTAAACATCTCCATCCCCAAAACGCTTAGACAAGGAGCTCCTATGTAAACCGTACTGCTACTATTAGACACCCTTATCAAAGACTACTTACCGAACTTTGGAGATGAGATTACCCATGCCCCCAACTTCCTAAGGCTAGGGGAGAAGACAACAACATTCGAGAATTTCTATGCCTGCTCCATGCCCTGCATGCCCGGCCAGGCGAGAAATGCATACCGGAAAGCCCAATTTCTTACATCGGTCCTGGTCACCATTGGAACCCTTTGACGAGTCTGTTATCAGGAACATCAAGAAGTCAGGTGTTTACACCCACATGGTGACCGACCATTTTCATTATCTGGAGATTGGCGGATACGGCTACCTCAATGAATACGACAGCTTTGAAATTATCCGGGGCCAGCAGGGAGACTTGTGGAAGCCTTTCGTAGGTGAACTGAACTATCCCGAGAACCTCTCTCGCCGAGCCCATACCAATAACTTCGACCACGATTGGATAAACCGTCAGCACATGCAAAAGGAAGAAGAGCTTCCGGCCTACCGGACTTTTGCCAAAGGTATCGACTTCATCGAACGTTTCCACAATCAGGAGAATGGGTTCTTGACGATAGAGTCTTTCAGCCCACATGAGCCCTTTTACACAGTTGATAGATACCTGAATCTCTATGAGGACAACTACGACGGTCCCGCTTTTGATTGGCCGGATTACGGAGAGGATACTTATCCGGAGGCGGCCAAAGAACACGTGCAGCTCCGCTACCGTGCCATGGTGTCCAT
>CAYFQG010000007.1:39590-48682 GCA_964345295.1 uncultured Oscillospiraceae bacterium | reverse complement strand
AACTTGCTGGATACCTTTGATGGCTTGAACCTCTGGGAAGACACCGCCTTAATCGTTTAACTTTTTGGCCATCGATTTGGCCATAGACCACCTGGTCCAAAACGGCCACCGCCATATCGGCTTTATCAGCGGCAACCAGAAAATCGAAACCGCCCGGGAGCGTGAAGCGGCTTATTACAAGGCTTTGGAGAAGCGCGGTATCAAGAAAAAGACCTCCTACGTACACCGCTGCGACTATGTACAGCAGGACAGCGCGGCCGAATCGACCCATAAGATTATCGAGTCCAATCCGGACATTACCGCCATTATAGCGTCCAACATGATCACCATGATGGGAGCGCTCCAGGCCTTTAATGAAATGGATTTGCGCATCCCCGAACAGATGTCTTTTGTGGGTTTTGATGATGTGCGTTTTGCCAAAGCCTACAATCCTCAGTTGACCATTATCGAGCAGCCGATAGAGACCATAGCCCGGCAAAGCGTGGATATTTTGCTCAAGGAAATCGAGCACAAGGAGAAGCAGGAAGACTTAATTAAAATTTACGAACCTCGATTGGTGGAAGGTAAGTCGGTCAAAAAGCTCTAAAAATGAATGAGCCCCAGGTGCTCCAGTAAAATTTTACTGCCCAATAGAATCAGTACGAGACCACCCAGGAATTGGGCTTTGGCCTCATATTTATTGCCGAAAACCGACCCGATTTTGACCCCGCCGGCCGAGAAGAGGAAGGTTGTGATACCGATCATGATGACGGCCATCCAGATGTTGACCCCGCCGGTTAAAGACAGAGAAATGCCGACGGCCAAAGCGTCAATAGAAGTCGCTATGGCCATGGTAAACATGTGGGGGACGGATAAGTCCACCTCGGTCGGGCAGACATAGTCTTCATGGGAAGCCTTATGGGCTTCTCGAATCATGTTGATGCCGATGAGGGCCAAAAGAGCAAAGGCTATCCAGTGGTCAACGGCCTGGATGGTTCCGGCAAATAAGGAGCCCAGATAAAAGCCGATCAGAGGCATGAGGCCCTGAAATACCCCGAACCAAACGCCGCAGGTCAACATGGCCTTGGCATTGGCCTCTCTTAAACAAAGTCCTTTACAAATCGAAACAGCGAAGGCATCCATACTGAGCGCCACTGCCAGAAGCAGTAATTCCAATATTCCCATGTTTATCCCTTCATATAAATCCATTCCAACACATCGCCGGGTTCCAACGTGTAGCGGTCAGCACCCAGTGGCGGCTGATAGCCGTTTACTTCATAGGTCCAGCCGGAAACACCGCCGGCCATTTTTTCGGCCAAAAGGTTAATACTCTTTACATAAACGCCTAAGAACTGTTCTTCTACTTCCAGAGGAATGTTCTCTTGCCGGCAAATCTGGAGAAGGAGACTCAAAGCCGTATCTTCTTCTCGGATCGGGACGGCGGAGGCGGACCGAAAGACCCCATTATAGGCCGTGACCATGCCGCGGGCAACCTCGTCTTTGATCTCGTCGGGATTTTCGACCAGATAAGGGTCAACGGTTATGGAGAAGCTGACCTCCATGACCGGCGCCTTCGTGGGCGTTGGTGTGGGTGTAGGGAGAGGACTGGGACTTGCGGCAGGCTTTAGGACTGGCTTAGAAGGCGCTTCGGGAACCGGTGTCGGGCTAGGCAGACTGCTTTCTTCTGTTTCGGGAAGGGTCGTCTGAGGCGTAGTAGGTTCAGGTGTGGGAAGGGGCTTATCGGTCGTCTCGGTCACGCGGCTTTCTTCCGTGGTCTCGGTGCTTGTTAGATTTACGGATGATGAGGTCAGGACCGAGGTCGTCAGAGACTCGGTCGTAGTGGTTTTGAGACTGATTTCAGAAGTCGATGGTCCGACGGACGAAACAGTCGTGTCCGGATTAGAGGGGCTATCAAAGAGTGAACAGCCGCCCAGAACCAGGCCCAAGCTTAAGCATAGGGCACTAAGGGCCACAAAGGTCTTATGGGTTTTGTTTTTACGATTACGTTGCAGCATAGCTTTTTATTATATCTCCAATTTAGGTTTACCTAAGTTTTCTAAGAATTGATTATAATCTTTGTCCAAAGTTTCCCCGTCTCTTGCGTTGGGCGAAACCCAGCAGGATAAGCTTTGGCCCGAAACAGGGAAGGAGGCCTTGCCCTTCTCGTCCAAAGTAATAATCTCCTCGCGATGGCCCGTGTAGTCTCGGAAAACCTTCCCCGCATGGTCCGGGCCGAAGTCTACTTCGACCCCGCCGTCACCGGCTGTGGAGATGACGGTGGCCAAAAGCGACGGAATTACCTTCTGCTCCCATTTCCCATTCAAAAGTTTGTAAGATAACGGCATTTGCCATAATGTTCTCCTTTCGCCCGTATCGGGGCTTAAGAATTTAACATAAATTCATGATACTTATTCTACTATACAAGGCCTCTAACATGCTATTATGTGTGACGAGACCACAAGTTATGAGGGGCCTTTTACCGGCCTATTTTAAGCGTTTTTCAGGAGCGTATTTGTATGAGAAAAGACCATTCTGTAAATAAAAACAAACAAGAAAGACTGCCCAAGCACGAACGCCTCAGGCGTTTTTTGGCCATTTTCCTTATTGCGGTCTTTGTTCTGGGCAGCTTGGCCGGCCTGATGGCTCCGATTTTTGCCGCCGAATATGTTTGGCCCGACTTTGAGGATGACGTCTATGTGACAGACGTGTACGGCGATTGGGAAGAACCGAGCTTTACCAGAAATGACATTGTATCCGAACATTACGATAAGGCGGCCTTAGACAAGGCGGCCTTGGATTTTCTGAAGGTATGGGGCCTTTCTTTTGATGCCCTGCCCACGCCCGAGCAGATAAGCAAAAGCAAGCCTCAGGCTGTGCCGGATGAAGACAAGGCCCGAGCCGCGCTGGACAGCTTTTTGGCCGAGTACGATAAGTTCGTCACACAATACTCCGTTGTTCAGTTTTTATATTCCCAGAATGTGACCGACCAGGGCCTAAAAGACGAGTTGCAATATACCAAGGACCTGGATTCTTCTACTTTTAACCTGGTCTTGGAAACGCTGCAAGGCATACAGAAGAACCCCGATTTGCAGGGTCTTTTGGCCAAAATTATCGGCGAGAATTACTATAAAGACTTGGCGGATTCTTTGGCCGTGACGCCTACGCAAGAGGAGAATGTGAAAAAACAAAATGCCCTGGAATTGGAATTTGACGGTCTCCAGAACGACATCCTCAACGGGACGGCGGATGAAGAGAAAAGCCGCGACCGCATTGCCGATATTTACATCGAGCTGGTTAAACTCAGAAACGCCTATGCCAAAGAAAGCGGCTACAGCGACTATTTGGCCTATACCGAAGATACGGCTATGGGCAGAGACTACAGCCGAGAAGACTTGGCTAAGCTGTATCAGGCGATTAAGACCTACATTGTTCCTACGTTCTTCTACCTCAGCGTCGTTTACGATTGGGATGCCTTGTCCTCTTATGATTTCTTGTACGGTACGGAGCTTTTGGACCAGGTAGGTCCCTTCTTGGCCGGTATATCGACCGAACTGGAAGAGTCTTTTAATTACATGCGAAATGCAGGCCTCCATAAGGTAGGTGATGAGGGGACAAGTGAGCAGGTTTCTTACACGATCAGCGTGCCGTCTTACCATTCGGCTATGATTTTTCAATTCCCCTATCAGCCGTCCGCCCAGGTGTCGACCCTTATCCATGAATTCGGGCACTTCAACACAGCGGTCCGTCAAGACGGCTGGAATTTCTTCAACGGCTCCAATGTCGATATTGCCGAAATTCATTCGCAAGGCATGGAGGTCCTCTTTATGCCTTACTATAAGGCCATCTACGGAGAGAACTTGGCCGATGCGG
This sequence comes from uncultured Oscillospiraceae bacterium, assembly GCA_964345295.1. GTDB lineage: Bacteria > Bacillota > Clostridia > Saccharofermentanales > Fastidiosipilaceae > JASBZA01. The sequence continues at coordinate 44,833 of CAYFQG010000007.1, read as the reverse complement.
CGGTACAGGATAATTTGCTGAACCTACTCTGGTCCATCATGACCGGGGCCATGTATAACGAGTTCGAGACCTATACCCACACCGAGCCCGACCTGACACCGGAAAAAATCGATGCCAAGTATAGGGAACTGGCCGAAGCCTACGGTGTAGGTTCCAATACAGGCCGTGAGTGGATGTTCTACCATATGTTCCATGCCCCCTTCTATTATCTGTCTTACTCACTGTCCGCTTTGGGGGCGGCGACCTTTATTCCGGCCATGGTGGAAGACTACGATGGGGCAGTTGCCAAGTATTTGGAATTAACCGATAAGGGGGAAGAGGCATTCGGTTTTAGAGCTTTGCTGGATGAAGTGGACTTGCCCGACGTTTTCTCGGAAAATACGGTAAAAGCCTTGGCCGATGCTATCCATAACTATGGCCAAGAGCCCTTCTACTGGACCAATGAACACACCGATGGTCTTCTGGAGCGATACGGTCTAGACAGCGGTACTCCTAACCCGGGTATGGACGACGATGATGAGGATTTGATTCCGGGTATTGTGCCCGGCCAAGAGGACGAGGAAGAGCCTTCACAAGGCGGTATTGAATGGCCGCCAAGACAAGACCAAGATACGGATCTAACCCCCGGTCAGGGACCCGAAATCAATGTCTGGCGTTATGTTTTCTTCCCCTTTCTGATTTTCGTAGATATTATGAAATATGCGTCTTAATTAAATATAAAAACCCCCTGTTAAGCATTCGCACTTCGCTTGTAAGAAGCGTCAGCTTAAAGGGCGCTTGATTGTGCCGGTTTATTATCAAGGCGGACCGGATGCCGAAGTGATTTACAGTGATGATCGGGGCCGAACCTGGCAGCACGGTGATATCGAAAGAGGACGGCGAGGCTTATCCGGCAGTACTCTTATCTTGTGCCAACTTTAAGAACCGTACGAACGGCCGAGTTTTTATGGGCCTGATTAAAGAAGACGGAACCTACAACGACGCCACAAGGAAGTATAGGCTGGACTGGGCATATCAAAAAGATATCACAGCGGAAAATACGCTATACGCTTACAGTTGCCTGACCCAGCTGGACGATGGCCGAATCGGACTCTTATATGAATCGTCTCCTTCCGACTCTTGGGATGAAGGATTACAAAGAATCTACTACCGCGAATTTAGGGTAGAGGACATCAAGGAATAAGCCTTATAGAGGCTACTCCATGACCTGCACGCCCAGGTAGTCCCAATTGGCGGGATCGTTCATATCGCCCGACACTTGGTACCAGTGGTCGGGCAGGAACTGCCTACCGTTATTCTTCGAAGTTTGCCAGTTTTCGGCATCGGTCAGGTAAAGCGGATAGGCCTTGGATGCCTCCGAGGTCAGGGTCTTGCCGGTAAAGGGATTTACCTGTGAGGTTAAGCCCCGGGTGGCCAAATAGGGCACATCGGCATTGGTCATGAAGGTCGGGTCTATGGTGAAGGGGTCTTGGGCATGGAAATCTTTTTCCATCAAGAGGCAGTTGAAAGTCCCGTAATCAAAACCGTTGGACAGGGTCCGTTCAGGATGTTGGTGCAAGGGATAGGCGTGGTCCGATGCAAGGATAATACGGGTGTTGTCATAAACACCTTGGTCTTGCAGATCTTTAAACCATTGGCCCAGTTTGAGCATGGTTGCCATATTAATGTGGTAGTGCTCGAGCTGGGCTTTTCTTGTGATTTGAAGTGTCCGTCCGCCCTCGGCCTCCAGTAAGATTGGTTGGCCATCATCATAGGCCGAGTTGTCCACATGGTTTTGCGGCACGTAATCGGGTTTTTGCAAGAGATTGGGTTCATGGGCCGATTCGGTACACATCATCAAGAAGTTTTTGCCATCTCCCTCTTCAATCCGGCTGAGTTGGGGGAGCTTATCTAAGACCAAATAGGAGTCCAGCATGGTGCCCTTGACACCGATTTGCTGAGTCGGCAGGTCAGGGCTGGCTTTTTCCACCGGCGTGCTGCCCAGGCTGAAGACCCAAGAATTGTAGTGGCCTTGGTCGTAGAGGTATTCTTGTAGGGCCAAAGGTGCAATCTTGGTCATGCTGTGCCAGAAAAAGTTGCGCTTCCAGTCCTTGTCGATTTGTTCGGAAAAGCCGGGCCACTCCGAGGTGAAGGCCCCCTTGATATTGTAGGCCTTGACCTTATTGTAAGCGTCGAAAATAGACAGGTCCGGTACCCAGGTGTAACCGGCATAAGAAGGATCGGTTAAGACGACGTCAAAGCCGGCCTCTTGGAAGAGTCGGGGCATGAGGCTTACGGCTTCGTTGTGCTTATCTTCCAGCTTCATGTCTTTTCGCCGGTTCATCTCAATCGGTTGATATTCGTAGCCGCCGAATAGAGCGGGGATACCCGTATTGGTGTGGGTGCCGAAACTTAAGGTGTTGGGGTAGAAGTTGAAGCCTTTGAAAATCTCTTTTAGCTCGGGCTTCTCCTCGAAGATGAAGGGGATGTCTTCGGCCAAAGCCCGGTCAATCATGATGACCACGACATTTTCACCGTTTTGGCTGAACTTAAATTCGGGCAAATTATCCGAGGCTGTCAGGCTGTCTGTCGAGCTTATAGGAGACTTATCCAGTGTTTCTTTGGCCTGATAGAGATTGGTAGAAGACATGACGATAGCGGCAACCAGAGCTCCTGCCAAGAGAATCTTGGGAAGGTCGCGATTTTTGGAATAGAGGAATCCGGCCAAAAGACCTACCGCTAGGAGGACCGCCAGGTTTATGAGAATCTGGGGGATGGGGAAGGCCATGCCGTTATCGTAGGCCAAAGTCGGCGAGAGGTTTCCGAGATTCTTGCCGAAACCCATGTAGTTTACAAAAGCGCAGACCACCATGATCCACATGGCCCGGTTAGCCCTAGCCTTGCCTTTGGCCCCGGCCAAAGCATAGAAGACGCCGAACCAGAAGACAAAGAGGCCAAAGGCCAAGAGAAAGCTGTTAAAGATATAAAAGAAGGGGCTGTTTCCGATGTCGGGCCGGATAAATTCTTCAGGGGAGGATCGGACGATGGAAGAGGGGATGAGGACACCGACCAGGACGGTCAGGACCAGGGCTCCCAGGAAGAAATGTGCCTTAGAAGGCGGGGCGATTTTAGCCGAAAGGGCAGAACGAACTTTGGCCCGATTTCTAGGTGTCTTACCGAATCTAAGCTTAGGTAAAAGCCAGAAGCTGATGGCATTCTTAACTAAGGAATAAAGGTTATTCATGGTCCAATATAAGACCAGGGCCGAGGGTGAATTATAAAGGAGAACCAGGAAGACAGCGGCCATGGCAAAGAGCTGGACCTTGGTCTTGGTGGGGGCGTCTTTGGTATAAATCAAAGACGACAGGATGTTGATGAGGGTCATGAGGATGGGGAGAATATTTAAGCTAAGAGACCCTATAACCAGCCATTGGTCGGGTTCGCCCAGGTTCCTTATGGGGCCGAAAGAGACCTGACGCAGCAGGGTCATGGATGAGATGAATTGGTAGGCCGCAATGAAGAAAGGAATCTCCAGCATAAGGGGGACCATGGCGCGGAGCACATAGATGGGCTTGTAATTGTTTTGCCTATAGTAGGTCTGGGTCATCATGAAGCGCTCGTCGTCCCGGAAGGTTTTCTTGATATGGTCCAGGCCTTTTTTCATTTTCTTTTGCAAGGCCTGCTCTTCCATCTGAATCCGGTCGGCATTCTTATAAAGAGGCAAGAGAAAGGTGTTCATGATGAGGCTCAGGAAAATAATGGACCAGCCCGGGCTTCCGGTCAGCTGGCAGCCCCAGGAGAAAAAGAGCTCGAAGAAGAGCTTCAGCGGGGTCAGGATAATTTGCTCTAATATTTTAAGAAAGGACATGGGAAGCTCCTTCTTTTTCCTTCTTTTCGGCTTCAGGTGTGGTTTGGGCTTTTAATCTTTCTTCGATAAAGTCGACGGTCCTTACGGCACCTTGGCCGGGGAAGGCCCAACATTCCCGGCGAACTTGGTCTCTTTGGTCTTGATAAGACGGGTTTTCCAAAAGGTCTTCGATGATTTCATCGACCCGGTCAAAGTTGTCCTCGGTGAGGACTCGGCCTAAGCGAGGCAGGACGCTGAAGGTCCAGGGTTCTTCCTCCAACCACCAGCAGTCGTAGGGAGCGGTATCGTATTTTACTTCGGTGTAGAGGATGGGCTTATCGAATACCAGGCAATAGTCAAAGATGATGCCGGAAAAGTCGGAGATGAGAAGGTCGGATTGGGCCAGGCAAGCAAAATTATCCCGGTCTCGGTTCCAAGATAAGGTCGGGGACTCGGGGAAGCGGGTCATGAGCCGGTCTAACATGTCTTTTTCGGATGTAAAGGACTGGGGATGAGGCCTTACAATTATTTTGTAACCGGTCTTAGTTAGCCGGTCCAAGAGCGCTTCTCCGAAACGGGCCAAAAGGCTGCTTTGGCCCCAGGAGGGGGCAACTAGGATAGTGGTTAGGTGGGTATCTGATGCGTCTCCGGCAGGCAGGTCGGAAACTTCGGCTGCTGAGCTAGGCTCCTCCAAGCGGTCTTTCATGGCGTCCAGGTAGGGGATGCCAACGTAGCGGAGATCTTTGGCCGGGAGATTTCTCAAGGCTTCCAAGCTTCGAACCTGATCTTCCTGGAATTTTCCGGACAAGAGGATGGCGTCGTAATAGTCGATGCCGAACATGCGGTACATGGACAAGTCCGAGGCGGCATGGGGAATGTGGATATAATAATCGACACCGGGCGAGCGCTTCCACTGGAAGACGTCCAGGCTGGGTGTGGTCGACAGGACAATCTGTGCCGCCAGGCTATTCAGGGTCTGGAACATGGTCTTGTCCAGGCTGTAATATTGAGCTTTTATGTGTTCGTAGTTTTGGTCCAGAACCGGATCATCTTCGGACCCGGTCAGGTAGAGTGTGGAGATACCGCGTTTTTCTAATGCATCGCACACAGGCTTAAAAATATTCCAATAACGCTTGTGGTCCGAGAAGATGACCAAGGGGACTTTGGCCCGGGCTTTTTCCTTGCGGCCCAAGCCCAAACCGTTATATTTCAACTTTACTTTAAGACTTCTGAAAAAGTAAAAAACACCGCCCATAAGGCCCAAAATAATCGTGAAGAGCATGGAGCCGGTGCCCGGATCGATATATAAAAATGTAGGCATGATACCTGTCCTTCCTCTTGCAAAATGTGGGGACAATATAGCCCAAATAGGGGGCAAATTCAATTGAGGGGCGATTTTAGGAAGGTGAATTTCAAA
>CAYFQG010000007.1:0-39490 GCA_964345295.1 uncultured Oscillospiraceae bacterium | reverse complement strand
TTAAGCTCGTCTTAACAAAGGAAGGAGGACAAGATTGATGGCACACAAGGTCGACAATGCCGTGATTTTGGCAGCGGGTTTGTCCAGCCGTTTTGCGCCTCTGTCCTATGAGAAGCCCAAGGGTCTCCTGAAGGTAAGAGGAGAGGTTCTTGTTGAACGCCAGATTTGCCAGCTACAAGAAGTGGGAATTCAGGATATCTTCGTGGTAACGGGCTATAAAGCGGAGGCGTTTTCGTATCTGCAAGACCTTTCAGGTGTGAAGCTTCTCCATAATCCGGACTACGCTGTCCGAAATAATCACTCCAGTATCTGGGTGGCTAGGGATGTTTTGGCCAATACCTATATCTGTTCGGTCGATAATTACTTTGCTAAGAATCCTTATGAGGCGGTTGTGTCGGATCCCTATTATGCTTGCCTCTATGCCCAGGGCCCCACTAAGGAATGGTGCGTGTGGACCGATGAAGAGGGCTACATTAATAAGGTAGAAATAGGTGGTAGCGACGCCTACTACATGATGGGTCATGTGTTCTGGAATCAGGCTTTCAGTCGTGATTTTTTGCATATCTTAGAGCCCATCCATGATTTACCCCAGACCCGAGATGCACTCTGGGAGCGCATTTACCTGGACCATTTAGACCGATTGAAACTAAAAGTACGCCCCTACGGGGACGACGAAATTTTTGAATTTGACTCCTTAGAGGAGCTACGTGCCTTTGACCCTACGTATCTGGAACATTCCGGTTCTTTGATTTTGGACCGGATTAGCCGGGAAGCCGGGGCCAAAGAAAGAGACATTACCAATATTGTGCCCGATTCCGACGGTTTTACTTTCCGGTTGAATGGCCGGGACCGGACCTACCGATACGATTATCAGAATCAGAATTGGAGGACCCTATCATGAGTGGAACTTTAAGAGAAAACGTGGCCAGAAGAAGCCATGTCAGTTTAGAAGATTTAAGAGCCGTGGACCTGCTTTTGGACAAGGCCGGCATCCACTGTCCCTACGAGAAAATTGAACGCTTGGGCGGTATGACCAATAAGACCTTCCATCTTTATGTCGAAGACGGTGAAGACTTGATTTGCCGCTTACCCGGCCCCGGCACCGAGGAGCTCATTAACCGCGAGGATGAAAGAAAGTCCAACCGCCTGGCTTGTGAACTGGACATTGATACCAAGGTATACTACTTCGATTCCAAGGGCTATAAGATCAGTCACTGTATTGAAGATGCCTACACCATGCAGGCCAAAGACTTAAGAGAGAAAGACCACATTGCCGAAGTGGCGGAGATTTTTTCGACGCTCCATAATTCCGGCGTTGATACCGGTGTTCCCTTCGAAGTTTTCGATATGGCCCAAAGCTATGAAAATTTTATCAACAAACATGATGTAGCGCTTTATGAGGACTATGAAGAGGTCAAAAACGAGGTTTTCAAAATTAAAGCAGAGGTCGCTCGAGAAATGGAAATCCATAAGGCGCCCTGTCATAACGATTCCTTATGCGCTAACTGGATTTACGGAGAAGACCGACTCTTTTTGGTCGACTGGGAATATGCCGGTATGAACGATCCCATGTGGGATTTGGCCGATGTCTCTATTGAAGCCAACTACAAGGAAGAGGAAGATCATTACCTGCTCCGGGCCTATTTTGGCAGAGAGCCCAAACCGGAAGAATACCATAACTTCGTGGCCAATAAGATTTACCTGGATTATCTGTGGACCCTCTGGGGCCTGACCCGGGTCCCCTTTGATAAGGAGACCATGGAACAGTACGCCCTGGTCCGTTATTACAGACTCAAGAAAAACATCGCGCGTTACAGACAGGCCTAAGTTTTAAGCAAATTGCGCATTATATAATTTGGCGTAAGCGCCGTTTCGGGCAAGGAGCTCCTCGTGGGTTCCTTGCTCTTTTATTTCGCCGCCTTCGACCAGGAGAATAGTATCGGCATTCTGAATAGTGGACAGACGGTGGGCGATAACGAAGGCGGTCCGGCCTTCAATCAGGCGGTTCATGGCATCTTGAATTTGGATTTCCGTGTGGCTGTCTACGTTAGAAGTGGCCTCGTCCAAAATCAGCATGGGTGCATCCAAAAGCATGGCACGAGCTATGGTCAACAGCTGTTTTTGGCCCTGCGACAAGTTCTCGGCGCCATCGGATACATGCGCATTGTAGCCTTCGGGTTGGGCATCGATAAAGGTGTCGATATGGGCGGCCTTGGCGGCCTTTTGGACATCGGCGAAAGACGCATCGGGTCTGCCGTAGGCGATGTTGTCTCGGATGGTTCCGTTAAAGAGCCAGGTATCTTGCAGAACCATGGCGAAGGATTGGCGCAGGCTCTTGCGTGTGACGTCGGTTATGGGGTGGTCGTCGACTAAAATCTCACCGGACTGCGGATCGTAGAAACGCATGAGAAGATTAATGAGGGTAGTTTTACCCGCTCCCGTGGGCCCTACAATGGCGATGAGAGACCCTGCCGGAGCCTTGAGGCTCAGGTCTTTAATAATAGGTACGTCCAGCACATAGGAGAAATCGACACTATCGAATTCGACCCGGCCTTCGACATCCCGGAGCTCTACGGCATCGGCCTTGTCGGCGGCTTCGGACGGCTGGTCTAAGAGGTTGAAGACTCTTTCGGCTGCCGATGAAGCCGACTGGAGGTCGGCGATGATGTTGGCAATCATATTAATGGGGCCGGAAAAACGTCTGGAGTAAAGCACGAAGGCGGAAAGATTACCCAGGCTGAAGGCGCCTCTTAAAAAGAAGAGGGCACCGAACATGGAAACCAAGGCCAAAGACAGGTTAGAGATTAAGGTTACCGACGGACCGTTCATGGCCGCCTGGTAGTCCGCTCTGTAGTAGGCGTGGATACTATCTTCGTTGATGTCTTCAAAACCTTCGGAGAAGAATTCTTGCTTGTTGTAGGCCTGGATGGTTTTTTGGCCGGAAAGAATCTCTTCCGCATAACCGTTCATTTGGCCCAGTTTACGAGACCTTTCGCTAAAGAGCGGCCGGGTTTTCTTAATGCGGTAACGGGTGAAGATAATAGTGACCGGCAAGATTAAAAGGAAAATCACACTCATGATGGGCGATATGGACAACATCATGAAGAAAGAACCGAAGACCGTGATGGTCGATGCGACAATCTGAACCAGGTCGTTGGTCAAAGATTGGCTGACGACGTCCAAGTCGTAAGAGATACGAGAAACCAGGTCACCTGCTTGGTGGCTGTCGATATAGGAGATAGGCAGGTCCACAATCTTATCGAAGGTGTCTTGGCGCATCCGGTAAATGACCTTCTGCGAGGCTCGGGCCATGACTCGGGTCAGGAAGTAGTTTAAGACCGCGGACAGGGCATAGACCAAAAGCATGAAGACGACCATGCGAACCACACGAGGAAAGTCGACTCCGCCGGCACCCTCGCCCATGGCGTCTATGGCAAGGCCCGAAAAGAAGGGACCGTAGAGGACGACTACATTGGCAATGATAACCATAACCAAGGCCAGGATTAAGAGGGGCAGTTCGGCAGACATGTATTTGGCCAGGCCTCGGAAAACCTTTTTGTAATCCTTGGGTCTGGATTTTCTTTCTTCCACAATAGAGGTATTGTTACTCATATTAAGCTTCCTCCTTCATTGGTTGGGAGACGGTGTTTTCGCCCATTTGAATCCGAGCGATTTCGCGATAAGGTACGCAGGTTTGAACCAGGGTTTCGTGGGTACCCAGGGCCAGCATACGGCCGTCTTCCAAGAGTAAGATTTGGTCGCAGTCTTTGACCGAGCTGATGCGCTGGGCGATGATAAAGGACGTTGTTTGTCCATAGTCTCGGGCCAAAGTATGGCGCAGCCTGGCGTCGGTTTCGAAGTCCAGGGCGGACGAGGAGTCGTCCAGGATTAAGATTTCCGGTGTACCGGCCAAAGCCCGGCTCAAGAGCAGGCGCTGCTTTTGGCCGCCGGACAAGTTGACACCCTTAGAGGCCAATTCAAAATCCAATCCGCCTTCCTTGCTCTCGAGAAATTCGGCGGCTTGGGCGTGGCGGGTGGCTTCTATGAGTTCTTCATCGGTCAAGTCACGTCCGAAGTCGATGTTCTGGCGGACCGTCCCATGGAAGAGAAAGTCGTTTTGGAAGACGATACCGAAAAGTTCTTTCAAATCCGAGGGGCGGAGGTTCTTGATATTGACGCCTCTCACCAGAATCTCACCGCGGTTGACATCGTATTGCCTTAAAAGCAGGCGGGTGACGGTGGACTTACCGGCCCCGGTCGCGCCCATGATGCCCAAGCTTTGGCCCGGATAAAGCTTGAAAGACACATTCTGTAAGTCTTCGTGTTTTCCTAAGTAACTGAACGTGACATTTTTGAATTCGACCTCGGGAACATTGGGATCGGATTCGGGCAGGTCAATCAGGGTATTGGGCTCGATTTTCTGGTTCTTGTCGAGAGGTGTTTGTAAGACCTCTTCGATACGTTCGGCCGATGTGGTCGCCCGGCTATAAATGTTAAACATACGGTTTAAGGCCATGATGGAGTTGGTAATCTGAATGAAGTAGGACATAAAAGCCATGATGGTACCGGCTTTAGTGAGGCCCCGGTTAGCCAAAAGCGCACCCAGCAAAATGACCAGGCCTAAGCCGGTGTAGAGGATGATGTCGACGGCCGGAAACATGAAAGCCATGTGGTCTCTGGCGTCAATTTCGGCGTCCTTGGTTTGGGCATTGGCCTCCGAAAAACGATTTTTTTCGTGCTCGGTTTTGTCCAAGGCCTTGATAACCCGGATGCCTCGGATGTTCTCGCGAATAATTTGGACCATGTTGTCCATGCGGTAATGGACCTCGTGAAAGAGAGGGTGGACCTTGTTAAAAACATGGCGGAGGACATAGAAGAGAGGCGGAATCAAGATGACCAGGACCAAGGCCAGGCGCCAATCCAGAAGGAAGGAGAACATAACACCGCCTAAGAAAAGCATGACGGACCGGATACCCATGCGAAGCGTTGCCCCCAAGAAGCGGTGGATGACGTAGGTGTCGGAGGTCAAGCGCGATTCCAAAGAGGCAACACTAAGGCGGTCAATTTGGCGAGCCGACAAGGCCATGGACTGCTCGAAGAGGTCCTGGCGGATATGCTGAATGGCGGTAGCAGCGGTCTTGGACGCCATTTGGTTGGCCGTTATGTTCAATATCCAGGCAGCCACCGAGCAGACCACCATAAGAAGACCCCACATGAGGATAAGTTTCTCCTGTCTGGTGGGGACAATTTTATTCAAGATATGGGCCAAGATGTAGGGGAGGATGACCTCAAACATGGTCCCGGTCATCTTGATGATGGCGTTGACGATGATGCGGCCCGTCATAGGCTTGACATAGTTTTTCAGCATGAAGTATTTTCCTGTCTTTCTAAGGCGTGTTGTGTTTGCATAGAGGTGGCTTTGCGGGCCAAATAGCGGACCCAGTAGAGCAATTGCGTCTGTTCTTCCGGTGACAAATCGCCGGTAAGCTCATCGTTCCAGCTTTCCAGGTAGGCCATAATCTCGGGATAGATGGCCAAAGCCCGCTCGGTCGGGTAGATCTTTTTAGCTCGCCGGTCCTCTTCGTCGGTTTCCCGCCTGACATAACCGGCTTTTTCCAGGCTATTGATCTGTCGGGTGACCGAACTTTTATTAACTAAAAGACTTTTGGCCAAAGCATCCTGGGATAGTCCCGGATTTCGCACGACCTGGAGAATATAACTTAACTGGGTACCGAAGAGGTCCTCGTCTTCAAAGGCCTCGGCCCGATCGATAATGGAGGCCCGGTAGACCCGGTTAATGTATTTCATTATGCGTTCCATGAAGAGCTGATCTCCTACAAACAAATTAGTTGCTTAAGTAACTATATTATTAAAATCCGCAGGAGAGGTCAAGAGAAGGCTTTTAGAAAAAGCGGGTCAAATCCTCGAAGCTGTCTGCCGTAATGTCGGCACCGTGCTCGATGAGAAAGTCCTTGCCACGATAGCCCCAATTGGCGCCCAGGGCCAAAACGCCGGCATTTTTGGCAAAGGCCATGTCTACGTCGGAGTCACCGATGTAGACGGTTTCATCCGCCTTAAAACCGGCCAGGCTCAAAGCTTCGTGGAAGATAGCCGGGTCCGGTTTATGGATGCGGTGGGGGAGATGGCCCAACACATGGGTAAAGAGGCCGGGAAAAAAATGGTCCATGAGTTTTTTTGCCTCGGGTTCGCCCTTGTTGGTGATTAAAGCACAGGGAATCTGTTTTTCTTTTAAGAGCTTTAGAAAGTCAACTGTGCCGGGATAAGGCCTGGTTGTGTCCATGAGATGGGCGGTATAGACCTTACGGAAAGTCTCCAAGAGATCGGCCTGCTCGTCTTCGGTTAAATTATCAGGTGCCGACCGACGCATGAGCCAGCCTACACCGTCTCCGATGAAGCTTCGGACTTCGTCCAGGCTGCGTTCGGGATATTTCTTAATCCTCAAGGCTTCATTACAGGCGTTGGCCAGGTCTTCCAAGGTGTAGAGTACGGTGCCGTCCAAATCCAGCACCCAAAACTTGGCTTTCTTGAGTTTCTCGTAGGCTCCGGGGCTATGGTAATCCAACATTTTCCTAATATCCTTTTCCTTATTTATCTTTTCTGTTTTATCAGCAACGCAAATTATTATACACGAGTAAGATTTCAGATTTGCTCCACACTGTTTCACATTTCTTCTAACCTAGGATACGAATCTTATTATTGATTAGGTTTATCCTGTATCTTACATAAGTTGTTAGGAGGAATATTTTATGTGGAACCTACTTGCTTGGATTTTGGTCGGCGGTTTAGCCGGTTGGCTAGCCAGCGTTATTATGAAGACCGACAAGTCCATGGGCTTAGGTGCTAATATCGGTGTCGGTATTTTGGGTGCCTTAATCGGCGGTTTCGTTATGAATTTAATCGGCAAGTCCGGTTTTAGCGGTTTTAACCTCTGGTCTTTCATTGTTGCCCTAATCGGTGCCATTATCTTACTGGCCATTGCCAAAGCCATCCGAAAATAAGCCTTTGAGTATTTTTTAGCTAGAACGAAAACGGGTCCCGGCTTTTGTCCGAGACCCGCTTTTTTATTAGCAAAGATTTTTTATCCAAGTTTTGGCCAAATCTATCCAGACGCCGGCTTCTTCTTGTAAATGGCCGGGATTGGTCGGATTGGTCGTAATCCGATTGGCCAAGCTAAGCCCGTGTTGGCCATTGGGGAAGAGATGAAATTCAGCCGACAGGCCCTGCTCTAATAGCCCCCGGATGTAGTCCAAAGTATAGACCGCTAGGACGGATTCGTCTTTGGCCGTGTGCCAGGCAAAAGTAGGGGGGATTTGGTCATGGATATGTCGGGGCAGGTCCAGATAATCCCAGAGGGCTCGGTCTGAGTCGCCCAGGAGATTTTCCAAAGAGCTTTGGTTGGAAAAATCATAACCGTTCATGACCGGGTAGGATAAAATCTGGCCGGCAATAGAGAAGTCTTCCATGGAAATCACATGGTCTAAACCGAATTGATCTTGCACGGCTTGAGCCAGGTTCAAATCCCGGTCGGGGAAAAGCGAATCGCCTGACAAAAATCTGGAATAAGAGCCTACCAGGTGACCGCCGGCCGAGAAGCCGACGAGAAAGATTTTGTCGGTTCGAATCTTATATTCTTGAGCCTTGCTTTTCAGATAAAGAACGGCATAGGCCAGTTCCAGAAGGCTTGTGGGGTAGTGGCCGGGGGCTACCGAATAGTCCAGATAAGCCGCGTGATAGCCCTGACTCATGAAGGCCAGGCAGACAGGTTCGGCTTCTCTTACGGAGGTGAAAGCATAGGCGCCTCCGGGGCAAACCAGTACCAAGGGCCTGTCTTCTCCTAAGAAGAGGCTTTCTTCGGTCTTCAGGAAATAAGACCTGAGTTTAGCAGGGGTTTTTAAGGCGGTCGTTTGATAATCCAAGATATCCAGTTGCATGATTTTCCTCCATAGTCCATCCATGTTTTTCGTATCCATATGGTACTATAATTTTTTATCAATGAACACATAGGAGGTGCTTTGGCATGGCAAAAAATCACAAGGGACAAGTTTGGGTTTTCGGAGACGAGATTGAAAACGAAGATTTGGGTAACGGCGTCTTGCGCCGCATTTTGGCCTATTCGGACGACGTCATGGTCGTCGAAAACCATTTCGAAAAAGGCGCAATAGGGAGCTTACACGCGCATCCGCATACGCAGATTACTTATGTAGCCGAGGGTGTTTTCCGTTTCCGTATCGGCGATGAAGAGCACGTCGTGAAAAAGGGCGACAGCCTCCTCAAAGAAGACGGTATCAAGCACGGTTGTGAGTGTCTGGAAGCCGGTGTCTTATTGGATATCTTTACTCCCATGCGGCAAGATTTTGTATAAAGATTAAGGAGAATCTACTATGAAATATTTCATCGAAGGGGGTGACCTCCCCTATGTCAAAGTCCTTCTGGAAGCGGGTGAAGCCATGATCAGTGAAGCCGGCGGCCGAACCTGGGCCAAGGGGGACTATGTAACGGAAACAACGTCGGAAGGCGGCATGGGTAAGGCCCTGGGTCGTATGTTTGCCGGAGAGAGTCTCTTCTTAAGCAAGTATACGGCTCAAGGTCCGGTGGAGATGGCTTTTGCTTCTTCTTTTCCGGGCTCCATCATGGCCGTGGAGCTTGCTCCGGGCCAAAGCATTATCGCCCAGAAGTCGGCCTTCCTTTGCGCGACTTACGGGGTGGACTTGGCTATTCATTTTCAGAAACGAGCCGGTGCGGGCTTTTTCGGCGGTGAAGGTTTTATCATGCAGCGCATAACGGGACCCGGCCTGGTCTTTTTCGAAATTGACGGCAATGTTGTCAACTATAACCTGCAGGCCGGAGAGCGTCTGGTATGCGATACGGGTGTTTTAGCCCTAATGGACCCTTCCTGCACCATGGATATTCAGATGGTTAAAGGGATGAAAAATGTTTTTTTCGGCGGTGAAGGCCTTTTCGATACGACCGTCACCGGGCCGGGCCGTGTGGTGTTGCAGTCCATGACCAAGTCGGGCCTGGCCAAAATGCTGGCACCTTTCATAGGCGGCAACAGCTAAAACTAGAGTCTGATACGGCCTTCGATGGCCCTGCCCAAAGTCACTTCATCGGCATATTCCAGGTTGGAACCGAAGGGGATACCCGAGGCCAGCCTGGAGCAGACGATGCCGCTGGGCTTAATGAGTTTGGCAATATAATTGGCCGTAGCCTCACCTTCGACGGTGGCGTTATTGGCCAAAATAATTTCTTTTACTTCTTCATGCTGCTGGAGGCGTATCAAAAGCTCTCGTAAGTGAATATCTTCCGGCGTAATCCCTTCCATGGGCGAAATGGCACCGTGGAGGACATGGTAAAGGCCCCGGTACTCCCGGGTTTTCTCCATAGCAATAACGTCGGAAGGACTTTCTACCACACAGATAACGGATCGGTCGCGGTCTTCATCTTGACAAATCTCGCAGACGTCCTGGTCTGTCAGGTTGCAGCAGACCTCACAAAGCCTGATTTTTTCTTTGGCATCAATAATGGCCTGGGCCAAATCCAGAGCCTTGTCCTTCTCCATATTGAGAATATAAAAAGCCAACCTCTGGGCGGTCTTAGTCCCGATACCGGGAAGACCTGCCAGGTTGGAAATAAGTTTATTAATGCTGCTTGCGTAACGGGCCATTAGAATCCTAACCCGCCCAAATTAAACTGACCCATCTTGGACTCGGACAACTTGTCGAGTTCGTCTTTGGCCCCGTTAACAGCGGCGATAATCATGTCTTGGAGCATGTCTACATCTTCAGGATCAACGGCGTCGGGATCAATGGTGAGCTCCAAAAGCTCGTGGTTGCCGTTCATCTTACACGAGACCATGCCGCCGCCGGCACTGAATTCAACGACAGACTCTTGAATCTCGTTCTGGGCCTTAGTCATCTCTTCTTGCATCTTCTGGGCTTGTTTCATGAGTTGGTTCATATTGGCGCCGCCCATACCGCCGGGGAAACCGCCTCTGCCGGGTCTTCTTTTTGCCATAATCTTATCCTCCGAATATTAGTGATTATTATTAATAGGTCCTTCTTCCAAGGGGATGTTGAGTTTCAGGGAAGCTTCTTTCATCTTCCGGATCCACTCGGGTTCGTCTACACGGTAGCGGACCTCTTTGCCTCGGCCTTGGCCTTCCAGGCGGCATTCCAGCTGCCAGCCGCCGTCGGGTCGGACCTCGAAAAAGATGTTATCCATCTCATTTCGCGTTTTTTCGTCCTTGATTTTATCATAGATATGCGAACTGGCCTGAGGGATCTCGATAACCAAGGTTTTCCCTTCCACATAGCGGGGGAAGGAGCCAAAGAGAATGGCCAGCAAAGGCACCTGATCTTCTAAGGCTTTTTTGAACTTATCCCAGAGCTTATCCACATCCACATCGCTTGCAAGGTCAGGCTCCCGGGGGGCGGGTTCAGGCTCGGGTTCTTGGAGTTCCTCTTCGGTTTGGCCCGCTACGATAATGGGCTTTTGAGGCGGAGCGGCACTAGGGGCCGGTTGGGGCTTCCTATCGGGTCTGGGATCCAAAAGCAGCTCCGGCTGAGCTTCGGGCTCAGCGTCAAACTCAGGCAGAGGCTCCGGGTCCGGTATGGGCATGGGTTCAGGATAGGGGGGAGCTTCCTGTTTGGCTTTGAGTTTGGGTTCGGGTTCGGGTGTTTCTTTTGGGCGAGTCTCTTCGGGTGTTTCGACCTTTTTATCTTCTGCGAGAGCTGCGGTAGGCTCGGGACTAGCTGAGGCCTTTTCCCGGCTTTCTATCTCTCGTAGGTTCAACATTTCGATAAGGCCTACTTCCAGCGTTATTCTGGGATTGCGGCTGATCTTCATCCGATTTTGCAGGTCGGCCAGGTGGCTGATTTGACGGATGATAGCGCTCTGCGTATAGACTTGGGCTAATTTTTGCATCATGTCGAGGCTCGATTGGGGCCGCATGATAAAGGATGCCGGATTTCGGGCCGTCTTACACACCAGCAAGTCTCGATAGTAAGAACTTAGCGAGGTTACGAAGGCTTGGAGGTCACCGCCTTCCAGCAAGAGTTTCTGTATTGCTTCCAAAACACTGTCGGTATCGCCTTCTTTAAGAGCCAGGACAACTGTTTCCAACAAGTCGTCGTTGACAACGCCGGTCATGGAGAGGATATCTTCACGGCCTATGGGGCGGTCGGGATAGACGGACCTGGCCTGGTCCAAGAGCGATATGGCGTCACGAAGGGCTCCCTCGGACTGATTGATGATGACATGAAGCGCACTGTCGTCGATTTCGATGTGGTGGTAGTCGGCGATTTCTTTAAGCCGGCCCTGCATGAGGTCTACGGGTATACGTTTGAAGTCGTAGCGCTGGCACCGGGACAGGATGGTAGCGGGAATGCGCTGCGGGTCCGTGGTAGCCAGGATGAAGATGACATGAGCGGGCGGCTCTTCCAGGGTTTTCAGAAGGGCGTTAAAGGCGGCCGTGGACAGCATGTGAACCTCGTCGATGATGTAGACTTTGTATTTGGCCAAAGTCGGAAGGAATAAGACTTCGTCGGTAATCTTCCGAATGTTGTCGACCGAGTTATTGGAAGCGGCGTCCATTTCGACCACGTCCAAGAGCGAATCGTTGAGGATGCCGGTACAGACTTCACAGCTATTGCAAGGGTTGCCGCGGTCATCGGGGTTGAGACAGTTGATTGCCCGAGCGAAGATTTTGGCCAAAGAAGTCTTGCCCGTTCCACGAGTTCCGCAGAAGAGATAGGCGTGCGAAGGCTCACCGCTTAGGACCGCCTGGCGCAGGGCCCGAACGACAAAAGTTTGGCCTACGACCTCGTCAAAAGTGCGTGGTCGCCATTCGCGGTACAAGACCTTATTCGCTTGATTCGGGTTGTCTTGGATGGGGTTTGTTTCTGTCATGCCTTAGTCTCTCCTCGCTTGATTTATCTCCTATTATACCCCAGGTCTCTTAGAGAAAAATGTTTTCAAATCCCCCTCATTTGCTGTACACTAGCCGACAAGTTTAAGAAACAGGAGGTCAAAAATTATGCGAGTGGGCAGTGTTACAGAAATAAAGGACAACGAATTTCGAGCGGGTTTAACCCCGGCGGATGTTCAGCAATATGTCGCACACGGCCATGACGTTCTTCTGCAAAAAGGTGTGGGTATTTGTTCAGGTTATGCCGATGAGGCATACGAAGCCCAAGGCGCCGTTATGTATGATAATGCCAAAGACGTCTGGGATCAGGTTGACCTCATGGTTAAGATAAAAGAACCCATGGGTGAAGAGCTTAATATGATGCATGAAGGTCAGATTGTCTTCACGTACTTCCATATGGCGGCCGACCGTCACTTGACCGAAGCCTTATTAGAGAAGAAGGTTTCAGCAGTGGCTTATGAAACCGTAAGAGACAAGGACGGTCATCTTCCCCTGTTGAGTCCCATGAGCCAGATTGCCGGACGCTTGAGCTTATTTGCCGGTGCCCATGCCCTGCAAAAGCCCTACGGCGGGTCCGGTGTCTTACTTTCGGGTGTGCCCGGGGTGCGTTCGGCTAATGTCCTTATCATCGGAGGCGGTGTGGTCGGTACCAATGCGGCGGTTATGGCCCACGGTATCGGTTCCAATGTCAAGATTATGGACAAGGACCACAAGCGTTTGGCCGAATTGGACTTACAGTTTAAAAGTCAGGTAGAAACCCTGTATTCGGATGAAGAGACCATTTCCAGAAACATCAAGGATGCGGACCTGGTTATCTCCACCGTCTTGATTCCCGGCGCTTCGGCACCTAAGCTGATTAAGAAACACCATATCGCTTCCATGAAGGAAGGATCGGTCATCGTTGACGTAGCTATTGACCAGGGCGGCAGTACGGAACTGTCCAGGCCCGCGACCCACACCCATCCGACCTATGTCGAGAATGGAGTGGTCATGTATTGCGTAAGCAATATGCCCGGTGCCGTGCCCTTTACGGCGACGACGTCTTTGACCAATGCGACCATCCAGTACGGATTGAAGCTGGCGGATGAAGGTATTGAAGTCATTTTGAAGAATAAGGCGCTCCGTTACGGTCTTAACACCTACATGGGCCATGTCACCAACCAGGGTGTAGCCGGGTCTTTGGACTTGGAATACGTTGATCCCAAAGAATTCTTTGTTTAAAAATTTTTGCTAGAAGATTGGATTAGAAGCCGGCGGACTTTATGGGTCTGCCGGTTTTTTGTTTAGAAAAACCACTTGCGCTTGCCTTCTTCGGCAATGTGCTTGCGGCGGAAGATGAGGCCCAGGATTAAAGAGATGAGGGCTAAGACTACGGTTACGATAGACGGCCAAAGGGGCTTGGCCCAACCTAATAGAATAAAGAGCAAGGGCAAGAGGGCCAGGCCTATAGAAGACAAGTTAAAGAGAGCACCTCGGGCCCTGAATTCGGCCGAAACGGCCATAACGATTTCTCCGGCGATGATAGAAGCAGAGAAAATTACCGGCAAGGCCCAGGACAAGGACCATCCCTTGAAACCGGCCGCCAAATCGATGGCGACCGCTCCCAAGGACAAAATCATACTTTGTAAGGTGACCAGCCAGACCGGGTTGTGGCGGTTTCTTAAGATACCTGTTACTAAAAGAACCACGGTGAGGAGGGCCAAGGCAACCGGTCCGTAAGAAAAGTGGATGAGGTCTAGGGCATAGAGAATGAGGTAGAGAAGGCTTGTCCCTATGCTGCCGAAAAGAAGAATGGCTGCCGCCAAGGGGTAATTCTGCCGGGCGGGAAAAGGCGGGTAAGGGTTGGTGCTAGGAGATTTCGTCCCTTTATCCTCTTTATAAGAACGGTGTAGTTCTTCAGCTTCTTCTGTTAGCAGGCCTTCTTCGGCCAAAATTTCCAGGTAGGCTTCCTGAAAGTGAGTGGAAGCTAAGGGGCTGTTCATAGTCAAGGTCAGCTTGTCGCCGTAGCTGATGATGGATACTTGAGGGCGGACCGCCGAACTTAAGATAATCATGTGATCCACGATGGCGTCCATTGCAGGCGGGAGGGGGAAGGCCCCCAGATTGGTGATGGCTCCGGTAATGCTTAGATTGTTGTAACTATTAATGAGTCTTAGGCCGACATCTTTTACATATAAGGGCAGCAGGCGGACGGGCAGGGATTTTTCGAAGTGGACCAGGGTTCGGACCTTGCTATCCAGGTAGTCCTTGCCGGAACTTTGCTTTAGGACAGGACCTATACTTTGGCAAATACTTTCGGTAGAGGCTTCATGGCCGGCCTTGAAGGTAAAAGGCAGCATGACCGTGGCGAAGAAATTTCGTACGGTCTGGTTAGGATAGAGACGACGAAGGTCTACGGGACAGGAAAAGACGATTTTCTGATCTTTTTTATCCCGCTTCTTAGAAGAAAGAGTCCTATATAAAGCTTTCATATAAAGAGCCGATAAATATGTAGTAAGAGAGGCCTTGCAGGCTTTGGCCTTCTGAAGGGCCGGTTTTAGAGGAAGACTTACTTCCACAATGTTCTGCCTGGCGTCGGGGGTAATGGGTCCCTTGATGCGGCTTATAGGCCCTCGGTCCTGACCCAGATCCAGCGGACTGCGGTTTTTCTCCTTGGCAAAGTAGGTGATAAAGGAATCTTCTTTACCGGGAATGGGGTCCGGAGAAGGGAGTGGGATAGGTACATTTTGGCCCAGGTCTTTAAAATATAAGTCAGCGTAGTAGAGCAGTAGGGCTTGGAAAAAGGTCATGGCGCCGGAACCGTCGGATAGGGCGTGGAAGACTTCTAAGTGGATACGCTTTTCTCTGTATAAAACACGAAAAAGCAGGCCCCTGTAGCCGGAACGGTAAATCTGAGCACAGGGAATGGTGCTTTCTTCTTCTACTTGAGGTTCTAAATTTGTGTCCTCCATGAAATACCAGAAGAGGCCGCGCCTGATGGTGGCGTGGTAGAGCGGAAACTTCGGATAAACCAGGTCTAAGGCTTCTTGGAGCAGGTCAGGCCGAACCTTATGCTTGAGGCAGGCGCTGAGGCGGAAGACCTTGGTGTCCGCAGCCGTCATGGTGGACAGGAAAATTTTCCCGGCATTATCGAGGCCTACCCAGGAACGCTGAAAAGACTTGTCCGAAGAGCCCTTGGAAGCCATAAGCTAATCCTTCTTCGGAGCCGGATTCGCAGAGGGGGCAGAGATGAGCTCCTCTTGGATACGATCTATAAAGTTTTTGACTTTTTCAAAAACCAAAGTTTGCGGCTGAGGGAAAAAGGCACCCTTATCGAAAAAGCCGTGCGGGACGTCGCGCATGATAGAGGCATCGACATCCACACCGGCCCGGGCCAGGCGGAAAGCATAGCAAAGGCCTTCGTCGCGGAGCGGATCGTGTTCGGCTGTAATAATGAGCGAAGGGGGTAAGGCCGACAGGAGGTCCGGATTTTTTATCAGGAGAGGAGAAACATAGGGGTCTTTGGCCAAAAGTGCATCGTTTTCTAAATAGAGGTCGTAGTAGTCTCGCATGTTCTGCAAGGTCAGGCCGAAGCCGGTCCGCTTCTCCCATAAGGAAGGGAAGGGACCTTCTTTGGCAAATTTATCCGAATAGTCATAGCCCAAAGCCGGGTATAGCAAGATAAGACCGTCGGGCTTGAGACAATTTTTCTCTTCTCCTTCGATGAGGCACTTGTCGATTAGTTTTTGAGCCACACTCGAAGC
Source organism: uncultured Oscillospiraceae bacterium (assembly GCA_964345295.1). Classification (GTDB taxonomy): domain Bacteria; phylum Bacillota; class Clostridia; order Saccharofermentanales; family Fastidiosipilaceae; genus JASBZA01. Next base: position 23,800 of record CAYFQG010000007.1, on the reverse strand, counting down.
CAGGTTGCCGCCGGCCGAATCCCCCATGAGAAAAACCGGATAGGGACCGGGGACGTTGTTTTCTTCATGAAAGTAGCCAAGAATTTCCTGGCCTACCTCGTAGCAGTCGTCCAGTCCGGCCGGATAAGGGTTTTCCGGGGCCAGGCGATAATCGACAGACAGGACAATGCGCCTGGTGTACTCGCTTAAATCCAGGCAGACTTCGGTATAGGTATCGACATTGCCGGTGACGTAACCGCCACCGTGAAAGAAGAGGATGATACCGGCTTGCCGGTCCGTGGGATTCTTGGGGGCGAAAACGCGGATGGGAATATGAGACTCGGACCGGTCTGACAGGAGGTAGTTATCCAGGAGATAATAGTTCTCCTGGCGGATTTCTTTGGCCAAATCTTCCGGTGAGGACGACATGGCTTCCTGGGCTCGACGTATGCGGTCGTAATTACGCTTGACGTCGAAGATGGGTAAGGACCTCAGGCGGAGGCCCAGTTGAATCAGGGGGTTCATCCTTCAGACTCCGCTTGGAAAGCGCGACTGATATCGGCGAAGACCTTGGGTGTACCGAAGAAGAAACTGTGGTAGGAATCAAGATCCAAGGGCGAACCGTCCAGCTGACATAAAACCAGGCCCAGCTCTTCGGCGAAGAGGAAGTGGGTGGCAAAATCCCAGGGGCCGCCACTATAGGTCATGAAGCACTTGTAGTGGCCCTGAATAACTTTGGTGCCGTCAACACCGCTCGAGCCCTGGCGGCGAATTTCGAAAGCCTCTGTAATCAGATGGCCCACAAAGTCGGGATAATAACGGTAGAGCCTGCGCAAATCAAAGCTGATTAAAGACTCCTTCAGTTCGGTATCTTCAACAGGCGGGAGTTTTTCTTCTACAAAGGACCTGTCGGAAAGCTTCTTATAAAAATCTTCCGTTCCCCGTCCGGCCCAGGTCCTGTGATAGGCGCCTTGGCCACGAATGGCATAGAAAAGTTCGCCTGTAGGCGGCAGGAAAATATAAGACAGATAGGGTACACCTTTTTCGAAAAAGGCGATGAGCGTACAGTAATTGTCGCCTTGCTTGACGAAATTGCTTGTCCCGTCTATGGGGTCTAGGACCCAGAGGCGGTCTTGGTCTGCCATCTTGGGCTTGGGGCTACCGTCGGCCAAGGTCGGTGAGGGGTCGTAATGTTCTTCGCCCAGCATAGCGTCACCCGGGAAATTCCGGGTGATTTGCTCCATGAGGTAGTCTTCAATGGCCTTATCAACGACCGTAACCAGGTCTCTGTGGTCGGACTTGGTCACGACATTCAAAACTTTGTTATCTTCTATGATGGTGTCAATCCCGTCCAACAGCGACAGGATAAAACGGTGTTCTTTTTCGTATTTCATATCGATTTTATCCGCTCCTTATTCAATTGGATTTCATTATAGCAAAGACCACTGATTAAAAAGGTTTTATAAGGCCAAAATAAGGCCATTCTGTGCATTGCCACTTCCTACTAGTCTGCTAAAATACGGGGCAATGAGAGGTAAAGTTCAGGCTTATTTCGTGAATAATCCCTTGTGGCAGAGCCTTTTTCAGTTGAAGGGCAATACCAGGGTGGCTGTTTTTCTCCAGCCTCTCTGGGCGGTCGCTTTTACCCTTTACGCCCCCTATTTGCCCGTCTACATGAGTGCCATGGGCCTGTCGGACTTTGAGATTGGTGCCGTAACGGCAGCCGGCCTCTTCGTCCAGTTTGTGGCGGCCTTTTTCGGCGGCATTGTTTCGGAACACTTGGGCAGGCGGCGGGCGGTTCTCGTTTTTGACCTCCTGTGCTGGAGCCTTCCCATGGTTCTCTATTTCCTGGCGGATAATTATGCCCTCTTCCTGGCTGCTTCGCTTCTTTCCGGTCTTTGTCAGATTAGTAATGGGTCTTGGTCCAGTTTGCTCATGGAGGATGCGGATCGCTCGCAGCTGGTTTACGTCTTTACCTGGATGCAGATTGCGGGCTATATCGCTGTCTTTTTCGCTCCTTTAGCGGCCTGGCTGGTCGGTCAGCAGGGGCTGGTATGGGGGACTCGCATCTTACTTTTATTTGCCGCAGTTTCCATGACGGCCAAATGCCTGCTTTTCTTTTTTCTGGCCCACGATGAAAGCGGTCCGGCCAAGGTGCGCTTCTTAGGCCCGGGCAGTTTGGCCCAGCTTAAGAAATTCGGTCCTACCGTAAAACATATGTGGTCCAGAAAATCCATCCGTTTTATCTGGGTGGTCATGGTCTTGTACCAGTCCGCTCTGACCTTTTCCGGCACCTATTTCGGTATTTATATTACCGAGAACTTGGGCGTGTCGCCGGTCTTCTTATCGTACTTTCCTATGATCCGAGCCCTGATGAGCTTCCTTTTGACCTTCCTGGTGCAAACCCGGTTGAATCGTTTGCCATTTAAGATTCCCTTCGGTGTAGGTCTGGGCCTATATCTCCTGGGCCAGGTCCTTCTCTTAGTGGCCCCCTTTACCCCGGCCGGTCTTATTCTGCCCCTTTTGATTTTCTATACGTTGACAGAAGCTCTCGGCGCGGCCCTGGTCTTACCGCAGAGAGATGCCTTCCTCAATAATGCTTTAGACGACAGCAATCGTATCTGGGAGTTATCTATGGTTAACGCCATGGTGGTCCTGGTTGCGGCTTTAAGCAGCCTGGTCGGTGCCCGCTTGGTACAGGAATTCCGCCAAGGGGCTTTCATCCTGGCTTTGGTGGCCCATACCATCAGTCTTTTGGCCACGCTTTTTTATCCGATTTCGGACAAAGAAGAAGCCAACATTAATCCGGCTCTCTAAAGTTAGTTATTCCTAACAAATGTGATTCCAAACCTAGGCATTTTGCTCCAATTGTGTGATAATACGTGCGGCTTAGCTATGGCTAACTTCAAAAGGAGTGTGTGAAATGCCTGACAGATTGGAAAAAAAACCATCCGAAGCCGTCCGCCTGGACCAGCTGCAAATCGGCCAGAGAGGACGTATTCTTACCGTAGGTGGTGACAATGTCGCCTTACGTCAACATATGTTGGATATGGGTCTGATTCCGGGGACCGTGGTCGAAGTGACCCGTTTTGCTCCCTTGGGTGATCCCATGCAGATTAAGCTGCATTCCTTCGCTTTGACCCTGCGCCTGGAAGATGCTAGTAAGCTAGAGGTCCGACTCCTGGAGGGTGACGTTTCGGAAGAGGAAGGAAATGAAAAGCTTAGGAAAAAGACTCCCCTTAAATTCGAGGAAGACCATCCGGGTTTGGGTGAAGGCGGTAAGTACCATGTCAAGGCGGACGAGAATCCCCTGCCTGAAGGCACACTCCTGACTTTTGCTTTGGCCGGCAATCAAAATGCCGGTAAGACCACCTTATTTAATCAAATAACCGGGTCCAACCAACACGTGGGCAATTTTCCCGGCGTTACGGTAGACCGCAAGAGCGCCTCCATCAGGGGCTACGACAATACGGAAGTGACCGACCTGCCGGGTATCTATTCTCTGTCACCTTATTCGGGCGAAGAGGTCATTTCCCGAGAATTTATCTTAGAAGAGAAGCCTAAGTGCCTGATTAATATTGTCGATGCGACCAATCTGGAACGAAATCTCTATTTGACCATGCAGCTGATGGAGTTGGAGGTTCCCATGGTCTTGGCCCTCAACATGATGGACGAGGTCCAGAAGAACGGCGGGACGGTGGATATCAACCGGATGGAAGATGCCCTGGGCATACCGGTAGTCCCCATTTCCGCAGTGAAAAATGAGGGCGTGGACGAACTTTTGAGCCATGCCGTCCATGTGGCCCACTATCAGGAGAAGCCGGGACGACAGGACTTTTGCAAGGCCGATGAGGCGGGTGGCGCGGTTCACAGGGCCCTTCATGCCTTGATGTATGTCATTGAAGATCATGCCCAAAAAGCGGGCATTCCCTGCCGTTTTGCGGCGACCAAGTTAGCCGAAAATGACAGCCTGGTAAAAGAAGCGCTTAAACTGGACCCCAAAGAAGAAGAGACAATCGAGCTGATCCTCCAACAAATGGAAGAAGAAAGAGGCTTGGACCGGGTGGCGGCTATAGCCGATATGCGTTATCGCTTTATAGGTGATTTGGTTGCTTTGACGGTAACCGAACCTCAAGCCCATGCCGCGGACGACAAGACCAAAACTTATGGCTTAAGCCATCGGGTGGACCGGATTTTGACCGGTAAATACACAGCCTTGCCTATATTCATTTTGGCCATGGCCGTGGTGTTTTGGCTGACCTTCGATGTGATCGGCGGTAGGCTGCAAATACTTTTCGAAATCGGATTGGACAAGCTTGCCCAATGGGTAGGACAAGGCATGGCCCAAGCCCAGGTCAGTCCCGTGCTCCAATCCCTGGTCATGGACGGCCTTTTTAAGGGTGTCGGGAGCGTGGTAAGTTTCCTTCCGATCATCGTGACCTTGTTCTTTTTCTTATCTTTATTAGAAGATACGGGCTATATGGCCCGGGTAGCTTTCGTGATTGATAAGGTTTTCCGCAAGTTCGGCCTGTCCGGACGAAGTGTGGTGCCCCTTCTGATCGGTTTCGGCTGTACGGTGCCGGCGGTTATGGCAACCCGGACCCTGCCGTCCGAAAGAGACCGCAAGATGACCATCCTCCTGACACCCTTCATGTCCTGCTCGGCCAAACTCCCTATCTATGCCTTCTTCTCCCAAGCCTTTTTCCCCGACCACGCGGCCTTGGTCATGATCAGTCTTTATGTACTGGGTATCCTTTTGGCCATGGTGGTGGCGTTAATTTTCAAGAAAACCAGCTTCCAAGGTGAGTCGGTGCCCTTTGTGATGGAGCTTCCCAACTACCGGGTGCCCGGCTTCAAGAATACGCTGCGCCTCTTATGGGATAAGGGCAAAGATTTCCTGGAGAGAGCCTTTACCATCATCCTCATCGGTAGTTTGGTCATCTGGTTCTTACAAAGTTTCAACAGTAGGCTCCAACTCACTACGTCTCCCGAAGAAAGTCTCCTGGCTTCTCTTGCCGGCTTTATCGCCCCGATTTTCAAACCCATGGGTTACGGTAATTGGCGGATTGTGACGTCGCTTTTGGCTGGTTTCATGGCCAAAGAAAGTGTGGTGTCTTCTCTCAATATTCTCTACGGTTCCATGGCTAATCTTATGGCCGACATCAGCGCCTTAAGTGCCTTCTCGTTGCTGGTTTTCTGCCTGCTTTACACTCCTTGTATTGCGGCTGTTTCGACAATCAAGAGGGAAATCGGCGGCAAAGAAACCCTGGGCCTGGTTTTATTCCAATGTGCCTTTGCCTGGCTTTGCTCCTTCATCACTTACGGCATCGGTGCTCTTATCTTAATGCGATTTTAATTGGCCGCCGTGGCTTGAACCAGTATAATAAATCAGATTAGTTCAACCTAACCGGATACATTGAGGAGTTCAAGCATGCAATTAGAAATGCGTAATATTGAGAAGTCTTTCGGGCCTAAAGAGGTTTTGAAAGGTGTGTCTCTTAAGGCCCAAGGCGGCCCGAGCACTGGGCCTTTTAGGCCGAAACGGTGCCGGTAAGACCACTTCTATCCGAATTATCATGAATGTCTTTCCGCCCAATGCCGGAGACATCTTATTTGACGGAAAAACCATCGATTACAGCCAAGTCCAATTCGGCTATCTGCCGGAAGAAAGAGGACTTTACGCTAAGCAGAAGATTATGGATCAGCTCCTTTATTTTGCCCAATTAAAGGGCATGAGTCGCAAAGCGGCCCAAGAATCGATTGCTTATTGGCTGGACCGGTTGGCCATGACCGATTATAAAGATCAGAAGCTGGAGACCCTATCTAAGGGTAGTCAGCAAAAAATCTAGCTTATTACGGCCCTGGCCCATGATCCCCAGGTCTTATCCTGGACGAACCCTTTACCGGTTTGGACCCGGTCAATGCCAGACTTTTGGAAGATGTGGTCCGTGAGGAGATTCAAAAGGGCAAAATTGTTTTATTCTCCAGCCACCAGATGGCCTATGTGGAGACCTTCTGCGACCATATCGCTATTCTGAACGGCGGCAAAATTGTCCTTGAGGGTGACCTGGAAAGTATCAAGAGGTCTTATCCCAGAAATCGCCTGATTGTGAAGTCGCCGGAGCTTTTGGCCTACATGCTGGTTTTCTTCTTCCTGGGCTTCTTCCTCTATGCTTTTCTTTTCGGTGCGGCCGGCTCCCTGGTATCGAAGATTGAACAAGTCAATACGGTGGCAACGCCCATTACCTTCCTCCTTCTCATCGGCTTTATGGGTACCTTAATCTCTATGGGTGTGGATGTGGACAATCTGGCTATGAAGATTCTTTCTTTCGTTCCCTTTACGTCTCCCATGGCCATGTTTACCCGGATTGCCATGAGTACGGTGGCCTGGTATGAGATAGCCATTTCCATCGGACTCTTGATTATTACGACCCTCCTAATCGGTGTTTTCACGGCCAAAGTCTACCGTATCGGTGTCCTCCTTTACGGTACGCCGCCCAAGCCCAAAGCCTTGTGGAAGGCCCTTCGCCGGGCCTAAGTTGCCTAAGCCCGAGACATGCAAAGGACATTTTCCAAAGACAAAAGGCCTCCGGTGTCCTATAATGGCCACATGTTTTTTCGGGAAGGTGTTGGCATAGCTTATGGCAAGATTTCGTTTTAGGATTGCCCAGGCCTTGGGTAAGTTTTGTATTTGGGGGATGCGCCTCCTGGGAAGGAAGGCAACGCACGCCCCGGGTGTCGTGGTTACGAAAATCGATCCGAACTATCTCAGGCACCTGACTTTGCCCGACAAGGTCATCGTAGTGACCGGAACCAACGGCAAGACCACGGTTTCCAACATGGTCAAGGACTATCTGGAGAAGATGGGCTTTAGTGTGGCCAACAATTCTTACGGCTCCAATACCCGCTTCGGTATTGCCAGTGCCCTATTGGATAATTCCGACCGTAAGGGCCGGGTCAAGACCGACTATGTCCTCCTGGAAATGGACGAAAGAAGCTGTCTCTGGGTCCTCCCTTATATAAGGACCGATTATCTCCTGGTGACCAATCTTTTCTCGGATTCCTATTCCAGAAATGCCCATCCGGATTTTATTTTTTCGCTTCTGGACCGTTATATTCAGCCTAATACTAAGCTGCTCTTAAATGCCGAAGACCCTATTTCCAACCGTTTGGCCTTAGATAATGATCGGGCTTACTACAGTATCCCGCTTCTGGAAGGTGAAGAGGAAGAGCGCCACTCCAGAGTTCAAGACCTGGTCAATTGTCCGGTTTGCCAGACTCGCTTAGAAGTAGACTTTATCCGCTATAACCACATCGGCCGCTACCATTGTCCCAACTGCGGCTACCGGAGCCCCGAGCCGACTTATCGGGTGGTCCGGGCCGACCTGGAAGGCCAAAACGCTGTTCTGGGCAACGGCAAAGAAGAGGCCTCTTATAAACTTCCGACTTCCAATATCGTGGACCTTTACAACATCTTATCGGCCACGTCCATTTTGCAGGAGCTGGGTTTCCCCTTGGATAAAATTGCCGCCTTGTCGGAAGCTATTTCCGTGGTGCGTAGCCGTTTCAATTTGACCCAAGTAGGCGATAAGGCCCTCTATACGACTTTGGCCAAAGCCTTAAACCCCATCGCGACTTCGCGCACCATGGCCTTCTTGAAAAAAGAGGCAGGCAGGAAGGCGGTGGTTTTGGCCAACACCGAATATAAGGGACCCAAAATGACCTATGTTGAAAATACCGCTTGGCTCTATGACAACGACTTCCGTTATTTGGCGGACGAATCCATTGTCCAGGTGATTTGCTGCGGCAAGAGGTCACGAGACTATGCCTTGTGTTTGGCTTTGGCCGGTGTCCCGCAAGACAAGGTGGTCATCTGTGAAGATCATGACGACATCGCCAAGAAGATTGCCTATGACCGGGTAGACCAAGTCTGGCTTTTACGAGACACGGATCCGGACGAACTCTTCGACCGCATACACGACCAAATTCAAGAAAGAATGGAGGCCGCCTTATGAGAATCGAATTTCTGTTCAGCGAAGTTGCCAACTACTTAGGCGAGCGAGGCGACATGGATTTACTAAGGCAAATCTTTCCTCAGGCCGACTTTATTGATACGCCCATTCTGGCCAAACCGGCTTTCCTGGATGAGAAAGTGGACCTGGTCTTCTTAGGCCCCATGTCCGAAAAAGGACAGGAATTGGCTTTGGAAAAGCTTCTGCCTTATCGGGACAAACTATGGGAGAAGATAGAAGCCGGCCAGGCTTTCCTTACCGTGGGGAACGGGATGGAGCTTTTCGGACGCTATATCGAAACCGATGAGGGCGAGAGGATTCCTTGCCTCAACTATTTCCCCTACTATGCCAAAAGACAGATGCTCAAGCGCCATGCCGGCCTCTTTCTGGGCGACAAGGCCGGTCTTAAGATTGTCGGCTCCAAGGCCCAGTTTACGCAGATCTTCCCTCTGGATGACGGTGATTTTCCGCGTTTCTGCCGTGTGGAAAAGGGTATGGGCCTTCACAAGGGCAGTGAAGGGGAAGGCCTTCATTATAAAAACCTTCTGGGAACCCATATACTGGGCCCTTTTCTGGTCGTCAATCCGGTTTTTACCAAACAATGGTTAGGTGGCCTTTTCGGAGACCAAAACCCTGTTTGGCTCTATTATGATTTGGCCATGGACGCTTATCACAGAAGGCTTTTGGACTTGCAAAATCCCAAGGCCCACGGATAAGGTTAGAGAATTAAAAAAGGGGACCTACTATGAAACAGAGGCCTAATGTAAAAAGCAAAAATGCCAAGAATAGCTCCGGTAAGGGCCGGGTCTATTTCCTGTCTTTTATCATACCTATAGCCATCATGCTCTTGGCCTATAGTATCGTCCAGTTTTATCCGGTGGGTGACCGGTCGCCTCTGACCATCGACCTTTACCACCAATATGTCGCTTTCTTAAGTGAGCTTAAGCGCAAAATCGAGGCGTCGGCCTCACTCTTTTATTCCTGGTCCATCGGTTTGGGGACGAACTTCTACGCCCTCCTGGCCTACTATGCGGCCAGTCCCATGAATTGGCTTATAGTCTTTTTCCCCATGAGCCATATTACCGAGGCCGTGACCTTCCTGACGGTGACCAAGCTGGGCTTTGCCGGCCTTTTCTTTGCTATTTTATTGAAAAATGAACTCTGCCCCCAGGGCCTTTACACCATCCGTGACGAAGAAGACCTGACGAGGCTGGGCAAAGAAGGCCACGGAACCGATGCCTGGATTGTAACCTTCTCGGTTGCCTATGCTCTTTGCGCTTTCCAATTGGCCTTTTCCTGGGACATCATGTGGCTGGACGTAACGGCCATGCTGCCCCTGGTTATTCTGGGCTTGAACCGCTTGATTAAAGAAGGCCGGTCCGGTCTTTATATTTTCAGCTTGGCTTTCTGCCTTTTGGCAAACTACTACATCGCCTTCTTTGTCTGCTTCTTTGTAGCCCTTTACTTTTTCGTTGCCTTCATTACGGCCAGGGCCGGTGAAGAAGAGATGCTGAAGAGAAGACGCAGTAGGGTGGTGACACGAAGTGACAGACTGACCTTGGAAGAAGGCTTTTATCTGAAGGATTTAAAAATTCGTTTTTGGCCTGTGGCGATACGCTTTGCCGTTATGACCCTGATTGCCGCTGCCGTCAGTATGATTCTCCTCTTGCCGACGGCTATTTCGCTGGCTGATACATCGGCTGCAGGCGATAAGTTCCCGACGAGTTGGTCTTTCCGCTTCAGCCTTTTTGACTTCATGACCCACCAGCTGGCCACGATGTCTCCTTCTATCCGCGACGGTTTGCCCAATGTCTATAACGGTATTTTGGCCCTAATCTTCCTGCCGCTCTATATCTTCTCCGACCGGATCCCCATGAAAGAAAAATTGGCCCATCTGAGCCTTTTGGCCTTCTTGTTCCTTAGCTTCAACGCCAACGGTTTGGACTTTATCTGGCACGGACTCCACTACCCCAACCAGCTGCCTTACCGCTACTCCTTCCTCTTTTCTTTCCTCCTTATCCTGATGTGCTTTAGGACGGTCACGGTTATCCGCCAATATTCCGCCAAGACCCTGATGACTACCGCGTCCCTGGGCCTCTTCTTTGTGATTTTGGCCGAGAAACTTAGTCCCGACCTCCTTGGTCACGGTATGGCCTATGTCAATATGTTCTTCTTCCTAATTTATATTTTCCTTTTCTCCTTTATTTGGAAGAAAGATTATTTCCGGACGGTGTCGCTGCTTTTCGCCGTGGTTATGATCGGTGAGATTGCCATCAACACCTTTTTGGCCGTGGGCCACATTGCCCAAGACGAGGTGTATACCTCCAGGTCTAACTTTATCAGCCAGTTTGATGATATGGATAAGTTGATTGATTTGGCCAAAGACCAAGAACAAGGCGATTTCTTCCGCATGGAAGCCATCCCGGCCAAAACCACCAACGACGGTGCCCTTTTCGGTTATCCGGGCTTTACGCTGTTCTCGTCGACCAGCCGCGAAGATACGGCCAAATTCATGCGTTTTATGGCCTTTCACGGCAACAATATTAATAGTTATAAATATGTAGAATCTACACCCATAGGTGATTCTTTATTCGGCCTTAAGTATCTGGTGTATAAAGAAGGTCAGACCCGAGATATCCTCTTGGAAGAAGTCGGCAAGTCCGGCGACATGACGCTTTATAGGAACCCTTATGCGCTGGAAATAGGCGCCGTGGCCGATCCGGAATTTGCCAAATGGCAACCGCAGTTTACCAATCCCTTTAAGAACTGGAACCACATGCTCAAGAAAATGGCCGGTTTGGAAAATGTCTTCGTACCGGTAGACCCGGTGGTGGTCGAGGGCAGTAACTTTAAGCCTTCGTCAGGAGACGGGGAGAGAGGACTTCGTTTCTCGCCCGAGCAAAACGACAAGGCTACTCTGATGCGGCTGGAAGTTCCCGTAGACCAAAGCCAATATGTGTTCTTGGCGGTAAATGTGTCTAAGGATACTACGGTAAAAATCAAGACCAAGAAGGCGGGTCAAGTCCTCGAAGAAAATTATGAAGCCACGAACCCGACCGGGGCTTCCGATACCGCAAAGGATCCGTCCGGCACTGTTGAACTTACGCAAAACCGTTCGATCCACTGGATTGAGACCTTTAACCTGGGCTACTGCGAAGCCGGCGATATCATCGACATCAGCTTCGAACAAAAGCAAGATAAGGCGTCCGATGTCACGGTCTATGCTTCGACTCTGTCGCTTGATAGCTACAAGGCCGCCATGGCCGAACTCCACAGCCGGGCCATCGACGTGACCGAGTGGCACGAATCAAGCCTCAAAGGTCAATATGAAGCTAAAAAAGACGGCATGCTTTATCTTTCCGTGCCGTACGATTCGTCTTGGCAAGTAAAGATTGACGGTGAAAAAGTTGAGACCTCGTCGGTCGGTAAGGGAGCACTTTTGGCCGTAGCGACCACGGCCGGCAGCCATACACTGGAGATGCATTTTATCCCCAAAGGATTTTGGCCGGGCTTGGGTCTCAGCTTGCTAGGAATTCTTTTATGGATTATTCTGATTCCACGTGAAAAAGCCCTGGTCATGGCCTATCGAAAGAAGGCGGCGGAAAAACGCTATCAGAAACGCTTGGCCAAGGCGCTCGCTAAGCAGAAGAAAGGGGCTTAAGGGCCGATGAATATTGTAAAAAAAGCATTTAACATGAAATGGAAGAAAGTCATGCCCTTGCTAAAACAGGCCCAAGAATTGTCGGGCCGTTCCAAGGCAGATATCCTCCAAGACTTATATAAGTGTTATAAGAAGGACTATTCCTGGGCCAATTATTTTGCCTTCGACTTTGCCAACAATACGTCGGAAGATTATCGCAGATCCTTTATTTGTATCGGCCGCCACTATCCTTTAATTACCAAGGCCTTTAACCTGTCATCCGAGATGACCCCCTATTTTGAAGATAAGGGTCTCTTTATTAAAAATTTCGGCGACCTTCGAGGTATTGATGCCCTGGATTTGAGGCAGGCGGATTTGAGCGACTTTCAACGCTTTGTTTCGAACCACGAAGCCGCTTTTATTAAGCAGGTAGACCAGTCCGGCGGAGACGGCGTCGAGCGTGTGGTTCTGGCCGATTTGGTCAAAGACGGCAGCGAAAAAGCCTACGAGGACCTCAAGGCTCAAAATTTCTTTGTTATCGAAGAGGTCATCCGCCAACACCCTAACGTGGCCCAATTGTCTCTAAATTCTGTCAACACGCTTCGGGTCGTAACCTGTAGGCCCAGAGGGAATATTATCAATATCCCTTTTATCTCTTCGAGAATTTCTATTACGGATTCCTATAAAGATAGCGGCAGCCTGGGCGGTGCCTATTGCATCCTGGATAATGAAGGTTATATCCGTTACGATTATTTTTCTTATCTGCCGATTTTACGGACCTTTAGTGAGAATCCTTATACGGGCTTCCGGTATAAAGGTTTTCAATTTCCTTTCTTGGAAGAGACCAAGGCTTTGTGCACCGAAGCGGCCTTGCGCTGCAAAGAACCCTACATCGGTTGGGATGTGGCCATCACGGAGAAAGGACCTATCTTAATCGAAGCCAACCGGGCACCGGGGACTAACCTCATCCAGGCAATCAACCAGTTGCCGAATCATAGGGGACGGCTTGGCGAATTGGAAGAAGCGCTCGAGATGAAATTGTGGATTGAATAATAGGAAAGTTAGGTGAATAAAGATGTCTTTTAAGACGAAAGTAAAGTTTGTCCGGGACCTGTGGCAAGCCAGCAAGATAGAGAAAGAAAGATCCGGCAAGGGCCGAATCCGGATTTTCAATGATGCCGTCAAATGCCGTAAGGACTACGGAACCGGTGTCACCAACTACATGACCTACGGCTTTTCTCTCCTTCCCGAGGAGGTTAGGTCCCATTACCTGACCGACCAAAGTGACCTCTCTGTTTCGAAGCTGATGAATAATGCGGATTTTAACGACAAGTGGTACGCCTGCGTCCGGCTCAAGCCGTACTTTAAGCGGGATACGGTACACTTAGTAGAGAGCAGCCCCGAGGAGATTGACGGCTTCTTAGCTGCGCACGAGGAGTTCTTTGCCAAGGTTCCCGATAGTTCGGGCGGCAAGGGGGTTTTACATATCACTCCCGAACGAAAGACCGAAGGCTATCTGAAACGCCTGCGCCAAGACGGCTACACGCTTCTGGAAGAATCGATTGTCCAGCATCCCGAACTCGACCGGATTAATCCAAACTGTATTAACACCATGCGCATTGTGACCTGTCTGAATCCTGCAGGAGAACTCCATTTCTTTCCTATTATCTTAAGGGTGGGAGCCAGTGACCTGTCTGTTGACAATATCAGTTCCGGCGGCCTTTATACGCTCCTGACCCCGGACGGCAAAATCGGTCTGGAAGGCTATTATCAGGAGAATCTCTATGCCATCCACAACAACGCCTGGGTCCAGAAGAACCATCCTTTGACCGGTCTCAACCCTCTGGGTTTCCAAATCCCTTATTTCCAAGAGACTTTGGATATGGTGACCGAAATGGCTTTGGCCTGTCCCGACTTGGTTATGCCGGGCTGGGATATAGCCATTACCCCCGACGGACCGGACCTGGTAGAAGTCAATAATTATCCCGGTATCGACATTAACCAAAATTATTATTTCACGAAGATTTTGGGCCTGCCCCACGTGGGAGCCAAAGACGTAATTGAAAAGCATCTGGGCGGGACTTTCACCAACGACCGGTCTTACACCTATATCCCTGCGAAGTGAAAAAGCGAGATAAAGAGAGAGAAAGATAGAAAACACGAGTAATAGTCAGCTGTCCTAAAAAAGTCTTGACAGACGTTTTTTGGATGATACAATAGACAAGCATTTTGACCGAATGCTCCTATTCCCTATGGATAGGAGCTTTTTATACGGCAAAGATAAGTGGAGGTAGAAACATGCGTACATATGTGGCCAAAGCATCTGAAATAGAGCGCAAGTGGTATGTCGTGGACGCCGAGGGCAAGACCCTGGGTCGTCTGGCCAGCGAAATCGCTCGTGTTTTGATGGGCAAGAACAAACCGGAATACACCCCTTTCTTGGATACAGGTGATTACGTCATCGTGGTCAACGCCGAGAAGATTCATATGACCGGTAAGAAGTGGGATCAGAAATACTATCGTTATCACACGGGCTATCCCGGCGGTTTGAGAGAGCGTAAGTATCAGGATATGCTGCAGAAGCAACCTGAGAAGATTATTGAGTTGGCGGTGAAGGGTATGCTTCCTTCCAACAAGTTAGGACGGCAGATGATTAAGAAACTTAAGGTATATGCCGGTCCCGACCACAAGCACGAAGCTCAGCAACCCGAGACCTTAGAGATATAAGAGGGAGGAATAAGAGTTTATGAAATCATTAGAGATGAAAGGCCCTAAGGGTCAGACTTACTACTATGGCACCGGCCGTCGTAAGAAGGCTGTGGCTAAGGTTAGACTTCTTCCCGGCTCCGGCAAGTATGTAATTAACGGTCGTGAACTGGAGGACTATTTCCCTCTGGCGACCTTGCGTATTATTGTAAACCAGGCTTTTGCAGTGACCGGTACCGAAGGCAAGTTTGATGTCTTCGCCGATGTCACCGGCGGCGGTATTTCCGGCCAGGCCGGTGCGGTCCGTCACGGTATCGCCAATGCCCTCTTGGCTGCCGATTCCGAGCAGTACAGAGCAGCTCTGAAGGAGAACGGCCTCTTGACCCGTGACTCCAGAATGAAAGAGCGTAAGAAGTACGGTCTTAAGAAAGCACGTAAGGCACCTCAGTTCTCTAAGAGATAAGCCTTATGGTCGGATGCGAACTCGGCTTCGTTTCCGATACGATTTTTACAACATAATAAGAGCCTCGAAGTTTCAAGCTTCGGGGCTCTTTTTTTACAAGCATCAGCGTTTTGATGTCCTTTATAGGTCCTTCTCGGTGGGGGAGTTGAATTTCTCTCTTATTTCCAGGGCCAAAGCCACATCGTCGGTGATGAGGGCGTCGACTTCTTCGGTCAGGGCCAGGTGGATCGCTTCGGGAGACGTGACGGTCCAGGGATGGACCTTAAGACCCAGGTCATGGGCTTTGGCCACGAAACCCGGCCGGCGCAGCAAATTATATTGGGGATGGAGCGCCATAACACCACGGTTAAGAGCATAGTAACAGTCTTCGTAAACCGCACGCTCGTAGAGAAGGCCCGATTTATAGCCCAAACCCTGTTGGGCCAGGTAGGCCATGGAGCGGTGGTTAAAGGATGAGTAACAAACGCGAGAGGCCATGGGCGAATATTCCACCATGTTGAGGACCTGGTCATCCATGCCGGGGTAGGGCACATGCGAGTTCTTAAGCTCGATATTCAACATCAAATCGGTAGGCGCAAGGAGGTCCAAGACTTCTTTAAGAAGCGGGATAGGATAAATTCGATCGTGGTCGGGACTTAATAAGGATAATTCTCTTAATTCCCGGAAGGTCAAATCTTTGACGTAAACTCTTTGGCCGGTAAGTCGCATGAGGTATTCATCGTGGACAACGACAAGGGCACCGTCCGAAGATCTTTGGACATCGATTTCGATACCCTCGGCTCCTAAAAGTATGGCCTCTTCATAGGCCGGCAAGCTGTTTTCCGGATAGACTGTGTGGGCACCTCTGTGGGCCCAAATGGCAGTAGACATAGGATTACCCCCTTTTTCACGTTTATCTTAGCAGAACTTTATTCCAATAGAGCTTTGATTTCTGCTAATATAGAAAACCAAGAACGCAAACGGTGCAAAACACCCTAGGGAGAGGAGTTAGGCTATGTCAAAATTTATCATTAGTAATGTAGAACTTTTCAGTATGGACCCTTCTATCGGTCATATTGATAGGGGATTTATTGCTGTTGAAGGACAGAAGATTTGCCATGTCGGAGCCATGGAGGCTTTGGACACGAAGGCGATTTGGGAAGACACGGAAAATGTGGAACTCGTAGACGGCGAGGGCCTTTTAGCCTATCCGGGCTTTATCGATGCCCACAGCCACTTGGGTATGTTCGACGATCACCTGGGCTGGGAAGGCAGCGACGGCAACGAAGCGACCGATCCCGTTACGCCGGAGCTTAGAGCCATCGACTCGATTTTCCATGATGACGTGACCTTAGAGGAATCCATTGCCGGCGGTGTGACCACGGTCATGACCGGACCGGGTTCGGCTAACGTCATCGGCGGCCAGTTCGCCATTATTAAACCCTACGGTCCCAGTGTGGATCAGATGATTTTGAAGGCGCCGGCTGCCATGAAGGCGGCTTTGGGCGATAACCCCAAGATGGTTTACGGCAGGCACGACAAGAAGCCCCAGACCCGTATGGGGAATGCGGCGGTTTTAAGAGAGGCTTTGATGAAGGCCAGAGATTATGTAGACCGCAAGGCCAAAGACCCCGACAAGACTTCCTTCGACTTTAGGATGGAAGCTTTGGCCCCGGTTATAAGAAGAGAATTGCCCTTGAAGATTCACTGCCACCGGGCAGATGATATCCTGACTGCTATCCGGATTAGTGATGAATTCGGTATCCGCTATACGCTGGACCACTGTACGGAGGGCTATCTTATTTTGGATCAATTGGTAGACGCTTATGCCTACCGCAATGAAGAGCACCGCGGCAGCTTGGAAGGTATTATCGTCGGACCCTTGGTAGGCGATAGGTCCAAGCCGGAATTGAGCCGTAAGTGGAACGGATCGGCCGCTGCGATCTATGAAACCGGCATCCCCATGGCCGTAGCCACCGACCACCCGGTAATCCCCAGTGATTTCGGTCGCCACCAGGTTTCGGCTCTGATGCGTGACGGCTTGAGCCGCGAAGCTGCTTTGGAAAGTATCACCACCAAGGCCGCCATGGTTTTGGGCGTAGACGACCGAGTCGGACGCCTGGCTCCGGGCATGGATGCAGATATCGTCTTATGGGACCAAGACCCCTTACTGCCTTGGGCCAACACGGACCGAGTTTATCTCAACGGCAAATTAGTTTATGAAGCTGACTTTTAGAAGTTTAAGTGAAAAGGACACCGGAGCCATCGGCCAAAGCTTGGGCCGGGCTCTGGCTTCTCGGGCTCTTCAGGATCCTCAGACAAGAGATTCTGAAGAGTTTTCTCTTACCCTGGCTCTTAGCGGCGATTTGGGGGCCGGCAAGACACACTTTACGGCCGGCCTGGCCCGAGGTCTGGAATCAGAGGATTCGGTTTCCAGCCCGACCTTTACGCTTTTGCAAATTTATCGGGGAAGACTTCCTATTTACCATTTTGACTTGTATCGGATTGATAGCCGGTCGGGCCTGGCCGAGCTGGGTCTGGACGAATATTTCCATAAGCCGGGGATTTGTGTGGTCGAATGGGCTGAAAGGGCCTTAGAGGCCTTACCGGCGGACCGGCTGGATTTGGATATTAGGGTCGAAGAAGCGGCCGGGCTTATCGACTTTTCTTCGGTCGGCCCCCTGGTCCTGGCTCCGGAATCTTCGATTAGGCAGCTTCGCTTTACTTCCGGAGGGCCTAAGTCCGCAGCACTTTTGGATTTCTGGTCCGGAAGAGAGGACTTTCCCGCCGAGCTTGTCTTGAAGGAGGAAGACTGATGCTAATCTTGAGTATGGATACGACAACGCCCGAGTTTTTCGTGGTTTTGGCCGAGGACGGCCGGGTTTTAGCGTCCGGGAGAAGGTCGGGGCAGACCCATATGACGACCCTGATGCCTTCTCTGGATGAGGTCTTGGAGGAGGCTGGCAAGAGCCTGGACCAAGTGGACTATTTTGCCTGCTGTGTCGGTCCCGGTTCTTATACGGGGATTCGTATCGGTGTAGCGGCGGCCCAGGCTTTGGCCGTTTCCGAAAATAAAGCATGTCTGGCCCTGGATACGCTGGATGTTATTGCCTACGAAGACAAGCCGGAAGTAGAGAGGGTGAGGGTCCCCTTGTTGGATGCCCGCAATAGGCGAGTTTATGCCAAAGCCTTTCTGGGAGACGAGGTCCTGATTCCTACCGGTGTCTATGGAGTGGATGATTTTTTTCGGGCACTGGAACAGGCATTGGAAGAAAAAGGACTGACTGAAGCAAGGGTAAGCCTTATGGGTGACGAAGCCTCCGGAAACTATGCTGAAGATAGTGCGTTACAAGAAACGATTAAACTTCATTTAGAAGCCTCGGAGAGGATGTACTACGAGCCCGGACAAATGGCTCAAGTAGCAGATAGGGCGGCCCGACAGGGTTTGGGCTTGGATCCGGCAGAGCTCCTGCCTCGTTATTATCAAAAAACACAGGCCGAGCGTGAGCGTTTAGAAAAGACAGACCATGACCGTGCCTGATTGGGCGGATGTTTTTTATAAGGGTCCGGTTCGTCCGGCTGCCCTAGAGGATTTGGATGACTTGGACCTACTCGATGGGCTTTGCTTTAGTGACCCTTGGGGCGCAAAGGGCATTCAGGAAGAACTCTTAATTCAAGAAACAGAGGACTTTCCCCGCGTGATGCTTTATGAAGATGAGGGCGGTAAGAAGGCTTATCTGATCGGTCACTTGTTATTGGATGAGGTACGGATTTACCGAATAGGGGTTAGGCCCGAAGAGCGAGGCAAGGGACTGGCCTATCGTTTGTTTTCGGCCTATCTTAGGATGGCCCGTGAGAAAGGCGCCGTGCTTTGTACGCTGGAAGCAAGAGAAAACAACGCGCCGGCCTTGAAACTTTACAAAGGCATGGGTTTTTCACAAGTGGGTTATAGGCCGCACTTTTATCAGGATACGGGTGAAGGCGCGGTTTTGCTCGATTTGGAACTGAATCATTTATAAAAGTAACAAAAAAGAATAGACCGTCTTTGTGACTTTACACTATACTATGCTTAGCTTTGAACTGAAGGAAGTGGATTCGATGGCAGATACGAATAGGTTAGATTTACTGAGAGAGAAGATGCGCCAAGAAAAGGTGGACCTGGTTTATGTCCCTACAGCAGACCCCCACATGTCCGAATATGTGACACCGGCCTACCAGTCCAGGGCTTTTCTTACGGGCTTTACCGGTTCGGCGGGCACGGCTGTGGTCAGTATGGATGAGGCCAAATTATGGGCCGACGGCCGCTACTTTATCCAGGCGGAGCGCGAAATTAAACATACGGGTTTTGATTTGATGAAACTTGCTACACCCGGTTACCCCGGTGTTTTGGAATGGATAGAAGAAAAGATGCCCCAAGGCGGCACTTTGGCTACCAATGCCTGGACCTTGTCCGAGGCCTGGGCCGAAGCGATACAGAAGGTTTTAGAAAGAAAAGGCGCCACGCTTAGAACCGATTTGAGCTTGGTGGAAGATATCTGGGAAGACCGCCCGGAGCTTCCGGTAAGCCAAGCTTTCTTGTTAGACGAAAACTATTCGGGTAAGTCCACCGCTACTAAGTTAGAAGAGCTACGCGAGGACCTGGAGAATAGGGGAATCGATTACGAGTTAATCGGCCAGCTGGAAGATGTGGCCTGGTTATACAACATTCGAGGCGGTGATGTGAAGAGCACGCCTGTCTTGATTGCTTATGCTTTGATCGGTAAGTCCGATGCTTTCCTTTTTGTGGATGAGACCAAAGTACCCGAAGACGTGCGCCAGGCTTTGGCCGAAGAGGGTGTGGGTGTTCTCCCTTATGACGCCATCACTGAAGCGGTTCGAAAGCTAAACCGTGAGACCATACGCTTGGACAAAAATAGCCTCAACGCCTATTTGTTCAGCTGTATTTCCGATTCCAACACCATCGTTGATGAGGCCAATTGGACTAAGCTTCAGAAGGCCAAAAAGAATCCTACCGAAATCGAAAACCAAAAACTGGCTTATCTTAAAGACGGCATCGCCGTTACCAGACTGATTTACTGGTTGACCCACCACGAAAACTTAACGGATCTCACCGAATGGAATGTCAGCGAAACTTTACTTTCTTATAGAAAAGAGCTGGATCATTTCTTGGAAGAGAGTTTTACGACTATAGCGGCTTACGGTCCCAATGCGGCTATGATGCACTATGCACCCAAGCCGGAAACCGCCGCACATCTGAAAAGACAAGGCTTCTTGCTGGTGGATTCGGGCGGTCAATATTTGGAAGGGACCACCGATACGACGAGGACCTTTGCCTTGGGAGCTTTGACCGATGAAGAGAAAAAGGATTATACACTGACCTTGAAGTCCCACGTGCAACTGGCCCGGGCCGTTTTCTTAAAAGGCACGACCGGCACCCTTTTGGATGCTTTGGCCAGGCAGCCTCTTTGGCAAGAACATATGGACTATAAGTGCGGGACCGGGCACGGTGTCGGTTATCTGCTCTCTGTACATGAGGGACCTCAGAGCTTCTCCAAGACCGGTAAGGACATTCCTCTGGAGCCGGGCATGGTGATTACGATTGAGCCGGGTGTCTATAAAGAAGGCAAGCACGGTATCCGGACGGAAAACGTATATTATGTAGAGGAAGATTGCCTGGTCGGTACGGATCAGTTCTATAAGTTCGGCGGCTTTACCCTGGTGCCTTTTGATAGAGAAGCCATTGTTGTCGATATGCTAACGCAAGACGAGATTGAATGGGTCAACCGCTATCATGCAAACGTCTACGAGGCTTTGGCCCCGCATCTTAAAGAAGAGGAAGCCGAATGGCTCAAGGATGTTTGCCGGCCTATTAATTGACAAGGCCATGTCTTATTTGTAAACTGAATTTTGTTGTGAAGGGGAGGAAAACGCATGGTAAAGAAGGAAATTATTTTTCAGCACGACGGCGACATGCAGATGAAGGCCGTAGCAGTCTTAATCCAGAAGGCCTCTTCCTATAGGTCTAATATCTGGCTCCAGGCAGGAGAGAGACGGGCCAATGGAAAGAGCTTATTAGGTGTCATGAGTTTGGCCATCCAGAAGGGAACGACCGTGGAGATTTCCGCGGAAGGACCGGACGAAGATGATGCCTTGGAAGCTATTGCAGGCTATTTGGAGAATCCGGAAGTCTAGTTTCTGACGCCGGCATATGTGAGAGGTACAGTTGTCCGGAAACGAACGTAACGAAAATTTTGAAGCACGTTTAGATTTAGTGCCGCAGAGCCCGGGGGTCTACCTGATGAAAGACGCTTCGGGCTCTGTTATATATGTGGGTAAGGCGGTGAACCTGAGGCGGCGTCTCAGGTCTTACTTCGGTCCCACACCTCAGGGGAACGAGAAGGTTATGGCGATGATTTCCCATATCCGCGACTTCTCCTATTTGTTGTGCCAAAATGAGCTGGAATCTTTCATTCTGGAATCAAACCTCATCAAGCGCTACCAGCCCTTCTATAATATTCTATTAAAGGACGACCACGATTACCCCTATATCCGAGTGACGCTCCAGGAGATGTACCCGAGAATTATGAAGGCCTACCGGGTCGGTCCGGATGAGGCAGAGGGGGCCAAATATTACGGTCCTTATTTAAACGGCGATTTGTGGCAGGCGCTTCGGACCATCCACCAGCTTTTTCCGCTTAAAACATGCAAGAGGCAATTCCCCAGAGATATCGGTAAGGAGCGCCCCTGTCTTAATTACTATATAAAGAAATGTATTGGACCTTGTCTGGGAACGGTCAAGGCCGAAGATTATCGCCAAGTCATCTACCAGGTTTGCGATTTCTTGGAGGGCCGCTATGACGGAATCCAAAAAGACCTGGAAGAAAAGATGTACCAAGCATCCGAAGCTTTGGACTTTGAACAGGCCGCTCTTTATCGTGACCGTCTGGCTTCGTTAAATAAGCTTCAAGAAAAACAGGTTGCGGTTATGGACCAAAACTTCGATGCTGATGCTCTGGGCCTTGCCAGAAATTCGGCCGAGGTCTGTGTCCTGAAGTTGGAAATCCGTTCCGGAAAAATCACGGGTACGTCAACCTACTTCCTGGATGCAACGGCTTATTCGGATGAAGAAGTGGTCCGGGCCTTTATTGAACAGTATTACCCCGGGGCCGCTACGATTCCCAGGACCATCATGACGGGAGTAGAAGCCCTGGCGGAGGATAGCGGGCTTTGCGCTTTTTTGACCGGGCTTTCCGGCCGCAAGGTGCAGATCCACTATCCGCAAAGAGGCGAGAAGCGCCATGTTTTGGATATGGCCGAGACCAACGCTACACAGGCTTTGCGACGTCGAACCATTATCCAGGGCCAAAGTCAGCAGTCTGTTGACGAGGCCATGCAGCTTTTGGCCAAAATTACCGGTCTGCCTTATCCGCCGGCCCGGATTGAAGCCTATGACGTTTCCAATACCGGCAAGGACGATATGACCTGTGCCATGGTGGTTTTTGAAAACGGTAAGGTGAGGCGAAACCAAGCCAGGACCTTTAACATCCGCCGCCAAGAAGGCCAGGATGATTACCGAGCCATGACCGAGGCTATTGATCGCCGCCTAAACCATATAGACGATGCCGCTTTCGGCCGTAAACCCGACCTGATTTTATTGGACGGGGGCTTGGGCCATGTGACGGTTATTAAATCTTTATTAGAAGAACGAGGTTTTGCGGACCTGCCTTTGGCCGGCATGGTCAAGGACCGCCGCCACCGCACCCGGGGCCTGGTTTTGGCCGACGGCAATGTGGTCGAACTGGCTGAATCCCTGGGCCTTCTAAAAGAAAACGCACCCCATCCGGAAAGCCGAGCCGAGATTTCCTGGTTTTCCGAAGACCCCGGAGTGGAGAGAGAGCAGAAGCTGGCCTTACTGAGACTTCTGACCGGTATTCAAAACGAAGCCCACCGTGTGGCGGGTCAAGCCAATCGAAGGCTCAACAAGAAACGCCAAACCCGATTTAAGCTGGAAGATATTCCGGGCGTGGGCCCTAAGAAACGCCAAAAGCTGATGCAGGCTTTTCAATCGATTAAAGAAATCAGTCAGGCCGACGTAGAGGAACTTTTGGCCAAAGTTCCGTCTCTGGGCCAAACTACTGCCGAAAATATCTACAAGCATTTTCACCCGCAAGAGGAGGAGAGTCCATGACGCTGTGGGGCATAGCCGATACCCATTTATCTTTAGCATCCGATAAGCCCATGGATGTCTTCGGTCCCAGTTGGGAGAATTATGTAGCAAGACTGAAACAAGGCTGGCAGGCCAAAGTCGGTCCCGAAGATACGGTCCTTATCTTGGGTGATATTTCCTGGGCCCTTAAGCTGGAAGAAGCTGTGGCCGACCTAACTTTTCTTCATAGCTTGCCGGGTAAGCGCAAAATCTTACTTAGAGGTAATCATGACTTCTGGTGGACGACCAGAGCCCAGGTGCAGGGCCTTATCGAAAGAGAAGGGCTGGACACTTTGGAGTTGTTTCAAAATGAAGCCCTCTATATAGAAGAATATAAGGCGCTCCTAGTGGGGACCCGTGGTTGGAAGATTCCGACGGATGACAGTTTCAGCCGGGAAGATGAAAAGGTATATAAGAGAGAATTAAATCGACTGGACCTTTCACTTCAGCAAGGGAAGAGTATAAAAGATAAGGAAGATGTAAAAAGCATCCTGGGGCTTATGCATTATCCGCCCCTTGCCAGAGACGGCAGGCCAAGCGACTTCGCCTTGAAGATGGACGACTGCGGCGTGATGATTTGTTGCTATGGACACGTTCACGGCCCGTCCGGCCGCCAGGCCTTTAGCGGCCTAAGAGGTTCTTGCTCTTATATGAAGTTATCGTCCGACCTGGTGGACTTCACACCCGTAAGTCTATTATCTAAAGAAGAGGAATGAAACGCCCGGACACGTAATGGCAAAGAACGGATTTCTTCAAAGAACTTGTTGACAAGGCCAAAGTCCGCTGATAAGATACTCAGGCACTCTTTCGGGAGA
>CAYFQG010000006.1:0-63686 GCA_964345295.1 uncultured Oscillospiraceae bacterium | reverse complement strand
TCTTCGGAAGGCGGTTTAGCTTTTAAGAAACTTAAAGACAAAGTTTGCTATACCATGGGTCCGGTAAAGGCGAGCGAGACGCTTGGCAAAGTTATTGCTATCTACAGAAGTCGTATGTTTTAGCTTAGGCACAATTTATCTTTTCTTCGCCCTTGTCCGTTTCTATTAGTCTTCATGCTCTTGTATAATGTAAGGCACGAGTAAAGGAGAAATGACATGGATGTACATTGGTTCCCCGGCCATATGGCCAAAGCTCTTAAGAATATTGAAGAATACCTATCTCTGGTAGACCTCATTGTGGAAACGGCAGATGCCAGAATTCCCAGGTCCAGTCGAAATCCTGCCTTTTTGGAGATTATCGGTCAGACGCCTCACATCCTGCTTTTGAACAAAAAAGATTTGGCCGACCCGAATCGGACGGCAGACTGGCTTAAGCACTATGAAGCAGAAGGACTTCGCGCCTTAGCGTGCAATACGCAGGATTCAAACGATGTTAAGACCTTGCGGAATCTGGCTTTGGAAATCTCAGCCGATAAGCTGGCCAAAATTGAAGAGAAGGGCAGGCAAAATCGCCCCCTCCGGATTATGATTTTGGGCATTCCCAATACAGGTAAATCCACGCTCATTAATGCTCTGAGTGCTAAAAAAGCCGCTAAGGTATCGAACCAGGCGGGTGTAACGCGAGGCCCTCAATGGATTAAGACCAGAGATATGGCCCTGGAACTTTTGGATATGCCGGGAGTCTTGTGGCCCAAGTTGGAAACAAGAGAAGCCAAATTACATTTGGCTGCAACCGGTGCCATTCAAGACCGGATTCTTCCTCTGGAAGAAGTGGCCTATTTTAGTTTTGTGGAATTGATGGAGCTTTATCCCGACGCTTTAAAGGCACGCTATAAGCTGGACTGGGAAGACGGTGAGGACACCTATGACCTGTATCTTGAAGCTGCCCGAAAAGCCGGAGCTATCCAGTCCGGCGGCAAGGTGGACGAAAGACGTTTTGCGTCTCGTTTCCTAACCGATTTACGAAACGGTATTCTGGGACCCATGACCTTAGAGACGGTAGAAGGACCTATAGACCATGACGGCTTCTAGAGAGAGTTTAGAAGAGCGCTATAAGCGCATGGACCTGATAGAAGAAGACCTGCACCGTAAGGGTTACCTAGCTCTTGCCGGTGTCGACGAAGCAGGCAGAGGACCTTTGGCAGGACCGGTGGTGGCAGCCGCCTGCATATTAGACCCTGCAAAGCCTATCTTGGGTTTAAATGATTCCAAGAAATTAAGTGAGAAGAGGCGAGAAGCCCTGTTTGAACAAATCAGGGAAGAGGCTTTGGCCTATAAGATAAAGGCCATAGCTCCGGCCCGGATTGACCGGATTAATATCTTAGAAGCGACCAAAGAGGCAATGACTTTGGCCTTACAAGAACTGGAAGTAAAACCGGATTTTATTCTCTTAGATGCTATCACGTTAAAAGATTTCCCTCCGGAAATTCAGATGGCCTTGGTAAAAGGCGACGCCAGGTCCAACACGATTGCCGCCGCTTCAATCCTGGCCAAAGTCAGCCGGGACCGTTACATGAAAGAGATGGACGAGCAATACCCGTGTTACGGATTTTCAAAGCATAAGGGCTACGGGACCAAGGCCCACTATGAAGCTTTGAATACGCTTGGTCCCAGCCCCATTCACAGAAAATCTTTTCTTAGAAAATGGGCTGAAGAAAGGAAACTTCGATGAAAGCATACCAACGGGCAGAAAGACTGGTAGGGCGGCATTTGGAGAGCGCAGGTCACCTTATTTTGGCCTATAATTATACTGTTCATAATGTAGGAGAAGTCGACATCATCAGTTACTGTCGCGGTAGGCTTTATGCGACCGAGGTTAAGGCCAGGCAGGTCGATACAATTAGTGAATCTGAAAGGACCTTTAACAGGTCTAAACAGCAGCGTGTTTTAAAGACCTTTCGGACCTATTTGCTAGCGCAAGGACAGTCTGATAGAGACCTGGGACTCTTGGCGGCCCGAGTGCATTGGAATGCACGAAACGAAGTCCGGTCCATACAGATAGATCCCTGGCCATTGTATACATAGAAAGAAGGATACAGCGGATGCTTTATAAAGATTTAGATCGAAAGACACAAGAGAATTTATTAACGGAAATAGAGAAGAAGCTTCAGACTTATAAGGACTTAAATCTGGATCTTAACATGGCCAGAGGCAAACCCTCACCGGAGCAATTGGACCATGTCACGACTCTTTTCGAAAATGTTTCGATGGATAATTTTTTGTCCGAAGAGGGCATAGATGTCCGAAACTACGGAGGTCTTTACGGTTTAATCGAACTTCGCAGAGTGTTCGGATCCATGCTGAAGATTGAGCCGGAGAGCGTCTGGTGTCTCTCGTCTTCCAGCCTTACTATCGAGTATGATCTTTTGAGCCGTCTCATGTTATTTCCTTTACCCGGCCAAAGTAAGGCCTGGAGAGACCTGGATGAGGTCAAGTTTTTGTGTCCGGTTCCGGGCTATGATCGCCACTTTAACATGCTGGATTCATTTGGCATCAAGATGATTCCGGTTCCTATGAATGACGAGGGGCCTGACATGGACGTAGTCGAAGATCTTTGTAAAAAGGATTCATCTATTAAAGGTATTTGGACTGTTCCCATGTATTCCAATCCTACCGGCCAGTCTTATTCGGAGAAGACCCTCCGCCGCCTCTTTTCGATGGAAGCAGCAGAAGATTTTAAAGTTTTGGCTGACATGGCCTATGCCGTCCACCATCTCCACGATGACTCGGCTGAGCAAGACCCGGTTTATCCTCTTTTGGACTTAGCAAGAGAAGAGGGTCATCCCGACCGCGTCTTCGTTTTTGCTTCTACATCGAAGATGACCTATGCCGGAGCAGGCGTAGCCTGTTTGGCCACATCCGAAAATAACCGAGCCTGGCTTTTACCCAGCCTCAAGTCACAGATGATTTCGGCCGATAAAGTCAACATGCTAAAGCATGCCAGACTTTTCCGGAGCCTGGGCGGCGTGGAGTCTTTGATGAAAGCTCATGCCAAGGTATTAGGTCCTAAATTTGAATTGGTATTAAAGGCTTTTGATGAGAAGTTAGGTCCTACCGGTATTGCGACCTGGACTAGGCCCAAAGGCGGGTATTTTGTAACCATTTGGGTTTATCCCGGGACAGCTTCTAAAGTTTATGCCAGATGTAAAGAACTGGGCCTAAGCATTACCGATGCCGGAGCCTGTTATCCTTACGGGAAAGATCCGGAAGATAGTGCCCTAAGAATTGCTCCATCCTATCCTCATATGGACGAATTAAGAGAGGCCATTAATCTTTTCTGTCTGGTTGTGAGAGAACAAGCACTGCTTAAGCTCTTAGAAGAATCGAGGTCCTAAGTGATTTATTTAGACCATACGGCAACGACTAAGCCCTATCCTGAGGTTATCGAGACTTTAGCAGACGCAATGAAAGAAGATTACTATAACCCGGCGTCTATGTACCAAGCGGGGCTAAAGCTGGCCCGAGCCAGGAAGGACCTCTTTAATCAATTGGGTGAAGACCTCGGTTGTTCGGGAGAAAATTTAATTCAAACGTCCGGAGCGACCGAATCGACCAATATGGCTTTCAAGGGACTATATTCTAAGTACGGCAAACGCTTAAATGAACTGGTGGTGCTTCGTTCGGACCACCATGCGACCTTGGAGACGGCCAAATTTTTAGAAAGTCAAGGGGCCAAAGTCCACTATTTAGAGCCGGACCGTCAGGGCAATCTGCCGCCCGAGCGCTTACTGAGCGGTCTTAATGATAAGACACTTCTGGTGTCTTTACTCTATGTTAATAACGAATCCGGTACAATTTTAAATTTGCCCGAGCTGGTTTCTCTTATTAGACAAAACGCTCCGCAAGCTTTTATTCACGGAGACTTGGTCCAAGCTTGGGGGAAACTTCCCATTAATTTAGAGGCAATGGATCTGGACTTGGCCTCTTTTAGCGGCCATAAGATTCACGGGCCTAAGAGTATCGGACTTTTGTACCGCAAGGATAAGTGTTATCCGGACCCTTTGATCCATGGGGGTGGCCAACAGAATAATTGGCGGTCCGGGACCGAGGATTATCCTTTATTAAAGGCCTTGACTCTAGCGTCTAGACTCCATGTCGACTCGATGGAAGAAAGTAGAGCCATGGTAGAAAATTATGCCGAAATCCTCCACAATACGGTTTATAAGCTGGGAGGCCGTGTCAATTTCCCGGAGGCCTTGCCTGAAATCCAATCGATTTCTTTTCCCGGTATGAGAGGGCAAACTCTGATGAATATGCTGGAAAAAGCGGGGGCCCTGGTTTCTACCTCCTCCGCCTGCCAAGCCAGAAATGCCGGTGTCTCACATGTGCTTTTGGCCATGGGTGTGGATAGGAAAGACGCGGAAGGGACCTTAAGAATCAGTCTCGACAGAACCAATACACTTGAAGAAATTAAGACTTTTTGTAAGATACTAGAAGATCAAGTGACTTTACTCAGAAAATGGGGTATGTAGATAGATATGGCAAAAGTTGAACATCGTATTTTAATGCGCATCGGCGAGGTTGCTCTGAAGGGCCTAAATAAGAGGCGCTTTGTAAGGCAGATATTGGAAAATGTCCAGGTGCGTCTAGACCAATTAGGACCTAAATTTACCACTTATAGCAGTGAATCCAGACTTTGGATTGAACCCATGGATGATTTGGCCGGCACGGAAGAATATATGGCTAAGGCTTTGGACATAGCCTGTAAGACCTTCGGCATTGTCTCTGCTTCTCCGGTTTTGAAATTATCCGAAGCTGATTTTGAAGATGTAAAAGCCGAATCACTGAAAGTAGTAGACCACGTTTTAGAGCAGAAAAAAGAAGATAATCCGCGTAAGAAACATTGGACTTTTAAGGTGGAGGCCAAAAGAGGCGATAAATCTTTCCCCCTTACGTCACCTGAAATCGGCCGGGAACTGGGAGCGCATATCTTAAGAAATTATCCTAATTTGTCAGTGGATGTCCACGAGCCGGATTTCTATATTTACGTAGAGGTAAGAGATTCTTTCTATCTTTATGGTGCTATCTATCCCGGAGCCAAAGGTCTTCCTATTGGGACCGGCGGTCAAGCGACGGTGCTTTTGTCCGGCGGAATTGATTCTCCTGTGGCAACTTATATGATGGCTTCTCGTGGTGTTAAGCTTAATGCGGTTTATTTTCATTCTTTCCCTTTCACATCCGAAGAAGCTAAGCAAAAAGTCATTGATTTGGCCCGTATATTAACTGCTTATACAGGACCTATTGAACTTCATATCGTAAACTTTACCGACATTCAGGTGAACTTGCGCCAGCACTGTCCGTCCGACATGCTGACCATTGTAATGCGGCGGGTCATGATGCAGATTGCCGAGGGCATTGCCCATGAGTCCGGGGCCAAAGCTTTGGTGACCGGTGAGTCTCTGGGTCAGGTAGCCAGCCAGACGCTGGAAGCCATAACGACCACCAACATTGTAGTGGACATGCCGGTTTTCAGGCCTTTGATTGGTATTGATAAAGACTTCACGGTGGACATTGCTCGGAAAATCGGTACATATGAGACCTCGATTTTACCTTATGAAGATTGCTGTACGGTCTTTGTCGACAAGCACCCTAAGACCAGGCCCCACCTACAAGATGCAGTCGATGCGGAAAAAGATTTGGATATTCCCGCTTTGGTTCAAGAAGGAATTAGAAGGCGTGATATTTTATTAGTGAGTCAGGCTGAAGTCCGGACGATAAAGGAGGAAGACGAAAGTGATTTATGATGCAATAAGACGGGATGATCCCGAAATTTATGAGGCCATTTGCCTGGAATATCAGAGGCAAAATAAAAAGCTGGAGATGATTGCTTCGGAGAACTTTACTTCAGAAGCCGTTATGGCTGCCCAAGGTTCCGTCATGACCAATAAGTACGCTGAAGGTTACCCGGGACGTCGTTACTATGGCGGTTGTGAGTATGTTGATATTGCGGAAGATTTGGCAAGAGAAAGAGCCAAGAAACTTTTCGGTGCCGAAGCCGTAAACGTACAGCCGCATTCAGGTGCGCAAGCGAACATGGCTGTTTACTACGCTGTATTGGAACCCGGTGACCGTATCTTGGGTATGGACCTATCTCACGGCGGTCATCTGACCCACGGTATGGCCAAAAATTATTCGGGCCGTTTCTTTGAAACCGCCTTCTACGGTGTCTCCAGAGAAACTGAAACAATTGATTATGATGCTTTGAGACAGAAGGCTTTAGAGTTTAAGCCCAAGCTGATTGTTGCAGGAGCCTCGGCCTATCCGCGCTTTATTGATTTTGCCAAGTTCAGAGAAATCGCCGATGAAGTCGGTGCCTACCTCATGGTCGATATGGCCCATATTGCCGGTCTGGTTGCGGCAGGATTGCATCCGAGCCCTGTCCCTTATGCGGACTTTGTGACTACGACGACCCATAAGACCTTGAGAGGTCCCAGAGGCGGTATGATTCTTTGCAAGAAAGAATACATCAAGAAGATTAACTCGGCAGTGTTCCCCGGTCTCCAGGGCGGACCTTTGATGCATGTGATTGCCGGTAAGGCTGTGGCGTTGAAAGAAGCCTTGGAGCCCGGTTTTAAAGTCTACCAGCAGCATGTTTTATCCAATGCTCAAGCACTGGCAAGGGCCCTCCAGGACCACGGAATGAAGCTGGTATCCGACGGGACCGATAATCACCTTATCTTGATTGACCTCAGACCTCAGGGCATCAGCGGTAAGGATCTCCAGCATAACCTGGACGAGGTCAACATTACGACCAATATGAATACGATTCCTTTTGATACGGCTAAGCCTACTGTGACCTCCGGCCTTAGAATCGGAACACCGGCTCTGACTTCCAGAGGCTTTACGCCCGATGATATGGCAAAGATTGCCCAATTTATTTATGACGCGGCAACAGACTTTGATCAGAAGAAAGACCTTATCCTTGAGGGTGTAGAAGAACTTGTAAAAGAGCACCCGCTTTATCCTGGATTAATGGATTAGAAAAGTTAGGATTATAGAAAAGTGACCTATAAGAAGCAAGAACCCCTGGCCTATCGGATGTCTCCCGTAAGTTTGGAAGACTACGTGGGCCAGGCCCATATTCTTTCTGAAGGTAAGATGCTTCGGCGCATGATTGAGACCGACCAGCTTCAGTCGATTATCCTGTTCGGACCCCCGGGGACCGGTAAGACTTCTTTGGCCCGGATTATTGCCGAAACGACTACCTCAACGTTTAGAAAAATTAATGCGGTCACTTCGGGCGTTAAAGATATCAAGGCTATTATTGAAGATACGCATAATTATCTCCTGACCCCTTCGGGGCGTACGGTCTTGTTTATTGATGAGATTCACCGTTTTAATAAAGCCCAACAAGATGCGCTTTTGCCTTCCGTGGAGGATGGAAGCCTTATACTTATCGGTGCGACGACGGAGAATCCTTATTTTGAAGTCAATAAGGCTCTCTTATCCAGATCTTCGGTTTTTCAGCTCTATCCTTTGACAAAAGAAGATATCGAAACCTTGATCATAAGGGCTTTGGAAGACCCGGAGAGAGGCTACGGTAACGAGAAGATAAGGATAGAAGAGGACGCATTAGATTTCCTGGCCGATATGGCCAACGGAGATGCCAGGTCTGCATTGAATGCCTTAGAGCTGGCCCATAATTCAACACCCTGGTCCAAAGACCCGGAAACAGGTGAAGATTTTCTCCATCTTACATTAGAGGTGATTAGCGAGTGTATTCAAAGAAAACCTATTCGCTACGATAAGAATGGGGAAGACCACTACGATGTTATTTCGGCCTTCATAAAATCCGTCAGAGGGTCGGCCGTGGATGCGGCCTTGCTCTACCTGGCCAAAATGTTGGAAGCCGGAGAAGACCCTAATTTTATTGCCAGGCGCTTAGTGATTTTGGCTTCGGAAGATGTAGGTATGGCTAATCCCCAGGCCTTGAGTATTGCGGTTTCGGCCTGGCTGGCCGTGGAAAGAGTCGGCATGCCGGAAGGCCGTATTATTTTGGGCCAAGCGACGGTTATGCTTGCGACAAGCCCCAAGTCGAATAAGTCTTATCTGGCCGTTGATCAGGCTCTGGCCGACGTGCGGTCCAAAGATACGGGAGAGGTGCCTTTGGCCTTGAGAAATGCGGTCATGCAAGGTATGGGCGACAATTTAGGTTATGGTCAGGGCTACCGTTATGCCCATGATTACCCCCACAGTATCGCACCTATGGAATTTATGCCCGATAAGATGCGGGGGGTTCGTTATTATGAGCCTACGGAAAACGGTTACGAAAAAACGGTCAAATCCTGGCTCGAAAATATAAATTCCATATTAAAATCGGACCAATAGTCCTAATAGGCGATTTGGCCTTTCTCAAAATGACAGAGTTTATCAAAGCCCAGATTTTCTAACTGGGCTTTATTTTGCTCAAACATTTGGCCGACACGGCCCTCATGGTGGGCATCGGAAGCCAGACAAATCAAGGTGCCGCCTAAATCCTTATAACGACGTAAAATTGCTTCATCGGTCAGACCGATAGGCTGGCCTGACGGATTTTTTACCAATTGGGTTGCGGTATTAATCTCCAAAGCAATATCGCGTTCAATGATAAGTTTAAAGAGCCGGTCTAAATGATCGGCAAAGTCTTCGTACCGTAATTTCTTATCATCGTAAGTATTGTAGCGACTGATGTAATCGAAATGACCTAAGACATTAATGAAGGGCATATCTTCCACCATCTTCATAAGCGCTTCTAAATAAAGTGTGTAGGCTTCCTTTTTGCCTTTGGCATAAAGTTTACGCAGTTTCGGATAGCCGAAGGGGCTTAGGTTATGGACCGATCCTATTAGAAGGTCTAGGTCGTCTTTATAAAAGGTCGAAACTTCCCGGAAAGCCGGTACCAGGTAAGGCCTATAGCCTAATTCGATTCCCTTATAAAGTTCCAGAGAAGAGTGGGCCTTGGCTAAGTTTTCTTGTTCGGCTCTAATGTGCTTGATATAGTCGGGGATATTAAATACCCATTCGCCGTCCTCGGGATAGATGTCCAAGACATGGAATTCGGATGAAGCGATAGCGGGATCTTCCCACTTATCGAAATGGTCGGTCATCGCCAGGCCTCTTAGACCCAAGCGCTGTGCTTCCTCTAATCGCTCTTTCAGAGGTTGACTCGAGTCCGCAGAAAATTCACAACAATGATTATGTGTATCAATAATAGTTTTCACAATATTTCCTCCTCAAGTATTTTAGCAAATGATTTTAATACTTGCCTGATACATGTTAAAATAACTGAGAATATTGTTTAAAGAAAGTAGGTGCCCTATGTTCTATCAAGACAATTCAGTAGAGAATAATGTGGGTGAAACAGAAAAAAAGGAGTCTAATATTACTGCTCCTACTGTTAATGAATTAAGCCAAATGTTCCAGGACATGGAAGTATCCGAGGACGAAAATAAAGAGCTTAGTCCGGGTAAGGCTTTGGAAGAGAAGCTGCAGAATAAAAGCCAGCATCTTTTTGATGTTTATGATAAAGAAACGACGATTTCCGCTTTCTCTTTCGCAGAGGATTATCGAATCTTTTTGGACAAGTCTAAGACCGAACGCGAAGTGGTCTTAAACGGTATTGATTTATTGAAGAATGTGGGTTTTGTAGATATAGCCGATAAGGAGACCCTTACAGCCGGTGACCGTGTTTATAAGTCTATTAGAGGCAAAGGTTTGGTTGCCGCGGTTGTCGGTGAAGCTTCGATTAAAGACGGTTTTAATATTTTAGGTGCCCACCTGGATTCGCCCAGATTGGACATTAAGCCCAATCCCTTATATGAAGAAGGGGAGATGACTTTCCTTAAGACGCACTACTATGGTGGTATTAAAAAATATCAATGGACCACGATTCCTTTGGCCCTGCACGGAACGGTCGTTCGTAAGGACGGCACGACCTTGAATTTTACGGTCGGTGAAGACGAAAATGATCCTGTATTTGCGCTGACCGATCTCCTGATTCACTTGGGTAAGGACCAGATGCAAAAGACTGCTGCTAAGGTGGTTGAAGGTGAAGAAATGAACATCTTAGTAGGCGGCAGACCTGTGCCCCATAAGGATGTTTCCAACCGCTTCAAGCTGGCTATTTTGCAGATTTTAAAAGAGCGCTATGACATCAGCGAAAGAGATCTTTTAAGTGCTGAAATTTCCGCTGTACCCGCCGGTAAGACCAGAGATTTGGGCTTTGACAGGAGCTTTTTAGCAGGTTACGGCCATGATGACAGAGTGTGTGCCTATCCTGCCGTAAGAGCTATTGCTACTATGCAGCCAGGCGAAAAGACAGGCCTTATGCTCTTGACCGATAAGGAAGAAGTCGGAAGCCAGGGCAATACCGGTGCCCAGTCTCAGTCTTATGAGAATTTCATGATGGAAATTTATGCCAAAAAAGAAGGCGCCTATGATGTATTAGGCTTCCACCAAGCCTTGGAAAACTCCTCCATGCTTTCGACGGACGTAACGGTCGGTTTCGATCCTAATTTCCCGTCTACGGTAGATCCTAAGAATGTCTGCTATATGGGCCACGGTGTTGCGTTGACCAAATATACCGGCCACGGCGGCAAGGGCGGCGCCAACGATGCCAGTGCCGAATTCTTCTCCAAGGTTGCCCATCTTCTGGATGAGCATAAGGTGCCTTGGCAGACCGGCGAGCTCGGTAAAGTCGACCAGGGCGGCGGCGGAACCATTGCGCTTTATTACGCCAATCGCGGTATGCAAGTCATCGATTCCGGCGTTCCTGTATTAAACATGCATGCCCCGGGTGAAGTCATTCATAAATTGGATCTTTATTCGACCTATCAAGCCTATAAAGCTTTTATTGAAAATATGTAAGGTGCCCTATTAAATGAGTATATATAAGCAACCGCTTCATGTAGTGCGCCCCATTAAGAATTTAAGAGAGATGTTGGAAGGGAGCGTGGCCGAGTTTAAAGACCGCGACGCCTTCCTCCTAAAACCTGTCAAAGGCGAGCCTTATGCTCCTGTAAGCTATGAACAGTTCGGACAAGACGTCCATAACTTCGGTACGGGCCTTTACCACATGGGTATCGATAATAAGCAGCGCGTGGCAATCCTGGCCGAAACACGCTATGAATGGTACGTATCTTATTTATCCATTGTGAACTGTGCCGGTGTGGTAGTGCCTTTGGACAAAGAATTGTCGGTTCCGGAACTTAAAAATATGTTGACTTCAGCCAAGGTCACGGCTGTCATTTATTCACCTAAGTTAAGAGAATCCGCTATCGAAGCGACGAAGGATATACCGACTCTGAAGTTTATGATTCAGATGGATAAGTTTGAAGATTCGGAAGAGGTTAATACACTTCGGATTCAAGGCCCCCGGATGATTGACAGCTTGGGTGTAGAAGAGTCTGCCTGGTCCAATGTTATGGCCGACGGTAAACAACGTATCGAACAAGGCGATAATATCTTCTTGACCTATCCCATTGATCCGGATGAAATGCGGGTTTTGCTCTTTACGTCCGGCACTACCGATAAGCCTAAGGCGGTTATGCATAGTCACGGTACCATATCGGCCAACCTGGTCGGTATGTGTGAGATGACCGAAGTCGGCGGCGATACGTGTCTTTCGATTTTGCCCCTACACCACACCTATGAGTGTACTTGCGGTTATCTTTGCCAAATCTATCGTGGCGATACGATTGCCTATTGCGAAGGCTTAAGACATATCACGGATAACCTTAAAGAGAGTGAAACTTCACTTTTGCTGGCTGTTCCTCTGGGTCTGGAAACCTTCCACAAGAGAATTTGGAAGAACACCGATAAGCAAGGTGCCAGAAAGAAGGTTAATTTTGCTCTGGGCCTGAGCCGCTTCCTGATGAAGTTGGGTATTGATGTTCGAAAGAAGCTTTTCAAAGATATCCACGAAGCCATGGGCGGTCACATGCGCCTCATTATCGCAGGCGGTGCAGCTATTGATCCTAAGATTTTGAAGGATTTTAACGACTTCGGTTTCTTAGCCATTCAGGGCTACGGCCTTACCGAATGCGGTCCTATTTTGGCCCTCAACAGAGATATTGATTACAAGAATGAATCGGCCGGTCAACCTCTACCCGGTACTGCGGTTAAGGTTTTGAATCCGGACGAAAACGGTATAGGCGAATTCATCGGTAAGGGCCCCAATATCATGTTGGGCTATTATGGTGACGAGGCCAAAACCCAAGAAGTCTTGCAAGACGGTTGGTTCCATACCGGTGACCTGGGTTATATCGATGATGATGGTTTTGTGATTATCACCGGTCGTAAGAAAAACGTCATCGTTACCAAGAACGGCAAGAATGTTTTCCCCGAAGAGTTGGAGTTCCTTCTGAAGAAACACACGGAAGTTGCTGAAGCTGTCGTAAGTGGTGCTCCCGATAATCGTGGCGATACACAGGTTGTAGTTGAAATCTTCCCCAATAAAGAAGAAATGGAAACCATCTTAGCTAAGAAGGATCCTAGTAGGGAAGAGGTACAGGCACATATGGAGGCGTTGGTAAAAGAAGTCAACCACCAGGTCAGCGACTACAAGGCCATGCGTAATATCACCATTCGTGATGAAGACTTTGTCAGAAATACGTCTAAGAAGGTTGTCCGCTCGAAGAACTAAGTATTAGTTTTTATTGAGTGATAATTTAGCAATTTAAACGCATCACAAAATTTTTGATTCCCGGTTCATTTAGAATCGGGAATTTTTTATGATTCGATTTCTAAACACAACTTATAAATACCGCTGATATAGGCTTTAAACTACATTGTTACATAATAATTACTGACACATAAGTGTAATAATTAGATTGGCAAATGCTATTTTTACGTGTCCGTTGCAGATGGATTCTACAGCCCTTATAGTAAAAATTACTGTCTACCTGAGATAGACTTGTGTCTGTCGGACAAAAGCAAGCTGCCCATGGGACAAATACAGCTAAGCACAGCACAAGGACAAGTGTCCTGTCAGCAAAAGACATCCTTAAATGGCCTATGTGGATAAGTTGTGGATTGTTTTAGCCTCTTCCGGACTGTTTACCTCTACACACATGAACAAAACTATTATTTTGTTCATGTGGATAAAATGTGGAAAGGAGGCCACAGTGGGCCTCCTCTTTCAATAGACTATTAAATTAAGTATGGGATCTTACCTGGCTTGAATCCAACCCAGTTTATACAAAAGTTCAGCGGTTAAGACTGCACCGCCGGCAGCGCCTCTCAAGGTATTATGAGACAGACAAGCAAATTTATAATCTAAAATAGAATCTTCTCTGAGACGTGAAATCTGAATGGCCATGCCCTTATCGACGTTGGCGTCGTATTTGGCCTGTGGATGGCTGGGATCTTCCAGATAATGAATAAAGTGTTCCGGTGCCTGCGGTAACTTATACTGCTGCGGCAAACCTTCATAGTTGGCCCATGCCTCAAGAATCTCTTCTTTGGATGGTTTATTTTTAAACTTAACGGTTACAGATGCGGTATGTCCTTCTTGCACACCTACTCTGAAGCAGTGTGCCGATATAGCAGGTTTCTCAGAGGCCACTATACCGTCTTCCGTAATCTGTCCCCAGATCTTGTGCGGTTCCTGTTCGCTTTTTTCTTCCTCGCCACCTATATATGGAATGACATTATCTCGTGCTTCCGGCCAGGTTTCGAAGGTCTTGCCTGCACCCGATATGGCCTGATAGGTTGATACAAAAACCACTTCAGGTTCCCACTTCTTCAGTGCGTGTAAGGCCGGTACATAGGATTGGATGGAACAGTTGGGCTTACAGACAATGAAGCCCGTATCGGTACCCAGGCGTTTTCTTTGCTGTTCAATCATGTCGAAGTGCTCGGGATTTATTTCCGGAATAACCATAGGAACATCGGGTTTCAGACGGTTAGCCGAGTTATTGGATACCACGCCCAAGCCTTCTTTGGCCAAAGCTTCTTCTAAAGCAATAATGGCATCTTTTTCCATATTAACCGCGCAGAAACAAAAATCCAAATCCCGGGCAAAAGTCGGAACATCTTCTATGTTTAATCGATCTAAAATTATCTTAGAAGTTTTTTCATTTAATTTAAGAAAATCATGTTGCTTGTTTTGCAAGACATCTCCGTAAGCCTTACCGGCGGATCTTTCGGAGGCAGCCAATTTTCTTATTTCGAAGAAAGGATGGTCTTGTAACAAAGATACGAAGCGTTGTCCGACGTAGCCGGTTGCTCCGATTATGCCAACTTGTAACTTCTTACTCATAAAACATCACTCCTATGCCACATTTTTTAAAAAGCCCAATACCTGCTGTAAGAGGTAAGTTAGGCCCATAGAGTAAGCCAAAATAGAAGGTGGCTTACAAGTAAGGATTATAATAACAAATTGTTTGGCTGTCATGTGGGTCAAACCGGCTATATAGCACAGGATGTCATCGGGAGCGACCGGAAGGAAAATCAGTATGGCAAAAATCTTAGTGAAGCTTTGGCCGGTGCCGGTCCAGCCGATATACTTATTATAGCGCTTCTTCCCTATCATCATGCTGACCAGGGGCTTACCGTAACGACGTGATAAGAAAAAGACTACAATAGAACCTATGGCTATACCGACATAGTTATAGACAAATCCCCATAAGGGGCCAAAGAGAATGACGCCGACGACCGTACTGATTCCGCCCGGTATGATAGGAATAACGACTTGAATAATCTGGATAATTGTAAAGACAACCGGTCCCCAGGGATAAAGACCGTCTACGAAGTTCTGCAGACTTTCCTGGCTCTTAAAAATGCCCTGTCTTTGGGCCCATACAACAAAAACCACCATGGCCACGATACCGACCACGGTAGAAATGTTGATAATCCAATTAATGAGCTTGGACTCGCCTTTGAGATTCTGGTCTTCTTCTGTCAGCTTGAGGTCTTCGGGAGCTTCTTGGCCTTCCGGGTTCACCATGGACCGGACCAGCTCTCTTCTCTCCTCTTTGTCCATTTTTCTGAGCACTTTGGGCTCTTGATTTTTCTTGGTCTTTTTCATGAGCTATATTTTACCAAAGTAAGAGGCCCGGTCATCTAAAACTATCCATTAATATGCTAATATAATACTAATATTTTAAGGAGAGGACGACTTTAGGTGCCGGATTCAATAGATATTCATACCTTTCCTATTCTGGAAGAGTACTTAGGTTATATGGAAGCTATTTTGGGGAGGTCTCCCCTTACGGTCAAAGAATACCGTTACGACCTCACCATGTTTTTTCGTTTTATGCGTCTTCATCGTAAGGAAATTGCCAAAGATGTGGAATTTGATCAGATTCCTATTCATACCATCCAAGCCGAATATCTCAAATCCATCACATTGACGGATTTTTATGCCTTTTTATCCTGGCTCACCCGTGAAAGACAGGCTTCGGCCCAGACCAGAGCCAGGAAGGTTTCGAGCTTAAGATCTTTCTTTAAATGGGCTGCTAATAAGAGGCAAATCATAGACTATGACCCGGCTTCCGAGTTAGAAAGTCCCAAGATTCCCAAAAAACAACCTCAATATCTGAGTTTAGAAGAAAGTAAGCGATTATTAAATCGGGTAAACAGCGAAGAAGACGAATTTGCATCCAGAAATTATTGTATCTTAACCTTGTTCTTAAACTGCGGCCTCCGTTTGGCCGAGTTAAACAGTATCGATGTAGATGATATTGATTTAGAGGCCAAAACCATGCGCGTGGTAGGTAAGGGCAATAAAGAGCGGACCATTTATTTAAACCAGGCTTGTATCAGCGCCATTGAAGCTTATTTGCCGGATCGACCCAAGAATGCTCCCGAACAAAAGGCCCTTTTTATCAGCCGCCAGGGTAACCGTCTGGCCCGAACCTCTATTCAGCGGATGATCCATAATTATTTGAAAAAAGCGGGAATTGACCCCACTAAGTATTCTACCCATAAGTTAAGACATACGGCCGCCACACTTATGTATCAGTACGGTAATGTCGATATTCGTATGCTCCAACAGATTTTGGGTCACGAATCTGTAGCCACAACCGAAATTTATACGCACGTTGACCAAAGACAACTCCACAAGGCAGTCGAAGCCAACCCCTTGGCTTCCGAAAGGCCGGATTTGTCACTTCAACACGAAGAGGAAGCTTCTGAAGATTCCGGTAATTCTGAAGGTGCTGATTCTGAATAAGCAAAGGGCCTAAAGGCCGAAAAGGTGTTTGATTTTCTGAATTTTATCAATCGGATTAATCTTATAAAAAATAATTAATAAGATAATGACCAGAAGAATCCACAGGGCTGTGTTTAGAAGCTGCTTATTACGCTTCTCTTGTTGCCTTACCTGGTTGGCATAGGCCTTGTTGGCATAACCTTTTAATCGATAACGTTTAGCAGGCCCTGTCCTTTGCAACTTGGACAGGAAGTTGGGCTTAGAGGTACTGATGACCTCGGTAAAACGTGCCGGGTTTTTTATAATATTTTCACTCTTAGAGGATTTCTTGGAAGCTGCATTGGCGGTTATTTTAGGGTTCGAAGCTCTTGAGGAAGTCTTTGATGAAGAAGGCGCGGCTTTAGGAGCGGTGTTGCCGAGCCTTACACGCCTGGTTTGCTCATTGGAATAGTTCGTAGCATTAACCGGCCGGTCAGACTTAGCCTCGGCCTTAGGAGCGGGCTTCTTATCCAGTAAGTTCTTAAAAACATCTGTTTTATCCTGTGTATCTGCCAAGGTCTTCTATCCTTCTTCTATAGTACTTCTTAGCTGTGAATTATAGAGAAAGCTTAGGATCGAGGCAAGTTTTACCGGCAAATAATAAAGAACATATGTTTGCATTAGCTGCCTTATTCCGCTATACTGACAACATAAAACATTCAAGGAGTCTTCCTATGACAGAGAACAAGAAACTTAGTAAACGTGAGCAAAATATGAAGCGCACCTTGGATTTTTTGGAAGATTTCATCCGTTCCGAGGGCTACTCCCCTTCCGTCAGGGATATTTGCAAGGCCCTGGATATTAAGTCCACTTCTACTGTCCACGGTTATCTGACCGACCTCCAGGAAGCAGGTCTTATTTCTTATGCCGACGGCAAGAGACGTGCCATTTCCATAGTAGGTATGCTGGATGATGAGGTGGACAATCAGGATGATTTTTACGAGGATCATGTAAATCCGGACGATATTATAGGCCTACCCTTGATTGGTCTGGTGACAGCCGGCAGGCCCATCTTAGCTCAAGAGAATGTGCAGTACACCATAGCCCTGGATGAGAAGCTCTTTCCGCCCGATAAGGACGGCAACTTTTTGCTGAAGGTTCGCGGTGATTCCATGATAGAAGTTGGCATCCTGGACGGTGATCTCCTGGTTGTAGAAGTCGCTCAGACAGCTGATAACAACGATATCATTATTGCCCTTATCGGAGAAGAAGCAACGGTCAAACGCTTTTCCTACCTGGACGGCAGACCCTA
Organism: uncultured Oscillospiraceae bacterium; assembly: GCA_964345295.1. GTDB lineage: Bacteria > Bacillota > Clostridia > Saccharofermentanales > Fastidiosipilaceae > JASBZA01. The sequence goes on along the minus strand of CAYFQG010000006.1, from coordinate 46,203 downwards.
CCTCTTCCCCGAGAACCCCTATTACGCGCCTATCCCCTTCGATACGGAAGAGTGCCGCATATTAGGTAAAGTTAAGGGCCTAATCAGGACCAGAGTTTAAGAGCTTGTCCTTTATTTTTATTGATAGTGGCCGTAGTAACGTTCGGAACTTTCCGAGACCAAATCATAGGGCGGTTCTCTATGTCCCAGATCGATTTCAATAGGCCTTTCGGGGATAATTCCCATGATTGATGCCTTGAAGAAGAGATATTGCTTATCTTGGGCCAGGACCAGAACAGACCAATTATCATAGGCCAGGATTTGGCCGGACCTTACACTTTCGTTTCGTAAGAATAAGTCTACCTGGACCTCTTCTTCAATAAGGCGATTGAGAAACTCATCTTGTAGGCCCTTTCTTAGGCCCATATTGCGTTCTCTTTGCCTGACAAACTGCTTATTCAATCTTCTGCCTGTACCATAATAATTGCTCATCTGTTATTAACCTCTTCTTTCCTCTTACTTGATATGTATAGAGCATAGGCAAGGCATAAGCTTTAGGGAATTGGTTATAGGCGAAATTTCGGCCCGGTTAAAAATCTTTCACAAAATCCTCGAAATCCTCCGGTTTGATCCATTGGATGTAATCTAGCTTTTTATACCAGGTTAGCTGGCGTTTGGCATAGCGCCTGGAATTTCTCTTGAGGAGCTCCACGGATTCTTCCAAAGAGGCCTTTCCTTCAAAATAAGGGAAAAATTCCTTGTAAGCGATAGCTTGAAGGCAGGTTGCATCTGCCGGCAGATCCATGTCGTAAACTTTTTTGGCTTCTTCTAAAAGGCCTTGTGCCATCATTAAATCGACGCGCCTATTAATCCTGTCATAAAGCACTTCTCTGGGCCAATTCGGCGCATAGACCTCAAAAGTATAAGGCAAAAATATTCTTTGGCCGGCTTCGTCCCAATCGCTCTGGCGCATGCCGGTTGTATGATAAATCTCCAGTGCCCTTATAATACGTTTGTGGTCGTTGGGGTGGAGTACTTGAGCCCTGGGAAAATCCACTTCTTCCAAGGCCTTCCAGAGGCTTTCCGGCCCCTTATCAGCCAGAATTTTCTCTAATTCAGCCCGGTAGGCGTGGTCGGTACTGTCCGGAATGTAATGGATGCCTTCCACTAAACTTGTCACATACTGCGGGGTTCCGCCGACGAATATCAGTTTTTCCTCCCGGCTTTGGGCCTCGTCGATACATTTTTTGGCATCCTTCATGTAGTCACGGACACTGTATTTTTCCGCAGGGTCCTTAATATCTATCAGATAATGAGGGGCTATTTGCCTTTCTTCTAGTGTCGGTTTAGCCGTTCCTATATCCAGCCCTTTATAAATCTGCATGGAATCGGCATTGACGATAGATGCTCCGATTTTTTCGGCCAAAGCCAGGGCCAAGCCCGTTTTTCCGGTCCCCGTAGGACCGCAAATTACTGTGATAGCCATCAGACAATCCTCTTAAATAGTTTTTCCAAATCCCTGGTCTGCCCTATATAAAAGATTGGTCTTCCGTGCGGGCAGTGGAAAGGATTATCCAAAGTGAGAAGGTCTTTACGTAGTATATCTACTTCGGACGGGTGTAAGGCGTCATGGGCCTTAACGGCCGCCTTGCAAGAACTGGTGGCTAACATGTGGTAGATCAGGTCGGTTTCTCCTTTTACCCCTTCTACCCCCTTCTCATGAATCTCATCCAACAGAAATCTGAGGGCCAAAGCCGGATCTAACACCTCATGACCTATGGGAATTTTTCGAATCAGGATATCTTTAGGGCCAATAAAAGAATAGTCGAAACCGTAGGCTTTAATAAAATCTTCATTGTCTTCCAAGATAAAGATATCTTGAGCGGCCAACTGCATGGGCTGGGCCTGAAGCAGGCTTTGCGATGTCATGACCTGATTTTCCGTATAAGACGAAACAGCCCTTTCGAATAAAATCTTTTCATGAGCGGCATGCTGGTCTAGCAAGATAAAGTGGTCGCGGTATTCAAAAATCAGATAAGTCCTGAAAAGTTCACCGGCATAGCGGCCTTCTTTTAAGACACGAAGGCGCATGTCTAAGGTCTCGTCTTCAGGCGGAAGAAAACTCATTTGCTCAGCCGGAGCTATAGCACTCTGAGTAGGTAAATCTTCTTTGTGAGACGTGTCAGAAGCCTTTTCATAGGGCTTTAGAGGCTCATTCAGCTTCGTTTGGGATAGTTTAGTATAGCCGTCTAAATTAAAGTCTAAATAGCTTGTAGAGGGTCTAGACGCCACAGTGTCCGGGCCATTTTGTGGCATGGTGGAAGACTCTGTAGAAGATAAAAACTCCGGTGAGTCCGTGCTTTTGGGTAGAGTCCGGTCCGGCTCTTCGACCGCAGCCGGTTCGGGATTTTCATGGTGCAAGGCGGTGAAAAGTGCATTTTGCACCTGGCCGTAAACCTGCTTATAAATTTCTCCGTCATTCCAAAACCTTACTTCCAACTTCCTGGGATGGACATTGACGTCGACCAGGTTACCGGGCAAGGTCAACATCAGGACACAGGCAGGAAAACGGCCCTGCATGAGTGTTGACTTATAAGCGTCTTCTAATGCCCTGGTTAGGACGGGAGATTGGATGGGTCTTCCATTCACATAGAAAAGTTGCCAGGTTCTGGATTTTTTAGACTCGGACGGTAAGGAAATATAGCCGGTGCAATGCACCATAGAGGTCTTACCGCATTCAATTAAAGGGACCATGCCTTTGGCCATATCTTGACCTAAAACTGCATAGATAGCGCTTAAGAGGCGATTGTCTCCGGGGGTGTGTAAGATTTCTTTGCCCTGACTTTCCAAATAAAAAGAGACGTCGGGCCTACTTAAGGCCAAATCACGAACGACCTCGGTCACCCGGGAGGCTTCGGTCCGGTCCTGCTTCAAAAACTTATAGCGGGCCGGCGTATTATAAAAAAGGTCTCTTACCTCAATTTTTGTACCGGGATTAAGGGGGATATTGTCCTGGCTTACTAGTGTGCCGGCATCAAGGCAAAGTCTGGTCCCCTTAGGGTCTTCGGGACGGCCGGTCTCTAACATGACTCGAGACACGGCGGCTATGGTAGGTAAGGCTTCTCCTCTGAAGCCCAGAGTTTGAATGGTATCTAAATCGGTGATACCGGTGATTTTGCTGGTGGCATGGTCTTTAAAAGCCAGGAGGGCGTCTTCGGTGCTCATACCCGAGCCGTTATCGCTCACACGGACTAATTTGATGCCGCCTTGTTCAATGGATATACTAATCCGGTCGGCTCCGGCATCCAGTGCATTTTCGCAAAGCTCTTTGACGACCGAAGCGGGGCGCTCGACCACTTCGCCTGCGGCTATGCTTTGAGCTGTCTGACTGTCTAATATTTTTATAAGAGCCATAGCTCCTCCTGTTCTTTATCTTTTAGAAGTTTTCGTTCTCTCCTTGGTACCGTTTAAGTTTTTTGGCTTCTTTGGACAAGTCGAAAAGTTCTTGCAAAGCTTCCATGGGCGTCATGTTTTGTACGTCTAAGTTTACCAGACGGTCCATGACTTCATCGTTTTGGCGGAGGGCCAAAGAGGACGAGAAAAGATCCATCTGACCTTCCATAACCTGAATATCTTTTTTTCTTTGTCGCCTGGCCTGGCTTTGGCCTTCATTTTCTAAATTATGTAAAATCAAACGAGCCCTGTTTACTACGGCCTGGTCTACACCGGCTAATTTGGCTACCTCAACGCCGTAAGATTCGTCGGCCGGCCCCGGCTGGATTTTATGTAAGAACTCAATTTCTTGTTCTTGAGGCCCTTCGGACTTAGCTGTACTTACTGAGCTAGGCTCTCTTCTCACCGCTACATGGAAGTTTTTTACCCCGGCTACATTACCTTCCAGCTCGGTTAACTCGTGGTAATGGGTGGCAAAAAGCGTCCTGGCACCCAGGATGTTCTTATTGGCGACATGTTCAACAACCGCCCAGGCTATGGCCAGACCGTCATAGGTGGACGTACCGCGACCGATTTCGTCCAGAATCAGAAGACTTCTGGCTGAGGCATTTTCCAGAATATAGGCGACTTCATTCATCTCAACCATGAAAGTCGACTGGCCGGATGCTAAGTCATCCGATGCTCCGATTCTAGTAAAAATCTGATCGACGATTCCGATAGTAGCCCGCTCGGCCGGAACAAAGGAACCCATTTGGGCCAGGATAACAATAAGGGCAATCTGGCGCATATAAGTAGACTTACCGGACATGTTGGGGCCTGTTAAAAGAATCAGTCGGGTATCATCGCGGTCTAAATAGGCGTCGTTGGAAACAAAAGCTCCTCGGTCTAGCATCCTCTCTACAACCGGGTGACGTCCACCTTCAATATCCAAGATAGGGTCCAGACTGATTTCCGGTCTCACATAGTTATATCGATCCGCAATCTCAGCCAAGCTGAGCCAGGCATCCAGGCTGGCTATAGCCTCGGCGTTATGGGCAATTTGAGCTTCGTGGGCTTTGGCCAAATTACGAAGTTCGACAAAGACCTCATATTCCCGGTCCAGAAGCCTTTGCTCAGCATGGAGCATCTGGTCTTCCATTTCTTTCAACTCCGGTAAAATATAACGCTCGGAATTAGCCAAGGTTTGCTTGCGTTGATAGTGATCAGGAACCAGGTGAAGGTTAGATTTGGTGACATCAATGTAGTAACCGAAAACTTTGTTATAACCGACCTTGAGGTTTTTGATACCGGTCTTATCCTTCTCTCTTTGCTCTAAATCGACAATCCAAGAAGCCCCTTTATTCTTAATCTCTCGATAGTGGTCAACTTGCTCGTCAAAACCGTCTCGAATCACACCGCCGTCCTGGATCAGGATGGGGAGGTCATCGGCCAAGCCTAGGCGGAGGGTGTCCACCAAGTCTGTCAGATTTTCCAGGCTTTGGCCCAGCTTACGGACTACCGTACTTTTGGCCCGTTGAAGATTTTCCTTGACAGGCGGGATTTTTTCTAATGACCTGCAAAGGGCATCCAGTTCTCTGGCGTTCATATGGCCCATGCTGAGTTTCGATAAGAGCCTTTCCATATCGTTCATACCCTGGAGCATGTCTCGAAGCTCCTGGCGGAGGATGAAGGATTCTTTCAGGTCTTCGACGGCATCCAGGCGGTAATTAATTTCAGCCGGATGAAGCAAGGGTTGTTCTAACCAGCGCTTAAGCATGCGAGACCCCATAGCGGTCTTGCATTGGTCTAGGACCCAGAGTAAGGAGGCTTTTTTCTTTAAGGTTCTAAGGCTCCGGCTTAGCTCCAGATTAGTCCTGGCTCCGGCACCTAATTTCATAAACTGATCGATTTGGTAGATTTCCAGAGGCTTTATGTGGGACGGGAGCTGCTTTTGCGTGTCTTCCACATAATATAAGAGGCCTGAAGCCGCCATGCGGAGTAAGTCCTGATTCAAGGGACTTTCCTCATAGAAGTTTGTGTAGGCTTTAGGATCAAAGCAGTGGTCGTCTATGGACGTTAAGAAAAAGTTTTCACGGACCAGTTTTTGGGCCAAAGCAGAATCCCGGAAAGCCGGATTACATAAAATCTCCGCCGGACCCAAGCGATAAATTTCATCGTAAAGATGAATGACACTTAGGCCGGAAATCAACTGAGTAGCTGAAAAGTCCCCGGTTGACAAATCCAATGCTGCCAAGCCGAAGGTGGTTCCCAACTGGAAAACCGAAGCCAGGTAGTGGTTGGACTTGTCTTCCAAGGCCTTAGACGCTGTGGTGGTACCGGGGGTTATAACCTGGACCACTTCGCGTTTAACCAAGCCTTTGGCCAAGGCCGGATCTTCCATCTGTTCACAGATGGCAATCTTGTAGCCCTTATCAATAAGCTTTTCGATATAATTATCGGCCGCATGGTAAGGCACCCCGGCCATGGGCGCCCTCTCTTCCAAACCGCAATCGCGGGAAGTCAAAGTCAGCTCCAGCTCTTGACTGACCAAAACGGCGTCGTCAAAGAATGTCTCGTAAAAGTCTCCTAAACGAAACAAGAGGATACAGTCCGGTCTCTTGTGCTTTTCCCGGACGTACTGCTGCATCATAGGACTTAGATCAGAAGCTTCAATATCGGCCAAACGAAGCATTAATATACCTTACCTTCTACAAGGACGCCTTCCAAAGAGAACGTCTTGGCATCTTTTATAAGGACCCGGCACATTTTGCCTTCCAAATCGGCCCCTCTCTGAGCCCAGTCGGCCTGGCCCAGACCTAAACTCTCTAAGGTATCCTCACCAATAGTGAAATTAATAAGGTGGTTGGCCGAATCTCTACCGGTGAAGTGATCTTGGGTATGGTCGGACAGGCCTTCAATAAGAACCTCGACACTTTCTCCCACCAGCGCTTCATGAGATTTCAGAGTATTGGCATTTTGCAGGGCGACCAGACGGTCAAAACGGTCGGTCATGACTTCCGCCGGAATTTCCTCTAAACCGTAGGCCTTGGTTCCGGGTCTGGGTGAGAATTGGAAGGTGAAGGCCTGGTCAAAGGCAGCCTCTTCTACAATCTTTAAGGTTTCTTGGAAGTCCTCTTCGGTTTCACCGGGATAGCCCACGATGATATCCGTGGTAATAGAAATACCGGGAACCTTTTCTCTGGCGTATCGCACGATATCCATGAATTCCTCAGCCGTATATTTACGGTTCATGGCTTTTAGGACCGGGTTACTGCCGGACTGCAAAGCCAGGTGGATATGGCGCTCGATATTGGGAAATCTGGCTATGGTATCAATAAGTTCGGTCGAAATATCCTTGGGATGCGAAGACATAAAACGAATCCGTTCCAGACCTTCAATTTGAGCTGCCTGAGTCAAGAGTTCGGTGAAGTCTCCCTGGTTAGGGCCGGCTTCTAAATCCTTGCCGTAGGAATTGACGTTTTGGCCCAGGAGCATAATTTCTCTATAGCCTTCTTTGGCCAAAGCTCGAAGTTCTTCTAAAATCTTCTCCTGCGGGCGGGAACGCTCGCGGCCTCTGGCGTAAGGCACCACGCAGTAAGAGCAGAAATTATTGCAGCCGTACATAATGGTAACCAGGGCTCTGAACTTTCTTTCCCGGGAGATAGGAAGATTTTCCGCTACCGTATCGAACCCACCTACATCATAGACCCTTTTACTTCCCAGAAGAACACGGTTTAAAAGTTCGGGGAAGCGATAGATGTCCTGAGGACCGAAAACCAGGTCAACATAAGGGTAGGATTGCTTAATCCGGTCGACATTTTGAATCTGCGTCATCATACAACCGCAGACGCCCAAAATAACATCTGCCTGCCCTTCTCTGTAACTCTTTAGATTTCCCAGATTACCGAAAAGCCGACCGACGGCATTCTCTCTTATAGCACAAGTATTTAAGAGAATAACTTGGGCTTCTTCCGGTTGATTGGCCTTTTTTAAACCCATAGCCTCTAAAAGGCCAGCTAATTTCTCCGAATCATTATCGTTTAACTGGCAACCAAAAGTCTGAATATAGTAATGGGTGCGTCCCTTAAGCAGGCTTTGGTTGGTGTCAATAAAGTCTCTCTGTCTGGCTTCCTCGGCCTGACTAATATATTTTGTGGTCAATGTCGTCTCCTTTTATTTTCTATCTTATATAAATATTGATTTATGCTTCTTCATCTTCGTCTTCTTCAATCAACGGAGCCCAATCTTCTTCCAGAAGGTAGGAGGCAAAAGTTCTGGGGCCTAGGTCCTCCATAAGCAGTTGGCGGACATTTTCCTGGACAGGTGTCCTGGTCTCCCAGTTCAGAGGATTGGTATCAAGGTCTTGACCGGGGAAAAGTTTCTCTAAGACCTGTGTCCGGTCATAAGGGACCGAGAAGCGTCTCAGGCGGTCAGCCAAGATATTCAGGTCATCGTCGTCCTCTAATTTGGCCAAATAAGAAGGATCCAAAAGAAAGGATGAAAGGAAAATTGCATGGACACTTTTGCCCTGCTTTTCTAAGAAGTCTAAAGCTTCCTTTAAGCTTTGGCGGAAGGTCTCCAAACTGAAGGATTCCTCATCGGCTATATAAACTTCTAAGATGGGGGTCTCATCTGTGATCAATTCTTCCCATTGACCTCGATCAAAGATACGCACCATGGACTGCAGGCTGCCGTTTTTGTCAAAGTTATTAGCAACAAAGCCGCCGGATTCGGTGTGATAAAACTTAGAATCCCAGATGCCTTCGGGAAATTTCTGACTGATTCGAACCAGGTCGCTGTTAGAATCCGCATTGTCTTCTATAGTCTTTTCATCGACTAAAACTTTGCTCTTCTCATTGGCCTTAAGAAGCTTCTCTTCTTCTTCTCTACTAAGTCTATAACCCTTTGCGTCAAAAAGTTGGCCCGGGTCGGCTACCATCAGGACCTCACCGGATTTTACATTACGATAAATTTTACCGGGCAGGTTAATGGTTTTATATTCATAACCGATGCCGGAAAAAACATATAAACCGGAGCGAAACAGGCGGTCAATGAAGAGTCCGGATCTTATACCGTAATAGCCCGCTCTGGCCTTATAAGTTTCTAAAAGCTTATCAATCAAATAGAAATTGCGTTTTACCTGTGCATTGGATACGCCTTTTTCCAAGTAAATCTCGATGGGATGATCCAAATGAGCAATCAAGGTCACAGGCAGGAATAAATCGGCCTGTACGGTCAAAAAGTCATGCGGAATTAAGCGGTCCAGCCAGGTTTCGTCATTCTTGATGATAAGCGTGTCCGCAATTAAGTAGCGTACGAAAGACGACCATCTGTATAAGTCTAAATTTTGGCCTATGGTATCCGCCGCATCGGTCAAGGCTTCCAAGGGTTCTTGGCCCAAAGAAAGCCAGGTTGCATTTTCCCTGTACCAGGTCGACTGGTAACGCTCCCTGTTGCGAGCCTTCTTGGCATACTTATCCAAGGCCGCAATAAAGTAGGTTTCCCAATTAGCCGGGATGGTTTCGGGCTTGATACGTAAGGCTTGCATGACGTCTTGCATTAGAGCCATAAATTTTCCTCCTAGTTATGCCGAAGTCCAAATGTCTTCGAGAGCCTATTGTAACAAAAAGCCTCCGTCCATAACGACGCATTGTCCGGTCATATAGGAGCTTTGATCGCTTAAAAGGAAATGGACCAGGTCGGCTACTTCTTCGGGTTTGCCTATACGTTCTAAGGCTGTATGGTCTTCTAATTGGGCCAAGTCTTCTGCTGTCAACTGGTCGTTCATCTTGGATTGGATTAAACCGGGGGCAACACAGTTTACTCTTATACCGGAAGGGCCCAATTCTTTAGCCATAGCCTTGGTAAAGGCGATGACGCCGCCTTTGGCAGCGGAATATGCCGATTCCATACAAGAGCCGGAAATGCCCCACATGGAAGAAATATTGACAATGGCACCGGATTTTTGAGCTAAAAAGCCTTTTAAAAAAGCTCTGGTCATGTAGAAAAAGGAACTGAGATTTATAGCCATAATTTCATCCCATTCGGTATTAGACATGAGCTGACAAAGTTGAAAAGAGGCTCGGCCTTGGCAATTTACCAGATATATTTCGTGTTGGGGAAAGGCTTCGAATACCCGGTCGGCCATAGATTGGACTTCGTCGGCCTTTCTTAAGTCAGCCCGGTAGGTCATGCGTTCAATGGATGAATCTTTAAAGTCCTCTTCCAAGGTCAGAAGTGCATCTTGATTATTATAATAGTGCAAAAAGAGATCATAGCCCTCTTGCCCCAGCTTCATGGCAATGGCCGAACCGATGTCTCCCGAAGCACCGCCTATTACGGCTAATTTTTTTTTCTCCAAAGCCTACTCCTTCATATATCTAATAGATGAAATACCATAAAATTCGAATAAAAAAGCCACCCTGCAATACTGCAAAGTGGCCTCTTTGGTCGGAGTGACAAGACTTGAACTTGCGACCTCTTGCACCCCAAGCAAGCACTCTACCACCTGAGCTACACCCCGAAGTCCCGAAAGACTTCTCCTATTCTAGCATAAGTTCTTTGCTTGTCAATTCTTAACAATGGCATTTAGACGAGCAATTGCTTCTTTCGTATCTTCATGTGATGCGAAGGCACTTAAACGGATATATCCTTCACCGCAAGCACCGAATCCCGAGCCCGGTGTGACCACCAGATGGGCCTCATTTAATAAGAAATCGAAGTATTCCCAAGACGTCTGACCGGCCGGAGTTTCCGCCCAAATGTAGGGGGCATTCTCAGCACCGTAAACCTTAAGCCCCAAAGCTTCCAGGGCTTCTTTTAAGGCCTTGGCATTGTCCAGATAGTAGTGGATATTTTCCATGCAGGCGGCATAGCCTTCGTCCGTATAAGCCGCTTCGGCTGCTCTTTGGACAACATAGGGAACGCCGTTATATTTGGTCGTCTGCCTTCTCATCCAGAAGTCTGCCAAAGGATAGTTTTGGCCGTCTTCGGATCGGACCATTAAGCCGGAAGGGATAACCGTATAACCGCAACGAAGACCGGTAAAGCCGGCAAATTTAGAAAAAGACCTCACTTCCACCGCGACCTTTTCCGCTCCGGGAATTTCGTAAATAGAACGCGGTAAGGTATCGTCTTGAATAAAGGCTTCATAAGCCGCATCAAATAAGATAATGGCATCTTGCTCCAGGGCGTAATTTACCCAGTCTTCTAAAGCTTCGCGGGTCATAGTCATACCGGTCGGATTATTAGGAGAGCAAATATAAATTAAGTCAGCTTTCTGATCCTTGGGTACTTGAGGTAAAAAGTCATTTTCGGCTAAGCAAGGTAATTTATGAATTCGGTTACCCTCCATGATATTGGTATCCATGTATACGGGATAGACCGGATCGGCAATGAGTACATCTAAATCTTTTGCCAAGATATCGAGAAAGTTCCCCATGTCGGATTTGGCACCATCACTTATAAAAATATCTTCGGCCGTAATCTTAATACCTCTGTTTAGATAAACTTTTTCGGCGATAGCCTCACGTAAAAAGCCATAGCCTTTCTCGGGCCCGTATCCTCTGAAAGTCTCAACATGGGCCTGTTCTTCAGAGGCTTCTTTTAGGCTGTCTACAACGGTGCGAGCCAAGGGCCTGGTCACATCCCCTATGCCCATACGGATAATTTTGGCATCCGGATGGGCTTCGGAAAAGGCACGTACTTTATGCTCTATATCCGTAAATAGATAAGACTTCTCTACCTTAAGGTAATTCTCATTCAAACGTGTCATATAATCTTTCCTTCCTAATTATCCCACCTATTAGAAATGGCGTCCCTTACCTCCCGACACGTGTCCGCCGCTGGAACTTCGTACCGTTGAACTGTTAGACGAAGAAGAAGTAGATGACGTACGGGCAGGAGGAATATAGGTACTGGTGGTGTAATCGTTTAATACTTGGTCATTGATTATACTATAAGTCGCCAAAGCTTCCTTATTTAAATTGTAAGCTGGCCTCGATGCATAACGGTCGTAGTCTGCATGGACGGACTTGATATGACTTTTTGAGATACCGAAGTAGGTCGGAATAAAGGTAAGGACAAAGACAAAAGCAGCAATTAAGGCTTTACCGGGGGTATATTTAGGCTTTTCTTCTACTCTGTGTTGTCCTTCGGGAACGCCTTTTTGAACATAATAGTCGATGCGTTCAATAGCCTGTTTACAGGCCAAAGCGTATTGGCCGTCGATCATGGCATCGGTCATGCGGTCCAATATGTTATCCAAACGTGAGTCTATTAAGATATCAATGGCCTTTCCCATGGTCCCGATGTAAAAGTCACGGTCATCCATGTCTATTAAAATATAGACCAAAGAAAAATCCGGTCCCACACCGATGTTTTTATCTACCATAATGGGATCGCCGTATTTGTACTCTCTTCTTCCCTCATCATCATTAGTGGTTAAGATGGCCAAGGAAATATCGGGATGGTCGGAAATGAATTTTTGCCCCATGTTTTCAAGGTCCGAAACGTCTTCAGCCGTGAAAAGTTCGGCCATATCTTCCAGATAAAAGATGGCTTCCTCCCTGCCGCTGCTCTTGGCCATAATGTCGGCCTTAGGATTTGTCATGAAAACCACTATAAAAGAAAAAAATAAGAGGCATAGTATAAACGAGCGGGCTATTCGTTTTTTATCTGTCCTAGTCATAGTGCCTCCTTGCTAAAAAATAAAAAAGAAACTTGCCAAAGCTGTTACGACAGCGGAGGCAATCAGACCGAAAATCAGTCCTCTTTTTCTGGCATCGGATTTTAACTTACTTTCAACGATGGGAACTTCACCGAAGGTGCGTCCGCTTTGGCCGTTCATGGCATAGACGTAAATTTTGCCCTTATAGTTGTAGGTCAAAACCCAAACCGGTAAAAGTGAAAAACGCAAGTCGGACTTCTCGCCCGAATAATCTTCGTAATCGACTTGGACATTAGCAGCTTCAATCGATTGGCGAAGTAGAGCCCTGGAAGCACCGTCAACTTCCCGGTCCATCTGTTGCATGGCCTGGTCTCTGGGCATGGTGTACTGTTCGGCAAAATAACCTTGTAACAAAGGCATAGAAAAGTCTATAAAGGCATCCGAATCAAATGGTTCAATACCGTTTAGCAAATTGGGGTCGATTTTACTAAAGGCCTGCAAGGACAAATCCGTAATGGACAGGTGACCTTGCCTGACATGGTGCTTATCAACCGTTCTGGTGTATCGGTAGTTATTCTGCTGCCAAGATTGAGAGGCACTGGAATTGCCCTCAAAATGCACATTCACTTCGGCATCGCCGTACCAGTAAGGAATATACATGCCGGTCATCTTATCCAGATGGGCCTCCGAAAGGAAATCATCCGGTAAGTATTTTTTGCTTTTCGCCCAGGCAATAAAGTCCTTTTTCGCCTGCTCTTCCGAGATATCAAAAGGCATAATCTGATCGGGCCTAAAATCGCCTTGCAATCTGGATTCTATGACGACCGGACTATGACAGTAAAAACAAAAAGTGGAGGAGGTCGTTTCCGTAGTCACGACCTGGGCTCCACAATTTTGACAGTGATAACTATGGACTGTCTCATTGGCCTGATCTTGTCGATTCTGCTGAATTGCTTCAGTTCTTTCCTCTTTGCTACTACGCCTTTGCTCCAGCTTTCGGGCATAGGCGTCCATTTCTTCAACCGTAAAGTCCGATCCGCAATAATCACAGATGAACTTAGCCGGTTCCGACTTATAGTAAATAGGCGCCCCGCAATTGGGGCAGTGATAAGAAACAGTCCCGTCTGCCATGGCTAAATAATCTCCATAGGTCAACTAAAATTTATGACCACAATTCGGACAGAACTTAGGATTCTGGCCTTCGGGAATCTTCCAACCGCAGTTCTCACAGAACTTTCTTGTAGACGTGTCTTGCTCGGGCCTCTTAGTGCCGCAATTGGAACAGAATTTTCCTCCGTTATTTTGCTGTTGGCAATTGGGACATGTCCAAGCGTCAGATGTACTTGCACCGCCGCCGGCACCTCGGGCTTCTGCCTCTTGTCTTTTTTGTTCTTGCTGGTACATGTACTGCTGGGTGTTATTAGCCGAGGCCTGGCCGGCAAAGCTACCGCCTGCCTGCATACCTAAACCCATGCCCATAAAGGTCTGTCCGGCGCCGGCTTCATTGGAACCCGCTGCCTTCAGGCCTTCGGAAATATTACCTTGTACATAGCCTTCGCGAACCATAGGATCCGAAAGCATAGCGCCTTTGCTGCGCATAGCAATGAGTTCCTTAGACTCATCATCGTAGGTAATCGATGCAATACCGACACTCATGATTTGGAAGCCGCGGTTGGCCTTCCAGTCTTCGTCTAAGACGTCACTCATATATTTGGCCAATTCCATAGACTTGGAAGTCACATGGGAAATACGATGGCCGTCTGCCGACATCTGGTTAAGAGAGGCAGCCAGGGCATTCAAAAACTCGGCCTGATATTGTTCATTAATCTCCATAACATCCTGACGATCGGCCGACTTATCGACAACCTGTGCATAGAATAAAATCGGGTCTACAATCTGCATGGAATAATTGCCGAAACAGCGTAAAAAAAGCTCGGCGTTATAGAAATCATCAAAATACTGGACGGGATTCTTCGTACCGAACTTAATATTCTTAATTTCTTGTAAGTTGATGAAGATGGCTTCTTGTTTCTGAGGTGTAGTACCGCCGAATTTAAAACGCTGCCAGGTTTCTTTAAGAGAATCTTGGAACTGGCCGTTAAAAAGCGAGGGCTGGGCACTGTTCTGAACCTGGAAAGTGCCGGGTTCGGCCGTATAGTCGATAATGCGACCGTTTTCGACCAGCATCATGAACTGGTTAGGATAAACATGGATGATGGATCCGTTGGAAATGACACCCGGAGTCCCCTTGGTATTAGAACTTCTGGAGTCCTGCCTTAAGACCTTGCCCTTAGTCATCAGGGTCTGGTCGGTCATATGGTCTGCTTCGAATACGTCTAACCACTGGTCGGCCAGGTTACCGCCTATGGCGCCTTTTGCTGCTTTGATTAGTCCCATAAAGAAACCTCCTATCCGTTTGATTCAATTATATTAGCTGTCCTAGGTCATTACAAGAAATGAATGTGGTATTTTGTGGCCATTTCCAAGCTAGCCTTATCCCATATAGAAGATTGGACTTCCCCCACATGGGCCTTTTGTAAAAGGACCATGCAGAGTCTGGACTGGCCTATACCCCCTCCTATGGTAAGCGGAAGTTGTCCTTTAGATAAGGCCCTATGATACGGCAGGTCCAGCTTGGCTTCTTCACCGGCTGCTTTTAGCTGGGCCAAAAGACTCTGGGGACTGACTCGAATGCCCATGGAAGATAACTCAATAACGCGGTCAAAAGCCTTGTCGTAGTAAAGCAAATCGCCGTTTAAGGCCCAATCATCATAGTCGGCTGCTCTGGGGCCGTGCGGCTTACCACTTCTTAATTTTCCGCCTATACCTGTGACAAAACTCAGCGTATGGTCTTTGGCAAAAAGATACTCTCTTTGGCTGCCGCTAACATCTGGGTAGAGGTCTTCTAGTTCTTGTGAACTGATAAAAGCCACATCGGCCGAAGGCAGACGCTCCAAACCGGAAAAGGCGACCTTAAGTGCGTAAGACGTATCAAAAATAGCTTGTGCGATTAGGCTTACGGTATCTTCTAAGTACGACAGGGTTCGGTCCTCTTCGGAAATGACCTTTTCCCAGTCCCATTGGTCCACATATATAGAATGTAAAGCATCCAGGCTTTCATCTTTTCTAATGGCGTTCATGTCGGTCACGATACCTTCTCCGGGTTTAAAATCGTAACGCTTGAGGGCAAAACGCTTCCATTTGGCCAAAGATTGCACAATCTCGGCCTCTTCATCGGGACAGTGCGGCATGGTAAAGGTCACGGCATGGCCCTGGCCTCCCAAGTCATCATTAAGCCCTGACTTGTTGGACACAAAAAGCGGAGCCGAAGCCCGTCTTAAATTGAGCTTTTGTCTTAAGGACCTGGAAAAGTGGTCTTTAATAAATTCGATGGCAATCTGCGTTTCTTTGAGGTCCAGGGCGGATGTATAGCTCTCCAGCGCCTTAATATATTTTTCGAATTCAGACATGGTTAACCTATTTTAGAGAAAAACTGCATGGCCAAATCAAACCAGGTTTCTACTGGTCTTAAGTCCTGGCCGGGCTTGGTTGCGGTCGTATTATCGGCCAAAGACAGGCCGTGCTCGCCAAAGCCGTAACAGTGAAGTTCGGTTGCTACACCTAAACTGTTGAGCTTTCTGGCGTAATCTATACTCTGACGAACCGGAACCAGGCTGTCTTCCATGGTATGAAAAAGAAAGGTGGGCGGGGTGTTTTCACTAAGATGATCCAGAGGGGCTTGTTCCATAAGGCTAAGGAGGGCCTCCCCTTCTCTTAAAGTTTTCTCATCTGCGGCCTCGATGCCGCCCATTTGTTCTACTGCCGTATCGTAAGCCATTTTAATCTCATCGGCATTAAAACCGATAGCGCCGTAACCTAAGGCGACGGCCTTCAGGGCTTGGGGGAATTTAATGGATGCCCAAGAGGCCAAATGGCCGCCGGCTGAAAAACCCACCGCGAAAATACGAGACTTATCGACTTGGTAACTGTCATCAAGATTTTGAATCCAGTTATATAAATAGAAGAATTCATTCATTAAGTTATCCAAGCTTAAATCTATCTTGTCGGGTAAGGTCGTGTAAGACAAAACCACGGCATGGTAACCGTAGGTGTTGGCCTTTAAAGCTACAGGCTGGCCCTCTCTGGGCGATACAAAGGTGTAAGATCCGCCCGGAATAACGATTAATAGGGGTCTTTTAATCGGCTCCTTATCCTGATCTCTAAGTGATTGCAATAAATAAGGTTCGAAAAAGGCGGTATCATTAATCTTTATAATACGTTCCATTACGTTGCCTCCATTAGATAATCTTAATGAAGTGTACAACTTTATGCCAAAACTTGCATCTAAAGATTGATTAGCCTAAATTCCTGGTAGCCGTTTCCTTCCAGGACTAGAGTAAACGTCTTCTCGGAAGGGTCATAGCTTTCTTGAATAGGCTCCGTTTGACCTTTCTAAGCCTCTTATCTTTTAACTCAATAAAGATATCCTGTTTACTATGTAAAGCCTCGTCTTCTCTGGTATCAAAGAACCAATGGCTGTTATAGCAAAGCCAAGTCTTCGTGAGTTTGTCGTAATGAGCGTATCCCTTTCCTTTATAAAGCTCAGGATACCGGCTATCAAAAAAGGCCTTAATCCCTTCCGGCCTATCCCGACGGTATGGACTGTGACTATTGTAAGCTCTTTTATGCTGTGAAAGAGGCCGGAAAAGAATGGAAGGTTTTCGCTAAACCCATCATGGAAGCAGGTCCTCGAGGGGCTTGGGATGATTTCTGTCTCTATAGAGCTTCTTTTATCCTGAATCGTCAGCAAGACAGCTTGCGTATATGGTATGGGGCAAGAAAAAAAGGACGCCTCCTGGGGTATCGGCTACACCGAGGCTCCCTATAGCGAAATCCTCGCAAATTTAGAGGTCTAATCCGTAATAAAGTATTGTTCAGTCGTGCTTTTAGGGTTATCATCGGATGGACTATTATGAATAGGGAGTAAATAAATGGAGAAGTTTTTTGAACTAAAAAAACATGGGACCAATGTGCCCACCGAAATTATGGCCGGATTTACGACATTCTTTGCAATGTCATATATCCTCTTTGTGAACCCTACGCTCTTAAGCAGTACCGGAATGCCCAGAGGCGGCGTCTATATGGCGACCATTCTCTCGGCCTTTATTGGCACACTTTTTATGGGGCTTTTTGCCAATGTGCCTTATGCGGTAGCTCCGGGTATGGGACTAAACGCTTTCTTTACCTATACAGTTGTTATGCAGCTCGGCTTTACCTGGCAACAGGCTTTGGCCATGGTCTTTATCTGCGGCGTGATTAATATTATCATTACAATCACGAATATCCGTAAAGCCATTATTGCGGCAATCCCCGAGAGTCTTCAACATGCTATCGGCGGCGGTATCGGCTGTTTTATTGCATATTTAGGCCTGGTCAATGCCGGTATTGTTCATAACACTCCTAGTGATGCGGCAGGTTCGACCGCCCTTATTCCTACTTTAGGAAGCTTCGCCAATCCGGTTGTCCAAGTTTCCTTAATCGGCTTGGTTATTACCATCGTTCTTTTGCTCCTCAACGTAAAAGGTGCCATTTTAATCGGAATCTTAAGTTCTACCCTAATCGGTCTCTTGCCTGTCTTCAGTGTAACTTCTTTTACCGGTAATGAAGCAAATTCCTTCTCGGAAATTTTTGCCGGCCTGGGTCAAACCTTTGGTGCCGCTTTCGGCAAAGAAGGCATACAAAGTCTATTCACCCAGGGCGCGACTAAAACTGTTATTGCACTTGTCACCATTTTTTCTTTCAGTCTTTCCGATACTTTTGACACGATCGGAACCTTCATCGGAACCGGCCGCAACAGTGGTATCTTTACCGAAGAAGATGAACGCTTAATGCAAGAAAAAGCCGGTTTCTCGACGCGTTTGGACAAGGCACTTTTTGCCGATTCCATTGCCACTTCTATCGGTGCCCTGTTCGGTACATCGAATGCAACGACTTATGTTGAGTCTACGGCCGGTATCGGTGCCGGCGGCAGAACCGGTTTGACTTCCGTAGTCGTGGCCATTCTCTTTGCGCTTTGTACTTTCATCGGTCCCTTGGCAGGTGCCGTGCCCGCAGCCGCAACCGCTCCGGCTTTGATTATCGTCGGTATCATGATGCTGTCTTCTTTCGCCCAATTGCTTTGGGAGGATTTTGCTGAAGCTGTCCCGGCTTTCTTTGCTGCCATCTTCATGGCTTTCTCTTATTCGATTTCTCATGGTATCGCCTTCGGCTTTTTCGCTTATATTCTGGTTAAAGTGGCCAAAGGTAAGGCTAAGGAAATCCACCCCATCTTATGGGTTTCTTCAATCTTGTTTATCTTGAACTATATTCTTATTGCGATTTACCATACGGCCTAAGTTACTAGAAGACTTATAACGTGATAAAGGAGGTCCTCAACCGGGGGCCTCCTTTTTTGCTATAATCGAGCCTATGAAAGTTAGTAAAAAAGAATTTAATCAGATTTATGATTTAGAGCCTTACCGTAAAGAAGCTCGGGTCAGGGTTTTATCGTGCGAAAAAATAAACGATGAAGACCGACGTCATTGGCCTTCTTTAACGCCTCAAGCCGCCTATAAGCTTGTCCTGGATAAGACAGTCTTCTACCCCGAGGGAGGGGGCCAGCTGGGTGATACAGGCCTATTAGGCGACGCTCAAGTCTTGGATACCCGTTGGGGTTACGGTGACTTTTCCGAAAGCATATTCCACCTTACGGATAAAGCGCTTGATATAGAATCAGACCTTAAGGCAGAACTTGACTGGGATCGCCGCTTCGATTTTATGCAACAGCATAGTGCCGAACATATCCTATCCGGCATTTGCCATAAACATTACGGTTACGATAATGTGGGTTTTCACTTAGGTGTAGATAATACAACCTTGGACTTTGACGGTCCCTTGACTTGGGAGCAAGTCCGGGCACTCATAGATGAGGCCAACCGGGTCATATGGGCAGATCGACCGATTAAAGTTAAGGTATTTGATGAGGACCCTTCTAAAGGCGAAGGCATCTCTTACCGTTCTAAAATTGAACTTAAAGGCAAGGTCCGCTTGATTCAAATCGATGATGCTGACCTCTGTGCTTGCGCCGCTCCCCATCTTTCTTCGACCGGACAGATCGGACTAATCTTGGTTACCAAATTAGAAAACTGGAAAAAGGGCGTACGCCTTCATCTTTTGGCCGGTCAAAGAGCCTACACTTACGTGCAAGAATCTCAGAAAATCTTAGACGACTTATCCAACCTCTTCTCTTTACCTATTCTCTCTATCCCTGAAGGTATCGCTAAGCAAGAGGAACGCCTGGCCCAAAGCCAAGACCGAATTTATCAAGGCCAGAACTTGCTCTGGGCTGATTTATTAAATGAAGGCATAGACCAAGTCTTTTATCTGGATAATCCGCTCTTTGATAGTGATTTTGCCAAAAGACAGATAAAGGCCTATGAACCTGAAGAAACCGGACATAGGCTCCTCATTCTTATCCCCGTCAATCAAGGCTTAAGCTTTTATTTAGCCGAATCTTCTCCGTCTTGGATTAAAATTTTAAGAGAAACATTCGGGGCCAAGGGCGGCGGACCACCGCAGTTTAGCCAGGGTTTTATCGGAGCCAAAGATCTTAATGCCGACACTTTGGCCCAAGCGATAAAAGATCGGCTGTTGGCAGAATACGTTAAATAACGAGGAAGAAAAAATAACGGTAGAGGCTGGAAAAAATCAGCGCACCGGTAAAACTTAATAAAGTTGTGTAAAGGAAGAAGTCTTGGTAAAGCGGATCTTTTAGTTTGTTCCGGCACACCAGGGCTTTTCCTATAAAAAGAAGCACAATAGCGCCGTAGGCTTGGTGCAGTGTAAAAAGTAAGATAAGGATACGCTCCATATAGCCGATGTGACGTTCTAAACGATGCCCCTCTTCGCGCATCTTAAGTGTTTCTCTATAAGTCTCCCCTTCTCCGGGCCAAATATCTTCTTTGTCCTGTAAAATGGATTGGACAAAGTAGGCTATGCCCCACAAAAGACTAACCAGCCAGGTGCCCAAAAGATTTAATTGGCTGAAATGGTTGAGTTTTAAATCATGAGCTTTTATCATCACGATACTTTTTTCAAAATTAAGCGGGAATTTAATGTAGCCCAGCAACATGCAGACCAAGGCTAAAGATAGGATATGAAAGAGTTGGTCCAGCAGAAAAACTTTTAAGGGTTTGGATTTTTGTAAATTTTTCCAATAATCAATAAAGTAGTGACAAATAACCACTAAAAGGTCGGCCAGGAGAAAACGCCAAGACATGGCGGACTCGGCCACGGCAATTAAAATACTCAGAATAAAAAGACATATGGCATGAACCAGTATGGCCGGCTGAAAAAAGAGCGTCTTGGACTTTTGTTTTTTTGCCGATACGAGAAAACGCTGTTGGAGTAGAAAGTCATTAATGACATGACTCAACAATAAAATCGAAAAGGCCACCCTTATGCTCCTATTCTTTAATTAATAAGGAAAGCCCGGACCGTCATGGCCGGGCCTTCCTAACATTTAGCAATTAATCGGACTTAAACTTAAGCCTTAGCTAAAACTTTCTTAAGTCTGGCAAAGCGAGGTAAGCCGTCTTCCATAGGCATGTCGACAGCGCCCTGGATAAGGGGTAAGGCATAGTCGTAGTAAGCGGGTAAAATACCGTTGCCTTCTTCATTAAGCCATTCTCTGGGCACCTTCTTCTCGGTGTTAGCAACCTTGTCCAAGGGAATCAAAATGTATTCACATTCGTATTCTTCCTTGTCGGCTCTCTTGAAGCCTACCATGTGGTCGGTAACACCTTCCAAGGCCTTGCGTACAGCAGTAGCACCGGCTTCAAAAGCCTCGTCCACGTCTCTTTGAGAAGCCAGGTGAGCGGCACAACGTTGCAGCAAGGAGAACTCAATGGCTCTGATCTTAATATCGAAGTGGTCTCTCAAGTAGTCGGCCAGTACTTCGCCGGTACCGCCCATTTGTTTGTGACCGAACGCGTCAACGGCAACCTCACCAACGAGTTCGGGCAATAATTTACCGTCTTCGGTGTGTACACCTTCGGAAACCGCCAGGATGACCTTGTTCTTGGTCTTCAGAACGTTTTCGACGTCTTCTTTGATATCTTCGAAGTTAATGGGTAATTCAGGCAGGTAGATAAGGTCCGGACCGGCACCCTTAATATTGGCCAAAGAAGTAGCAGCGGTCAGCCAGCCGGCGTTTCTTCCCATAACCTCCAGAATGGTGATCTGAGGTGTGTCATAAACCGTAGCGTCCTGATAGACTTCCATAGTAGAAGTAGCCAGGTATCTGGCAGCCGAAGCAAAACCGGGGCAGTGGTCGGTGCCGTAAAGGTCGTTATCAATGGTCTTGGGAACACCCATGACGCGCATTTCCCAACCGGATTTCTGCATGAACTTAGAAATTTTATTGCAGGTATCCATGGAGTCATTACCGCCGTTATAGAAGAAGTAGCGGATATTGTATTTCTTAAATACTTCTAATAAACGCTTGTAGTCTGTATCATCTACATCCGGATCGGCTAATTTATAACGGACAGAGCCTAAAGCGGACGACGGGGTATGTTTCAGGAGTTTGAGCTCTTCGGGATCTTCCTGACCCATATCATAGAACTCCTCATTCAACATACCGACGATACCGTGCTTGGCACCGTATACTTTTTCGATTGTTTCAGGGTGCTTCAAAGCCTCCAGGAAAACACCGGCAGCACTGGAGTTGATAACCGATGTAGGTCCGCCGGATTGGCCGAAAATTAAGTTGCCCTTTAATTGTGACATATTAATCCTCCCATAAGTTTAAAAATTCCATTTGCTATTATAACAGATATCGCACTTAAATAAGTCTAGGTCTTGTCACAAATGTTTCGGACCCGAAATTTTTATCTTCGTATACTTTAAGCTAAGACTTATGAATTGAGGAGTATACAAATGAGAGAACTTAAACAAGAACAATTTGATGAAATTATTAACAACAGCGAGAAGCCTGTTTTAGTAGACTTCTTTGCTACCTGGTGCGGTCCTTGTAAGGCTATGCATCCTATTCTGGAGAGCGTCGAAGAATCCGAGACCGGTCTCAAATATGACTTCTATCAAGTCGATGTAGACCAAGCTCCCGAACTGAGCCAGAGATTCGGTATCATGGCTGTTCCCACCCTGGCTATTTTTAAGGACGGCAATCTTCTCTACAAGCAAGCCGGTGTACACCAAGCCCCTCAGCTGGAACAATTATTAAAAGATCATCTTTAAGATAGAAACGGCCGGTTATAAAACCGGCCACTTTTTTATCCGTAATTTTTTTATAAGAGCCCTTATTCCGCGATATAGCGACTAAAGAAGAGGGCTCTTTCTACTGCCTGCCACATATCGTAGTAACGGTATTCGCCTAAGCGTCCTCCGAAGATTACACCGTTTTCTAAGCTGGCCATGACTTCGTATTCTTTATAAAGCTTACTGTTTTTGGCATCATTGACCGGATAGTAGGGCTCATCTCCGAGCTTCCATTCAGCCGGATACTCACGCGTGATAATTGTCTTTTCTTGCTGCCCGAAATTAAAGTGCTTATGCTCAATAATCCTGGTAAAGGGTGTTTCTTTATCCGTATAATTCATAACGGCTACGCCTTGATAATTGGGCATATCCAGAATTTCCGACTCGAAGCGCAGTGTTCGATACTCAAGAGGTCCAAGCTTAAAATCGAAATATGCATCGATTGGGCCTGTATAGACGATTCTGTGAGCCAGTTCGGTTAATTCTCCCCTGTTTTCTAAAAAATCCGTATTCAGACGGACTTCTATGCCTTCCAGAAGCCTTTCAATCAACTTACTGTAGCCTTCTTTGGGCACGCCCTGGTAGGGATCATTAAAATAATTGTTATCATAAGTCAGACGGACCGGAAGTCTCTTTATTATAAAACTGGGCAGGTCTTTACAATCTCTTCCCCATTGTTTTTCCGTATAGCCTTTTACCAGCTTTTCATAAATATCTCTTCCGACCAAAGATATGGCCTGTTCTTCCAGATTCTTCGGCTCGGATTGAATTTCTCGACGCTGCTCTTCAATGACGGCCAAAGCTTCTTCGGGGGTACGAACACCCCACATCTGATGGAAGGTATTCATATTAAAAGGCAAATTATAGAGCTTGCCTTTGTAATTGGCTATGGGAGAATTAACATAGTGGTTAAACTCGGTAAAGCGATTGACGTAATTCCAAATTTCTTTTTTGGGCGTATGGAAAATATGGGCACCGTAGACATGGACATCGATACCTTCGATACGCTCGGTATAGATATGGCCTCCGATATGGTCTTCTTTTTCTACAACCAGGACCGAGAAGCCTCTCTCTTTCATTTCATGCGCAAAAACCGCTCCGAAAAGTCCGGCTCCTACTACTAAAAAATCATACATCGTTTAAGGCTCCTTAAGCTTCAGAACTAGTGTTCAATCTCCAAGACATCCAAGAGCATGTCTCTGCCTTCTTCAACGGAATCTTCATATAAAACGACAAAACTTAAGTTGTAGTTGGGTAAGAAATAAGACGGTAAGCCCATCTGGCCATAACCTTTAAGATGAGAGGCTTGGATATCCCATTTGGCCATAGAATCAATCTGGTCCGCAATAAGGTTTCGAATAGCCACGTCCGGCATATTGGTCTTAAAACCGCCTGACATCTTGTTTAATAGTTTATCCGCGTTTAGTAAGTTGTTGGGTTTAAGTCCCTCGTTGATCATGCCTTTTATAACCCTGGTCTGGTTCATTCCGCGATCAAAATCACCGCCGGAAAGATTCTTTCTTTCTCTGGAGAAGGCCAAAGCCTGCTCTCCGTTAAGACGAATCTGACCCTGAGCAAAGTGGTAGCCCTGGACTGAGGTAAATTCGACGGGATTGTCTACAGTGATACCCCCTAAAAGGTCAACGCCCTGAATCAAAGTAGAGAAATTCACCTTTAGGTAGCTATCCATATGGATGCCCATTAAATCGGCAACGGAGTTAGCCGAAGCTTCTACCCCTAAGACGCCTGCATGCGTTAGTTTGTCGTAACCGCCTTCGGTGCCGTAGATAGGGACGTAGGAATCTCTGGGAACAGGCATAAGCAGCACTTCATGAGTCGAAGGGTTGACGGCACAGATGATATTAACGTCGGAATTAGAAGCTATATCAATATCTCCATAAGTATCCATACCTGATATAAAGCAGGTGAAAGGCTTGGTTCCGTCTACTTTTTGGCCGGCATAGTAATAGGTATCATCGCCGGGCACAAACTCGGAAGGATCTTTAACATCATCGGGTAAGAGCGGTTGATTCAAAAAATCATCCGGTAGGGTCGGCAAGGGGTTTTGCCCCGGTCCTGCTGCTTCTTCCCTTTCCTTTAATTTAGCTAAATATTCTGTGTCGGTACAAGCAATAATTTTAGTATCCCAGAAAAAATTAGGATGAGACATTTTTACGATGGTTCGGAAGGATTCGTCGAGGATAATCAGACGTTCTTCTTTATCGTAAAGAGCGTTGGCCAAATCAGGATAAGAAGCATATTCCATAGCCAGGGCTCCGGCATTTTTCGGCATAAGATTAACTGCTATCGTGAGGTCGGTCCCTTTGGCATAGCCCACGGGTGTATCTTCCACCTGGTCACCGGTTTCATAACTGTCGCCTTCCAGTACCAATAGGCTATAGACCTTTTCGTTTGTGTTGCCCTTGGTGATATTCTTTATAAAAGAATCTACGGAATATAAGGTTTTGGCCCCATAAGCCATGGACAAAGTACTGATAACGATTAAGATGATTGCGACAATGCGCTTCCACCTTTTATGATCGGTCAAAAGAAGCCCAACTATTATGAGATTATAAACGGACAAAAGAATAATCCCTAAGAGTAGATATTTCGTAGGGATTAAATCGCTCATAATTAAATAGATGGCAAAGATGGCGGAAATCAGAATAGAAAAAATGCTTAAGACAAGATTAATAATATTGTCTCGTTTGGGATTCTTGCTTTTGCTTTTAGCTTTAGGTTCACTCATGCCGGAAGAAGTTTCCTTTCATTAATTCATAAGGTTCTTTGTCACAAGTTCCTAAATTCTAACATAAATATGTAAAAATTAACCAAAATCTTTTCGACGATTCTTGAACCAGCGGTCCATTAAAGGTGTCAATAAATTTAAGATAAAGGCAATGAGGATACCGGTTACAAGACCTACCAGGGCCAAAGGAATCATCAAGACCCAGACGTTTAATTTGGCATAGAAACTGTAGGCCAGAATCTGCCCCACATTATGAAAAATGCCGCCTATGGCCGACAAGAAATAAATCGAAATCTTCTTCTTAGGTAAGACCCAGATAAGCACCTCGATAAGCAAGGCCAAAAGACCTCCGGATAGGCTCAGCAAAAAGGATATAGGTCCTCTTAAAAAGAAGACAAAGATACTCTTGGCTAAGGTTATGATAAGGGCATCTTTGGCATTCAGAAAAATCAGGGAGAATAGAACGACCAGATTGGCTAAGCCTATGGACATGGGAGGCACGCCCGGAAGAAAACTGGGCAAACTATGGTCAATGGCCGATAAAATAAAGGACAAGGCCAACAGGACACCTCTTAAGACCAAGCGATTTAACGGGGACATAGACTTTGGGGAATTTGCCATTTATTTACTCCTCGATTTTGATAATTACATGGTTGGGCAAGCAGGCTATGCTTTGGCCCGGTTCGGATATTGCGGGGGTATGGACACAAATTTTATCCGGACAGTTTGAAGACAGAACTTCAATTTTGCGGTCAGCTCGGGTATGAACCTCTATCTCAACGGTTTGGTGGGTATTTTCGGGCATTTCTAAGGTCCAAGTCTTCTCTTTTCCGTCCAGTACGACACTTTCAATCCATTCGTTTTCATAGTATATATCTGCTGTCTTGTAATCGGACGTTGTAGGTCTCAGAAAATAGTACCAAAAAATAAGACCTAATAAAACAAGAAAGATAGCGCCTAAAATAAGCGCCTCTTTCTTGTTTATTTTCCATGTAATGTGTTGAGATGAATCTTTATTTTCTTGCTGCATGGGCAGATTGAACTTTAGTTCTGTAAGACGCGGGGCCTGGTTTTGGCCTTTTCGTCTTCCGTCAATAACTTAGGCGGATAAAGCGAATAGATACAGTCTTTGGGACAAACCTTATGACATTCGCCGCAGTTGGTACAGCGACTATAGTCAATAACGGCCCGATTATGCTCAATGCTGATGCACTCTTCAGGACAGGCCTTTACACAGCGTTTGCAGGAAATACAAGCCGTTTCACAGACTTTGTTAGCTACCAAAGCCTGGTCTTCATTCTGACAAAGTACGAAGGAAGCCGGTTTATCCATGGGAACCAGTTTGATAATTTGCTTAGGACATTCTTTAACACACATGGTACAGGAGGTGAATTTATCGGGATCTACGACGGCCAAGCCGTTAATGATATGAATCGCATCATATTGACATACCTTCACGCAGTCACCGTAGCCTAAGCAACCATAACCGCACGATGCATCTCCCCCATCTACTAAGGAAGCCATGTGGCAACTGCTTTCACCCTTATAATCAGCTCTCTTTTTCATATTGTCACGGTTTCCCTGACACATAACCATAGCGGTTGTCTGAGCCATGGAAGAGGCATCGACGCCCATATAAGATGCTAGATCCTCAATGACTTGTTGGCCGCCGGGCTTACAGAGATTTATCTGTTCCTCGGACCCGTCCGCCAAAACCTTAGAATAGCCGTCACACGTTGTGTAACCGCAAGCGCCGCAGTTAGCACCTGGTAATAATTCTCTAATATCGGCTTGCCTTTGGTCGACCGGAACCGCCATGAGCTGGGAGAAAACTGCCAAAATAATTCCTAAAACAAGGCCGGAAATCCCCAGAATCAGGGCGGCCATTAAAATACTAGACATGTTAAACTCCTTACTTAAATAAATTCACGGCAATGCCGGCAAAGCCCTGGAAGGACAAGGCGGCCAGACCTGCAGCAACTAGGGTGATAGGTAGTCCGGAGAAGAAATGCGGAATATCCGACTCATCCAGCTTGGACCTAATACCGGTAAACATGAACATGGCCAAAAGGAAGCCGATGCCGCCGCCCAGGGAGTTCACGATAGATTCGGCAAAACTGTACTGTCTTTGGACATTTAAGATAACAACACCCAGCACAATACAGTTAGTCGTAATCAAGGGTAGGTAGATGCCCAAGGCATGGTAGAGGGCCGGAATGAAGCGTCTTAGGAAAGTCTCTACAATTTGCACCAAGGCAGCAATGACCAAGATAAAGACCAGTGTTTGTAAATAAGTAAGCTCGTAACGCTCCAAGATAAAGTGATTAATGGGCCAGGTTACCGCAGTGGCCAAAACCATAACGAAAATAACCGCAAAGCTCATACCGATGGACGTATCGAGTTTCTTAGAAACACCCAGGAAAGGACAGATGCCTAAGAATTGTACGAAGACATAGTTTTCGACCAGGATGGCGATGAATAAAATAGAAAATAGATGGGTAGACATTAGGCCTTATCCTCCTCGACTTCTTTTTGCGATCTGACGAATTCAGAAACACAGTGACCGGCCATGGGGCAGCCGTTGCAGTCTTCGCCCGCTCTGGGTTTGCCTTTTTTTTCGGCCAAATGGTTCCATACAGCCATGAAGAAACCGACTACCAGGAAACCGCCTGTTGGCATGGTGAAGAGATTAATGGTATAGGCTTCGGGAATAATAGTAAAACCGAACAAGGTCCCCGCCCCCAGCAATTCACGTACAAAAGCGATACTTAATAGGGCAATCGTGTAACCTACGCCCATACCCAAACCGTCTAAGGCAGCCATGCCTACGGTGTTCTTGCTGGCAAAGGCTTCAGCTCTACCCAGGATAATACAGTTCACAACAATCAAGGGCAGGTAGATACCTAAAAGTTCGTAAATGGGGTTAGCAAAAGCTTGCAAGAGCATTTGGACGATGGATACAAAGCCGGCTATAACGGTGATGTAAGCCGGAATACGTACAGTGTTGGGAATAACGTTTCTCAAAAGAGAAATAGCAATATTAGATAAAAGTAAAACAAAAATAACGGAAACACCCATGCCCAGAGCACCGATTAAGGAACTCGATACCGCCAACGATGAGCAAAGTCCCAGCACCAGGCGGAAGATAGGGTTTTCATTGATAAGTCCCTTAGTAAAGACTTGACGATAATTTACTTCAGGCGCTTTATCCGCTTTAGCCATGATTATTCGCCTCCTTTAACAATTTCGTATTGAGCCATAGATTGGTTCACCGCATTTAAGAAAGCGGTAGAACTCTTCGTTGCACCGGAGATGCTTTGGACTTGGCTCTCCCCTGCTCCGTCGGAACTAAAAGATAACTGGCCGACCTTACCCGAAAAACCTTGGGCAAAAGACGGGTCATCTACAATCTTCGAACCGATATTGGGCGTTTCTTGATGGTCGATGGCTTTTGCCGACAAGATTACGCCATCTATATCAACACTGGTGATAACGGTGACATTATCGTGGTAGCCGGGACTGGCGTTCTGGAAAACATAGCCGATCACTTGGCCTGAATCATCCAAGGCCTCACTATAAGTAAAAGTATTGCCGGAATCATCCGTCGCTTCCTTATCCGTAAAGTCGTCCGCAGCTTCGAAAACCTCGAACTTAGCGGCATTTTGTTTATCGCGCTTAATTTTATCGATAGGATCTTTGGTAAAACTATTGGTCAAAGCTAAAGCCAGACTTGTGACAATACAAATTAAAGTAAGAGCCAAGGCAGGTTTCAGGATGCCTTTAAAATCCAATTTATTAGACATGTTTTGCCTCCTTTGCCGAAGCTCGATCCATGCTCTCCTTCTCTCTTTGGCCAAAGGCCTTATGGCGGGTCCAGCGGTCAATATGAGGCGTCAGGATATTCATGATGATGATGCTATAAGAGACCCCTTCAGGCAGGCTTCCCCAGAAACGGATGAAACACGTAATAAGTCCCAAACCGATGCCGTACACGACCTTGCCTGTATTGGTTAAAGGCGAAGTCGCATAATCTGTAGCCATGAAGAAGGCAGCAAATAATAAACCTCCGACGACCATCTGAAAACCGACGAAGCTTAAGTTAAAACCACCGTAAATAAGGGATAAAACAGCGACTGTACCGATATAAGATACAGGAATATAGAACTTAATGACGCCTCTTAGAAGCAGATAAATACCGCCGATCAGGATGGCGGCAACACAAGTCTCACCTATGGCCAAAGTATCATGAGCACCTAAAAAGACGTTGACGAAAACATTGTTTACATTGGCAAATAGTTCTCCGCCGTCTTTAAAATGCTGTAAGGGTGTGGGATTGGACATGGCATCCATGGTGGCCGATGCTGTAGCAGAAGACGTTGCCGTGGATTCGGCTATGCCATCGGGGAAACGGTCTAAAATCCATTGTACCGGTCGGGAGGCTGTCATGAACGAGGCAGAAAAAGCCGACATCATGGCAATGCGGGTAACCATGGCCGGGTTGAAAATGTTTTGGCCTAAGCCGCCGAAAATCTGCTTACAAACCACGATCGCGAAAACGGAACCTAAGGCGACTTGCCAAAGAGGAATATCGATAGGCAGGTTTAGAGCCAGGATAAGACCGGTTACGACAGCTGATAGATCGCCGATCGTCTGGGGACGCTTCATGACACGTCTGGCCAACCCCTCACTAAGAACAGCAAAAGCTACAGCTACCAGAATAATCAGCAAACTTCTTGTGCCATAAATAATCGTAGCCGCTACTACACAAGGCAAAAGGGCAATGAGGACATCCAGCATAATCATGCGGGTGTTTCTTGCCTGCCTCAGATAGGGGCTAGATGTAATAATGAAATTCTCAGGATACATAATATCTTTGTTGGATGCCATTACTTGTGACCTCCTAATTCACATACTTTAGTTTTAGCCGAGCGCATATAGTGGACCAGGGGAATTTTGGCCGGACAAACATAGTCGCAGCATCCGCACTCGATACAAGCCATGACT
The DNA here is from genome assembly GCA_964345295.1 of uncultured Oscillospiraceae bacterium. Classification (GTDB taxonomy): domain Bacteria; phylum Bacillota; class Clostridia; order Saccharofermentanales; family Fastidiosipilaceae; genus JASBZA01. The sequence goes on along the minus strand of CAYFQG010000006.1, from coordinate 16,054 downwards.
TGCAAGTCCATGACCTTGTCCATTTCATCCTTCTTAAAAGCCTTCATGATAGAAGTCGGTTGGAGGTGCATGGGACAATGATCTATACAATGGGCGCAGCGTATACACTCGGATTCGTCAGCCAGGCTATAGTCCTTCTCGGTTAAAGCCAGGAGGGCGTTATTTTGCTTGATGATGGTTTTGTCCAAACTGGAAACGGCTACACCCATCATAGGTCCGCCCATGATAACCAGGCTGGGATTCTCTCTTAAACCGACAAAGTCTAAAACTTCCGCTATGGATGTACCAATCGGCACAACGACATTCATAGGCGTTCTGACCGCAGAGCCGTCCACGGTAATCAGACGTGTTAATAAGGGCATACCCGTACTGATGAAGATACCGATTTCCAACAAGGTATTCACGTTCAGGACCAAGACACCGACGTCATGCGGGAGCTTTCCTACGGGAACCTTGCGGCCGGTTGTCTGATAGATGATGATTTTCTCAGCACCCTGGGGATACTGGGCCTTAAAACTGACCACGTCGATATTTTTTTTAATATCCAGTGCGGGATCTTTCTTAATGTAAGAAAGTAAGTTTTGCATAGCCTCTACCTTATTATCTTCAATGCCGATAATAGCACGGTCGATATTTAACCACTTCATAGTGTTGGTTAAACCTATGAAGAAAGGTTCAATATCGTTATTCATGGCATAGTCGTCCACTGTGATATAAGGCTCACACTCGGCACCGTTAACAACCAGAGTATCGATTGTAATTCCCGGCGGCGTGTCTAACTTGGCAGATGTAGGAAAACCGGCTCCGCCCAGACCCACGACACCCGAATCACGGACTGCCTTAATAAAATCCTCTTTTGACCGGATTTCGGGGACCTTCAAACCCTCATAAGGCCTCATCTCACCGTCCGATTCGATTTCGATAATCTGTACCTTGGATCCCGAGCTGGTCACGTCACCTTCTCTGATTGACTTGACCGTACCGGAAACCGTGGCATGAATAGGACTGGAAATCCGTGACGTACTGTCTGCTATAACTTGGCCCAAGCCTACCTTATCTCGAACCTTGACAATAGGCTCGCAGGCTGTACCTATGTGCATAGACACAGGTAACCTTACGGTTTTAGGTGAAGGCATTGTAACGGGCTCAGAGTTATGCGTGTTTTTGTTGTAGTCGGGATGGATGCCGCCCTTAATATGAGCGACTTGATCCTTAACTCCATCAGGGAGTTTCACTCGCATACACTTTCCTCCAAACTATGCGTAAATTGGTCATTCTCTATCAATTGACTATTAACGGAGAACTGTTTCTATTATTATATCTTTAAGTAAAAATCATGCAAAAAATCTTGCCGTTTATGTTATTCTTGTGTAAGGTTAAGCACATGTCAAAAATCGATTGAATCGATATCCATCCCTATTAAGATTTTATTTAGAAAGAAGGCAGTTTGTGGGCGAAATATTTAAGAAAGTTAAAGACGTTTTTATCTCGGTCTTCCCTGTTACCCTAATTGTTTTTCTTATTCATTTTATCTGGGTACCCTTATCAACCGAGCAGATTGTAAGTTTCAGTGTCGGTGCACTCTTGGTTTTAATCGGACTTTCCATCTTTTTGTCCGGCATTGATGAATCGATCGACCCCATCGGTCATAAGGTGGGTCGAAGCCTTACTAGGACTAATTCTTTGGCCTTAGTCATAACCGTATCGCTTATCCTGGGCTTTTTTATTTCCTTCGCAGAACCCGACCTTCATATCTTGGCCCAACAAGTCGACAAGGTAACGGCCGGCCAGTTTCCCAAAAATCTGATGGTTGTTGTAGTCTCTATCGGACTAGGCGTCATGATGACACTGGGCCAAATCCGTATCGGTTATTCGATTCCGCTCCAATATGTCTTCTTATTGGCTTATGGGATTATTGCCATACTATCCTTGTTGTCTTCACCAGAGTTCTTAGCCATAGCCTTCGATGCCTCGGGGTCAACAACCGGAGCCATCACCGTTCCCTTCTTATTGGCTTTGTCCGGTGGTGTAGCGGCTATGAAGAAACGTTCGGATAAGTCTGAAGTAGACGCTTTCGGTTTGGTCGGAATTGCTTCTACGGGCGCTATTATCGGTGTGCTGTTGACCGGACTTATTATGGGCGTTGATAAATTGGGCGGCGAGTTACCTGTGGAAGCAGTTTCTGATGACGGTATTGTTAAACATTATCTCCATCTTATTCCTCAGATCTTGTGGGAGTCATTAATGTCTCTGGGACCCATTCTGATTGCTTATCTGATTTTCTACTTTGTAGATAAACCCAGGAGAAAATCGGAGTTTATCAGTATTTTCAGAGGTATGTTTTTTACCTATATCGGTCTTAGTATCTTCTTTTTAGGTGTATACGGCGGCTTTATGGATGTCGGTTCTTATTTAGGTGTCGGTATGGGCAACCTGGATTCTAAAGTCCCCGCTCTCTTAGTTGGTTTCATTTTGGGCCTGGTTACGGTTTTAGCAGAACCGGCTGTCTACGTATTAACCCATCAGGTGGAAGACGTGACAGGTGGTTATGTCCGACGTCCCTTGGTTTTGGCCTTCCTATCTGTTGCGGTCGGCCTGGCCATATTCTTGTCCATTCTAAGAATTCTGGTACCGGGCATTCAGCTTTGGATGTATCTATTGCCCGGCTTCGGTATTTCTGTAATAGCATCCTTTATGGTTCCCGAGTTATTTGTTGGCATTGCCTTCGATGCAGGCGGTGTCGCTTCGGGACCGATGACCGCGACCTTTGCTTTGGCCTTCGTACAAGGTTTATCGCGCGCAGTTCCCGGAGCCGATGTCGTAGTTGACGGTTTCGGTATGATTGCTATAGTAGCGGCCGTGCCTATTTTATCTTTGCAACTACTGGGTATTATTTATAAGCAGCGAACTAAGCATTTAGAAAAAGGAAAACAAAAGGAGTCCTAATCATGACAGAGAAAAAGCCTCTGAGGCCCTATAAGTTATTACACCTTATTGTTAATGATACCAAGCGCAAGCAGGTTGAAGATATTATGGAAGAATATGCGGTTCCGATTTCCATGGCATTACGGGCCAAAGGGACAGTCAAGGGTTCCTGGCTCAAGCACTTGGGTGTCAGAAACCAAGGCAAACTTCAGTACCATTTTGCTCTGCCGGAAGACAAGGCCGACGCCATGTTGGATGTTCTGAAAGAACGCTTGCATTTGGGAAATCCCGGTCAGGGAATCGCCTATTTGAAACCACTGTTATTCGGCATCACACCTATAGAAGCTTTCGATGCCCAAGAACTTCAAGATATTTGTTTAGAGTTATGCCGTGAGGAGGGCAATATGTATAAGAAAATTAGTGTCATTGTGGATTTGGGCTTGGCAGATGAAGTTATCGAAGCAGCCAGACAAGGCGGCGCCAGGGGCGGAACCATTTTACACGGACACGGATCGGCGACCGAAGAGCATGCTAAACTTTTCGGCTTTGAAATTGTCCCGGAAAAAGAGTTGGTTATAATCCTGACACCCAATCAATATTTGGAACCGGTCATTAAATCTATTAACGATAAGATTAAATTGGACCAATCCGGTAACGGCATCTTATACGTGGAAGACGTTGAGTCTACCGTAGGTCTTTACGAGGGCTAAAAAATCTCGTCTGTTACAAAGCCCTCTCCGGCAACTTCTCTTACATCCGAAACAATCATAAAGGCGCTGGGGTCGGCATCGTGCACCAGACGTTTTAGATCGGGAATTTCTTTGGCCGAGACGACGATGAAAAGGACTTCCTTATAAGAACCTGTGTATTTGCCTTGGCCCTTCAGTCCCGTTACGCCGCGATTCATGGTCTCGAGGATACTCTTGGCTATTACTTCCGCATGGTCCGATATGATGTAGCAGGCCTGGGCGGACGCCTTATTACCTAAAAGAACTTGGTCGGTAAGCTTGGCTCCCATATATAGAGCCACCAGAGAATAAAGCGCTGATACGATATCCGGCTGACCCTTTAGCACACTTAGTGTGGTGACGTAGATAGCAATAACAATCATATCCAGTACAAAAATAAAGGTACCGATACTAAGATGGGGAAAGGATTTCTTGGCCACAAATGCCAATATGTCTGTCCCTCCGGTTGTGTAATGGCCGAAGAAAATCACACCTAAACCCAGTCCGAACAAGACACCGCCGAACAAGGCCAAAACCAGGCGATCGGTGTGGCCTCCGATGTTCAAAGGTCCGATGATGGCCTGAAACCAATCACGGGTAAACCAGGCTGTAAAGTCAATCATGAAAGAGAATACGACGGTGCCGATTATAGATCGGTAGACCATCTTGAAGCCGAAAACCTTCCAGCCCATCAGTAAGATAGGTACATTCAGCAGCATGGACATCATACCTAGACTAATGATGGAGTTTTCACCTATCATCAGATAAAAAGATTGGGCTAAACCTGAAATGCCTCCCATACTGAAGCCTGACGGTATGTAAAGAACATTAATGGCAATCCCGGCGATAAGGCAGCCGAACAACAAAAAAAGGAAATCTTTAACTTCCTTCCCTATCCTACTCTCAATCCATTTTTCCAAGGTTAAAATCCCTTTCTAAGCCTTTTAATTTGTGCTAAAGTCATAACGAATATATTCTACCACGGAGGCAAAAAATGAAAAAACCAATTTTAGTAATTATGGCTGCAGGTATGGGAAGTCGTTACGGCGGTTTAAAGCAGATTGATCCGATCGGCCCTTCGGGCGAAGTGATTTTGGACTACTCTGTTTTCGATGCCAAGAGAGCCGGTTTTGAAACAGTTGTTTTTGTTATTAAGGATGCAATCGCTGAGCAGTTCAAAAAAGAAGTAGGTGACCGTGTTGGCCGCCATATGGACGTACGTTACGCCTATCAGGAATTAGACAAGTTGCCCGAAGGCTACTCTATTCCCGAAGGCCGTGAGAAGCCCTGGGGAACCTCTCATGCAATCCTTTGTGCCGCCGATGTTATTGATGCACCCTTTGCCGTTATTAATGCCGATGATTTCTACGGCAGAGATGCTTTTAAGACCATCTACGATTTCTTAAGCACGGAACACGATCAGAAAGAACTTCTCCACATGGCCATGGTAGGTTATCTTCTGAAGAACACTGTTTCCGAGAACGGTTATGTTTCCAGAGGTATTTGCCAGGTAAATGACAAATCCGAATTGATCAACGTTGATGAGAGAAAACAGATTGAGATTTTGGAAGACGGCATCTACTTTACCTTGGATAAGGGTGAGACCTATGAGCCTTTAAATGATGATGATATTGTCTCCATGAATCTCTGGGGCTTCCCTGTTGAGTTCTTGGATGTTTTAGCTAAAAACTTCCCCGCTTTCTTAGATCAGACCGCGAAGGAAGACCCGCTCAAGGGTGAATACCTCTTACCTGACCTGGTTAAGGCTCTCTTGGCTGATAATAAGGCTGTGGTAGACGTCTTAAAATCCGATTCCAAATGGTACGGAATTACCTACCACGAAGACAAGGCTGAAGTTGTTCAGGCTATCCAAGATATGGTTGACCGAGGCGAATATCCCGAAAAGCTCTGGTCTTAAGATTAGAGACGGAAGTTCTAGGATGACTCTTATTAGGGCTCCAGAGCCTCGAAGCCTTTACTCTTTACTATAGAGCCATCCATCTTTAGCCACAAGGCTTCAGTATCTTCTATTGAATCAATAAGCTTTTGCCCCTCTTCTAAGTCCATGTTGAACAGTGCCGTAGAAAGGCCGTCCGCTAGGGCTGAGGAGGGGCATACTATACTGACCATCAGATAGCGATATTCCGGAAACAAACTGTCCGGATCAATTATGTGGTGGTACTTCTTCCCTTCATAGATAAAATAACGTTGATAAAGGCCGGACGTTACGACGGCTCCCGGTCCTACTCTTACACGGTCTGTATAAGCCCCGCTTTTTCCGGTTTCTTCTACGGGGTTATCAATACCAATCGTCCACAGTCCCTCTTCACCGTTTTTATAACCCACGGTTCGGATATTGCCACCGATATTAAGTAATATTCCGCTATAGCCCAGATCTTCTAATTTCCGGGCAATCCTCTCCGTGGCATAACCCTTGGCAATAGCGCCAACATCCAGGCGCATGGCGGGATCTGTAAGATCTACGGTTTTATTCTCCTTATCGATAAGGAGATTTTTTATGTCCGTGTGTCGGTTAGCCTCTTTTAATGCATCCAAATTGGGCAAGCGGGCCTTGTCCGGATTTTCTTTGGCCTCTTCCCTATGGTCGTGCCAAATCTTCAGGACAGAGCCCATGGCAATGTTGACCTTACCCTGACTAAGCTCGTAAACTTGTTTAGAGAAAGTCAGCATGTCTATAATTTTTTCATCCACTTTTTGCGGGCCTTGTCCTGCTTTGCTGTTTAGGTCATAGATATTCACCATGCCCTCGTAAGTGTGATAGATATCGTAGAGCTCATGATAGGTCTTTAGATCTTCTTCAATTAATTTCTTCACTTCATTGAAGCTATCCAACTCCATACCGTAAACCTTGATTTCGCTTACGGTATCAAAATAGGTGAAAAACTGGGCCGAATAGTTTTGCTTCTTCGGTTTAGAAGCCGTTTGGCACGAGGTCAACAAGATGGCCCCGATTAAGACCAGGCTAAGAGAAGCTTTTTTTAGATAAGAGATATATTTCATAAACATGGCGCATATTTTACCTTAAAAGCTTCTGGATGACCTTGGTCATTTCTTCCATTTTCTCTTCCATGTCGTCCGGATCTTGTTTGCCCAAGCTGTCCATAACACAGGAATGGAGGTGGGCACTAAGGACATCTCCGTTAACTCCTTTTAGCGCTTGTGTCACTGCCAGGAGCTGGTTGGAGATATCCATACAATAGCGGTCCTCTTCCATCATGCGGATAATTCCTTCTATTTGGCCCTTAATTATATTCATTTTCCGGATGGTTTTAGCCCGATCTGCCTGCATTTTACTGAATCTCCTTCTTACCAAAATTCCTAAGTCTCAGAGCATTCAGAACGACCAAGGTCGAGCTGATACTCATAGCCAAAGCGGCCAGCATGGGGTTTAAGCTGATGTTCCAAATTGGATACAGGATGCCGCCCGCAACAGGGATTAAAAGAATGTTGTAGATAAAGGCCCAGAAGAGGTTCTCTTTAATAATTCTTACCGTTCTCTGCGACAGACGGAAGGCCTTATAGACATCCATCAGGTCTGATTTTATAAGGACCAGGTCGGCCGAATCCATGGCAATGTCTGTACCGGCACCTAAAGCAATGCCGATATCGGCCCTTTTTAAAGCAGGCGCATCGTTCACACCATCGCCTACCATGGCCACTTTTTTACCCTGAGCTTGTAGGTCTTCTATTACTTTATGCTTGTCCTGAGGCAAAACATCGGCCCGGTAATGGTCCAGATTCAGTTCGTCGGCCATAGCTCTTGCCGTATTCTCATTATCACCGGTTAACATCATGATGTCTAAGCCGGCTTTATGTAAGGCTTCGATCGCTTTTGCACTGGTTTTCTTGGGTTCGTCTCTGGCTGCGATAAGGCCTATTAATCGGCCGTCATAAGCAAAATACATAGGGGTTTTGCCGGCATCGGCCAGTCGATGAATGGCCTCTTTCTGATCGGTAATATCAATACCAAAGGCCGTCATAAGCTTGCTGTTTCCGCCCAAAATGGTTTTAGCATCCAATAGGGCCGATACACCCTTACCCGGATGAGACTTGAAGTCTTCGATTGTTTGAAGAGCCGTTCCGTCTTCTTTGGCCTTTTCTAAAATGGCAAAGGCCAAAGGCTGCTCAGAGTGTTGCTCCAAACTGGCTGCCAGGCTAAGGAGCTCTTCAGGGTCATGGTCTCCTAAAGGAATAATATCGGTCACTACAGGCTTTCCTTCTGTGATGGTTCCCGTCTTATCTAAAACCAGGGTATCTACTTCATGAAGGACTTCCAGAGCTTCGGCATTTTTAAATAAGATGCCGTTTTCAGCGCCCTTACCGGAACCGACCATAATAGCTACCGGTGTGGCCAGGCCCAAGGCACAGGGGCAAGAAATAACTAGGACCGTAATGGCCAGTCTCAAAGAAAACTCAAAACCGACTCCGCTGATAAACCAAATGGCAAAGACAACTAAGGCGATAGCGATAACCACCGGAACAAATACCCCCGCAATCTTATCGGCCAAACGCTGGATAGGGGCCTTACTGACATTGGCATCTTCTACCAAAGCAATAATCTGAGAAATGGTGGTATCTTCGCCTACCTGGCTTGCCTCAAATAAGATTGTACCGGTTTGATTCAATGTTGAAGAGATAACTCGGTCTCCGGGGGCTTTGGCCACGGGGATGGACTCACCTGTAATGGAGGCCTGATCGATAGAGGTCTCTCCTTCTAAGATCTTGCCGTCTACCGGGATAATTTCACCGGGTTTAATACGGATTTTATCGCCAACCCTTACTTCCTCTAAAGGCAGCCAGAACTCCTTATCATCACGCACGACCCTGGCTTGAGGGGGCCTTAGGCTAAGTAATTTTTTAAGTGAATCGGTTGTCTTGGATTTGGACCGGCTCTCCATGTACTTGCCGATCGTAATCAAGGTCAAAATCATGGCCGCTGATTCAAAATAGAGATCGTGTCGGTATAAGTCGACACGTTGCGGTAAAGCAAAACCCAAACCGTAAATAATCTGGTAAAGAGCAAAAATACCGTAGGCCAAAGATGCACCCGCACCCACAGCAATGAGTGAATCCATGTTGGGATGGCCCTTAAATAGCGAGCCAAACCCCCGTGTAAAATAAGACCGGTTGGCCCAAATGATGGGCACAGTTAAAAGGAGCTGGGTCAATGCAAAAGCCCCGGCTCCTTCTCTGCCTTCCATAAAGAAGGGTAAGGGTGCCCCCCACATGGAAAACATAGCGACATACATCAATAAGAGAAGCAGGGGGACAGAAATAAAAAGTCTTCTCTTTAAATCCTCAGCCTCACGGACGAAAGGATCTATGTCTTCAGCTTGCGAATCTAGTTTTTTTTTGACTCGTCTTCTATAAGCGAAGCGCTATAACCGCCATCGGTGACTTCTTGACTAATCGTCGCCGAATCCAATTTAGCTTCGTCATAGGTCACGTCCATTAAGCCGGTCATGAGATTTACACTAACCTCATCCACGCCGTCTAACTTAGCGACTGTCTTCTCTACGGCATTTTGGCATGCCGCACAACTCATACCATCTACTTTAAAACGTTGTTTAATCATTTCCAAACCTCGTTCATTAACTTTTGTCTATATAATACCCCCACGGGGTATAGGCATCGTAACCTGGGTAACACATTTAGATAACTTGCATTTTTTTAGCTGCTATATGTAAAATGAAGCAAAAGAGAGGGGGATCAAACTATGACTCGTCCAGCCGATACGTTGAATCCCGGTTCCATTGAGCACGATTTGATTCGTGCCTTTTTAGCTTTGTTGGAAGACAAAGCCTATAAAGATATCAGTGTCATCCAAATTTGTGATGCGTCCGCTTATTCTAGACGTACCTTTTATCGCTATTTTAAAAATAAAGATGATTTAGTTGCCCTTTACATTGCCATTTTGGTTCAAGACTATTACAGTCATGTAGATTTGGCCAAAACATTATTGACACCGCAGTTTTGTGAGCTCTATGTGAATTTCTGGAAGTCCAATGCCGACTTCTTTAAGAAAGTTTTATTGACCGAATCGATTGAACTTCGGGTCAATGTCATTACAACTGTCCATAAGAAAATAGCTCCTCTTATCATTGAACAAATAAGAGAAGCTATAGGTCCGGTGGAAAACTTGGAATTTATGGTCTATTTCTTCCTGGGCGGTTTTTATCAAGTCCTGGATTTTTGGATTCAAAGCCAAGGTGCGGATAATCTCTATGCTCAGATTTTTGAATCCTGCTCTAAGATGATGAACGGCGGTTTATTAAATCTTAGAGAGCAACTGAATCGATAAGCCGTTACAGGCAATTAATAAAACTGGTATTCCGGCCGGTCTTGATTTGCGTTTCCGGGATTAAAACCGAACATCATCTGCTTGTAGACTTTCTGCGTCCTGATGGTTCCCATATAATGCATTTTTTCGCTACGTTTGCCATAGGACGGTACCTGGGGCATAAAACCGTATTCCATCTCCATGCCCTTCAGGGCAGCCATAATTTCCATATTACCTATAGCACAACCGATAGCGGCCTCTTGCATGTAAGAACGCTGCGGAGAACGAAAAAGCCTCGACGGCTTCATGAAGAGGTGAATCATATCATTGCCTACCGGAGCAAAGCGCCAGGGCTGGGCATTGTACTCGGAAGGCGCCAAGCGGCCCGCATCCATCAAGGATAAGAGATCATTTTGCGGCAACTTACCGCCCGGTGTAAGAGTCAGATGTTGAAGCTTGGCTTTGGACTTAGGCTTACCTGTAGCCTGCTTACCCTTGCCGGGATAACCCAAGGCCAAAACGATAGGTAAGAGTGACTCCTCACCGGTTAATTCCTCGGACCTAAGAGGGTCCTCTTCGAAAACAAACTCATCTTCCTGTAAGGTTTCCAAGACGAATCCGGACTGCCAAACCGATCCCAACCCCTTAGATGTGAGCCAAATGGAAGCATGTTGGCCGTAATAGCCTACATTCATTAATTGATACAAAGCCAAGTTGCCTTTAAAAACCAGATAAAGCGGAGCGTGTATCATCTGCGGCCCCTGGTTAGGAAAATAATCCAGCAGGTCTTCAAACGACAACAACTCAATGGCAATGTCAGCTTCCGGCAACAAGACCGGTACATTGTTTAGATAGTTTAAAAGGTCTACCTGAATTCTGTTTCCCGGAACTTGCATAGTGTAGGACCGCACCGATCGGCGCTTTCTTAAAGCATCAAATAATTCCATGACACTTTACCCTAAAACAAAATGTCCGAAAAAAGCAGGCTGGTGAAAGTCCGGCTGAGCCGTTTCAATAGGTGCCCAGGTATAGAAATGGGGCACCGGTGTAAGATCCCCGCATTTATAAAAATTGGCTCTTATACGTTGCCCCGGACGAAGAGGCTTAAAACCTTTGTCCGTTTCTTTTATTTCCGGCCAAAATTGAGCCAAAAAGCTAAGCGGTATTTTCATAAATAAGCCCCAATCGTAAGAGAAATCGAGATTATTCAAAGAACATTCGCCTGCCTTAATTGGGAGAATTTTGAGATCAGAAACTTCTTCAGCCGTAAGATGCTTACGCCCTTTCCTCTGCTCTCCTAAACCTACATGAGGCGTGCCCAGGGGATTGGATTCGATATTCAAATAAAGCGGGCTATCGGGATTAAAAGATAGAAAACATTCTAAGCAAGAATCCTGACAGACCGAACCCTGAAAATCGGCAACTTCCTTCCGGGGTGATTTTTCGTATTCCCCACTCGTTAAAAGTAATAAGTAAAAATGCTCATCATCATATAAAAGATAGAAACGTGATTCGGGCTTATAGGCATAGGGTCCCCAGTTCTCTACATGCATCTTCCCCATGTCGGCTAAAGACCAGTCTATAGCACGGAAAACATCTACCGTATCAGAAGCGGTCTCCATAGGATTTACTCGATTAATGGTTTTATATAGCAACATATTATCCTCATGTTTAATTCAAGCTAAGATTTTGTTTTGCGCCTGTTTATTATAGCCAAGAGACGTATAATTATCCACAGAACTAAAATGAAATGGAGCTAAAACATGCAAGAAAAAATCCTGCAAGACAAGACCGATGAGATGATTAAAACTCTGGCCAAATTAGTCGAAATACGAAGTGAAAAAGCAGATCCCGAGCCCGGAAAACCTTTCGGCCCCGGCCCTTATGAGGCGCTGGAAGCTTTTATCGAAGAAGCGGACCGACTGGGCTTTAGGACCGGACGCTCGGACGGCTACGCTGCTTGGCTTGAGTTCGGGCCGGAGGATAAAGACATGGTCGGAGCGGTTTGCCACTTAGACGTGGTGCCTGCCCAGGGTTGGGAGGACGCCTATCAATTTAAAGTTCAAGACAACCGACTAATCGGTCGCGGAAGCATGGATGATAAGGGCCCTGCCGTAGCTGTTCTCTATGCCATGAAAGAATTGATGGATGAAGTCGAGTCGAGCCAAAGACCTAAACCTGCCTCACGTATCCGCCTCATCTTAGGTGCCGATGAAGAATCCGGTTCTCAGTGTATGGCTCACTATGTCAAGCATGAAGAAATTCCTCTTGCAGCCTTCACTGCCGATGCCGATTTCCCTGTTATTCACGGAGAAAAAGGACTTTTGACCTTTACGCTACATTATGACGGTCCCGCTATGGAAGCTAAAACCGGAGCTTTGGCCAAAGTTGAAGCCGGAACCAGGTCCAATGTTATTCCGGGCGAAGCCTACTTCTCTATTTACAACGAACAATTAGACTTAGAAGAAAAAGAAGTCATCGGCAAAATGGGCCATGCCTCAATGCCTCAATTCGCTGAAAACGCTATACAAAAAGGTTTGGTCCGGTGCTTTGAAAAGAATCCGGATGACCCTTTCTTAGCGGAGTTTATGGATATTATCGGTGCGGATTATTGGGGTGAGAAACTCGGTATTGCCGGTTCGGATGACTTATCCGGTCCTCTAACCTCAAACTTGGGCATCGTGCACTATGAGGCTCAAAACGGCCAAGGCAAAGGCGAGTTTGTCATTAATGTGCGTTATCCGGTCACTTGGGCCTTTGATTCTATTAAAGAAAAATTAGAAGAAAAATTAAAAGGCAGTCATTTCAGCCTCGAAAGCATCCACTACACGGAGCCGCTCTTTGTGCCTGAGGAAGATCCTTTGGTCAGTATTTTGATGGATGCATACAAGAGAGTGACCGGCCGAAACGAGAAGCCTCTTGTAATCGGCGGTGGCACCTATGCCAGGTCTATCCCCAATACTTTGGCCTTTGGTCCTTGCTTCCCGGAAGATGAGAATCTCTGTCATCAAAAGGGTGAATATATTACAATGGAAACCCTGTGTCAGGCCAAAGCTATTTATAAAGAAGCTTTGTGGGACTTGGCTCAAAGCTATGGCAATAAGGAGTAAATATGAATTTTGCAGAAATTTTAAGACATATCCCGGATTTCCCCGAAGAAGGGATTGATTTCATTGACATTACGACCGTCTTACAAGATCCGGAAGCTTTTACCGCCCTCATTAATGCTATGAAGGACCAGGTAGAAGAACTAAAACCCGAGCTTGTCGTAGGAGCCGAATCCAGAGGCTTTATCTTGGGAGCACCTTTGGCCTATGCCTTGGGTGTAGGTTTCGTGCCGGTGCGTAAGCCCGGGCGCTTGCCCCACGATACCATTTCCGAGGACTATGCCTTAGAGTACGGGACCAACTCCCTGGAGATTCATACCGACTCCATTAAGAAGGGCCAAAGAGTTCTCATCGTTGATGATCTTCTGGCCACAGGCGGGACCGCACAGGCTTCGTGTAAGCTGGTTGAGAAGTTAGGCGGTCAAGTGGTCGGTCTGTCCTTCTTCGTTGAATTAAAAGACCTCAACGGCCGAGATAAGCTGGGTGATTATCCGGTAAATGTCTTAGTATCACTTTAATCTGTAAGTGGAATAAAAGTTCAAATCGTTAAACATGAAGAGGCCCTTTCGATTATCGAAAGGGCCATTTTTTCAAATAAATCTTAGACCCCGGCCGAACGTAAGGCTCGGTTCTTCTCAAAAAAATTTCCGTAGCCTTCAACGAAGCTTTGCTTGTCTCTATCCTTTAGCTCAAAGCGCACGTCCATGGTGTGGAAGATGCGGTTGATTCTGGCCATGACTTCCTTACGTGTAATAATACCGACAAACTTGGCGTCACTGTCTACAACACAGACAAAGTTGGAGTCTTGCAGTTTCCGCAGTAAGACTTCCATATCGACATCATCAGGTACAATACCGACGTCTTCTTCTAAAATATCGCCCACCTTCATATCGGCAATGGCATCGAGATTATAGCCGGTATTGGTCATGGCATGCTTTATAATGGTCCGCATAGTTAAAGCTCCCCTTACATGGTCTTCATCATCCAAGACGGGAAGCTTGGTAAAACTGGTACTAAGTATTAACATGGCATGTTGAACTTGGTGTTCAACGCGCAAGACGGCAACGTCTTGCGCCGGGATTATGAGGTCTTCCTTGTTCTCAAAAAACATGGCTTCAATCCTCTGTGGAATCATTTATGTCCTCCTTCCCCGTGTGGGGTTCTTTCTTCTATTTGCATTATAACAATAAATTGAGATTTATTGAGACATTCCTATGTGCAATTGTTACATAAATATGACTTTCTCTTAAACACTCTTGTTTGACTTAGAGCACCGGCAAATTATATTATGACCAAGAACAAAGCTCTTGAGGAGGCCCCTATGGAAAGTTTGAGTCCCATATTTAATAGCAAGCATTCTATGCCCCGTTTTATCACCATTGGTGAGATTATGCTGCGCTTGACGCCGCCGGATTTTCGTAAAATACGCATGGCCAATACCTTTGAAGTGAGCTACGGAGGTTCGGAAGCTAACATTGCCCTATCTTTGGCCAACTTAGGAATTGATTCTACTTTCTTTAGCGTTGTTCCGGATAACAGTTTGGGCAAAAGTGCCGTACGCTGGCTGCGCAGTAATGATGTCCATTGTAGTCCAGTCATTTTAAGTTCGGAGCAAGAAACCCCCAGTGAGCGCTTGGGTGTTTACTACTACGAAGCAGGCTTCGGTATTCGGGCAGGCAAGGTCATTTACGATCGCAAACATAGTGCCATAACCGAATACGATTTCTCGGACTACGATTTGAAGGCCTTACTAAGTCAGTATAATTGGCTGCACCTTTCGGGCATCACCCCTCCCCTGTCAGCTTCATGCGGTGATTTGGTTTTGGAAGCCATTAAGACTGCCAAAGAATTAGGCATGGTCGTGAGCTTTGACGGCAATTACCGTGAAGCCTTATGGTCTTGGGAAGAAGCCAGAAACTATTGCACTAAGCTTTTACCTTATGTAGACGTTCTGTTCGGTATCGAACCTTATCATTTATTTAAAGACCCGGAGGATCCTTCAAAGGGTGATTGGAAAGATGCTATTCCCCGCCAGCCCAGCCGGGAGGAACAAGAATTCGTTTTTAAGAAGTTTGTTGAAGCCTATCCCAATATCCAAGTCATTGCCCGTCATGTACGCTATACCCACAGCGGCAGTGAAAACTCCCTTATGGCTTATATGTGGTATCAGGGACAAACGTATGAGTCGAAGCTTCTTCGCTTTAATATCTTAGATCGAATCGGAGGTGGTGATGCTTTTGCTTCAGGTATTTTGTATGGACTGATGAAAAACTATTCTCCTCTGGATACGTTGAATTTCGGCGTGGCCATCAGCGCCATTAAACACACCCTACACGGAGACGGCAACATTACGGATGACTTGGCATCTATCCATGACTTAATGGACATGAAATACGATGTGAAGCGTTAAATTATAAAAAATTAAGAGCCTTAAAAAAAATTATTCGTAAATACAAATCTTTGTAAGCTTAGTAAATAAAAAAACAGCAGATATTGTTTAAATATCTGCTGTTCTACTTGGCGGAGAGCAAGGGATTCGAACCCTCGAAACGCTCATCACGTTTACACGATTTCCAGTCGTGCGCCTTCAACCAGCTCAGCCAACTCTCCGTGTCGACTTCACAAGCATGAAGAGGATTTTAGCATAGATGTCCCGGCGGGGCAACCGCAAAATAAAAATAGTTAATTGACATCGTAAATCCGCAAAGGCATGTGGAAGTCGAATGGCAAAAACTCTTGCGGTTTTCCAATGGCAAAAATTGCCACTTGATAGGGCCCTTTATTTTCCTATGCCGTTTTTTAGCTTTCCTGGGCATAGATTACCACGATTCCATAGCTTTAGGCATAAAAATAGACACAAGACGTGTAAAAATACGCTTCCTGCATCTATTTTGGCGGTTTTACTTTGACAAATGCGGATTTACGATGTCAATTAACCTATAAAAGAAATCTAACAGACCAGGTCTACTAGATTTCTTATAATTTTATTTGAC
>CAYFQG010000005.1:64811-69756 GCA_964345295.1 uncultured Oscillospiraceae bacterium | reverse complement strand
ACTGGTCTTTTTTGCCCCGCTTGAAGCTGTTCATTTAAGTTTTTCTTCAATCCCTTAGTGAACGCTTCATTTGGCCCCTTTTTTAGCTTAATTATTCACTTTTTCTAGTCGTTCTTTTTGTTCCGACCGACAAGCTTCCAAGGCCTCCGGATCGGTTAAGAGTTTGTAGCTGACTTTGGCCAAAGTCCTGGCTCCGTCTAAGAGTGCTTTCTTTCCAACATCCGAGACGGTCGCCTGAGCCATCTCGACGCTGTGGCCTAAGACGTCCGATTCGGCAATCTTAAGATTGGCCTGGAGAGTCGGGCACTTATAAGAGACAGCCCCGACGTCGGTAGACCCTCCTATGGTCCAGTCGAAATCTTCTATATCTTCGATGCCCTCAGCGGTCATGGCTTCGCGCATATATTCGGCTAAGCTAATACTGGGAAGCGTATCGCCGTAAGGACATTCGTAGACAGAAGTTTTCATCGTCGTACCTGTGGCATCGGCCATGGCTTGGGCCCTCTTCGTAGCGTCTTCGGCCATAGCTTGGGCTTCTTTCATGGTCGGTGCTCGGAAATAATATTCCAGAGAAGCATAGCCCGGGATAACATTGGCCGCTTCACCGCCGTTCTTGATGATGCCGTGGATGAAGCAATCTTTGCCCATGAATTGGCGCTGAAACTGGATGGCCGTGTAGGTCATGACGGCTGCGTCCAGGGCCGAAGCTCCTTCTTGCGGTTTGCAACCATGGGCTGTCTTACCGAAAAACTCAAACTTCAGAGGATACAGAGCGGAACTTAGAGCACCCAGACCGTTCTTGGTTGACGGATGAATCATGAGGGCGGCGTCGACTGTATCAAAGAGACCGGCTTCGGCCATGTGGACCTTGCCGCCGAAGTTCTCTTCGGCCGGAGTGCCCAGAACCTGCAAAATACCTCCGGTTTCATCTATCAAATCTTTAAGAGCCGTGGCGGCCAAAAGGCTAAAACCCTGGATAAGGTTGTGGCCGCAACCGTGGCCTATGCCGGGCAGGGCATCGTATTCGGCCATGAGGGCTATGGTAGGCCCAGATTTGGGTGTTTGTCCCTGATAGCTTGCCCGAAAAGCCGTATCCATGACCAGGTTGCGTTCAATGCTGAATCCTAAATTCTCTAAGTAGTCGGTTAAGACTTGGTGGGCATGGACCTCTTGACCGCCCACTTCGGGGTGGTCGTAGAGGTCTTGGACCAGAGAGAAGACCCGGTCTAAATTCTTTTCGGTGACATCATTAATATAGTTATGAGCTTGGTCTAAATTTTTCATACTTTACTCCACAGCCTGGCCGATTAGAGCTTTGGCCTCGTTATTCCATTTTTCCAAATCACCGCTTTTCCTGGCTTCTTTGATGACTTCGTTTGCCAGGTCGATGAGGGATTGGTATTCCTCACCTAAGGGGAAACCGATGACGTTGGTCGAGTACATGTTTTCCGGATCCATGTCGAAACCGTCTTGGGGTAAGATGACAAAATCGGGGAAGGTCTCTAACATGGGTTCGGCCGAGTCGGTCGAAACAACTACCGCATCCAGGTCGCCGGCGTTAAGTGCCAGGGCCAGAGCTTCCATGGTACCTAATTGCTTGATCTTGGCCTGGTCGGTCAGTTTTCCGGCCATTTCATACTGAATAGAAGCGGCTTGGGCGCCGATGTTGAGCTTGGCTTCTTTGATGGAATTCAGATCTTTAAAAGCGTCTGTTGCAGCCTTTTCTTTGGTTGTCAGAAGGCCTTGGAAGCCGTTGCTGGAAGACCTTTGATAGCCTTCGGAAAACTGCATGGCTTGCATTCTTTCTTCGGTTTTGGCAAAACCGGAAATGGCCATGTCGACCTGGCCGCCTTGGACATTGGCTAAAACACCTTTGAAGTCCGAGACTTTGATATCCAGTTCGACACCGATCTTATCGGCAATGGCCTGTCCTAAGGCGATATCGGATCCTACAATCTGCTTCTTGCCGTCCTTATCTAAGACATAAAACTCAAAAGGCGGGAAGTCCGGAGAGGTGGCCATGGTAAGCGAACCCTTTTTCTTAATCTCTTCCAAGACGTCTTTTTGCTGATTACAACCGGCCAAAAGTCCGGTCCCCAGAGTAAGGACGGCGGCTAAGGCCAGGGCGGATACTTTCTTTAGTGCGTTAAACATAGAACCTTTTTTCATAACTTTTCTCACTTTCTTTTGTTTTATGGCTAATTAAGAACTAGAAGACCAGGGATAAAAATTCTTTAGCCCGGGGGCTGGCGGGATTAGTGAAGAAGTCTTGAGGCGGCTGGTCGGCCAAAATGTCACCGTCGTCCAGGAATAAGATTCTGGAAGAAATCTCTTTGGCAAAGGCCAACTCGTGGGTAACAATGAGGCAGGTCATACCGGATTCGGCCAGTTCGCGGATAACTTCCAAAACTTCCTTAACCATCTCGGGGTCCAGAGCGGACGTGGGCTCGTCGAAGAGCATCACTTCGGGCTGCATAGCCAGAGCTCGGGCTATGGCCACACGCTGGCTTTGGCCGCCGGATAATTTGGCCGGATAGGAATCCTTCTTATCGATTAGGCCTACACGATCCAAGAGCGCATGGGCCCTTTCGGTCGCTTCTTCCTTGCTAAGGCCCAAGGTCAACATAGGCGATAGGGTGATATTCTCGGTTACGGACAGGTGGGGGAAGAGGTTAAACTGCTGGAAAACCATGCCGATCTTCTGCCGGTAGAGGTTGAGGTCCTCTTCCTTATATTTAGGGTGGGTGATTTCCTTGTCACGGTAGTAAATATGGCCGGAAGTGGGAATCTCCAGAAGATTGATGCAGCGCAGTAGGGTGGACTTACCGGAACCTGAAGGCCCGATGAGGGCAATCACCTCGCCGGTTTTAACGTCCAGATTGATGTCTCTTAAGACCTCCAGGTCTCCGAAGTTCTTATGCAAGTTCTGTATCTTTATTAACGACATGGAATTTCCTTTCTAATTTCTTCATGAAATGCGTCAGGACGGATGTCAAGAAGAGGTAGATTAATGAAATGACTATCAAGGGTTCAAATATACTATAAGTGGACGCCTGGACAATGTTTTGTGAGTACATAAGATCAAAGATACCGACGGTGGAGACGATGGAGGTTTCCTTAATCATTTGAATGAACTCGTTACCCAAGCCCGGTAAGATGATAGGGATAGCCTGGGGGATGACAATATGGCGCATGGTCTGACTTTGGCTAAGACCCAGAGACCGGGCGGCCTCGCTTTGGCCCGGGCTTACCGCATCCAATCCGCCTCTGAGAAGTTCGGCGACATAAGCGGAGGAGTTCAAGGATAAGGCCACTAAGGCGGTGATAAATTCCCGGCTGCCGAATACGGGCCCCAGGGCGGGGACATCGGGGAAGCGAATACCGATTAAGGGAAGGCCGTACATCCAGATGAACAGCTGGACCAGAATCGGGGTGCCGCGAACGACCAGGACATAAGCCTTGGAGATGAAGCTGAGGACTTTCAACTTGGAACGGCGCATGAGGACCAACAAGAGGGCTAAAAGAAGCCCGAAAACAACGGTGCATAAGGACAAGAGCAAGGTATTGCCCATCCCTTCCAAAAAGACCTTCCACCAGGGGAGCACTCTGGAGAAATCGACCTTGATTGCGGCGGGAACAAGGAAAGTGCTCTTATTCAAAATATGACTTAATGTGTAGACCATGTGGCCTCCTTTTTATTCAGAATAATCAAACTTGAATATTCATAAAATGAGAATAAACAATGTATTTAATTCAACAATACAGCCATTATAGGCATGAGTAAAATCCTGTCAAGTCACAGCAGTAAGAATTGTGCGGATTGTTAGAGAGAAGACCTATAAATAACGGGAATTTTTGTCATATTACGTCAAGGGCAACATGATGTTATAATTTCTACTTAACATAAGTTATATATATAAAAGAAAAGAGGCTATAGAAGATGCATCAAGAACTCTTAAAACAATACGCACGTGTGATTGTAGAAGTCGGGATTAACTTACAGCCCGGTGATAATGTTATTGTCAGGTCCGATACCGAATCGCTGGAGCTTCTTAGAGAAGTGGTCCGAACCTGCTGGGCCATGGGAGCCCATGATGTCATCACTAGGATTTCGGATAAGGCGATCAGCCTGGCTTACTATGAAGAGGCAAGAAATGAGGTCTTCGACGATTTCCCGGATTTTGAAGTGGACTATTCCGAAGCACTCTATAAAAATAAATATCACAGGATTTCCTTAACAACGCCCAGCTTGGATTATTTCAGTGAAGTGGACCCGGAACGCATGCACCGGAGAAACCAGGCGGCTAATAAGAAGCTAGAACCGCTTAGTGTTTACATGGATAAGGGCGATATCAAATGGGTGGTCGCCGCATCGGCATCGGATGCCTGGGCCAAAAAAGTTTTCCCGGATTTAGAGCCTGCGGAGGCTTTAGAAAAACTCTGGCAGCTGATTTTCCAAGCTTGCCGCATTGATCAGGAAGATCCGGTTCAAGCCTGGAAAGACCACGATAAGAAATTAAAGACCATGGAAAATTGGATGGATAGGCAAGACTTTGAATATCTCCATTACGAGGGCCCCGGTACCGACCTCAAGGTCTATTTGGCCGAGAAGAATAAGTGGGTCGGTGGCTCTTCCACCACACCCGACGGCATCACCTATATGGCCAATATTCCCACCGAAGAAGTCTTCGGTACACCGGACCGCAATCGGGTGGACGGGACCTTGCGGGCCACTAAGCCCTTGTCGGTCGGCGGCAAGATGCTGGAGGGTATGGAATTCGAATTCAAGGACGGTCAGGTCGTATCCTTCAAGGCCGATACCAACCAAGATGTATTGGAAAATCAGATGCAAATGGACGAGGGTGCCAACCGTTTAGGAGAAGTGGCTTTGGTTGCTCACAGTTCTCCTATTTCCAAGATGAATGTGGTCTTCGGCTCCACTCTC
>CAYFQG010000005.1:37722-64801 GCA_964345295.1 uncultured Oscillospiraceae bacterium | reverse complement strand
CTTCGACGAGAACGCCTCTTGCCACTTTGCACTAGGCTCTTCTTATGCCGAAGCTATCAGAGGCGGTGAGGAGATGAGTCAGGCTGAACGTCTGGAGCTGGGTGCAAATAAGTCCATGATTCATATTGACTTTATGGTAGGCAGCGACAAGTTGCAGGTAACCGGCTACAAGAAGGACGGAAGCGCCGTTCCGGTTTTGGTGAACGGAGAGTTTCCTGAATTTTAGGAGGCAATTATGCATAGCAGAATCTTTTTGCTAACGGGTGGGACCGGCCATCTGGGTAACACCTTGATTCGCCAACTTTTGGCCCGGGGAGAAGAAATCAGGTGCTTGGTCTTAGCAAAGTAACGCCAATTTTTCGCATGCCAAAGCTACGAGAATGTTGGGCTACCGGCCCAGACCCTTAGAGGAAAGTATCGAAGATACCTTCCGCTTCCTGGAGGCCCAGGCCGAGGGGAACAGGCCCGATTCTATGCTATACTAAAACGAAATTTATGAGTCAGATTGAAGGAGGCGCACCATGCTAGACCAAGCCACCGTGAGACGTGTTTTGGACCGAGCCCTTAGTACAGGGGCCGATTTTGCCGAGATTTTTGCCGAAGACCGGGAAAACACCAACTTATCTTATGTCGATAAGAAGATAGATTCTATTAATCAGGGTAGAGTCTACGGCCTGGGGCTTCGTATTATTAGAGGCTTTGAGGTCATTTACGCCTATAGCTCCGATTTAAGCGAGAAGAATTTGTTGGACTTGGCGACTCGGGCCGCACAGGCTTTTGACGGTAAGGCCGGCCAAAAGACCCTGGCCTTTAATGCTTTACCTGAAGGTAAACTTCTTCCTATTAAGATTAGGCCGGGCTCGGTTCCTTTGAAGAAGAAATTGGATCTATTAGAAAGAGGCTATAAGGCGGCTTTGGCCTATGATCCGATTATCAGCCAGGCCAAGGTAGACTACCTGGACCATACCCAGCATGTCCTTATTGCCAACAGCCAAGGTTTGTGGACAGAAGACACCAGGACCAGGACGCGTTACATGGTAAGCTCCGTAGCCAGTGTTCATAATGAGATGCAAACCGGTTACTACGGACCGGGTGCCGGCCAAGGTTTCGAGTTCTTCGAAGAGCACGATGTAGAAGCCATTGCCCGCGAAGCTTCCCGTATTGCTAAGACAATGGCCCATGCCGATTATGCGCCGGCCGGAGCTATGCCGGTTATTATGGATAACGGTTTCGGCGGGGTGCTCTTCCATGAGGCTTGCGGTCACGGCCTGGAAGCATCCTTCGTTTCTAAGAAAATTTCCGTTTATACCGATAAGTTGGGAGAGCAGGTGGCATCACCCCTGGTTACGGCCATAGACGACGGCACAATCCCCAACGGCTGGGGGACTTTAAATGTAGACGATGAAGGGACGCCCACTAAGCGTAATGTCCTTATCGAAAATGGGGTCCTGAAGTCTTATTTGGTGGACGGCCTTAACGGTAAGCGCATGGGTATGGCATCTACCGGATCTTCCAGGCGAGAGTCTTATCGTTATGCCCCTACCTCCAGAATGAACAATACCTTTATTGATGCAGGCACATCGACCCGAGAAGAGATTATCAAAGCTACCCCCTATGGCCTTTATGCTAAATCCATGGGCGGCGGCTCGGTCGATATTACGACCGGAGCTTTCAACTTTGCCGTTATGGAAGGCTATCTCATTGAAGACGGCAAAATCACCAAGCCGGTTCGGGGCGCCAGCCTAATCGGTACCGGTTTGGAAGTTTTACAGAAAATCGACATGGTAGGCCAAGAGCTCAAGCTCGGCCAGGGCATGTGTGGTGCCGGCTCGGGCATGATTCCGGCCAATGTAGGCCAGCCGCCTCTGCGTATCAGCCAACTGACCGTGGGCGGTCGCTAGAGCCGACTTTAAGGGAGGGAAAAATGGATTACCGAAAAATAGCAGACTTAACGTTAGAGAAGGCCAAAGCCAGATTTGACGAAGCGGAAGTGTTTATAGAGTCCTCGGAGGCTTTGAGTATCGAATACTACAACAAGGACTTGGACCAGTACGAGCTGTCCGAGGAGGCGGGTTTTTCAATCACTGTTCGAAGAGGGGATCTCTGGGCGGAGACCTATTCGGAGCATATTTCGGAAGATTTGATTGACCCAATGCTGGACCTCTTGGAAGACAATTTGGCCGTATGCGAAGCCAAACCTTATAAGAGTCTCCATAAACCGGAAGAAGGCGAGACCTTAGCCAAACTTCCTTATAAAAAAGCAGCGGATATGGATCCTCAGTTATTCTTGGATATTTGCCGCACCTTAGCCGACAAAACCTTAGATTTGACCGACCAAGTCCGTGTGGTATCGTCCAGCGTTTCCGCCGAGCGGGGCCGGACGCTCATTAAAAACAGCTTAGGCTTAGACCGAGAGGCTTCCTACAGTTATGCCCTGGTTTTCAATTATGTAGTCATGGCTCAAGGCGATGCCATGGAAAACGGTGTCTCGCTTCGCTTGATGAAAGACCCGGCCGATTTAGACTTAGATGAAATGGCTCGGGAGGCCGTTACCGAGGCTCAAGAGAATTTTGGCGGCAAGAGCCTTAGCAGCGGAACGTACAAGGTGGTCTTAGACCGAAAAGTTGTGGCCAGCCTCATGAGTGCCTTCGCCTCATCGCTCTCGGCCGACCAGGTCCAGAAGGGCATGTCCCTTCTACGCGGTAAACTGGGTCAGAAGGTCGGAAGTTCGGTCCTAAGCCTGGTGGACAATCCGCTTCATCCCGAGGCTGCCAGAAATAAGAATTTCGACGGAGAAGGTGTGGCCATGGAGCCGACCTATCTCATCCGTGACGGTGTTTTAGAGAACTATTTCTACGACATTGAAACCGCGGCCAAAGAAGGTGTCAACCGCAAGGGCAACTGCCGTAGATCCTATAAGGGTTCGCAAGGTCCCGGTGCGACCTGTCTGGTATTAGAAACCACCGGCGAAACTAAATCTCAGGAGGAGCTTTTCCGTGAAGCGGGCCAAGGCTTTTATATTACATCGCTCCAAGGCCTTCATTCGGGCTTAAATCAGGTGAGCGGTGACTTCTCCTTGCCGGCCCAGGGCTTCCTCATCAAGGACGGCAAAAAAGACCGGCCCGTCAACCAAGTGACCGTAGCCGGTAATTTGTTGGAGCTCCTGGCTCATATTACGGCAGTCGGATCCGACTCCGATTTTTGTATGCCCAACCATGTCATGGCATCGGTCCTCGTTGACCGCATGCAAGTGGCAGGTGACGAAGCCTAAGTTTAATCCATAGGTTCGACGAAGAAGTTCCCCCCCAGCTGTTCCGAATCGGTAACGTTTAGGAAGGTATGGGGGGCATTTTGTGCCAAATAACGCTTGATTTTGGGGATATCGGTCCGGCTGACCACCATGTAGAGCATGTATTGGTCGTTGCCGCTGTAAGCGCCCATGCCTTTGAAGCAGGTAATACCGTGGCGGGTGATTTTCATCAACTCCTGGGCCAAAGGTTCCGGGTCCGGCGTGACAACAAAACAAGTCCGTCTCTGGTATCTCAAGTGACCTAAGTTAATCATCTGAGTGGAAATGAACTGGAAGATAATAGAATAAAGGGCCTTATCCACATCAAAATAAATAGCCGATACGGTCAGGATAATAACACTGAAAATCATGACCTCGTTCCAGATGGTAATGTTTTTCTTATTAGAGACGGACATGGCGATGAAGTCGGTACCGCCGCCACAGGCATTGGCGTTCAAGATGATGCTAAGGCCGATTCCGTTGATGACACCGGCAAAGACCGTGGCCAGCAAGATGTCATGGGTAATAGGGAAGACCGGTAAAAGGTCAATCAAGATACTGGAGAGGACCATGGCGGAAACCGACAGCATCAGGAATTTACGCCCTATATTAAAGAAGGCATAAATGGCGGGAATGAGGTTTAAGGAAATATTCAGTAGGGCATAGGAGATATGGATGCCCGTTTGGTCCAAAACAATACGCTGGATAAGCTTACTTAAGCCCATAAAGCCGGCCGGCAAGAGTCCGGCCGGTTCGACAAAGAGGTTCATGGCAAGAGCCGTCAGCCCCGCTCCCATACAGACCTGCAAGAAGCGCCAGGCTAGACCGGTGTGGAATTTGGCCGGTTCATAGGAAACCTTAAAATTCGCCTCTTTTTTCTTTGGAAACTTGTCCATCGGACTTTCTTCCGATTTTTTGTCTGCCATGTCTAGCCTCCCTCACATTGCCAATAATAGCTATGATTTTAGGCCAAAGTCACAAATAATGCTATGGACCCATCAGCCCTAAACAATTTTTAAATTTTCGGTGCTATAATGTGGCAAATTATCAAGGAGAACACAGCAACTATGCCGATACAGTACAGTCCTACCCAATGGGTACTGGCTTTTTTCTTTTATGCCTTTATAGGCTGGATTTGGGAAGTTTCTTATGTTTCGATAAAAGAGCAAAAGGCTCAGAACCGCGGCTTTCTCTTTGGCCCTATAATTCCTATATACGGCTTCGGTGCCCTCATTATCTTATTATCAACTTCCGGCGTTCGGGATTATTGGTATTGGGTGTTCATCCTGGGTGCGGTGAGCGCCAGTATTTTGGAACTTATTACAGGCCTGCTTATGGAGGCCTTGTTTAAGGTCCGTTATTGGGACTACAGCCATCTGCGCTTTAATGTTCGAGGTTATATTGCCCCTTCCGTGAGTTTGGTTTGGGGTGTCTTTTCTTTGTTCCTGGTTTATGCGGTGAATCCGCCTGTTGAGAATCTGATTACAAATATCGTTGAGCCTTGGGACCGGATTTGGGGCTTAGTGCTCTTGCTGGCTTTGGCCATCGATACGACCAAATCCGTCCAGGATGCTTTGGACTTGAAGAGCCTTCTCAAGCGCTATGCCGATGTGGAAGCGGTTCGAGAGAGTTTGGCCGAACGGGTAAAGGTCTTAAATGAAGACATCAGTGAAAACTTGGACGACCTGAGAGAGACGGTGAAACACCTCCAGCTTTCCTATGACAAGATGAGCGACAATGCCGTGCAAAGAGCCCGCAGACTTCTTAAACGAAATCCCCATGCCACTTCAAGGCATTTTACCGAGACCCTGGACCAGATCAAAGAACGCCTTAGCAAGACCCTTAAGTAAGCTCCGGAACGGCGGGACCTAGGCTTCCTGTGTTACTATAAATCCGTCAAAAATACCGAAGAAAGAGGATTTTTTATGCCCCGTGCCCTAATTGCAACCGATGTAGACGGAACGTTACTTTTGTACGGTATGGACGGTATCCCCGAGCTAGTATTCGAACTTGTGGGTATGGCTTCCGACTTGGATGTGGCTTTTGCCGTTGCCAGCGGAAGGGACTATGCCAGCCTCCTTCGCCTTTTCGGCCCGGTGAAAGATGAGGTTTACTTTATCAGCACCAACGGCGGCCAAATTTATTATCAGGATGAGAAGCTTTACGAATCGAATTTCGATAAGGAGACTTGCCGAATTATCTTAGATGCCATCCCCGAGGAGATACAATCCGAGCTGATGGTCTCGACGTCCAACGGCTCTGTTTTGTGGGGCGATAACGAAATTTTCCATAATGAGGTCCGCAGCATGGGCAATAAGGTCAGCATTGTTTCCGACTTGGACGAGATTAAGGAAGACATTGTGAAAGTTTCGGTTTATTGTGCTGAAGGTTCCTTCAAGGCCTATCCGGCTTTGGCCAAGGCTCTGCCGGATTATTTTCACGTGACCGTTTCGGGTCCTCACTGGATTGATATTAACTCGTCCGATAAGGGCCATGCTTTGGCCAAATTAGGCCGGACCATAGGCGTGCCGGCTGACCATACCTATGCCTTGGGAGACCAATATAACGACCTGGGCATGTTGGACTATGCCGGTCACAAATTTCTGATGGCGGATGCCCCTGCTGATATTGTTCGTATGGGTTATCCTTTGATGGATGATGCGGTAGCAAAAATAGAGCAGATTTTGACAAAATACAAGAAATAGAGGTTTGCTTGCAGACTCTTAGCTTGCTAAACTTAAAGAGATTTTCAAGGAGGCAATAATATGGCAAAGAAGAATAGAGAGTTGGATTTACAAGCGGTCAACCAGGCCAGAGGCTTGGCCATTGATCAGGTCCAGAAGGCGAACTCGGGACATCCGGGTGCACCCCTAGGCGCGACTCCCATGGTTTACGAACTTTGGGCCGAGCATATGACTTTTAGCCCGGATTGGGGCAAGTGGCCCAATCGCGACCGTTTCATCTTATCGGCCGGACACGCATCGGCCATGCTTTATTCCTTATCGTATCTTTTCGGCTTTGATTATACCCTGGACGACCTGGAACATTTCCGCCAATTAGGTTCCAGGACCCCCGGCCACCCCGACTTAGATCCTGCCAGAGGTGTGGAGATGACTACCGGCCCCTTGGGACAAGGCTTGGCTACGGCAGTCGGTATGGCAATAGGTGAGAGGCATCTGGCTTCGCTCTTTAACACAGAAGAGTATCCGCTTTTTAATCACTATACTTATGTATACGCCGGAGACGGCTGCCTCATGGAAGGTATTAGCTCCGAGGCTTCTTCTTTGGCCGGCTATTTAGGCTTAGGTCATTTGATTGTTCTTTACGATTCCAATGAGATTACCATCGACGGCAGGACCAGCCAGGCTTGGAGAGAAAATGTAGGCGAACGTTATGAGGCTTACGGCTGGGACTATCACTTGGTCAAAGACGGCAACGATTTAGATGAAATCGGCAAGGCTATCGAGAAGGCCAAAAAAGTCACGGACAAACCTTCTTTAATCGAAGTGAAGACTAAGATCGGCTTTGCTTCTCCCTTGGTCGATACCAGCAAGTCGCACGGCGCGCCTTTAGGTGAAGAGAATGTAAAGAAGACTAAGGAAGCTCTGGGCTTAGACCCCGATAAGCATTTCTTTGTCAGTGACGAGGTTTTGGCCTATACGAGAAAACTCCAGGATGAGGGCCGTGAAAAGGCCGAGGCTTGGATGAAGATGGCCGAAGCTTATATTAAAGAAGATACGGAGCAATCCAGACTCTTAGAAAACTACCTGGACGGTACTGCACCTTACCTGGCCAATGTGGAGGGCTTCTTGGACTATCCCGAGAAAGCCGATGCAACCCGTAATTTATCCAATGTCTTCCTGAATCGCTGGGCCGAGGCCGATCAGCTCCTGATTGGCGGATCCGCCGACCTGGCCGGCTCCAACAAGACCACGCTTAAGAACAGCGGCTTCATCAATCCCGAAGATTTCTCCGGCCAAAATATTCATTTCGGCGTCAGAGAGCATGCCATGGGTGCTATTGCCAACGGCCTGACCTTATCGGGCCTCCACAGCTACTGTGCGACCTTCATGGTCTTCTCGGACTATATGCGTCACACACTGAGAATGGCGGCCTTGATGGAAATCCCTACGGTTTTCGTCTACACCCACGACTCCATAGGTGTCGGTGAAGACGGTGAAACCCACCAGCCGGTCGAACACTATCAGGCTTTAAGATCTATTCCTCGTCTGAACTTCTGGAGACCTGCCGATGCCAAAGAATTAGCTGCCGCCTATGCAGCTTGGGATACAGCCGGTCCTACCGTCTTGTCTTTGACCCGTCAGTCCTTGCCGGTTTTAGAGAACAGTACGTTTGAGAAGGCTTCTAAGGGTGCTTATATTCTGGAAGAGGCAAATGTTAAGGACGCTAAGCCCGACTTGATTTTGATGGCGACGGGCTCTGAAGTCGGTCTGGCCTTAGATGTGTTTAAGGCTTTGGCCGCCAAGGGTCAATCCGTACGTCTTGTTTCTATGCCTTGCTGGGAAGTCTTTGAAGAGCAAGACCAAGCTTATAAAGAAGAGGTCCTGCCCAAGGCGTCCTGTAAACGTGTTTCCATCGAAGCCGGTGTTGCTTTCGGTTGGGAGCGCTATGTCGGTTTGGAGGGCTTGTCTATTTCGCTAGAGGACTTCGGAACATCCGGCCCGGCTGATGAAGTTTTCGACTACTTCGGCTTTACCGCAGATAAGATTTTGGCCCGGATTGAAGAGGAAATCTTATAGGCCTAGTGCTATCATAAAGCGCATACGTCTTGTCTTAACAAATAAGATTGAAATATCGAGGTAATTTATATGAGTGAAGGAAATGGAATTCGTAAAACAGTACTAGTCATTATGGACGGTGTGGGCTTGGCTCCCGAGAGCAAGGCTCACGGCGACGCCGTAAGAGCGGCCAAGACACCGGTCTTGGATCATTTGTTTGCAACTTGCCCCCATACCCATATTAAGGCCCACGGTGTAGCCGTCGGTCTTCCCGGTGACGGCGATATGGGTAACAGCGAGGTCGGCCACAATGCTTTGGGCAGTGGCCAAATCTACGCTCAGGGTGCTAAATTAGTCAACAAGTCGATTGCATCCGGCAGAATTTTTGCCTCGGATACTTGGAAGGCTCTGGTAGACCAGGTCAAGACCCACAATGGAACCTTGCACTTCTTGGGCCTTTTGTCCGACGGTAATGTCCACTCCCATATCAGCCACCTCAAGGCCCTTATTAAAGAGGCCAAGGCGGAGGGTGTGGCCAAGGTCAGAGTTCATGCGCTATTGGACGGCCGTGATGTTCCTCCTACCTCCGGTATGGAATATATCGAGGATATGGAGAATTTCTTCTCCGGCTTAAGAGACGCGGATTTTGATGTCTGCTTTGCTTCCGGCGGCGGCCGTATGAGCATTACGATGGACCGTTATAAGGCCGATTGGGGCATGGTCCATCGCGGCTGGCAGACCCACGTGTTAGGTGAAGGTCGTCAATTCGCTTCGGCAGCCGAAGCCTACAATGCATTACGTGAAGAGACCGGTAAGATGGACCAAGACCTGCCGGGCTTTGTAATTGCCCAAGACGGCAAGCCCGTGGGTGCTATTGAAGACGGCGACAGCGTGGTCTTCTTTAACTTCAGAGGTGACCGGGCAATCGAGATTTCTATGGCCTTTGAAGATGAGGAATTCCCTTATTTCGATCGCATTAGAAAGCCCGATGTTTTCTATGCCGGTATGCTGGAATATGACGGTGACCTGCACATTCCTTCCCACTTCTTGGTCAATCCTCCCGAAATCAAGCACACCTTGACCGAGTACTTGGTAGACCAAAAGATTAACGAGTTTGCCGTATCCGAGACTCAGAAGTACGGTCACGTTACCTATTTCTGGAACGGTAACCGGTCCGGTTATGTCGATGAACGCTATGAACGTTATGTCGAGATTCCTTCGGATCTCGTACCTTTTGAAGAAAGACCTTGGATGAAGTCTGCAGAGATTGCCGATGAAGTTATCCTGGCTATGGAAAGTTCCGATGATTACGGCTTCATTCGCTGCAACTTTGCAAACGGCGACATGGTTGGCCACACCGGCGTCTTTAATGCGGCCAGAATGGCTGTAGAAGCGGTAGACCTGGCCTTAGGTCGTATTATCGAAGCGGCGGCCAAAAACGGTTACGCTGTTTTGGTAACGGCAGACCACGGTAATGCCGATGATATGTATCAGAAGAAAAAGTCCGAGGATCAGCCCGATGTGCCCAAGACCTCGCACTCGCTCAATCCGGTTCCCTTCATTATTGTCGATCCGGACCATGACTGGAAGATTAAAGAAGGCGAATTCGGCCTGGCCAACGTGGCCAAAACCGTCTGCAAGGTGATGGGTTTAGAAGGTAATTCTATCTGGGAAGAGTCCATTATCGAATAAAAAAGGCCCGGGAGTAATTACTTGGTTAAGAAATTCAAGCTCAAGAGCTTTCATAACGTAGACACAACGGATGGGGTTATTTGGCAAAAAATATTACTTTTTGCCATCCCCATCTTGTTGATGAATTTTCTCCAGCAACTTTATAACACCATCGATATGATCATCGTAGGCAACTACGCATCCGATACGGCTCTGGGAGCCGTCGGTGCGACAGGGCCCGTGACCAATCTTCTGGTGGCGGTCTTCCTGGGTATTTCTACAGGATCCTCTGTCGTGGTGTCTCAAACCTATGCGGGCGGAGAATATAAAAAATTACATCATGCGGTTCATTCCAGTATTTTTATCGGTATTCTGAACGGCCTTATCTTGGTGTTAATTGGTTTGCTTTTTACCGAACCCATGCTGAGGTTGATGAATACACCGGATATTCTTTTTCATGAATCCGCTACTTACATGAAAATTATCTTCATCGGTATGATTCCGACCAGTCTTTATAATATGGCTTCGGCCATCTTAAGAGCAGTCGGCGACTCGAGAAGACCTTTGATTTTCCTCATTATTGCCGCTGTCGTAAACCTGATTTTAGATATGATTTTGGTTGCGGGCTTAGGCTTGGGCGTCACCGGCGCCGCCTGGGCGACTTTTGCGGCTCAGACCGTATCGGCTATTCTGTGCATTACAACTTTGGCCAGGTCCGATACACCCTATCGTTTGTTTTTAAAAGAGATTCATTTCGACAAAGAAATGTCACTGTCCATTTTGAAAATCGGTATCCCGGCCGGCCTCCAGTCGGCCGTGGTCTCTTCGGCCAATACCATTGTCCAGTCGCAGATTAATGCTTACGGCTATCGGGTTATTGAAGGCTATGCCGCGGAATCCAGGATTAACGGTTTCTTCTTTATGACCGTCAACTCCTTCAGCTTGGCCATGACGACCTTTGTCGGCCAAAACATCGGTGCCCACCAATACCATCGCGTTAAGAAGGGTATCCGTATGGCTTTGGGCCTGGGTTGCGGCTTGGTTTTCCTGCTGGGGATTATCGTGTTTGGTTTCCAAAGAGATTTTTTGGCCCTCTTTAACGTTCATGAAGAAAGTATTCAATACGGCATGCAGATGCTCAGCATTACCTGTATTTTTTACTTCCTTTTCGGGATAGGCGATATTTTATCCGGTGTGTTTCGCGGCGCCGGCAATGCCTTTTTCCCTATGTTATCGGCCATTATTAATATGTTCGGCGTGCGGATCTTGTGGGTCTTTTTGGCCCAGCAAGTCCATCCCGACCCCATCAGTGTCTTCTTGTCCTATCCGGTTTCCTGGGTGACCATGGCTCTGACCATGCTGATTTACTACCGGTCCGGACGCTGGATGCCCCGCGAGATGAAACTCTATACGCAAGTTGAGAAAGAGGTATAAGAATTTTATGGATGATTATTTAGCCTCACTATGGCATTACGATTTAGATAAACCTGCTTTAGGCATGCGGCCAAAGGAGGACTTAGAAAAACTCTTTTACACACAGGATTTTCCTTTTGTTAAAGGGGCTTATCAGGCGGGAGAGCTTTGCTACATGGCGAATTTTTCCGAACGCCTCATCTTAGGCTTAAGGAAGCAGATGGAAAATATGGAAGAAAAAGAACTTTCCGAGGCCAAACAGTTTCTGGAAGTTTTGGAAAACCGGCGCAGATTGGTCATGCAAGACCTGGCGGTCTGGGCGAATCGTCTGGACACCGTTTTTTATTATAAGTCCTTGACAACCCATAAGCCCTTTGTGGACTTTACCGGCTTAACCTACTGTTTTACAGATGCCAAGGCCATGGAAAAGGCGCAGGAGAGCATGAAAGATCGAAAAGAGGACCGCTTTGTTGTAGAAAGCCTGCCTAAGGAAGACTATGCCGAGCTGCTTTATAAAAACGGTATGGATAAGGTTTTGTTTAACGAAGGCGGTATCTTATTTCATGCCGACCGCATAGAGCTTTTTGCCCGGCCTTATGAGAACGATTCGGAACAGGCCAAAACGAATCCCACTTATATGGCGCAAGAAAACCGTCACCTACGCCTTCTGATTTTGATGTTTTTGGAAACACAAGCCCTCTATGAAAAGAAGGAAGAAGGCGAAGACAAGAAGCATTTGCAAAAGGCACTGCAGAATCTGGAAGCCCAGATGGCTCCTTATTTTATGCAGGCCCAATGCTTTTTCAAAGTGCAGAAGGCGGCCGATGACAAGGTGAATTTCTTTGTCCTGACCGACTCGACCCATCGCATCAACGCCTTAGCGGCTTATAATGCCTTACCCGATGAAGCTCTGACAGAAGACCAAGGGGGCTATATGTATCAGAAGATGCCCTTTTTCGGTGTGGCCCACTCTTCTTTGGATGACGGCCAAAACAGGCTGGACGGTATGGTTATGGATCCGGGTGACTTGGACTTCTTCTTAAATAAGGACTGGTTGAGGCGTTTGGATAACTTTGCCAAGTATGTCGTACAGAAGGTCCAAGAAGAAGAAAATAAAAAGGGAAAAGAAAAAGATAAGTAGACAACGCGGTCTATCACATTGTTTTCTTAAAAAGAATACGCTTAAACAAAATAAGAGCCGGGGCTTAACTAAAAGTCCCGGCTCTCTTAATAGTCAGCTAAAATCAGCTAAAGCTTATTCCTTATCTATCAAAGGTGAAAGCTTTGCGGCCGATGTAGCGGGCTCTGTCACCTAACTCTTCCTCGATACGGATGAGCTGGTTGTATTTAGCCACACGGTCTGTACGGGCAGGAGCACCGGTCTTAATCTGGCCTGCGTTCATGGCGACTACCAAGTCGGCAATGTAAGCGTCCTCGGTCTCACCGGAACGGTGGGAGACAACGGAGGTGAAGCCGGCTAAACGAGCGGTTTCCATAGCGTCCATAGTCTCGGTCAAGGTACCGATCTGGTTGAGCTTGATCAAGATGGAGTTAGCGGCCTGGAGTTCAATACCCTTCTTCAGACGCTCGGTGTTGGTAACAAAGAGGTCGTCACCGACAATTTGAATCTTGTCGCCCAGCTTCTCAACCAAGAGCTGCCAGCCTTCCCAGTCTTCTTCGGCCAAACCGTCTTCCAGGGAGATGATAGGATATTTCTCTACTAATTCTACCCAGTAATCAACCATCTCAGCGGAGGTCTTGACTTCGCCGGTCTTCCAGAAGTAGTAGGTGCCTTCGGGCTTGCCGTTGGCCTTAGCTTCTTCGTAGAGCTCGGTGGTAGCGGGGTCCATAGCCAGCATGAAGTCTTCGCCGGGTTTGAAACCTGCAGTCTCGATAGCCTTTACCAGATATTGGAGGGCTTCCTCGTCGGAACCTAAGTTAGGAGCGAAACCGCCTTCGTCACCGACTGCGGTGGACAGGCCGTCTTTCTTCAGCAAGGTCTTCAGGGTGTGATAAACATCGGCA
Organism: uncultured Oscillospiraceae bacterium; assembly: GCA_964345295.1. Classification (GTDB taxonomy): domain Bacteria; phylum Bacillota; class Clostridia; order Saccharofermentanales; family Fastidiosipilaceae; genus JASBZA01. The sequence goes on along the minus strand of CAYFQG010000005.1, from coordinate 51,664 downwards.
CACCATTGCAGAGCTTCGGTGAAGCTTGTAGCACCAACAGGCATAATCATGAATTCCTGGAGGTTCAGGTTCGAGTCGGCGTGCTTACCGCCGTTCATGACGTTCATCATAGGAACAGGCAGGATGTGGGCGTTGAGACCGCCTAAGTAGGTGAAGAGGCTCTCGTTGCGTGTAGCGGCAGCTGCTTTGGCCACGGCCAAAGATACACCCAAGATGGCGTTAGCACCTAACTTGTTCTTGTTGGGGGTGCCGTCTAATTCGAGCATCTTGTCGTCAATAGCTCTCTGATCAAAAACGGAGCAACCGATTAAAGCGGGAGCGATGACGTCGTTGACGTTAGCAACAGCCTTCAGAACACCCTTGCCCTGATAACGGGACTTGTCGTTGTCACGGAGCTCGGTAGCTTCGAAAGCACCGGTAGAAGCACCGGAGGGAACAGAGGCACGGCCTAAGACGTTGCACTCGGTTAAGACATCGACCTCAACAGTGGGGTTGCCACGGGAGTCAAGGATTTCTCTGGCTCTAATGGACTTGATCAAAGCAGATTTCATAAATAGATATCCTCCTAAAGTTTATTAAGAATTTCTTACAACCTCTATAGTATAAAGCAAAAGGGCCATATTTTGTTATACTTATTGTGTGTTAGCGGCAAAATTTGTGTAAATTTATCAATTTGTATGAAAAAGGAGGCCGGCCATGGCTAATCCAGGTGAAATGATCTATATAGCGGTAGATGAATTGGAAGGTCACTTCGGTCCCAGCAAGACCGACGCCCTGGCCAGAAACAGCGAAGCGCACTTTTTGGAACAACTGGTAGAAGTCGCTTATGAAGCGGCTTGGAATAGAAACATTAAAGCGGTCTTTATTTCCGGGCCTACCAGTTCGGGTAAGACGACTTTCTCGCAGCGTTTAGGATCGGCTATTCACCTTTTCGGCCGCAAGACCGTGACCATTTCGCTGGACGATTATTATCATAAGACCGTGCGTACTTATGACGACCTTGGCAGGGCAGATTTGGAATCTATCAGTACGATCGATGTGGACCTTATGGTGGACCATTTCCAGAAGCTGTTGGACGGGGAAGAGGTCGGCATACCGACTTATGACTTTGCTTCCAGGTCCAGAATTTTTGTAGACGAGAAGAAGATAAAGCTTAATGACGATATGGTGTTGATCGTGGAGGGCTTACACGGCTTGTCCGGCGAAGTCATCGGCCGCCTACCCAAAGACGAGGTCTTAGGGGTTTTTGTTTGCCCCTGGGCGACCTTGGTAGATGATAAGACGCTTCTGGAAGCCTGGCAGATTCGCCAGCTCCGCCGCGTTTTAAGAGACAGCCATTCCAGGGGAACGTCACCTTTGGCCACCTTGGACTATTGGCCGGTCATTGCACTATCGGAGAGCATCCTTTTTGAAGACTATTTGCACCGAGCCGACTATTTTGTCAATACGGTGATTCCATATGAATTTTTTATAATCGGTCCTTTGGCGGCCAAAGCTCTAAGAAAGGACTTGGACAAAATGAAGAAGTCCGGGAAAAAGCCCAGATCGCCCATGACCGAATCGGGACACTTTGCCGATTTAACTTTGGCCATAAAAAATGCTCAATACCTGATTGACGTGGGTGAGCGCTTACCTGCTCTGGATCCTTCCTTTGTTCCACCCATGTCCATCTTAAATGAATTTATTAACTAGGAGGAAAATCTAAGATGCCGATTAAATTGCCCATGGGAATTCCTTCCGGCAAGGTGCTGGAAAATGAGTCCATTTTTGTGATGACGCGTGACCGGGCCTACCACCAGGATATTAGACCCTTACATATTTTGTTTATTAATCTCATGCCCAATAAGCAGGATACGGAGGCGCAATTTTTCCGCCTAATCAGTAACTCGCCTTTGCAGGTGGAAGCCCATCTAATCTACACGGCTTCCTATGAGCCCAAGCATACGACCAAGAAGTACTTGGGCCGTTACTATCAGACCTTTCAGGACATATCGGATTGCTACTTCGACGGAATGATTGTGACCGGGGCGCCGGTAGAGTTGATGGAGTTTGAGGACGTTCATTATTGGGAAGAACTTTGCCGCATTATGGAGTGGTCTAAGACCCATGTCTTCTCCAGCATGTATGTCTGCTGGGGAGCTCAAGCAGCTTTGCAGTATTTCCACGGTGTGCCTAAATACCGCCTGCCGGAAAAATGCTTCGGTGTCTATGAGCACCACATTGATACTCATCCCCACCATGAATTTTTACGCGGCGTAGATGACCTTTTCTATGTACCGGTTTCACGTTATACGGAAGTGCGTACCGATGATATCAAGAAGGCGGGAGGCCTGGAAATATTGGCCAGCTCCAGAGATGCGGGTGTCTTTGCCGTGGAAGACCCGGCCTATCGACGCTTTTACCTGACCGGCCATGTCGAGTACGACCGTAATACATTGAAGAATGAATACGAACGGGATATTCGTAACGGTAAGTCCATCCATATACCCCGAAATTATTTCCCCGACGATGACCCGTCTAAAGAGCCTTTGGTCCGCTGGCGGTCTACGGCTAACCTCATCATGCAGAACTGGCTGAACTACTTCGTTTACCAGCAGACGCCTTATGATTTGGAAGGAATAGGCAGACCCAAAACGGATTTTTAAAGACTTGTGTATATTGATAAAAAAACACTCATATAAGGGCGAATTATGTTAAAATTCGTTTATCAAATACTTGGTAAAGCACTTAGCCAAGGCTAGGAGGAAGACCATGAAAAAAAGACTTGCAATCGCATTAGCCGTATTATTGACTTTAAACCTAGCCTCCTGTGGGGGAGAAAACAAGCCATCCACTCCGGGTGACAGTAAGACGTCAGGCACTGAGACCCTGACCGAGAGTGAAAGTTCCGCAGTAAAGACAACTAAAACCGAGCAAACGACAGAAGTAAGCACGTCCGCGATGACATCCGCTATGACAGAGGATGAGGCTGCTACGGGTTTTGCAGCGTCCGGCCAAATGGTGGCGACGGTTCAAGATGTTTTTACCCATGAAGATTCAGCGGTAACGCTGGTCTTACATGCCTTCCAAGCACCACCCTACACCTTTACCTGGTCCTCGCCGGATGAAGCACTCTTGGCCCAAATCGAAAAAGGCAAAACCTATCTCTTTACCTATGCCTGGGATGAGGAGTCGGAGAACGCGGCTTTTGACAGGGAAGATAAGGCCTTTTTGGACAAGCTTACGGATTGGGACGTATTGAATCTCTTGCAAGACCGGCTCAATCTCACAGCCGTAGAAGAGACAGAGAAACTTGCTCCGGACGCAGCGGATGTTTTCCAAATTAAAGGCTACAATCCCGAGCCCAATCTCCCTAAATCCGACGCCAAAGAATTTGAACACGAAGAAAAATTCCCGGCCGAAGTTATGGCCGTCTACCCGGGTCAGGTCCCCGAAGAAGCTTACGCCTTAATTCTTTATAAAGGAGATGAGGCCGACGGTCATCCGATGAGGCCTTTTATCGTTCGGGTGGATGGTGCGGATGAACATCCTCTTACAGTCGGCCAAAACTACACCTGGGAATTTGAAGAGAATATAGAAAATATGCCAAGTGTGGTTTTCTATAGCCGCAACCTCGATTGGATCAATAAGCTCTCCTTCGGCCAGAAAAAAGCCCTATTCGGCAAGGACGTGGATATCGATGTAGATATTGAGGATTAACTTAGCTATAAAGTCTTCACTTTGTTACTCCCTGCTTACTCGGCCTTTGTTATACTCCGGGCATAAAGTGAAAGGGAAGATGAACATATGACTTTGCACATTACTAAGGATAATTTTGAGGAGGAAGTCGTTCGGTCGGATCAACTGGTGTTAGTGGATTTCTGGGCAGACTGGTGCGGTCCTTGCCGGGCGGTTGCCCCTATCATCGATCAGCTGGACGAGACTTTTGACGAGGTTAAGGTGGGCAAGGTAAATGTGGATCAGGAATCCGAATTAGCTGAGTCCTACCGTGTATCCAGTATCCCGACGGTCTTCTTATTTGACCGGGGCGTTGTTGTAGAACGAATGGTGGGTGTCCATAACCCGGAAGATTACGAGGCTGTTATACGCGGGTACTTGGAGGCGGGAGATAAGTCCGGCGAAGAGGCGGAGGCTGTTTCTGCCGATTAATCTTCTCATCTGCTCTTAATTGTTCTAATATAGTTTTAACTGGAGGCTATCTACCGGATAGCCTCTTTTTCTTAGGAGGAGCAGCATGGATCGGTGGATTGATTATGAAGACTTAGCCGACATATGTGGCAGGACCTGGGTGGAGGTAGATTTGGCCCAAGCCAGGACCAACATGGCTTATATTAGAAGTCATGTCCGACCGGAAACTAAAGTCGGCTGTGTTGTGAAGGCGGATGCCTATGGCTTAGGAGCTGAGGTTTTTAGCAGGGTCTTCCTCACTGCCGGTGGAGATTTTATTATTGTAGCCTGTCTCGATGAGGCCCTGGCTCTTCGCAAGTCCGGTTATGAAGAGCCTATTTTAATGCTTAGTGACCACGAGCCGGAGCGTTATCCGGAAGGTCTGACACACGACATGACCTATACGGTTTCAACGTTAGAGGAGGCCCAAGCTTTGGCCGAGGCCGGCACGAAAACAAGCCGCCGGGCCAAAGTCCATCTCAACATCGACACCGGCATGGGACGGCTGGGCTTCAAGTGGGATGATTCGGATCTGGCTTTGGTTCTTAAGAAACTTCAAGAACTGAATCGCTTAGACATTGAAGGTGTTTATACCCATTTTGCCACCGCTGACGGCTTTGATTGCCAAAACGAGGCTGCCTCTTTCCACCAAAAACAATTTAAGCGCTTCTTGGAAGTGAAGAAGCTTATTGTATCGCTGAATCTTCATCCAAAATACTTCCATTGTGCTAATTCCCCGACGACCTTACTTAATCCTGAAATGCAAATGGATATGGTAAGGCCGGGCCTTATTTTATACGGCATTCCCACGGATAATATGGAAGATCCCGGGCCCTTGAAGCCTTTGGCCTCGGTTCACTCCAGAGTTTCCTTGGTAAAGCACATGAAGGCCGGAGAATCGGTCAGCTACGGCAGACGCTATGTGGCTGATTGTGACCGGACCATTGCCGTGGTACCTATAGGCTATGCCGACGGTTATGCCAGGTTGATGACCGGTAAGGCGCATGCCCTTATATGCGGACGAAGAGCGGAACTTCTGGGGCTTATCACCATGGACCAGGCCATGTTTGCCTTGGACGGCATGGAAGACATAAAGCCCGGTGAGCCGGTAGTCCTTATGGGGGAGATGGGAGAAGAATCCATAAGCCCTATGGATTGGGCCCAATGGCAGTCCACCATTCCCTATGAGGTTTTAACGTCCTTGACAGCTCGCCTGCCCAGGGTATATATAGATTCCACAGAAAAACCGGGCAGAGCTTTGGTCTGCAAGAGTTTATACTGATTCTTAGATTGAAAAGAGAAAAGCATCATGAAAGACGGTCTTCTTGCCGGTGTCCTGTGGGCGCTGGATACAGTTTTATTAGGTCTTGTACTTAGCCGGATGACCTTTCCGGGCCAAGAACAACTCATATGGATGGCGCCTTTAATCAGTACATTCCTGCATGACCTATTTTCATCCTTGTGGATGCTGCTCTATATGGGTGTACGAAAACAGCTAAGCCAGGTACGCCGAGCTCTGGGGACCAAAAGCGGCCGTTTCATTATTTTGGGCGCCTTGTTGGGCGGACCCATCGGTATGTCGGGCTACGTCGCGGCCATCCAGTGGATCGGCCCGGGCTATACTTCTATTATTTCCGCACTCTTTCCGGCCGTGGGGGCCATTATGTCCTACATCTTTCTTAAAGAAAAACTTTCAGCTCTCCAGTGGGGCGGTTTGGTTGTCAGTGTGGGCGGCGTTATCGCCTTGGGCTATACGCCGGGAGGTGCTTTATCATCTAATGCCTGGATGGGTTTTGTAGCCGCTATTGTTTGCTGTCTGGGTTGGGCGTCCGAAGCGGTTATTTGTGCTTACGGCCTAAGAGACCCCGACATCACCGATGATCAGGCTTTGCAAATCCGTCAGACCACGTCGGCCTTGTTTTACGGCATTGTTATTATTAGTTTACTCAGAGCCTGGCCGATTACTATCAATACGGTCCGTCAGCCGGGGATCTGGCTTCTGGTTGTCGCGGCTCTGGTAGGGACTATGTCTTATCTTTTCTATTACCGTGCCATTGCCAAAATCGGAGCGACCAAGGCCATGGCCTTAAATATTACCTATACGGCCTGGTCGGTCATCTTTGCGATATTCTTCCTTCATACCTTGCCGGATGTAAAAACCGTCATTTGCGGCATTATCATTGTACTGGGGTCTTTGGTTGCGGCTGCAGGCAAGGCCCTTTGGCAAAAAGAAGAGGCCTAAACTTATAGGCGTGATTTTAGAAAAGACCTCGTTGTAAGTCTTTAATCAAGCAGACCTTAGGATAGGGATGGCCGTCATTAATAGAATAGAGCATGAAATTACGTGACTTAAAAAGGTCCATCAAGGGCTTATGGGACTGGGCAATGTAAACGTAAAGCTCTTGCAAGCCTTGCTTCCTGGCATAGGCGATGACCCTGTCCAAAAAGATTTCCGCAATGTTGGTTTTATAAAGCTTGGGGTGGACCGAAAAGCGGGTCAGAAGCGACTTGCCCCTCTTATAATCCGACACCAAGCGGCAAGTGGCCAGGTATTGATCGTGGTCCATGAGGGCCAAAAATTCTTCGTTTTCAATGGCCCATAAGATATCCCCTCTGGTCTCGTTTAAGGCGGGAAGATAATAGGTCCCGTCTCGGCGGTACAAGGGCAGTTGTGCTTCTTGGGCATAGAACATCATGGCTCTTTTCATTAAATCCAAGAGCATCTCTGAATCCTCGCCGTTTCGGACAAGGACGAATTGGACATCGTTAGGATTAATCCACAAAAGCCTAGACCCTCACTTCTTATTCTGCCCCATACTTTAGCACATAGAGGACCGATTATCTTAATAATTTGTTGAGATAGAAGGTGAAAAACTGTGCAAGTCGCGTGTATTAGGGCTTTTTGCTATTAAAACAATAAATGATAAAGGTTAAGTCGTTTTTGACCACATTCTGACTAAAGAAAAAAATTTTTGTTTCCAAAACGCGTTTTTTGGCCTTTTGGCCCAACCGTGCAAACAAAAAATATTCCGCTAATTTGTGTAAATCGGCCAGTAGTTAAAAGTCTTTGTAGATGATATAGTCTATTCAGTAAAACACTCAACTTACTTGTAAGTGAGATTTATTGGAGGTTTTGTAATGGCAAGTGTTGTACTTAAGAATGTTTACAAGAGATACGATGGAGGTGTCGTAGCGGTATCCGATTTTAATTTGGATATCGAAGATAAGGAATTCATCATCTTGGTCGGTCCTTCCGGTTGCGGTAAGTCTACGACTTTACGTATGATTGCAGGTTTGGAAGAAATTACCGAAGGTGAAATCTATATCGGCGATAAGCTGGTTAATGACGTTCAGCCTAAGGACAGAGACATCGCCATGGTTTTCCAGAACTATGCTCTGTATCCCCACATGACTGTTTTCGATAATATGGCTTTCGGTTTGAAACTCCGTAAAACTCCTAAGGATGAGATTAAGCGTCGTGTAGGCGAAGCTGCTAAGATCCTTGAGATTGAGCACTTGCTGGATCGTAAGCCTAAGGCCCTATCCGGTGGCCAGAGACAGCGTGTTGCTTTGGGTCGTGCTATCGTCCGTAACCCCAAGGTCTTCTTGATGGACGAACCTTTGTCCAACTTGGACGCCAAGCTCCGTGTTCAGATGCGTGTTGAGATTACCAAGCTCCATCAGCGTTTGGCTACCACCTTTATCTATGTTACCCACGACCAGACCGAAGCTATGACCATGGGTTCTCGTATCGTTGTTATGAAGGACGGTTTCATCCAGCAGGTAGATGACCCGACCACCCTTTACATGCACCCCGTTAATACCTTCGTAGCCGGCTTCATCGGCATGCCTCCTATGAACTTCATGAATGCCACTTTGGTAAAAGACGAAAGAGGCGTAGGCTTCCAGCTCAGCGACCACGTTGTTTACCTGAATCAGGCAAAATACGACGTACCCGAAGTTCAGGATTACATCGGTAAGGAAGTCATCATCGGTATCAGACCCGAAGCTATGAGTGACAGCCCCGAGGAAGTCGAGCAGGCTAAGCTGTCCGGCGCTACCATCCCCGCTTTGGTAGACGTTGTTGAGAAGTTAGGTGCTCAGTCTTATCTGTACTGTACCGTTCATAACTCTTCTATCACCGCCAGTGTTGATCCTATCGAATCCAGAACCAACGTCGGTGACGAAGTAACCATCGCTATTGATAACAAACGTGTGAATATCTTTGACAAGGACACCGAGAGAACCATTATTTCCTAAGGTCTTTGGCCAAAGCTAAACATTCATAAAAATGTAAAGAGGGATTCCGAACGGATCCCTCTTTTTTTGGTAAAATGGGGATAATATTCCGTACCCTAAGGCGGAAAGATTACAGAAAGATTTCGAAGAACCCGAAAAAAGATTAAGCTTGAAATATTCTTGTAATAATTGCATAATGTTCAAGTGAATCGAGCGTAGGCGAAAGGAAGAATCTATGGAAGAAATTAACAAGGTAATACAAGAGGCAACCAATATATTGGACCGCATTGCCGGTGTAACCGATTCAGACGGTATCGTCATTGCCTGTACAAACCAGAGCCGTGTCGGTTCGGTCGATAAACTGGCTTCTGAGATCTTTGCCTCAGATGACGTTTTGGCCGTGACGGGTAAGACCACCTATCGTAAGTTCGGAACCGACCAGGCCCCCGAGTATGTCTGCTTTATTGAGGGGACCGATCAGACCGCTCAGACTTATCTGGAGCTTCTGACCAATTGGCTTGTGGCCGCTCTGCAGGACGGCAATCAGGATTCCGACCGCGATGACCTGATTAAGAACATCCTTTTGGAAAATGAGCTGCCCGGTGATATTCCTCTGAAGGCCAGAGAATACAGGGTACCTTATGCCGCGTTGAGAGTTGTTTTCTTAATTAAGGTTCAGGAAGAATCCAGTCTGGACAGCTTGGAAGTTTTGAAGTCTCTTTTCCCCAACCGCAAGATGGACTATGTCTTCGCTATGGATGAGAATTCCATCGTTTTGGTTAAGGAATTCTATCGTGATGAGTTAGACCAGATTGATTCGATGGCCGAAGAAATTCTCAATACCTTGAACAGTGAATCCATGGCTCAGACCGTTATCGGTGTAGGCTTGCCGGCCGAGACTTTGAAGGATTGCGCCAAGTCTTACCGTGAAGCCAGTTTAGCTATGACCGTCGGCGGAATTTTCAGCCCCGAGAAGAATGTCATCCGTTATGACAGCTTAGGCTTGGGTCGCTTGATTTATCAGCTGCCGCCTACCTTGTGCCATATGTTCTTGGACGAGGTTTTCCCGGAAGGTTCTTACGAAGCGCTGGATTCCGAGACCCTGGTTACCATTGATAAATTCTTCGAGAACAACCTGAACGGATCCGAGACATCCAGAAAGCTTTTCGTTCACCGTAATACATTGGTTTATCGTTTGGACAAGGTGGCCAAAATTACCGGTCTGGACCTTAGAACCTTTGATGATGCGGTCTTATTCAAGTTGGCTTCCATGGTGCGCCAGTACCTGCAGTTCTTAGAGAAAGACTCTACTTCTTCCAACACGAACAAGTGGTGGCGCAACTAAATTATGATTGATTTTCAGAATGTGAGTATGGCCTACTCCAACAAAGCCCCCTTGGCACTTAATGACGTGAGTTTTCACATTGATCAAGGGGAATTTGTTTTCATCATAGGACCTAGCGGTTCGGGAAAGTCGACAGTTATTAAACTCCTTTCTTGTGAAGAGCGTTTTCAGGAAGGTGAGATTGTTTTGGGAGACAAGGCTCTGGCCCGTATTAAGCCCAGAGCCATCCCCTATGTGCGCCGTAATTTAGGCATGATTTTCCAGGATTTCCGTCTGATTGACAGCAAGACGGTCTTTGAAAATGTCGCCTTTGCCATGGAAATCGTAGGCGCTTCCAAGGCCAAGATTCGTCGCCAGGTTCCTATCGTATTAAGCACGGTGGGCCTTAGATCCAAGATGAAAGCCAAGCCCTCGGAATTGTCCGGCGGTGAGCAGCAACGTGTAGCCATTGCCCGGGCTATTGTCAACAACCCGAAGATTCTTTTGGCCGACGAGCCTACGGGAAACTTGGATCCGGATAACTCCGAGCAGATTATGGCCTTACTCCAAGAGATTAATAAAGAAGGAACTACGGTAGTCGTCTGTACCCATGACAGGGACTTGGTTGATAAGATGCGTCAGCGCGTTATCGAAATTAAGGACGGCTCGGTTATTCGTGACGAGCTTCAGGGAAGTTACAGCTATTGTATCTTACCGGAAGAGTAGACCGTCGCGAATTATAGTCAGCAGTTATAGGAAGATTTAGATATTCATGCACTCTAACGTCATAAAAAACATGATAAAGGAAGCGTTCAGGGGGATTTCCAGACACCCCATGATTACCTTCGCCTCTATCACTACCGTAACGCTCATGTTGATTATCTTGGGCAGCTTCATGGCCTTTACCTTGAATGCCAATTTTATTATTGACAAGGTAGGGACCGAACCGCCTATTGAAATCTGGATGCGTGAGGACGTTCCTCAAGCACAGTTGGAAGACCTGGACAAGGAGCTGGAGTCAAATCCTTTGGTCAAAAATTATAAGCTCTTAAGTCCTCAAGAACACTACGATAACTATAGAGATATTTTGGGCGATGATGCGTCTTTGATAGACTCTTTCGATCCCGCTCTTTTACCCTATTCTTTTACCGTGCAGTTAAACGATCCGGATACAGTGGATGCTTTTAAAGAAAAAATCCGCACCTACCCGGGAATCGATAATATAGAATACAGCCAAGTTGTAATCGATTTTTTGAACCAAGCCTCTAAGATTGTAAACATCGCCAGCCTTATTTCGGTGACGGTTTTACTCTTGGTTTCCTTGTTGATTATTTCGAATATGGTAAGGATTTCTATTTTGGCCCGATCGGAAGAGGTGGCCATCATGAAGTATGTCGGAGCGACTAATTCCTACATCCGAGTCCCTTATTTGCTAGAGGGTGCCTTTACTGGTATAATCGGCTCGCTAGCGGCCTGGGTCGTTGTTGTTATTTTGTATAACAGAATTTATGACCTGGCTATGGGCGATACGCCGGTCAGTAGTGCTTTGGCCCTACTACCGCTTGAGAACCTGACATGGATTATCTTGCTGGTTCTCTTCTTGACCGGAACACTCGTGGGAGCCGTAGGAAGTGGTATTTCAGTTAGAAAACACGTAAACGTCTAACACCGGGAGGAAATGAATGCGTAAGAATAAAATCGGAGCCCTGCTTTTGGCAGGAGCCATTTTAGTAACAGGCGCCTGGTACGGTCCGGCCCTTAAGGCGGATGAAGATCAGGATCAATACGCGACTGAAGAAGAAATGTCCAGTTTGGCCAGCTTGGCAGCAAGAGATCGTGAGTTGGCTGCTCAGCAAGAGCGTGTTAACCAAGAGATGGCGCAAGTTCAATCTGAGGTGGACACCTTAACGTCACAAAGCAACGGCCTTAATTCCCAACTGGATAAATTAAGAGCCGAAGGTAAAATTTTAGACAGCGAATATGAGACACTGATGGGCCAGTTGAAGGCTGCCGAAGAGACCATGAGAGCAGCTATTCAGGCTTATGAAGATGCTAAGGCTGACGTGGAAGTTAAGCAGGAAGAATTCCAGAAACGCTTAGTAGCCATGTATAAACGCAGCCAGCAGTCTTTCTTGGAAGTTCTCTTGAACTCTAACGGTATTACCGGATTTTTCACTAATCTTAAGTTACTTGAGACCATAGGTAAAACCGATGCTAAGGTCTTAGATGACTTGACTCAAGCCAGAGCTAAGGCCGATTTTCAGAAGAATATGGCCAAGCAGACCAAGGATGAATACGAAGAGTTTGTAAGCCTTAAGCAAGAGGAGATAAATAATCTGGCTAAGGGTATCCGCAGCACGGAAGACGAGTTGACCAGCGTCATGGGGAACTTGATGAACCGTAGCAGTTACCTGGGCGATTTGAATGCCGATTACAACAGTCTGGACTCGGAGAGAGCATCGATTAAGGCTCAGCAAAGTCAGATTAACCAAGATATAGCTAACCGGGCCGAAGCAGCCAAAAAAGCTGCGGAAGAAGCCCGTAAGGCCGAAGCAGCCAAAAAAGCTGCGGAAGAAGCCCGTAAGGCCGAAGCAGCCAAAAAAGCTGCGGAAGAAGCCCGTAAGAAAGAAGAGGCACAGAAACCTCAGCCTCCGATCAGTGACGGCAATGCCGGTGGCGGCCAGGATAGCGTAACAAAACCCGAGGTTCCCGAAACACCCGAGATTCCTGAAACTCCGCAAGTTCCTTCTACCAGCGGTTTCATTCACCCTTCACCCGGTAACTACTATATTTCCTATTACTTCGGTTGGAGACCTCATCCGGTTTACGGTTCGGGCGTTATGAACTTCCACAGCGGTATTGACTTGACGGGCGGATTTAACGATCCGATTGTAGCCGCAGCGGGCGGTGTAGTCGTTACTGCCTACTATCCTTACCCCAACATGAACTGGGGCGGCTGGTCTTACGGCAACTATGTAGAGATACTTCATGATGACGGAACGAAGACACTTTACGGCCACTTGAAGAGTATCGATGTGGTAAAGGGTCAGCGTGTCAGCCAGGGTCAACGTATAGGCGGTATGGGATCGACCGGTATGTCTACGGGATGTCACTTGCACTTTGAAGTGCAGATTCCCAACGGCGGTTCTTACACCAAGGTGGATCCTCTGGGATACCTCCCTTAAGACATATTGAAAAAGTGATACACATGAAATTCTGCCGGTTCGTATGAACTAGCAGAATTTTTTTATTATTTAGGTTAGAATAGTAGCGTTTTACAGGCTTTAGGAGGTTTTACCATGGACCAGAATCAGAATTGGCAACACAGGAGTTTCTTGGACGACCGGGAGCAGAATAATCAAGGACACAATCCGGAATCCGATAAGAATACCGGTGAGGGGCCTGAAAGGCCCGAGTCTCAAGGTCCCAATCAGGGGCCCCAAGGATCCGGCCCGCAAGGTCCGTGGAACCAGCAACAAGGACCCGGTCCTTCCGGACCCAATGCCTATGGACCCAACCCTTACGGCCGCCCCATGCCGGGCAACCTCTACAGACCTCGTAAGACCAAGACCGCTATTTTCCCTGTTCTTTTAAGTATCTTACTGACTTTTGTGATTACGGCAGGCTCTGTCTGGGCCTTGTCTAGTCAGGGAATCTTACCCGGAACAGGCAGAGGGAGTGGGAACTCTTCTATGGAGCCCGGTCAAGTAACCGATACCGGCAGCTTGGGCTTATCTATCCACACAGCGGATCCCGAAGCCAAGATACAGGCGGAGAAGCTGGCGCAGATGATTGAAACGCTTCAGAACAATTACTATAAGGTTTTAAGCCCCTCCGAGATAATTGAAGCCATGGGTATCGGCCTGGCTAACAGCATGGACAGCAAGTACACCTATTATTTAAGCAAAGAAGATGTACAGGCCTTCATGGAATCTTTGGAAGGCAATTACTCAGGCATCGGTGCTACGGTAAGCCAGGACCAGGAGACCAAGCTTTACAGCATTGTGTCCGTTGTAGCCAAGGGTCCTGCCGAGAAGGCCGGCTTGCAGGCGGGCGATGTGATTTTCGCCATAGACGGTCAGGCAGCGGAACAATTTGCCAACGTACAGGAATTGGCTAACCGTGTCCGAGGTGAGATGGGCAGCAAGGTCCGTATGACCATTATTCGTGACGGTAAACAAATTGACGTGACCCTTACCAGGGCCAAAGTAG
>CAYFQG010000005.1:37392-37712 GCA_964345295.1 uncultured Oscillospiraceae bacterium | reverse complement strand
TTGAGCCTTTTAAAAAGGGTCTTGACGAGCTTCTTAAGGCAGGGGCCAAAGACATTGTCTTTGATCTTCGTAACAATCCGGGCGGTTCGGCCGAATCGGTTGTAAAGGTTTTAGATCAACTTCTGCCCGAAGAGCTTCTGGTTACGATTAAGGGGCGTGAGAACGGCAAACCTTATACCAGAACCTGGGAATCCGGTCCGGACAGGATGGTACCGGACGATATGCGCTATGCGATTTTGGTTAACGGTAACTCTGCCTCGGCATCGGAGCTTTTCAGCGGTGTTTTACGTGACCACGGTAAAGCGGTCCTGGTAGGAGAG
>CAYFQG010000005.1:0-37382 GCA_964345295.1 uncultured Oscillospiraceae bacterium | reverse complement strand
CGGTAGGTTTCATTGACGCGACGGACTTTGAGGAAGGCGAAGAAGAAGGCGGGGACGCCGTTAAGGAGTGGATCGACGAGCAGCTTCTAGGCATTTCAGTCACCGCTGTCCTGGTAGGAGAGAAGACCTACGGCAAGGGTTCCGGTACATCACTTTACACAATGGATGACGGATCCGGCATTAACGTAACCATATTCAATTACTACTTACCTTCGGGTGAACTGATCGAAGGTAAGGGACTCCTTCCGGATATTCCGGCCGAAGCCATCGATCCCAAGCATCAGGCTACCCCGCTCTATAAATTAGAGCCCAAGGATGATGATGCCCTGACCAAGGCCATCAAGAGTTTGGAAAGCTATAGGAAAGACGCCGGAGGAGACCATAATCTTTGATGAACCCTTACGATATTCTGGCCCCTTTTTATGACCGTTTTCAAGACCGGGCCGAGCCGGAAGCTTGGGCCCGTTTCTTGAATGATTTATACGAAATGTATGGGCCCGGGGTGAAAGAGGAAAAAGGAGAGGCTCCGCTCGCTTTGGATTTGGGCTGTGGGACCGGACAAGTGGCTTTGGCCCTCAGTGATATGGGCTATCTGGTTTATGCGGTAGACCTGTCTCAGGGGATGCTGGAAGAAGCGGCATTCTTAGTGCAAGATCATGTAGGCGACGGGCCCCTAAATATTCGTTTTATCCATGCGGATATCAGAGACTTAGAGGGCTTTTCGGATATTAAGTTAGCCTATACCAGTCTTGATACCTATAATCACTTGGACGAAGAAGGGATGCTGCAGAGCCTGGCCTCGGTTGTTGAAGCTTTGGCACCCGGTGGAATTTTCGTCATGGACCTACTGCGTTTAGACTATATGAAAGAGAGTTTCGGCCAAAGTTTTTACTATGACATCGGTGAGGATTACGCCCTCTTATGGGAAAACCATTACGATGAAATGCTGAAGAAAAATCGTGCGGATATCAGCTTGTTCAGCTTGACGGAAGAAAATGAGGACGGGGACTTCTACTTAAGAGAAGACCTGGAAATAGAAGAATACTATCATGAGCCGGGCCGGATTTTGGCCGAGCTGGAGAAGCTGGGGGCTCGGGCGCGGATTTTACAATTAGATGAAGGTAGAAATGAAGCTTTAGGCGCTTCGGCACGCCATTTTATTTTGGCAGAAAAGAAAGGATAAATTATGTATTTGACCATAGACGGAGACCATATGGTGAGAGCCCTGGCTTTGGATGGCCAGGTCAGACTGACTGCGATTCGAACAACAGACCTCGTAAGTGAAGCCAGGCAGACCCATGATTTAAGTCCCCTGTCAACTGTAGCCTTGGGACGTTTTATGACCGGGCTGGAACTTATGGCCATGGACCTAAAAAATGAAACGGATGAAATTACGGGCATTATTAAATGTGAAGGCGAATTGGGCGGCATGACGGTCGTCGTTAAGCAAAACGGTGACGTAAAAGGCTTTGTCCAAAACTCCAAGCTACCTTCCTATTTTAAAGAAGATGACGCACACAAGTTTGATGTCCACCGGGCGGTTCAAAACGGTGTCTTAACAATCATTAAGAGCCAGGCCGGAGCCAACCCTTATTCCGGCAGCGTCCACCTGGTGTCCGGCGAGATTGCCGAGGACCTGACCTATTATATGGCCAGTTCCGAACAGATTCCTACCATCCTCGGTTTGGGTGTCCTCCTGGACTCTAACGGGGTGAAGCACTCGGGCGGTTATTTGGTTCAACCTATGCCGGGGGCTTCGGAAGAGGTATTAACCTATCTGGAGCAAAGAATATCCGCCTTCCCCGATGTCTCTTATTTGATGGAAGAGGGCTTTAATCCGGCACAGATTCTGGACTTGTTTATAGGCGACCCGGAGATTGATTATCTGGAAGTTAAGCCGGTCCGCTATCAGTGCGACTGCAATAAAGACAGGATTAGTCGGGCTTTGGCCACTTTATCTAAGAATGACCTGGATGAACTGGCCGAAGAAGGCAAAAATGTAGAAGTGCACTGTGAATTCTGTAATACGGATTATGTTTTCAGCGTAGATGAAATTCGCTCGTTAATTGCACAAAAATAGAAAAATCGGGCCAAAAGTCCGTAAATAGGCGGTTTTGGCCCTTGAACTAATGTAAAAATTCATATACAATAGTTCGGCATGTTCAAAAACCATGCATAAAAGGAAGTTGGAGATTGCCACTGTGACAGCTGCATAGTGATGGTGGGTAACTTCAGCGGATTAGTCAGGTCCTAAGAGACGTGACGACAGGTAGAACCTGGTGGGCAGCGGATGTCGGTTGAGCCGGCATGAACCCGGAAGGACTTCTTTAGGAAGAGTCTTGAACGGGTTTTATGATGGGCAGACAAGAAACGCCCGGTAAGGTAATAACCTGTAGCAGCAAAACAAGGAGGAAGAAAAGAGAATGGCTAGCAATCAAAAGATTCGTATCAGATTAAAGGCTTATGATCACAAGGTATTGGATAGTTCTGCCGAGAGAATTGCGGAGACGGCAAAACGTACAGGTGCAAGTATTTCAGGACCTATCCCTTTGCCGACCGACAAGGAGATTGTAACGATTTTGAGATCTCCCCATAAGCATAAGGACTCCAGAGAGCAGTTCGAAATGCGTACACATAAGCGCCTGATTGATATTTTGGCACCTAACCAGAAAACGGTAGAAGCTCTTATGAAGCTTGACATGCCGGCAGGTGTAAACATCGAGATTAAGCTGTAAGCCGTTCCCTTCATTGGAACGGTGGTCAATGTTCACCATAAGTAGTGAACCAATAACCAAAGAGAGGATATGAAGAAGATGAGTAAATTCATGTTAGGCAGAAAAGCCGGTATGACCCAAATCTTCGACGAGGCGGGCAAGGTAATCCCTGTTACCGTTATTGCTTGCGGTCCCGTGACCGTAATCTCTAAGAAGACGATGGAGAAAGACGGCTACCAGGCCATCCAAGTAGCCTACGAAGAAGTGAAAGAGAACAAGCTCAACAAGCCCCAGAAGGGTCAGTTCGAAAAGGCACAAACCGCAACTTTCCGTAACTTAGCCGAGTTCAGAGTCGACGATTTAGACCAATACGAGATCGGTCAGGAAATCAACTTAAACGATATGTTCCAAGTAGGGGACGCTGTCGACGTTCGCGGCAAGTCTAAAGGTAAGGGTTTCCAAGGTAACGTTAAGCGTCACGGCCAAAAGGGCGGTTTGGAAGCTCACGGTTCTAAATATCACAGACGAGTGGGTTCTATGGGATCGTCTGCTACCCCCAGTAGAGTACGTAAGGGTAAGAAGATGCCCGGTCAGATGGGTAACAAGATGATTTCCGTATTGAACTTAGATGTGGCCTTCGTAGACGGGGAGCGTAATATTCTGGCTGTAAAAGGTGCCATCCCCGGTTCTAACGGCAACTTGGTGACCATTACAGATTCTGTAAAAGTCAATAAAGTGGCTAAGGCTTAAGGAGGAAAACAATGGCTAAAATTGATTTATATAACCAAGAAGGCAAAGTTGTAGGCGATTACGAATTAAGTGATGCCATTTTTGCCATCGAGCCCAATGAAGACGTCATTTTACAAGTACTTAAGGCTCAATTAGCCAATCGTCGTCAGGGAACCGCTAAAACCAAGACCAGAGCCGAAGTCAGAGGCGGAGGCAAGAAGCCTTGGCGCCAAAAGGGTACAGGTCGTGCCAGACACGGTTCTACCAGATCACCTATTTGGGTAGGCGGCGGTGTGTCTTTCGGTCCGGTGCCCAGAAGCTACAAGCAGAAGGTAAATAAGAAGCAACGTCGTTTGGCCATGAAGTCTGTCTTGAGCAACAAACTTACGAATAATAAGGTCGTGGTTTTGGATGAACTGAAGTTTGACCAACCTAAGACCAAGGACTTCGCTAAGGTTTTAGAGAATCTCAAGATTCAGGATTCCGTTTTGGTAGTAGTCGATAAGAACGATGAGAACACAGTCTTATCCGCCAGAAATCTTAAGGATGTAAGGCTTACTACCTACAATGCAATTAATGTCTTTGACCTGCTGAAGTATGACACCTTTGTCATGACCAAGGCCGGTGCCGATAAGGTTGAGGAGGTTTACGCTTAATGAAATCGCCACAAGAAATTATCATTAAACCTATTATTACAGAGCATTCGACTGACGGTTTAGCAGACGGTGTATACACCTTCGAAGTTGCTAAGAATGCGACCAAGCCGGAGATTCGCCAGGCTGTAGAAAAACTTTTCGGTGTGAAAGTTTTGAAGGTCAATACCATCAATGTTCGCGGTAAAGAGAAGAGAATGGGCTACACCAAGGGCCACACCCCTTCTATCAAGAAGGCTATGGTCACTATCGACTTGGAGCCCGGCCAGGAGACCTACTTAGGTGAAGGCGGTAAGGAAGTCAGTGTCGACCGCAAATACAAGACCTCTATCGAGGAATTGGGCATAGGCCAATAGTGACACGAGTAGAGAAGGAGAGATAACATGCCAGTAAAGAATTACAAACCTACATCTCCCGCTAGAAGACTGATGTCTGTGGCAGACTACTCAGTCTTAACGAAGAAGGCACCGGAGAAAAATCTCCTGGTTCCCCGTAAGAAGACTGCCGGCAGAAACAACTACGGCAGAATCACGGTTCGTCACATTGGCGGTGGGAACAAAAATAAGATCAGATTAATTGATTGGAAGAGAAACGATAAGGATAATATTCCGGCCAAAGTAGTAGCCCTGGAATATGATCCCAACAGAACCGCTTATTTGGCTCTTATCCAATATGTAGACGGTGAGAAGCGTTACATCATTGCCCCCGAAGGTCTCAAGGTAGGCGATCAGGTGATGAGCGGTGACGAGGCCGAAATCAAAGTCGGCAACAGCAAAGAATTAAGCCAAATTCCGGTCGGTTCCGTTATTCACAACATCGAATTAAAGCCGGGCTATGGTGCCCAGATGGTTAAGAGTGCCGGTGCCGGTGCTCAGCTGACTGCTAAAGAAGGCAAGTTTGCCTCGGTCCGCCTCCCTTCGGGTGAGGTCCGCCTGGTCCACTTAAACTGCCGGGCTACAATCGGAGCCGTAGGCAACAGAGAACACGAAAACGTCCGTGTCGGTAAGGCCGGTAAGACCCGTCACAAGGGTATTCGTCCTACCGTCCGCGGTGTTGTTATGAACCCTGTTGACCACCCCCACGGTGGTGGTGAAGGTAAGTCACCTATCGGTCGTCCCTCTCCTGTTACGCCTTGGGGTCAGAAGACTCTGGGTTACAAGACCAGGAAGAAGAACAAGAAGTCCGATAAGTACATTGTCAGCAGAAGGAAGCAAGGGAGGTAAGGAATGAGTCGCTCAACTAAAAAAGGTTTTTATGTAGAAGAATCCCTCATGAAGCGTATCGAGCAGATGAATGCCAACAATGAGAAGAAAGTTGTCAAGACTTGGTCCAGAGCCTCGACGATCTTCCCTGAAATGGTAGGTCATACCATCGCTGTTCATGACGGAAGAAAACACGTACCGGTCTACATTACAGAGGATATGGTAGGCCACAAACTGGGAGAATTCGCTTTGACCAGAACATATAGAGGACACGGCAAGGGTGCCGGTTCCAGAATCTAAGGAAGGAGGATAAGACTTTGGCTAAGAATAAATTCAGCATTTCGTACTTACAAGAAAACAGAGCAGAAGTCTTGGCTATGTACCAAGAGGAAGACAGAACCAAGTCCAACCGCCTCCCCATTTTGACCAAGAAGCAAAAGAAGGCTTTAGGCATCGGTAAGGACCGCGGTGTGGCTAAGGTAGATAACATCCGTGTTGCTCCTCGTAAGGTTCAAATCGTTTTGGATCAGATTAGAGGTAAGGATGTAAACGAAGCTTTGGCTATCCTGCGTTATACCGACAAGGCCGCCAGTGAGCCTCTGCTTAAGCTGTTAGAGTCTGCTACAGCTAATGCGGTAAACAATAACGGCTTGAATCCCGATGACCTTTATGTTGCTGAGTGCCAACTGGGAAAAGGTATCGTCTATAAGAGATATCGTCCCAGAGGTAAGGGGAGTGCAACTCCTATTCTGAAGAGAACAAGCAATATCAAGTTGGTCGTTAAGGAAAGAGAATAGGGGGTTTCACAGCATGGGTCAAAAAGTTAATCCGCATGGTTTACGTGTAGGTGTTATTAAAGATTGGAATACAAAATGGTACGCCGATAAGAAGGATTTCTCTAAGTATTTAGTAGAAGACAATGCCATTAGAAACTTCATCAAAGAAGAGCTCTATGACACCGGCATTTCCGAAATCCATATCGAGCGTAAGGGTGATGAGAAGACCAGCATCACCATCTTCACCGGCAAGCCCGGTATGATTATCGGCCGTCAAGGCGCCGGTATCGAAGAGCTTAAGCAAAAGTTATATAAGAAATTCAAGAAGGATTTCTATATCAACGTTAACGAAGCCGGTAACCCGGACACCGTTGCTCAGCTCGTAGCCGAGAACATCGCTTCTCAGTTAGAAAGAAGAATTTCTTTCCGTAGAGCAATGAAACAGAGCATTTCCAGAGCCATGAAGGCCGGTGTTAAGGGTATCAAGTGCCAGACCAGCGGTCGTTTGGGCGGTGCTGAAATAGCCAGAACCGAGCACTATCATGAAGGAACCATTCCTCTGCAGACTTTAAGAGCTGACATTGACTATGGTTTCGCAGAAGCTAAGACTACCTACGGTCGTATCGGCTGTAAGGTTTGGATCTATAAAGGCGAAGTCTTGAAAGGCATGGAGCAGGAAGCTTTGGCCAACCGCAATAACAACAGAGGTCGCCGCAGAGCGACGAATAATCGCGCTAGAAATAATCGAGACGGAGGTGCAAATTAATGTTACTCCCGAAAAGAGTTAAGTACAGAAGAGTCCACAGAGGACGTATGAAGGGTAAGGCTACCCGCGGTAACGAAGTAACTTACGGCGATTTCGGCCTGGTTGCTATGGAACCTTGCTGGGTTGAGAGTAAGCAGATTGAGGCCGCCCGTATTGCCATCAACCGTAGATTACGTAGAGGCGGTAAGGTTTGGATTAAGATCTTCCCGGACAAGCCCGTTACTAAGAAACCTGCTGAAGTCCGTATGGGTAAAGGTAAAGGTTCTCCCGAGTATTGGGTAGCAGTTGTAAAACCGGGCCGTGTGATGTTCGAAGTCGCCGGTGTTCCGGAAGCAGAAGCCAAAAGAGCTTTACAGTTAGCTTCTTATAAGCTGCCTGTTAAGACCAAAATAGTTAAAAAAGGAG
Organism: uncultured Oscillospiraceae bacterium; assembly: GCA_964345295.1. Classification (GTDB taxonomy): domain Bacteria; phylum Bacillota; class Clostridia; order Saccharofermentanales; family Fastidiosipilaceae; genus JASBZA01. The sequence continues at coordinate 30,137 of CAYFQG010000005.1, read as the reverse complement.
AGGAGAGCATAAATGAAAACTAGCGAACTCAGACAGAAGTCTGTCGAAGAACTGAATCAAGAATTGGTCTCTCTCCAAGACGAACTCTTTAAGTTGCGTTTTCAACACGCTACCCACAGCTTGGAGAATCCTATTCAGCTGCGTGATACCAAGCGTGACATCGCCCGTGTGAAAACCATCATCAGAGAGCGCGAAATCCAAGCTGAGAAGCAGGCATAGGGGGTAAGACATGCAAGAAGCAAGAAATTTACGTAGGACACAAGTGGGCATCGTCGTATCCGACAAGATGGACAAGACTATTGTCGTTGCTGTAGTAGAACCTACTAAGCACCCCCTGTATAAGAAATATGTTAAGAGAACCTTTAAGCTGAAGGCACATGACGAGAACAATGAATGCCAAGTAGGTGATAGGGTCCGGATTATGGAGACCAGGCCTTTGAGCAAGGAAAAGCACTGGCGCTTGGTCGAAATCGTAGAGAAAGCTAAGTAAGAGCAGGAGGAAGATAAATGATACAAGTTGAATCAATCCTTCAGACTGCCGATAATACCGGAGCACGTACCGTTAAGTGCATTAAGTTGTTAGGTGGATCCAAGCGCAGATCGGCCAACATCGGTGACGTTATTGTATGTTCCGTTCAGGAAGCCGCTCCCGGTGGTATGGTCAAAAAAGGCGAAATTGTTAAGGCAGTCATTGTTAGAACGAAGACAGGTGTCAGACGCCAGGACGGTTCTTATATCAAGTTTGACGACAATGCTTGCGTTATCATCAGAGATGACAAGAACCCCAGAGGTACCCGTATCTTTGGCCCAATGGCAAGAGAATTGCGTGAAGGCGGCTATACAAGAATTTTATCTTTGGCCCCGGAAGTACTATAGGAGGACATAATGAGCAAAGTTCATGTAAAAAAAGACGATATGGTTTACGTCCTCTCCGGCAAGGATAGGGCTAAGACCGGTAAGGTTTTGGAAGTATATCCTAAGACCAACCGCGTATTGGTTGAAGGTGTCAATATGGTAACCCGTCACGTGAAGCCCAGAAGAATGGGTGAGGTTGGCGGCCGCATCGAGGAAGAAGCACCAATTCATGCTTCTAACGTTATGCTGGTCGATCCTAAGACAGGTGTTCCCACCAAGACCGGTGTGAGAATGAACGACCAAGGCGACAAGGTACGTTACTCCAAGAAGTCCGGTGAAGACATTGATGTCATCACGAAAGCAAAAGAGTAGGAGCATAAGATAGTATGGCTAGATTAAGAGATAAATATCAGAACGAAATCGCTCCCGCTATGCAAGAGAAGTTCAACTACAAGTCTCCTATGCAGATCCCTAAGCTGGAGAAAATCGTGTTGAACATAGGTGTAGGGGACCACGAGAACAGCAAGAGTGTCGAGAATGCCGCCAGAGACTTGGGCATCATTACCGGCCAAAAAGCCGTTATCACCACTGCCAAAAAGTCTATTGCTAACTTTAAGCTGAGAGAAGGCATGAAGATCGGTACCAAGGTAACCTTAAGAGGCGATAAGATGTATGAATTTTTAGATCGTTTCATGAGTGTGGCTGTTCCCCGTGTCCGTGACTTCCGTGGGCTTTCCGTCAACTCTTTTGACGGTAGAGGCAACTACTCCGTAGGTATGAAGGAACAGTTGATCTTCCCCGAAATCGATTATGATTCCATCGATAAGGTTAGAGGACTCGACATTACAATCGTTACGACTGCCCATACCGATGAGGAAGCCAGAGAGCTCTTGACCTTGTTCGGCATGCCTTTTGTGAGATAGGAGGATAGTATGGCAAAAAAATCACAGATTATCAGAAGCGAAAGACCGGCTAAATACTCCACCAGACAGCACAATCGTTGCAAGATTTGTGGGCGTCCCAGATCCTATATGCGTAAATATGGCATTTGCCGTGTATGCTTCCGCGAATTAGCCTACAAGGGTGAGATCCCCGGCCTGCGTAAGGCCAGCTGGTAAGGAGGTATAGAGAATGCCAGTAACAGATAGAATCGCAGATATGCTGACGCGTATTCGTAATGCGTCCGGCGCCCATCACGAGACCGTTGACATCCCCGCCTCCGGTTTAATTAAGGGAGTGGCTGATGTGCTCTTGGAAGAAGGCTACATCAAGAATGTCCAGGTCATTGAACAAGATATTCAGGATATCGTTCGTATTGAACTGAAGTATGTAAACCACAAGCCTGCTATCGCAGGTATTAAGCGCATCTCGAAGCCCGGTTTGAGAATTTACTCTTCGGCTTCCGATATGCCCAGAGTATTGGACGGTTTAGGTATCGCCATTGTCTCGACCTCTAAGGGCCTGATGACAGATAAGGCTTGCCGTGAGAACCGTATCGGCGGCGAGGTGCTGGCTTACGTCTGGTAAGCCCCAAGGCACACTCTGAAAAGGATTTCGGCTAAATAAAAACCTTCCGAGGTTCAGCCGAAATTCGCAATCTTAAGAGCAGGAGGAAAGATATGTCACGTATAGGACTTAAGCCTATTACTGTCCCTGAAGGCATCGAGGTTAAAATCGAAGATAATCTCGTAACCGTATCGAACGGGAAAGAAGAGTTGAGTCAAGAAGTAGATCCCCGCATTACAGTGGAGATGGACGAGAATAAGGTCATCCATCTGTCCCGCGACGGGGAAGATAAGGCCGTTAGGGCCATGCATGGTCTTTACAGATCTTTGATCCACAATATGGTGGTCGGTCTCAAAGAAGGCTATCAGAAAAAATTGCTTATTAACGGTGTGGGTTTCAGAGCTCAGATGCAAGGCAAAAAACTTGTCTTAAACATCGGCTACTCTCACCCGATTGAGATGGAAGCCCCCGAAGGTATCACGATTGAAACACCTTCTCAGACCGAAATCGTGGTAAAGGGTGCTGACAAACATATGGTAGGAGAAGTGGCTGCTAAGATCAGAGCTTTCCGTATCCCTGACGTCTACCACGCTAAGGGTATTAAGTATGAGGACGAAGTCCTACGTCGTAAGGAAGGCAAGACCGGAGCCGGCGCATAAGGGAAGGAGGCTAATGTATGATTAAACAAGTTAACAGAAGCAAAGAACGTCAAAGAAGACATTTACGTGTTCGCAAAAAGATCAGCGGCACTACGGCCAGACCTCGCTTATGCGTATTCCGTAGCAACCGCAATATTTCCGCCCAAATCATTGATGATGTCCACGGGGTAACCCTGGTCAGCGCAACTTCCTTAGACAAGGAACTTGCCGGCAAGGAAGTAGAGTCTAAGGTAGCTATGGCCAAAGAAGTTGGTAAACTTATAGGTGAACGCGCCCTGGAAAAAGATATCAAAGAGGTTGTCTTTGACCGTTCGGGCTATAAGTACCACGGCAGAGTTTCCGCTCTGGCTGACGGTGCTCGTGAAGCCGGTCTGGAATTTTAAGAGGAGGACACTAGAGAATGGCAAGAGATGATCAACCACGTCAGGGTCAAGATGAATTGATGGACCGCGTTATCCATATTGGCCGTGTTGCAAAAACCGTTAAAGGTGGCCGTAATATCCGTTTCTCCGCTGTTGTCGTCGTAGGTGACGGTCACGGCAGAGTCGGCAAGGGTACCGGTAAATCTATTGAAATTCCCGAAGCAATTCGCAAGGCCAAAGAAGAAGCCAAGCGCAACATGATTGAAGTACCTATAGACGGAACCACCGTTCCCCATTCTTACGTGGGTCGTTTCGGAGCCGGTGAAGTTTTAATCATGCCCGCTAAGCCCGGTACCGGTGTTATCGCCGGCGGCCCGGTTCGTGCGGTTATGGAGCTGGCCGGTATTAAGGACGTTCGTACCAAGTCTTTAGGTACCAACAACCCCAACAATGTTGTTAACGCTACTTTCGAAGGACTCAAGGCTATGAAGTCAGTAGACGAAGTTGCCAAGATCCGTGGCAAGAACCCTGAGGAAATCCTCTAGGTCAAGCAGAAAGGAATCGACTTATGGCAAAATTAAAAATAACATTGGTAAGAAGTACGAACAGCAGCAACCAAAAACATAAAAAAACCGTCAACGCTCTCGGTTTGCGTAAAATCGGTGACAGCGTTGAGCACGAAGATACACCTGCAATCAGAGGTATGGTAAGACAAGTTTCTTATCTGGTATCATGTGAAGAAGTGTAGTGGGAAGGTAGGCTCATAATGAAATTAAACAATTTAACAGCTAATCCGGGCGCTACTAAGAAAGCGACTCGTAGAGGTCGAGGCGCCGGTTCCGGCTTGGGTAAAACCGCCGGCCGCGGCCATAAGGGCCAGAAATCCAGATCCGGTTACGCTAGCCGCTGGGGCTTCGAAGGTGGTCAGACCCCTTTGTTCCGCAGACTGCCTAAGCGCGGATTTAACAACAATAGTTTCGCCAAGGCCTATGTAGAAATCCCTCTGGGCAAGCTGCAGGCTTTTGAAGACGGCACCGTTGTCACACTGGACAGCATTCAAGAAGCAAATATCTTGAAGTTCCCCAAGAAGAATGATGGCATGAAGGTCATCGGCGGTGGCGGCGAGTTCAACCGCAAACTTACGGTCCAAGCAGCTAAGTTTACAGCTTCGGCCAAAGAAGCTATCGAGAACGCCGGAGGCAAGGCCGAGGAGGTATAGTAATGGCAAACAGTATGGTTGGCACATTAAGGCATGCCTGGAAGGCAGAAGAACTACGTAAACGCCTGCTTTACACGATTTTTATTATCGTGCTCTTCCGCGTCGGGAGCCATATTCCTGTGCCGGGTATTGACCGTTATGCCTTTACGAATCTCATCCGTAACTTTGGTCAGTTAGGGCAAATGATGGATATTATTTCCGGAGGTGCCCTAACTTCCGTCTCCATTTTTGCCTTGGGAGTTCAGCCTTACATTAATGCTTCCATTATTTTGCAGCTTTTGACCGTTGCGATTCCTGCCCTGGAGAACATGGCCAAAGAAGGTGAGACCGGTCGTAAGAAAATTCAGAAGATCACACGCTACACCATGGTCGGTCTGGCTGTTTTACAGTCCTTCGCTTTCTGGTACTCCACAAGAGTAGCCGGAACAAGCAGGATCCCTACGGCACTGACTGCAATCATGGTCATTTTCAGCTTTACCGCCGGTACCTGTTTAGTGACCTGGTTGGGTGAACAAATTAACGACAAGGGAATCGGTAACGGTATTTCCGTTCTGATTTTCGTAGGTATCGTATCCAGAATGCCTCAAATGCTGCAGAATCTCTGGCTGACCGTCAGAGGTTGGAACGTGAACAAGTGGGGACCTTTCCTGGCAACACTGTTCCTCTTACTCTTTGTTGCAGCAGGTCTGGCTCTCTTGGTCTTCGTTATCTTCGTTCAGTCCGGTGAGAGAAGAATCCCTGTACAGTACTCGAGACGTGTTGTGGGCAGAAAACAATATGGCGGTCAGAATACCTACTTACCTATTAAGGTTAACCAGTCCGGTGTTCTTCCCGTAATTTTCGCAATGTCTATCTCACAAGTCCCGGGTATCATCATCTCGTTCTTCTTCCCGACCAGTACGGGACCTGTAGTAAGCTTCTTCCGTAATTTAGGTATGAATCCGCTTTACTACATAATCATGGCTTTCTTAATCTTGGGTTTCACTTTCTTCAACTCGATGATTCAGTTTAACCCGATTGAGATTTCCAATAATCTGCAGAAGAACGGTGGCTATATCCCCGGTATCAGACCGGGCAGACCTACAGCTGAGTTTATCAGCAAGACAGCCGGCAGACTGAACTGGTTTGACGCTCTGTTCTTAATTATTGTGACCTTGACTCCTATGTTAATCGGAACCTTGACCGATACCTCCGCTATCTGGATGGGCGGTACCTCCGTCATCATTATCGTAGGTGTTGTTAAAGACCTGGTCACTCAGCTGGATTCTCAAATGATGACGAAACACTATAAGGGCTTCTTAAGCTAGGCATGATGTATCGTGTCTGTAATACCCTTTAGAAAACATTACATAAAGTCTAAGAACCTTCCTAATCAAGGGAAGGCCTTAGGCTTTATGTCTTTTTTAGGATAAAGAAAGGAATATAAATGAATCTAATTTTGTTAGGCCCGCCGGGAACCGGCAAGGGCACCGTAGCACAGGAAATCAGCAGTCGCTATCACTTACCCCATATTTCAACCGGTGATATTTTCAGACAGAACATTAAAAACAAGACCGCATTGGGACAGGAAGTAGAGTCTTATCTTAATAAGGGAGATTTAGTTCCCGACGACTTGACCAATCGCTTGGTAGAAGATCGCTTAAACCAAGAGGATGTGGCTAAGGGCTTTATTTTGGACGGTTATCCCAGAACATTGGACCAGGCAAGGGCTTTGGCCGAGATTTTAGAAAACAAAAAAGCTAAGCTTGATGTAGCTTTAAATATTTATGTACCGGACGAGATTATTCTGAAGCGTTTGGCAGGCAGAAGAGTGTGCGAGTCTTGCGGCGATACTTACAATATTTATTATAAGAAGCCGGAAGTCGAGGGTATCTGTGATACTTGCGGCGGTAAGCTGATTCAGCGTGAAGACGACAGCGAAGAGACCGTGAAGAATCGCCTGAAGACTTATGAAGAGAAGACTGCTCCTCTGATTTCTTACTATGAGCAAGAAAATATTTTAAAAACCGTGGACAACTCGCAGAGTTTGGACCAGACCCTGGCACAAGTTAAAGAAGTGTTAGACTAATGATTACGATTAAATCTCACGATGAAATTGCTAAAATCAGAGAAGCCGGCAAGATTGTAGAAGAAGTCTTCGCCGTCTTGGAAGAGAAGGCCAAGCCGGGCATATCGACTTTGGAACTGGATCACTTGGTCTTAAGCATTGCAAAAAAACATAAGGCTTCTTGTCCTACCATCGGCTACGGTGAGCCGCCATTTCCGGCTGCTTCTTGTATTTCCATCGACACTCAGCTGGTACACGGTATTCCCTCGGCACATGTGCATTTAGAAGAAGGCCAAATCGTTACTTTCGACATAGTAATCGAGAAGGACGGCTGGATGGCCGACGCAGCCAGAACTTTCCCTATAGGACAGATTAGTGAAGAAAAAGAACGCCTGGTTCGGGCGACGGAGCAATCTTTCTGGGAAGGTTTTAAGATGGCAGAAGTCGGTAACCGAGTCGGTGATATCGGCCATGCCGTACAAACTTATGCGGAAGCTCAAGGTTACAGCGTTATCCGGGAATTTACCGGCCACGGTATAGGTCGCGATATGCATGAGTCGCCCGATGTGCCGAACTTCGGCAGACCTAAGCGCGGACCACGCTTACAAGAGGGTATGGTTTTCTGCATTGAGCCCATGATTGCCATGGGTTCCAGGCATGTAGAGATTCAAAGAGACGGATGGACTGTAACCATGCAAGACAAAATGCCTTCCGCTCATTATGAAAACACCATTGCAATTACAAAAGACGGCCCTAAGCTCATGACTTTAACAATTTAGGAGGTAATCCATGGCTAAGGAAGATATGATTGAAGTGGAAGGTATTGTTGAGGAAGTCCTTCCCAATGCTAATTTCAAAGTGAAACTGGAGAACGGCCATATTGTGTTGGCACACATCTCCGGTAAACTCAGACAAAACTATATTAAAATCTTACAAGGCGACCGAGTAACACTGGAATTGTCGCCTTATGACTTGAGTCGTGGCAGGATCACCTGGAGATCCAAATAAAAAACCATATTTATTAAGCAAAATCACAGTATTCTATATTTAAACTTGCATCAATTCTGCATTATGATAGAATATCTCAGCATGTGCTCTAGTATTAGGGCTATGTTTACTATGTGAAAATTGTGTGGAGGTATCAAGATGAAAGTTCGTTCTTCAGTGAAACCCATGTGCGAAAAATGCCGTGTGATTCGCCGTAAAGGTCGGGTCATGGTTATTTGCAAGGACCCAAAACACAAACAGAGGCAGGGCTAGTCACTTCTATCTAACCTGACAGGTGTAAAGCATGACTTAAGGGACGCGGCTGATTTATGTCCTTTAGTTTATGCGAAGACCAAGTGCTTATTGCTATATAACTTGCTCTTATATCTAAGATAAGTAGCTTACTTTAAGTCCTCGGCTTAACGACAGACCGAGGCATAAGACGAAACGACAAACTTTTGAACTTTGGAGGTAAATGGATGGCTCGTATTGCAGGTGTTGACATTCCCGATAATAAGCGTGTCGAGATTGCACTTACTTATATTTATGGGGTCGGACCTTCCGTCTCGAATGAAGTCCTGACCGCTTGTGCTATTGATCCCGATACTCGGGTTAGGGATTTAACCGATGAGCAGATTACGCAGATTCGTAACGAATTAGAGGAGAATCACAGAATTGAAGGTGACCTACGTCGTGAGGTTGCCATGAATATCAAGCGCCTGGTTGAGATCAATTCTTATAGGGGCAGAAGGCATAAGAGCGGTTTGCCGGTAAGAGGCCAAAGAACCAAGACAAATGCCAGAACACGTAAAGGCCCTAAGAGAACCATGGCTAACAAGAAGAAGTAGGGGGTTGATATTCAATTATGGCTAAGGCAAAACAAAAAACCAGACAGAGAAGAAGACAACGTAAGAACGTTGACCGCGGTGCAGTGCACATTCATGCGACTTTTAATAACACGATCGTAACGTTTACCGATGCAGACGGTAATGTTATCGCATGGTCCAGTGCAGGCGCTCAAGGCATGAGAGGTTCTCGTAAGGGAACACCCTTTGCTGCCCAATTGGCTTGTGAACAGGCAGCTGCCGCTGCTATGGAGCAAGGTCTGCGTTCTGTTGAAGTTTATGTTAAGGGACCGGGTTCCGGCCGTGAGTCGGCTATTCGTGCTTTAGGCACTGTAGGCTTAGAAGTTACTATGCTTAAAGACGTTACACCCGTTCCTCATAACGGTTGCAGACCTCCTAAGAAGAGAAGAATTTAATAGGAGGAGAAATCATATATGGCTAGATATACTGAAGCCCGCTGCCGCCAATGCCGCAGAGAAGGGCAGAAACTGTTTTTAAAGGGTAACCGTTGCTACTCCAGCAAGTGCGCCCTTTCTAAAAGAGCTACCGTACCCGGCCAACATGGTGCCGGCAGAAGACGCAAGCAATCCGAGTACGGCTTGCAGTTGCGTGAAAAGCAGAAGACCAAGCGTTTCTACGGCTTGCAAGAAAAGCAATTCAGAAACCTCTATATTAAGGCTGATCGCCAGAAGGGCAACTCCGGTATTAACTTACTGCGTTTGCTCGAGCTGCGTTTCGACAATGTTGTTTACAGACTTGGTTTCGGCGAGTCTAGAGCGGAAGCCAGACAATTGGTCACCCACGGCCATTTCAAGGTGAACGGCAAGAAGGCTAATATTCCTTCTATGACCTTGTCCGCCGGCGATACGATTGAACTGACCGATTCGGCTAAGAATCTTAACCGTTTCAAGAACATGGAGTTCAACCGTACGGTACCCCAGTGGTTGAGTTTAGACCAAGACCAGAAGGTCGGTAAGGTATTACAAGTCCCCAACAGAGAAGATGTGGACGTCGAAGTAGAAGAACGTATGATTGTTGAGCTTTACTCACGTTAACCATATCTTTCAGGACTATTGTTTTTGTACACATTTGTGACAACTCACCTGGGAGGTAAAAATGACAGAATTTACGAAGGCTGATATTAAGACAGCAAAAACTTCCGAAGACAAATCTTACGGGAAATTTGTAGTAGAGCCTCTGGAGCGCGGATACGGCATTACCCTGGGTAACTCTCTGAGAAGAGTTTTACTCTCCTCGCTCAAGGGCGCCGCTATTACAGCCGTCCGTGTGGATGGCATCTATCACGAGTTTTCTACGGTTAAGGGTGTAATCGAGGATATGACCGAGATCATCCTGAACCGCAAGGGAATCCGCGTGAAGATGCACCAAGATGGTCCTAAAACTATTTATTTAAACAGCGAAGAGGGTACAAGCGGTGTGTTGACCGCCGGTGATATTGTACATGACGAAGAAGTCGAGATCATGAATCCCGAACACGTCATCTGCACCCTGAACGGCGAAAACAGAGTTTTCATGGAGTTCACGGTAAATACCGGTCACGGCTACAACACGGCTGAACAAAACAAGACCGCTAAGCAGTCTATCGGTATCATTCCGATTGACTCCATTTTCACCCCCATTGTGAAGGTGAATTACAGCGTCGAGAACACCCGTGTCGGCCAGAATACCGATTACGACAAGCTGACTTTGGAAGTATGGACGGATGCTACCGTCACCGCCGAAGAAGGCTTGAGCCAAGCTTCTAAGATCCTCATTGACCACTTGACCTTGTTTACGGATTTAAGTGCTCTGGGTGAAGAGCAGCTCGAGGAGCCTGAAGAGGAAGAAGAATACGACGAGACCTACGATATGGTCATCGAAGATATGGACTTCTCGGTCAGGACTTATAACTGCCTTAAGAGAGCCAACATTAACACCATTGGCGACCTGGTAGAGCGTACAGAAGAAGACATGATGAAGGTCCGTAACCTGGGCAAGAAGTCTTTGGAAGAAGTCACCGCCAAGTTAGAAGAAATGGGCCTCTCTTTGGCCGAATCTTCGGAAGAATAGGTCTTTAAACTAGGCCTTTAATGAGAAGAATAGTTTAGAAACGTTACAGGAGGAAATTTATGTCTGGACACCGCAAATTAGGTTTTAAGACCAGTCACAGACTGAGTGTTTTAAGAAACTTGACGACCCAGCTGATTGTGGCGGGCCACGTCGAGACCACCGTTACCCGGGCTAAAGAAGTGCAGAAAATTGCCGAGCAGCTCATTACCGATGCCGTCAGGGAACACGATAATTTTACGACAAAGGAAATTTTGACCTCGAAGGCTAAGTTAGACGCCAAGGGCAAAAAGGTTTTGAAGGAAGAGACTTCCAAGGCCGGTAATACCTTCTACAAGGTAGACCGCGAGCTCAAGACCGAAGACGTCCAGGTAGACAATCCTTCCCGTCTGCAAGCCAGACGTAAGGCTATGCAGTGGCTGGTCAAGACCAAGGATGAGAACGGTCAGGTTATTAATCCTACCAACGTCCTGTTCAATGATGTAGCCCCTCGCTATGTGGATCGCAAGGGCGGTTATACCCGTATTATTCCTTTGGAGACCAGAAGAGGAGACGCTGCCTTGAAGTGTCGCTTGGAACTTATCTAAGGCACGTGATCTTTTTGGCTTAGAAGACTGGGTCAGGTGTTTCTCCTGGCCCTTTTTTTAATCTCAAAGGATAGGGAGATCTTTGATTTGGATAGGGCTAATACTTTAATTAATGTATCGGAAGTGTCCTATACCTATGACATGGGCACACCGGAGGCTTTGGATGCGGTCAAGACGGTTTCTTTTAAACTGGAACCGGGCCAGCACCTGGCTATTTTAGGTCGCAACGGATCGGGCAAGTCGACCTTGTCCAGGCTCCTGAACGGCCTTCTGTTGCCGCGCGAAGGCCGGGTCCTGGTTTTAGATATGGATACCCGTAAGGAAGAAGATATTTGGCCTATCCGTTCTCAGTTGGGCATGGTTTTCCAAAATCCCGACAACCAGATTGTGGCAACCACCGTAGAAGAAGATGTTGCTTTCGGATTAGAGAATTTGGGTGTCCCCGGCGACCTCATGGTCCAAAGAGTTAAGATGAGTTTGGAGCAGGTAGGTTTATGGGATTATAGAGAGAGCCAGCCGGCCGATCTTTCCGGCGGCCAAAAACAGAAACTTGCGGTTGCGGGTGTCTTTGCCATGCAGCCTTCTTGTATTATTTTAGATGAAGCAACCTCTATGTTGGACCCTAGAAGTCGCAAGGAACTTCTGGACTTGCTGGAGCGGATGCGGCAAGAAGAAAATATCAGCATTATCAATGTGACCCACCATATGGATGAGGTCTTACACGCGGACCATGTCTTGGTCATGCATGAAGGCCGGGTGGTTTTATCCGGTAAGCCCTCCGAGGTCTTTTATGAAGCGGATTTAATTAAGTCTCTGGGTCTGGATGTTCCGGCCTACGTGGAAGTGACCTTGTCTTTGGCCAAATATCTCAAGAAAGATATTCGTGTTGAAGATATTGAAAGTCCCGAACAAGCTACTGAATATATAAAAGACATTTTAACCGGCCTAAGTGAACAAGATATGAAAAACTTGGAAGCTTATAAGGATAGGTCCGATATATTAAGTCACAAAGCACTCCATGCGAAAATCCAGCAAGTGGATTTTGAAGAAGAGACCGTACTGAAGGTTAAGAATTTAAGCCATGTTTACCACCGCGGCCGCTTAGACCAGATTCATGCTATCCACGATATCAGTTTTGACTTGAAGAAAGCGGAGTTTTTGGGCATTGCGGGCCATACCGGGTCGGGCAAGTCTACCTTGATTCAGCACTTGAACGGTTTGATTCCGGTCCAGGAAGGTTCCATTGAAGTTTTAGGCTTAGATGCCACGAAAAAAGAAAATATCCCCGCCATCCGTAAGAAGGTTGGTATGGTATTCCAATACCCCGAACAGCAGCTTTTTGCCGAGACCATTATGGATGACGTATCGTACGGACCCAAGCGTTTGGGGATGTCCGAAGAAGAAGCCAGGCAGAGTTCTCTGGATGCCCTGTCCATGGTTGGTCTTCAAGACATAGAGACCGATCGGTCTCCTTTCGAATTATCCGGAGGCCAGATGCGGCGGGTAGCCATTGCCGGAATTTTGGCCATGAAGCCGGAGATATTGATATTGGACGAACCGGCCGCGGGTTTGGATCCCCAGGGCCGAGATGAGATTTTTACGACCTTGAAAGCACTCCAGGCCAAAGGGGTTAGTATTATTTTCGTGTCACATTCTATGGATGACCTGGCCCGTTTGGCAGACCGCATTATGGTCTTGAAGCAAGGCCGCTTGCAGGCTTTGGATACAGTCGACAAGATATTCTCCGACAGTCGTCTGGTTACGGAAAATGACTTATCTGTCCCCCAGGTCATGCTTTTCGCTGACCGAATCAGGAAGGGGATTTTTCCTGACTTGGACAATAGGCTTTTCCGACCGGAAGATTTGCTTTATCGTATTTGCCAAGAGGCACTCCGAGGAGGTTCTAAATGAATAGTTTGACTCTGGGCAATTACTATCCGGGGAATTCGCTATTACATAAGATTGATCCCAGAATTAAGCTGTCCTTGTCTCTGGTCTTTATGATCGGAATCTTTTTCCTGGATAAGCCCTTATCTTTGGGTGTTTATGCTTTGGGCATTTTGGTCCTTATCCTGATTTCACAAATTGACGCGCTGACCATCTTAAAACAGGTGAGGCCCGTTATCTTTTTCTCTGTTTTTGCCTTTGTCATTAACATTTTTTCGGTCCCGGGTGATGTTTTAGCCCGTCTGGGCCCCTTACAAATTACCAGGCAAGGCCTTATCACGGGCTTCTTGATGATGTCTCGCCTTATACTCCTGGTGATAGGCTCATCCTTGCTGATGACTCTGACGACTACCTCTTTACTGTTGGCCGATTCAATCGAATCTTTGTTGAGCCCTCTTAAGGCCATCAAAGTTCCGGTTCACGATATTGCCATGATGATTTCAATAGCGCTTCGCTTTATTCCGACTTTGGCTGATGAAGCCGACAAGATTATGAAGGCCCAGTCTTCGAGAGGTGCCAATTACGATACGGGTAAGTTTTTCGACCGCATTAAAGGCATGGTGACCATCTTAATTCCGCTCTTTGTTTCCGCTATCAAAAGGGCCGAAGATTTGGCCGTGGCCATGGAGTCCAGGTGCTACAGGGGCGATATGGAGAGAACTAAATATAAGCCTCTCAAGCTCCAAGCCCGTGACATCATCTTCCTGATTGTGGCCCTCCTCTTTATGACCGGCGTCTTGCTCATTCAATTCCTGCTTTAATGAAAGCCCGAAAGGAAAGAAATTTGATAGACCAACAAGAACACAGGCGCATTAAACTGGTGACGGAGTACAGGGGGACTCGTTATGCGGGTTGGCAATACCAGGATAATGCCCCTACTGTCCAGGCAGCCTTGGAGAAGGCCTTGTCCGAGCTTTTGAAACGGCCGGTTAAGCTGATCGGTTGTTCCAGGACCGATGCCGGTGTCCACGCTCTAAATCATGTCAGTCATTTTAACGGTGCCTGCCCGGTGCCTCTGGATAAGCTCCCTCTGGCCCTGATTCCCTTTTTGCCTGGAGATATTGCCGTAAAGGAAGCCCAAGAGGTCGACGAGGATTTTCATGCCCGTTTTTCGGCCAAAGGCAAGTCCTATTTTTACCAAATCTGGAACAAGCCCTATCGGTCAGCCCTCTTAAGTCCTTATAGCTATCATGAGCCGCGGTGCTTGGATCTGGAAGCTATGAAAAAAGCTTGTCTCTATTTTGTCGGTACCCATGATTTTGCGGGTTTTATGGCGACCGGCTCACAGGCCAAAACCACCGTCCGGACGATCTATGATTTGCATATAGAAATCCCGCAAGACGGTCTGATTCAAATTAGAATCCACGGAGATGCTTTCCTCTACAACATGGTCCGCATCATTGCCGGTACTTTACTTTATGTCGGTTTGGGAAAGATTGAGGTTTTCGAAATAGAAGCTATCATTGCTTCCAAAGACCGCAAGAAAGCCGGTAAGACCCTGGAAGCCAAGGGCCTTTTCCTGGAAAGGGTGTATTATTAAGCCTAAGCCTAATTAGTGCTATAATTATCAGGATATGACCTTTTACTCGAGAAGAGAACGGAAAGGAACTTAATATGGAATACAAACATATTAGCCAAAACAAGACCATGTTGACCGACTACTACGAGCTGACCATGTCCCAGGCCTATTTTAACCAAGGCCTCAAGGACACCATCGCCTATTTCGATATCTTCTTCCGCAAAGTACCGGATGGCGGAGGCTACGCCATTATGGCAGGCTTGGAGCAGGCCATCAGCTATATAGAGAATCTGCATTTTACTGAGGAAGACCTGGAGTTCTTAAGGCAGACCGGCGACTTCTCGGAGGACTTTTTGGCCTATCTGAGAGACATGGAATTTTCCTGCGATATTTGGGCCATCCCCGAAGGAACACCGATTTTCCAAGGTGAGCCCATCTTGAAGGTCAGAGGTCCTGTTATTCAAGCTCAGATTATTGAGACCATGCTCCTTCTTACCATTAACCACCAATCCCTGATTGCGACCAAGTCGTCGCGTATCGTGAGCCAGGCAGCCGGCCGTCCCGTTATGGAGTTCGGTGCCAGGAGAGCACAAGGGTCCGATGCATCCGTTCTCGGAGCCAGAGCAGCCTATATCGGCGGCGTAGCGTCTACGTCATGTACCCTGGCCGGTGAGATTTTCGGTATCCCTTTGTCGGGGACCATGGCCCACAGTTTTGTCCAGCTCCACGATTCGGAATTCGAGGCCTTTAAGGCCTATGCCGAATCTTATCCGGATAACACGGTTCTTTTGATTGATACGTACAATGTCTTGGAGTCCGGCCTTCCCAATGCTATCCGTACGGCCAAAGAAGTCTTAGAGCCCATGGGCAAGAGGCTTAAGGGTGTTCGTATAGACTCCGGCGATATTACTTATCTCAGCCAGGCATGCCGCAAGGTTTTGGACGAAGCGGGTCTGGAAGATTGCAATATTGTAATCAGCAACTCGCTCGACGAATACATCATCCGCGAAATCTTAATCCAAGGGGCCAAAGTCGACTCTTTCGGCGTAGGCGAGAGACTCATTACCTCCAAGAGCGAACCGGTTTTCGGCGGTGTTTATAAGCTGTCTGCAGTTGAAGATGAAGACGGCAAGATTGAACCCCGTATGAAGATTTCCGATTCGGTCGTAAAGATCACAAACCCCGGTTCCAAGTCCCTTTACCGTTTTATCGATAACAAGACCGGTAAGGCCGTAGCCGACCTGATTACTTTGGCCGATGAAGAAATTAATCCGGAACATCCTTATGAACTCTTCGACCCGGAAGCCACCTGGAAACGCCAGACCGTCATGGACTACACCTTGGTACCGCTTCTTAAACCTATCTTCCAAGGCGGTAAATTGGTCTATGACCTGCCCTCTATTGAAGAGATTAGGGCTTATTCTAAGGAGCAGATGAAGACGCTCTGGCCTTCCGTAACCCGTTTGGATAATCCCCATATTTATTATGTAGACTTGTCGCAAAAGCTTTGGGATCTCAAACATCAGATTTTGCGCCAACCCAAGAAACACTAAGGAGGAAGATGAATGGCCTATACAGGAATAATTACCATGGAATCCGGCAAGACCATGACTTTTGAACTCTTGCCTCAGTATGCACCGGAGACCTGTGCGAATTTTATGAAGCTGGTGGGGGAGGGCTTTTATGACGGCCTGATTTTCCACCGCGTCATTAACGGCTTTATGATTCAGGGCGGTTGCCCCCTTGGAACCGGTACAGGCGGGCCGGGTTACCAGATTAAAGGCGAGTTTAGATCTAACGGCTTTGCTAACGATTTGGCCCATACCAGAGGTGTATTGTCTATGGCCAGAGCCATGGATCCCGATTCGGCCGGTTCGCAGTTCTTCATCATGCATCAGGATGCCCCGCACTTGGACGGCGACTATGCCGCTTTCGGTCGCTTGACCTCGGGTTTGGATGTTTTAGATGAAATTGCCACGACACCTACCGACTGGTCGGACCGTCCTATTGAAGAGCAGAAAATCCGGTCTATCGTGATGACTGAAACCGGAGAAGCCGACGACTCGGCTGACGAAAATAGCTCGGACCGGGAAAAGTTTTACATCACCACTCCCATTTATTATCCCAGTGACAAGCTTCATATAGGCCACGCTTATTCCACGGTAGCGGCCGATACTTTGGCCCGTTATCAGCGACTCAAGGGCAAGGACGTCATGTTCCTGACCGGTATGGACGAGCACGGTCAGAAAATTCAAGATAAGGCGCACGAAGTGGGCATGAATCCACAAGCCTATGTCGACAAGATGGCAGTGGGCATTAAGGATTTGTGGTCTTTAATGAATATCAGCTACGACCGCTTTATTCGTACTACCGACGCCCACCACGAAAAGGCCGTTCAGGAGATTTTCCAAAAGCTTTACGACCCGGGTGATATTTACCTGGGTGTTTATGAAGGTTGGTATTGTACGTCCTGTGAGGCCTTCTGGACCGAGGCCCAACTAAACGAAGGCAAGTGCCCCGACTGCGGCGGCCCCGTTACATTAACGCAGGAGGAATCGTATTTCTTCCGTTTAAGTAAGTATGAAGAGGCTTTGAAGGCCCTCTTCCAAGACCGGCCCGACTTTCTCCAGCCCGAATCTTCCCGCAAGGAAATGATGTCTTTCCTGGATCAAGGTCTGGAAGACATTGCCGTGTCCAGAACTTCGTTTGACTGGGGTGTACAGGTTCCTTTTAACCCCAAGCACGTCATTTATGTTTGGATTGACGCCTTGTCAAACTATATTACGGCTCTGGGTTATCCCGAAGATAAGGACGGCGACTTCGCCCATTACTGGCCTGCCGATATCCACCTCATGGCCAAAGAAATTGTCCGTTTCCACACCATTATCTGGCCCGCTATCTTGATGGCCTTGGATTTACCCCTGCCCAAGCATGTCTTTGCCCACGGTTGGCTTTTGCTCAATGATTCCAAGATGTCCAAGTCCAAAGGCAACGTCGTGGACCCGGTGGTCTTGAGCGAACGCTACGGTGTAGACAGCTTGCGTTATTTCCTCTTAAGAGAAGTGCCCTTCGGCCATGACGGTAACTTCACCAATGAAGCCCTGGTTGAGCGGATTAATTCGGATTTGGCCAACGACTTAGGAAACCTCCTAAGCCGCACCACAGCCATGGTCCATAAATATTTTGAGGGTTCTCTGCCCGACGAAAGAAAGGCCGATCCGTTAGACGCCGAGATTGAAGCTTTGGCCAAAGAAACAGCACAAGAAGTCGACCAATATCTGGAAGCCATGCAATTTAGTTTTGCCTTGGCCTCTATCTGGAAGTTTATCGGCCGTTGCAACAAATATATTGATGAGACCCAACCTTGGGTTTTGGGCAAACAAAAAGACGAAAGCCCTGATGATGCCGCACGCCTGGCAAGGGTCTTGGCAAATCTCTTGGAAGCCTTACGCCTGGTCGGTGTTTTACTGACACCCTTCATGCCGCAGACATCCGAAGCCATTTTGGACAGGCTTCATGTAGACTCCGCCCGTCGCTTGGATACATCTTTTGCGGACTTCAAGACGGCCGAGCCGATTTTGCCGGGAGAGCCTTTGTTCCCACGCTTGGATATGAAAGAAGAGATTGCCTGGCTGGACGGTGAGTTAGCTAAGCACATGGCCCAGGCCAAAGCCAGGGCCGAGGCAAAGAAAGCGGAGCCGGCTAAGCATAAAGAAGAAATCGTCTACGACCAGTTCGAGGCCATGGAACTCGTTGTGGCTCAAGTCCTTAGCTGCAAGAAAGTCGAGAAGGCCGACAAGCTCTTAGAGTTCAGCCTGGATATTGGCGAAGAAGAGCCCCGAACCGTTGTCTCGGGTATTGCCATGGCCTATCGTCCGGAGGATTTAGTGGGACGCAAGGTCGTCTACCTGGCCAATCTCAAGGCCCGCAAAATCCGTGGTGTCATGTCGCAAGGTATGATTCTGTCGTCCGAAGATCCGGATGGGCGCTTGGCTCTGTTGGAAGTCGATGACTCCATGCCGGCCGGTGCGACGATTGCGTAAGACAAAACGGAGCAAAAACATTACATGTACTTTGATACGCATACCCACTTGAACGACCGGCCTTTTACCGAGGACTTGGATGCTTATATCGCCAGGGCCAAAGAGGCCGGTGTCAAGCGGATGAACCTGGTCGCCTATGACCTGCCTTCTTCCGTGCGAGCGGTAGATTTGAGCCGCGACCGTGACGGTCTTTATGCCGTTATCGGTATTCATCCTCATGATGCGGATAGCTGGAACGAGGAAGCGGCAGAAACCCTGATTCGTCTGGCACGTGAGCCCCGGGTGGTCGCCATAGGTGAAATCGGTCTGGATTACCATTTCGATGACAGGCACTCGGATGAGGTTCAGGCCCGGGCTTTTTGCGGACAAATGGACCTGGCTTATGCCTTGGACCTCCCGGTGGTCATCCATGGCCGAGACGCTGACCGAGATATTTATGATTTAGTGAAGGCTCAGAAAGAAAAGGGCAAATTAAGAGATTTGCCCGGCGTTTTTCATTGCTATTCTTCAGACCTGGATTTGGCCGATAAGTTATTAGATTTGGGTTTTTATCTGGGCTTTGATGGGCCGGTTACCTTTAAGAAGGGCAAAGAAAATTTGGCCGTGGCATCGGCTATCCCTTTGGACCGCCTGGTTTTAGAAACCGATTGCCCCTATCTGGCCCCTGTCCCTAAGAGAGGTACTACCAACGAGCCTTCTTTTCTTCCATTTATAGGCCAAAAAATTGCCCAAGCCAGAGGCATGACCGAAGAGGATTTGGCCACAAAAACAATGGAGAACAGCCTAAAACTATTCGGCATCGAGCCTTAAATCCGGGTAAAATTCTTGCATGAGCGTTAGTGAGAAGATTATAATTAACACTTGCTAACGGATTGGAGAAGCTTAAATGCTTAGAAAGAACACAACTATTTTTATAAAGAGTCTGGGCCTTTTTCTGGTCTGTCTTTTCCTTTTGGTTTCTTGTCAGAAAATAGCCCCGCCTTTTACGGAGTCTACGACCGAGGAAAGTTCAACCACCACCAGTACGAGTTCTTCAGAGACGACTACAAGTTCGAGTCCGACAAATACGTCGGAAACGACACAAGCGACGGAGACGACTCGTGAAACGACGACCGTGCCGACCACATCGGCTACGACGACGGCACCGACAACTTCGACAACAACAACGGCCGCACCGACTGAGAAGCCCAGCCAAGCGCCCAGCACAGCACCGCCTGCGGAGGGGGCTTATGCCAATGAGCCTCCCTTGTCCGACCCCAAGGACGCTTCTTACTTTAAAGATGCCGTCTTTGTCGGTGGATCCAGGACACAGGGCCTCATGCTGTACGGATCGCTTTATGATGCCGACTATGTAGCCGGCAAGGGCCTGGACGTGTCGGATTATTTCGACCAGGCTATTCGCATTAACGGTCAGGATATAACGGCCGACCAATACATGACCAATCGGTCCGGAGCCTATAAAGATATCTATCTTTCTTTCGGTATTAATGAATTAGGCTGGCCTGTCGATAACTTTATTACTTACTATAAGAGCGTTATCGAATCGGTTAAGGCTTCGCATGGTGCTGCTTCTATTTATGTGGAGGCTATCTTACCGACGGACCATTCGCAAGACGGCAGTGACTATTTCAGTAACGCCAATATTAAAATGTTCAACGCCCGCCTTGCCCAGCTGAGTGCGGAAGAGGGAGTCTATTTCCTGGACCCCACCCCGGCTCTGGTCGATCAGTCCGGCGCCTTACCCGACGGCGTCTCCGCTGACGGTATCCATTATGACCGCGAATTTGTCGAGAAATGGCAATACTATATCCAAACCCATGTGGCATAATAAATTGAAACAAGGGAGGTAGCCTATGTTTGCTAAAACCACACGCAAAAATGCCTTAATAGCGCTCGTATTGAGCTTTGTGTTTTTCTTATCGGCCTGCGGATCTAAGGACGCTACATTGAAACCCGGCTTAGACTTAGACAGTCTGGGTCAGCAGTTGATGACGCAAGTCGAGTTTAAAGACCCGGACCTTAAGCCTCTGGACGATAAAATCTGGAACCGTTATGTGGACCAGGTAGACAGCAGCTGGCTCAATAATCACCTTGTCATTGCCGGAGGCGGTATGGTCGCCGAAGAGATTTGCCTTTTTGAGGCCGTTGATGAGGCCAAAGCCGAAGAGGTCGAGAAGGCTATGAAAGAGCGTTATGAATACCTCAAGACCAGTTTCGGTAATTACACGCCCGAAGAACTTAAGAACCTGCAAGCACCTGTCCTGAAGAGGGTAGGCCCCTACGTTTTCAGTGTTATCTCGGCTCAGAACGAGAAAGTAGAAACCATCATCGACCAGTGGATTAAAGACCAACAATAGTCCATGGCCTTTAACACCCCCATCTTTTTGCTGTTATTTTTCCCTCTGAGCCTAGGCTTCTTTTATTTACTACGCCTAGGTTCTAAGCCTGTGGGAAAAGTTTATCTCATAGCGCTTAGTTTTATTTTCTATGCATGGGGAGAAGCTAAATTCTTCCTGCTTTTACCGGCCCTTTTATGCATAAACTATTTAGGACTTTATTTTTCTCCTAAGTTAAAGAAGAGTCCGGCCAAAGCCTTACGTTTTTTTCTTATTGTGCTGGATTTGGCGGCCCTTATCTGGGGGAAATACGGCTTAGACCGTTTGCCTCTGGGCCTGTCTTTTTTTGTCTTCCGACTGATATCGGCTGTGATAGATCAGGCCCATGATGAGAGAGTTGTTTCATTCCTAGATTACGGTCTATATATTGTTTTCTTCCCTCAACTTATATCGGGGCCCATCGCTCGTTATGATGCTTTTACGAAGGCACTGCAGAGCTGGCAGCCGCAATTTTCCGATGTGCTACCGGGCCTCCGACGCTTTATCCCCGGTCTCTTTATTAAAGTTCTTATCGCGGATCCTTTGGCTCAAGCCAGATTGGATCTTCTTAGTTACGGAGGGAGCGGAGCTTATGAAGCTTGGCTCATGGTCTTACTTTATAGCCTTTATCTCTATCTGGACTTTGCCTCCTACAGCCACATGGCCATTGGGCTCAGCCAAATGTACGGCCTACCGGCTCCGGAGAACTTTAATTTACCCTATCTGGCAAAAAATATTACGGATTTTTGGCGGCGTTGGCATATGAGTTTGTCGTCCTTTTTCCGCGACTATGTCTACATTCCCCTGGGCGGTAACCGCAAAGGCAAGGGGCGGCAAATCTTAAATATTCTCATTGTGTGGGCCTTGACCGGTCTTTGGCACGGGTCAAGTTTGAACTTCCTCTTATGGGGGCTTTATTACGGAATTTTACTTTTGCTGGAAAAGTTCTTCCTGGCCAAAGTCTTGGAAAAAATGCCTGTTTTTTTACAGCGCCTCCTAACTTTCTTCCTGGTTTCCATGGGCTGGGTGCTCTTTGCCTTCCCTAAGAAAACAGAATTGTTCGATTTTGTGGCAAGGCTATTCGGGTCAAAAGGCGCGGGCGGAAGCTACGCACTTTACACCCTGTTGAATTACGGTTTAGTCCTGGTCTTGGGCTTGCTCCTTGCTTTCGGCCTAGGGAAGAAGCTTCAGGATAGCTACCGGAATTCCTCTTTGTCTCAAAAAAAGCCCATCCGAGCCATTCGTTTCGTTTTGACAGCAGGACTTTATATTTTAAGCATGGCCTATATCATTGATCAAAGTTTTGCATCCTTTTTGTATTTTCAATTTTAGAGGAGGACCTTGCGGATGAAGAAAAATCAAAGCAAAGAAATACCGCAGAAGCAAGAGACCCCGCCTGCCAAGGCAGCGTCTTTTGGAGCTGTCCTCTTCCTTCTGCTTCTCTTGGGTTTGGGTCTATGGACCGTCCTTTCTAAGGAACGGGATTTTTCCTCTGTAGAGAGAAGACCCTTGGCCAAACGCCCCGTCTTCAGCTTATCTAAAGTCGGTGAAGGGACTTACCAAGCCGACTATGAGGCTTATTTGTCTGACCAGTTCCCTTTAAGAAGTCAGGCTTTGGCCCTAAAGGCCGAGTTTCAAAAGGCTATCGGTAAGTTCGATAATTCCAGGGTTTATTTGGCCAAAGACGATAGTCTGATTGAGAAGAGAACCCAACTCGATTGGCAAAAACTGGATCGGAACTTGCTGGATATGGATGCCTTCTCGGAACAATTCCTCAAGCAAAAACCCCAGGCTCGCATTACTTATCTTATTGTACCTACACAGGCCGGCGTCTATCCGAATAGACTCCCTTACGGAGCTGTCGAAGCAGACCAGGCGGAGGGGATGGCTGACTTAAGGAGCAAACACCAAAGAGACGACCTTCTCTATCCGGATCTCTTGGGAGGCCTTCGTGGCAGTAATCAGCAAGACCTTTATTTTAAGACCGACCATCATTGGACCCAAAAAGGGGCTTTGGAAGCCTATAAGATTTACAAGACGGCTTTGGGAGAAACGGAAAGTCTGACTCGGGATTTAGAAATATTCGGCCAAGCTCAGGTGCTAAGCCAAGACTTTCACGGGACTACTTATCAGAAGGCTCCGGCCAGGACCATTCCCGGCGACAAGCTGGAGGCTTTTATTTGGCCCGACTTAGACCAGGTCCAAGTTTATGACGGCCAAGGCAATCAGCTAGATCAAGGTCTTTATAAAAAAGAAGCTTTGACTTCCACCGATGCTTACGAATATTTCCTGGGCCCTAATCGAGACCTGTTACAAATTAAAACAGCTCATGAAAACGCGAATCGAGGAACGCTTCTTTTGGTCAAAGATTCCTATGCCAACGCCTTTGTACCTTTCTTAACCATGGACTACAGGCAAATTATTGTCTTAGATTTGCGCTATGTGAAAGAAGCTTTGGCCGACATCCTAGACCGCTATGAACCCGATGATTTGATGTTTCTCTATAATATCGGCACCTTCTCGGAGGAGAATGCCACGTACAAGTTATTGGACTAAGTAGGCCCCAGGGGGTATTATTAGCCAAAGCACAGGGGAGGTCAGGGATTTCATGGCAGTTACGATAAAGGATATCGCGAAGAAAGCAGGTGTATCATATTCCACCGTTTCCAGGGCGCTTAACGATTTAGATACGGTTAACGCGGATACAAAGAAGCTGGTTTTAAAAACGGCGGAAGAACTTGGCTACGTTCCCAATACCTCGGCGGTAAACCTCAAGACCCGGCGATCGAATATGCTGGGGGTCTATTTTTCAACAATTAACAACATGTCTTCTCCTGTGGTCCTACACAGTGTTTTGACCGGTGTCTATGATGTGGTCCGGAACAAGTACAATGTGGTGGTTAAGGGTATTGATTTTCATGTGCCCGGCAGTCTCAATCCCAGCTTTTTGGACGGTATTATCCTGATTTCGCAAAGAGATGAGGACAAGGCCTTTATGGAAGAAGCCAGAAAAAAACATATTCCCCAGGTTATCGTCAACCGGACGCCGCCCTTTCCCATGGACGCAGTCCTGACCAATGAAAGAGAAGCGGTTCGGACGGCTATGGATTATCTTTGGGAGAAGGGACACCGCAAAATTGCAGTTTTAGAGGGCCCCTCTCATCTGTATTCGACCAAGCAGCGCCACCAAGGTTGGGTAGAGTCGGTCCAAAATCACGGCTTGTCCGAGAAAGATTTCCAAGTCTGGGAAGGTACTTACCGTTTTGAGAGTGGTTATGGCTTGGCGGCGGAGATTTTGGCCAAAGAACCTACAGCGCTTTTGTCTTTTAACGATGACATGGCCTTCGGTGTTGAGCGCTACATGACGGAGCAAGGTAAGACCATCCCCAAAGACCTGTCGATTGTCGGTTTCGATAACTGGAACCGGGCCATCTATACGTCTATGGACCTCACCACGGTGGATAGGAATATGTATAATCTGGCCCAGGAAGCCTGTAGGCTCTTATTAGACCGAGTGGAATCTTCGGATCCTTTTGAAGCTCCGACCAAGACGATTTATTTGAACGCCCCCTTGATTGAAAGATCTTCTGTCCTGGATTTAAATTAGGACAGTAACGCGTTCCTTTGTCCGGCAGGAAAATCGAAATAGTCTATATAATTTTCTAATTGATAGGCTTCCGGCATTGCATCTAAGCGGTCGGCCCAGGCCACTCTTTCGAAAATTTGGCTACCCGGCCCTTCATTAGCCCATTCTTCATAGCATGACATTTCCCGGGCTTCTTCTTTGTTCCAGTCGTGCCAGCCTTGAGGATACAGGCCCTTATCTAAATAAGACTTAAGAAAGGCTGTTTTAGCGTGGTCTCGCCAAGGACGACCCAGATAATAATGGGGCTCTTCTATGGTATCGCGATTTTCCACCCGGCAGGCATGGAAGATAAAGCCGTAAGCTGCTCCGGGAGGCGTAGAGGCAGCCGTAACATAGCCTCGGCCGGCTTTTATAAGGCATTCTTCGAAATAGGCGGCACCGCTTCCAAAGATAAAGTCTACACCGCCTTCAATTTTACACCGGTAGAAAATATTGGCATTTTCTTCTCGCTTGCTCCAAGCTTCGCTGCCCAAAAAGCCCTTTTTTTGTATGGCCTTCTCCGGCAGAGGAGCCAAGAAGAGCGTATCCTGGTCTCCGATAAGGACACAGTTTTTAATGAGGGCTCTATTTACATTTAAGGCCAAAGCAATGGCCTGGCCTACTGCTTTGCCCGGCCCTGCCAGATTTTCGATGCTGAGATTTTCCAGAGTCAAAGCCTTGCCGTCTATATATAAGGTAGGGGTTCGGAAGGTCCCGAGCTTTTCACCCCGGTTATCCAAATCTTCGGCGCCGTCTTGCCAAACGATTCTGGTATCTTCAGGCTTTTGTCCCGTACCTTTAATAATGACATGGTCTAAATCCAGAGAAAGCTTCTCGCGATAGAGGCCGGGGGAGAGGAGCAGGCAGTAGATTTTATTGGGCTCTTTCTTCGCATTTCTTTGTTTCTCTTTTATGCGCTTTAAAGCCTCTGTTAGGGTCTTACAACTTTTATCAGAACCGACGTAAATCTTTTCTTCCATCAAAGGACCACCTTTCTTTTTAGCAAACGTCTTCATAAAACGGTAAACTTTTTACGAATGCTCGTTTTTAGCCTTGACTCTTTCCTTAAACTATCTTATCATTGCCCTGCTTTAATGAGAATTATTCCGATGATACACGCTTTAAAAGTAACCTTTAGTTTTTGGACAAGCAGAAATAGCAGCACGAAATAAGCACATTTTGTGCTTGATAACAATGAATTGACCGAAAACATGTAGAACATGCACAGTACATATTAAACTTGTTCTATGTTAAACTACAAAAGCTGACAGCTTCAATATTTTTTTACGAATCATTGCAAACGATATCGTTAATTGTGAGGACATGAGCATGGAAAATGTAGATGCGACAAAAGTGAGAAGAAAAAAGAAGGAAAAACCTCAAGCGGAACTTACCTATGTGCAGAAGATTAAACTGACACCTATGGGTTATGTTTTCCAGTTTATTAATGGTTTGTTTTTGACCATTTTTGCTTTGGCCTGTTTAATTCCTTTCCTGAACGTTATCGGAACGTCTTTCGCAACGACCAAGGAAGTGCTATTGAGGGACTTCATCATTATTCCTCGCACTTTCTCTTTGTCTGCTTACCGTTATGTTTTCTCGACTCCTACGGTTACCAGGGCTATCGGCGTTTCCGTATTCGTGACGGTAGTGGGTACGGCCTTGAGTCTTCTGGTTACGTCGCTTATGGCCTACGGTCTTTCCAGAAGCTACCTTTACGGCCGCAGAGTGCTAAACTTCCTGGTTCTCTTTACCATGCTGTTTAGCGGCGGTATGATCCCCAGCTTCTTGGTGGTCAGTAAATTAGGCCTCACCAATACCCTTTGGGCTTTGATTATACCTAGTACAGTAAGTGCCTATAATATGATTATTATGCGTAACTTCTTCCAGGGGATTTCTCCTTCTTTAGAAGAAGCAGCTAAAATTGATGGAGCCAACCACCTGCAAATCTTTGGACGGGTTATGCTGCCCTTGTCTAAGGCCAGTTTTGCAACCATAGGACTATTCTATGCTGTTACATACTGGAATACCTATAGGTCAGCTATTCTATACCTTACTGATACCAAAAAATGGCCGATTCAGGTTCTACTAAGACAAATCGTCTTAATGGCTTCCGGTAGTGACTTTGATAGCTCTTCAGTAGAAGTAGTCCCACCTTCTCAATCGATTCGCATGGCCGTCATCGTTGTGGCCACGCTTCCCATCTTGTTGGTCTACCCCTTCATCCAGCGCTACTTCATCCACGGCGCCATGTTAGGGTCTGTCAAGGGCTAAAGGCAAACGCTAGAAGAAGGAGAGCTTGCTATGACATCCGCAACCGATAATAAAGTTAAAAAAGTCCAGAAGGTCGAAAAGGTTAAACCCATGAAGAAAAAAGGCCGTTTGGCAAATGAGTTCAGACAAAATTGGCTCTTATATCTTATGATTCTGCCGGGCTTATTGTACTTCCTGATTTTCAAGTATGCCCCCATGGGCGGCCTGGTTATTGCCTTCCAGAACTATTACCCTTTCCTGGGTGTTAAAGGCAGTCAGTGGGTAGGCTTGGAGCACTTCAGACGTTTCTTTACTTCCGGCGACTTTGCCATGCTGATGCGAAATACCCTGGTCTTGTTTGGGCTGAATCTGGTTTTTGCCTTCCCGGCTTCCATCATTTTGGCCATTGCCTTGAACGAAGTGCGTAATACTCGTTTTAAGAAGGGCGTACAGACCATCGTCTACCTGCCTCACTTTATCAGCTGGGTTATTGTTGTTTCGATTTTCTATGTCTTGCTGACGACCGAGGGTGGCGCTATCAATAACCTTATCGCCTCGGCCGGAAAAGACAAGGTTCGCTTCCTGACCGATCCTAAATGGTTTAGACCCTTATATATTATTCAAGAGATTTGGAAAGGCGCAGGCTGGGGCAGTATCGTTTACCTGGCAGCCTTGACCAATGTCGACCAGCAGCTTTATGAAGCAGCTGACCTGGATGGTGCTTCCAGGATGCAGATGATTTGGCATGTGACCTTGCCTAGTATTCGTCCTACTATCATTACTATGTTAATTCTAAAAGTCGGTGATGTCTTAGAGTTAGGTTTTGAACATGTCTACGTCATGCTCAATTCTTTGAATAGAGGAGTGGCCGAGATTTTTGACACCTTTGTTTATACCGCCGGTATTACCAATGGCCAGCTCAGTTTCTCGACTGCTGTCGGTTTCTTTAAGTCTATTGTCGGTTTAATTCTGGTCATCTTTGCTAATCGCCTGGCAAAGAAAGTTGGAGAAGAAGGCGTTTATTAAGTAATCTTCGTGGCACCGGAAAAGAAGAATAGATTACCGGTGTACCACCGAGAGATAAAGAATTAGGAGGAAAAAGATGAACAAAAGAAAATTTCAGTTCCTAGGCAAAACCTTTGCCGGTATCATGGCCTTTAGCTTGCTTTTGACGGCATGCGGTAAGGGTAATGACGAGGGAAAGACCACTGGGTCCAGCGACTCTACAAATACTTCGGTTCTTTCTTCAGCCAGTGAAGAAGGAACGAATACGAGTGTCAGCAAAGAGGAACAAGTTGAGGCCGATCGTGAGATGGTTGATATCTCCTGGATGTCGGTTCTCCACACGGACTCTCCCCCGTCAGATGAAGTCATCGATGCTATCAACAAATTTGCCAACGTCAACCTGACCTTCCAGTGGGTTCCCGCCGCTACCGTAGACGAGCGTATGAACGCCGCTTTGGCCGGTGGCGACATGGCCGACATCGTGACCATGAACCGTCTGACCAATGCGACCCAGCGTGCTGCTTTAGGATCCGGTATCTTCTGGGATGTGGAATCTTATCTTAAGGACTATCCTCACCTGGCTGAAACCAGTCAAGGAAGGCTTGATTCAGTCAAAGTCAATGGCATGTTATCCGGTGTACCCATTGTAAAACCTGTCGCACGTTATGGTTTGGTTATCCGCCAGGATTGGCTGGACAAGCTGGGTCTGGAAGTACCTCACACTGTGGAAGAGTTAGAAAAGGTTGCCATGGCTTTCGTCAACGACGATCCGGACGGCAACGGCCAAAACGACACCTATGCTTTGATCGAGCGTAACGAATCCTGGAATGTCTCTTTCCGTCAGGTTGCAGGCTGGTATGGTGCTCCTAATAAATGGGGCTTGACCGAAGAGGGTAAGGTAGAACCTTGGTTCTTACACGATGGCTACTATGAGGCCATGGAGCTTTACAAGAAGTTCTACGAAGCAGGTGTTATCAACTCCGACTTTGCCGTTATGGAGAAGAACGATCAGAAGCAGGCAGCAGCTCAGGGTAAGGGCGGTATCGTCATTACCGGTCTTTACGACGCCAGAAACTACTACAACTTAGCGGTTGAGTTAGGCCTCGAGGGCGAGATGCAGTGGGCTCTTATCAACGACATGCACGTAGAAGGCGGCGAGATTCGCTCTCTGTCGGATACCAACAACGGTGTCGGCGGTGTCTACGCTATGCCTAAGTCTGAGGTAAAAGACGAGGCCGCTTTGAAGCGTATTCTCCAGTTCTTAGACGATATGTCTTCTAAGGAAGGTTTCCTCCTCATGACCAACGGTATCGAAGGCGTCCACTATAAGATGGAAGGCAACACCGTTATTAACTTAGACCAGGAGAAGTGGAAGCAAGAAGTACAGGCTTTAAGCGGCAGCCGTATCAACGAATTAGTCACTTACGAGTTTGATAACGACAACCCCATGGTCCAGGAGTCTAATAAGATGATTCTCGCTAACGAAGAGCATGCGGTTTATGACGTATCACCTCCGCTCCAGAGCAAGACCTACGATACGCTTTACAGTCAGATTGAGAAATTACCTAAGGACGCTTTCTATAAGTATGTTATGGGTGAAATCAGCATGGACGATGTCAAGGCTGAGAACCAGAAGTGGTTGGACCAGGGCGGTCAGCAGATGATTGATGAGTTTACCGCTTCTTATAAAGAACTAAACGGATAGGTTTTATAAATTCTAGTCAAGAGGACTTATCTGGTAATAAAGCTGGTTGTTTCGGAATAGAATACTGAGACAACCAGCTTTTCATTTCACGCACCAGAGGTGTTTTTAGAAAGGCAAAAATATGACTCAAATTGTATGGGCAGGCGATTCTACAGTGGCCTTTAACAGCTTTAAAACCTACCCTCAGACCGGTATGGGTCAGGCGCTGCCACGCTTTTTGAAAAAAGAAATAGGGCTTTTGAATTTGGCCGTGAACGGCAGGTCTACCAAATCTTTTATTGACGAACAAAGAATGGTAGAGGCCTATTTTTCTTTACAAGAAGGTGATATATTTCTTATTCAATTTGGCCATAATGATAAAAAGAAAGAAGATCCCTCACGTTACGCTCCGGCTTACGGTGCCTATCAGGAGAACTTGAAAAAGTTTATCCACGTCGCTCGTAACAAGAAGGCACTTCCGGTCCTGGTGACGCCCATTGTGAGGCGAGAGGCTTCGGAAGGCCGACTTATCAACACCCATGAAGACTACCC
>CAYFQG010000004.1:0-81464 GCA_964345295.1 uncultured Oscillospiraceae bacterium | reverse complement strand
TTAATATTTTTATAGGCAATTAATAAGTAGGACAAATCGGGTACAAGGTGTGCATTGTGTCAATTTTGAAGTTTTACTTCAATCCTTTTAATTTCCAAGCAATATCCCTTAGGAAGAGCTCTTCTTCCAGTTTATCCGGGTCGGTATCGGCATTAATGTGTACACATTCAATATCCATAATGCGGCAGAAGTCCTGTAATACTTCAAAGTCCAAATCATAGGTTAAGGTCGAATGGTGAGCACCACCGGCCAACATCCAGGCTTTGGCGCCGTCTGCCAAATTGGGCTTAGCTTCCCACATCACACGCGCTGTCGGCAGATTGGGCATATCTTTATGTGGCTTTACGCAGTCAATTTCATGTACCAAGAGTCTGAAGCGATTCCCCATTTGGACCAGAGAGGCCAAGCATGCCGGACCTTCTTTGCCTTCGAAGACCAGCCTTGCCGGGTCCTTTTTACCGCCGATTCCCAGAGGGTGGGCCTCAATGCGGGCCTTGTCGGTCGCAATAGTGGGGCAAACTTCTAACATATGAGCTCCCAGGGCCAAGCCTGCTTCGAAATCATAGGTATAGTCTTCTATAAAAGAGTTACCTCCCGTTAGGCCTTCTGACATAAACTTTATAATGGCGGTCATAGCCGAGACCTTCCAGTCGCCTTCGGCACCGAAGCCGTAACCTTGGCGCATCAAATCTTGCGTAGCCAGGCCCGGTAACTGTTCCATGCCGTATAGGTTCTCAAAGGTATTGGTAAAGCCGTGTGCCCCTTGTTCTTCTAGCATCTTCTTCATGCCCAGCTCGGCCAAGGCCTGATAGCGAACAGCCTCTTTATCCTCTGTCTGATAGACATAGTGCTTCTCGTATTCTTCGACTTGTTTGTCTACTTCCTCTTGGGTAAGGGATTGGATTTTTTGGACCAAATCGCCTACCGGCCAGGTATTGACCTGCCAGCCGAACTTAATTTGCGCTTCTACCTTGTCACCTTCGGTAACACCCACTTCACGCATGTTGTCGCCGAAACGCACCAGTTTAAGTTGCTTAGAAAAGGCTGCGCCCGCTGCTGCCCGCATCCATTTGCCAATCTTCTCTTGAACATCTTTATCTTTCCAATAACCCACGACAATTTTGCGTTTCAAGCCCAGACGAGCCCCCATAAAGGCATGTTCCCGGTCGCCATGGGCACTTTGATGGAGGTTCATATAATCCATGTCAATTTCTTCGTTGGGAATCGTGTTTAAGAATTGACTATGGAAGTGTAAGTAAGGTTTTTGCAAAGCGACCAAGCCGTTGATCCACATTTTGGACGGCGAGAAGGTATGACAAAAAACAATAATACCGGCACAGGCTTTGTCATAATTTGCTTCAGCAATGATATTAGAGGCATCCTCACAGGTCTTGACCGTCGTCTTATAGCGAATAGGAAGGGGCAAGTTACCGGATTTATTCATCTCCTTCACCATGACCTTGGCATCTTCTTCTACCTGACGTAAGGTCTCTTCTCCGTATAAGAATTGACTACCGACAATAAACCAAAATTCTAAATCTTTAAACTGCATACTGTTTTCCTTTCTCTAAAAAAATCTATTGATTTTAATATTTTCTTAAATCTCTAATGCCTGTAAGGCTCTTAGCTTTTCTAAACTCTTCTTATAAGAAGCAAAGTATTGGGTAAAACCTTTGGCAATGTTAGGATCAGCTTCTTCAATGGAAGCTCGGTTGTTTTTCTCAAAGATTTTATCCACATAAGTTTCAAAGGAATCACCCGATTTCTCATAGGCATAACGAGCCAAAACCGCAATGCCCCAAGCCCCTCCTTCTCCGGCCGAATCATAAGTCGCCACCGGTGCCTCTAAAATAGAAGCCAGAATTTTCGCCATCACTTTTTTCGTCTTGAAAACGCCACCATGGCCCACCAACTTATGAATGGGGACCTGCTCTTCCTTTAGTAAGTCCATGCCTATTTTCAATGAAGCAAAAATGGCATAAAGTTGAGCCAAAAGGAAGTTTTCCGCATTTAGGCGGCTGTCGGGTGTGCGGTAATAAAGCGGATAGGGCTGTTCGATTTTGGCCACGGGTTCGGCAGCCAAATAATTAAAGGCTTGTATACCTCCGCAAGTCTTGTCGGCCTCCAAAGCTAAATTGAAAAGGTAGTTGTACGCTTCATCCATGGATACTTCTACCCCGCCGTAGGTCATTAGGTTGCGGAACATCAGAATCCAGGAGTCCAACTCGGGGGTTCCGTTATTACAATGCACCATGGCTACATCTTTACCATTGGGCGTTGTCACAATATCAATCTCCGGATAGTAATCCTTCAAGGCTTTTTCCAAGACAATCATGGAAAAAATGGATGTGCCGCAAGAAACATTTCCCGTGCCTTCACGGACCGCATTGGTCGCCACCATACCGGTTCCGGCATCCCCTTCGGGTGGACAGCATAGCGCTCCGGCTTGCAAATGACCGTCGGGGTCTAAAAAGGCGGCGCCTTTCTCAGTGAGTTTTCCTCCCGATTGGCCGGCTAATAGGACTTTGGGTAGAATATCCTGCACCTTTTTACCCAGCTTTTGGATTTCCGGCAGCGCATTGAAAAGTTCTGCTCGCCTCTCATCATAATCATGCGTTTCGGAAGAAATAGGAAACATACCTGATGCATCACCGATTCCGATGACGTACTCGCCGGTCAAAAGATAGTGTACATAGGACGCCAAGGTGTGTAGCCTACATACCTCTCCCACATGGTCTTCGCCATTCAGGATAGCTTGGTAATAATGGCAGATACTCCACCTATGCGGCATATTAAAAGCAAAAAGCTTCGAAAGCTTCTTGCTGGCCGGGCCGGTATTGGTGTTACGCCAGGTCCTAAAAGGCACTAGCTGCTTGTCGTCTCTATCAAAGGCCAGGTAACCATGCATCATGGCTGAAATGCCGATGGAATCCAAGTGGGTCAAAGGACTTCCCTTCAACTTAAAATAGGCCTCTGCTATGGACTTATAGACAGAACGGAGACCGGTTTTTACATCCTCTAAATCATAAGACCAATAACCGTCTACCAGATGATCTTCCCAGTCATAGATCGCCGTACAAAGGGTCTGGGTATTTTCATCGACTAAAACGGCCTTTATCCGGGTTGATCCCAATTCGATTCCTAAACTATAACCTTGCATTTTTATTTCTCCTTCGTGAGCCGAATCATTTGCCAAGACCTGGCGGGAAGCAGAAGTTTCAGACCCTCACCGGTTAAGCTGGCGTCCTTACCTTGCACCGGCTTAACCAGTTCTGTTTCGGCACTGTTCACGGCTTTCATGTCGCTTCCGGTTAAGACCACATGGTCTTCGATATGAAGGCCCTCATAACCGCTCATCGTAACGAGAGTGTCTAAGTCCTCTTCACTGCGATTGACGGCAAAAATGCTTAGGCCCTCAAAATCCCCGTCTTCCTTATCGGCTGTCCTGTTCTCCACGACAACACAATCCAGATAGGGTACATCCGTATACTTCTTACAATCGTACTTAGGAGATTCAATTCTGGTATCTAAGGCCACACCTCTGCCAAAACGAGAGCTGTAGTAGAAAGGATAGTAAATGGTCTGCTTCCAGGCCTCGCCGTCCGAATTACAGAATATAGGTGCGATAACATTCACCAACTGGGCCATGTTGGCAATCTTTACTCTATCGGCTTGGCGAATCAGCGTTATGAGCATGGACCCGACCAGTAAAGCATCTTCCAAATTATAAATATCTTCCAACAAGGGAGGGGCGATACTCCAGCGCTCATAAGGTGCATTATTCGAGTGATACCAAACATTCCACTCATCAAAGCTGATATTAATCTTTTTCTTCGATCTCTTCTTTCCGGATACGAAGTCACATGCAGCCACAACATCACGAATAAAAGCATCCATTTCTAAGGTGTTGGCTAAAAAGGACGCCGTGTCATTCTCATGGTTACCATAATATTGATGCATGGAAATATAGTCGACATGGTCAAATGACGCTTCCAAGACTTCTTGTTCCCAGCTTCCGAAAGTCGGCATCTGCCTAAAAGACGACCCACAAGCAACCAGCTCAATATCGGGATCCAACATTTTCATCATTTTGGCGGTCTCTTCCGCTAAACGGGCATATTCACCGGCAGTCTTATGACCCATCTGCCAGGGACCGTCCATCTCATTGCCCAAACACCAAAGCTTGTAATTAAAGGGTTCTTTTCGACCGTTTTTAATGCGCATATCGCTATATTTGGTACCGGACGGGTGGTTGCAATATTCTAATAGCTGTCTGGCTTCATCCGCTCCTCTGGTTCCCAGATTAACCGTCATCATCATTTGCGCATCGACTTTTCTAAGCCAGGCATCAAATTCGTGAATACCCACTTCATTGGTCTCGGTAGTTCCCCAGGCCAAATCCAAGCGGGCTTGGCGCTCTTCTTTTGGACCCACTCCGTCCTCCCAGTTGTAGCCTGATACAAAGTTACCGCCGGGATAACGAATAACCGGAACATTCAAGTCTCTGACTAAATTCATAACATCTTTGCGAAACCCCTCTTCATCGGCCAAAGGATGCTGCGGCTCATAAATGCCGCCGTAAACACACCTGCCCAAGTGTTCCACAAAACTTCCGTAGATTCTTTTATCAATCTCCGAAATAACAAAATCCTTGTCAATTTTTACTCTAGCCTTCTTCATAGGACCCCCTTGTATACACTTTTCTAAAATTATAGACAATTTAAAGCGTACAAGTCTTCCTTTTGCGCATTAACTTGTATATTTTGTTGCTAAAATTACCATACGACTATAAAATTGACACATTAGCAGACAAAAGCACGTATAACTTGTCTGTTTTAACAGGAGCGCTTATGAAGACAGGCTACAAATTCCAAAGATTATATGGACAGTTGATGGAGATTCTAAAAACGCAGCATTGGGAATCCGGAGACCGTTTTTTATCCGAAACTCAAATTTGTCTTAAATTTGATGTCTCCCGACAAACCGTGCGTAAAGCTTTGGCCATGCTGGTGGACGATGGCTATCTGCAACAGGTCCAAGGTAGCGGCACCTACATAACGGAGAAGACCCTAGCCATGCAGCATAGAAAAACCAACACCATAGGTATACTCGTAACCTATCTAAGCGATTATATCTTCCCTGTAATCATTAAAAAATTGGAGAAACAATTCACCGCAGAAGGCTTTTCGGTACAACTTGCCTCCAGTGGCAACTCCTCAAAACTAGAAGGCGAACTCTTACAAAAAATGTTAGACAAGCAGGTAGACGGCATCATCTTAGAACCCACCCGAAGCGCCTTCCCTAATCCCAACGTCAACACCTACCGGACTTTATTAGACAAGAAGTTTCCTCTGGTGACCATACATAGTTCTTATCGCGACATCGATATTCCAACCGTCGCCCTGAACGATAAAAAGGCCGGCGCCATGGCTTGTAATCATCTTTTGGATCTCGGGCACACAGAGATTGGCGCCATACTTAAAGCAGATGACTTACAAGGACATAAGCGTTATGAAGGCATTTTGGAAGCCCACGAAAATAGAAAGCTTATCTTTAATGACAAGAATGTGTATTGGTACACAACCGAAGACATCAGCAATTTTTCCAATATGGAAGATGCCCTGATTCAGAGACTAAGTCACTGCTCAGCCGTAATTTGCTACAACGATCAAATCGCTATCGAATATGAACGGATTTTACTAGAGCAAGATATTTCTATCCCCGAAGAGCAATCTATTGTCTCCATCGATAATTCTAAGCTGGCCCCCCTGGCTCCCGTGCCCCTAACCTCCATTGAATCCCCTATACAGATGATCGGCATTGAAGCCGGCAAAAAGCTCTTAGACCAGATTCACGGTCAACAGGTAGCCAAGAGTACACTCTTTGAACCTAAGCTGGTAAAGCGCATGTCCTCTACGGTTTTTGTGCCCGATAAGCATCAATCATCTGAAGCTTTTTAGACCGACTATAGCGTTTAATCTGGGCTTCTCTTATCAGGGCCTCCGAGCGATTTTTTACTTGCTCCTGATAAGCTAGGCGGCAAGGTCTCCTGGACCTGGTGTACTTGGCCCCTCTCCCCGCATTGTGGACGGCCAGACGCTTCTCAGGGTCTTTGGCCATGCCGGTATAAATAGTATCGTCATTGCAAAGCAGCATATAAACCCAATAGGGCGTATCCTCCACCTCTTCGGGTTCCAGCTTCTTCAAGTCGACAATCTTGAGCATACCGTCCTGAGCCCTAAAGGAGACGTCCCAGGTCTCATAAGTCAGTACATAAGTCTTGTCATCTTGTGTCTTCTTCGATTTATAAGCGGGCCTGGGGTCTTGGCTCACTATGGCCAAAATGAGCGCCTTGTCCTCTTCGCTAAGACCATCCGCCTTCTCCTCAGCCACTTCCCAGCGAACCGGATAAGTCGGAGGCTGGGCTTGGAAGGGACCGGCCAAAGCATCGGGAATGGAGTCGGCATAAGGGATATAAGGTTTAATATCCAAAATAGGCGTCCGGTCCATTAAATCAGCACCACTGACTTCAATGATTATATTGCCGTCCTCATGTGTTATGCCCTCAAGCTTTACCGCAGACATACCGATACCGTTCGGCCGGAAAGGCGACCGGGTCGCGAAGACACCCATTCTTTTATTGCCCTCTAAGCGAGGCGGACGAACCGTGGGATGGCTTCCTTTGTCCAAATTCTCACTAAAAAGCCAAATTAGCCAAAGATGCGAAAAGTCTTCCAAACCTCTGAAAGCTTCGGCTTGAGCATACTTCGGATGAATATAAATTTTACCCTTAAGGTTCTCAACAAAGCGCCCCTGTCTGGGCAGGCCGAACTTGGTCTTGATCGGACCTTCGTAGTGGCCTATGGGAGTGAAGAAATGCATCAGGATTCCGCCTTCTTCTCCGCTTCTTCCGCTGCTTTGGCCAAAGCTTCCGCCTTGGTCGGATAGAGCAAATAGG
Source organism: uncultured Oscillospiraceae bacterium (assembly GCA_964345295.1). Taxonomy (GTDB): domain Bacteria; phylum Bacillota; class Clostridia; order Saccharofermentanales; family Fastidiosipilaceae; genus JASBZA01. The sequence goes on along the minus strand of CAYFQG010000004.1, from coordinate 74,506 downwards.
GTTTCACTTTCTCCTCATAGGACTCCAACATTGTAGACTGATTATTCATAATAAAGTCCCAGTCATCGGGCTGACGACGCAAGCGGTTATTACCGAAGAGATAATCGACCCGGTACTTGCCTTGGCGGTCTTGAGTAAAAATGAAGTCCGGACCGGCCAGACGAATAATCTCGTCAACGATATGGAGCATCAAAGATGTCGACCGTATTTTCGTCGTGTCCAGGACATGAATTTGTACGCCTTGGCATGAGATTCCCTGGTATATATCGGTCGTCGGCGTAAAGTAAATCGGGCTGAAAATAACACCCGAGATATTACGCTTATTCAAAGCGGCAGTAAGCTGGATGGCATCTAAATAAGGCGCTCCCACCAGCTCAAAGGGTAAAGAGGTCCCCAAACCTACCGATAAGTTCGTCCCGCGTAAAACTTCTAAACCGATAGACAAAATGCAAGACTCAAAACGCGGCAAGTGCATCTGGGAGACAATCCAAGGCTGGTTAAATTCTTCAAAGGTCATATCGCGGTACCAATTTTTGGCCTTAACTACCTGAATGTCAGCGCCCAGCCGGTCTTCTTCGTTCATCATGAGACAAAGCTCACCCAAGGTGAGACCGAATCGGGCAGGCAAAGCAAAGTCGTCATCGTTTAGCTTCAACGAGGCATTAAGAACGGGACCGTCAATCTCCTGACCGCCCAGAGGATTGGGGCGGTCTAAGATAAGGACCTTCTTGTCCGTTCCCCCCAACTGTCTTAAGAGTGCATGGATTGTACTTATGGAGGAACAGTAGCGCGTCCCGGTTAGGGGAATATCTATAATAAGCGTATCGAATTGGTGAAGCATCTCACTGCTAAGACTGGATGCACCGAAACGGTACAGTGAAAAAACTTTAAGGCCGGTCCAAACGTCGGTATAAGACTCATAGCGCTCGCCGGCTTCTTTCTCTCCCATAATCCCGTACTCGGCTCCGAATAAAACCTTGAGGTCAAAGCGGTCATTGATGAATTGCAAGGCCGGCATCATCCAGCGATTCAGCGCAGATCCTGTGGTCAGGAGGGCAATCCTGTCGTAACGCAAGTCATCCTGGACACTGCCGATTAAGTCAATACCGTTCAATACCTTGGTCTGTTCCATAGATTTAGTCTCCCTCACACATATTCATTGTGGCTTTAAGTATATAATAGAAAACGCAAATAAGGGGGTTACATGGCAAATAAATTCTTCGGACATCTAAAAACCATACTCACACACAAGCACTTGGTCTTTCGCTATTGCCGTAAATCCGGTCTCTTTCGTCAAGGCCTTTTCCATGATATGTCCAAATTCAGTCCCATCGAATTCATTCCGGGCGTTTGTTATTTTCAAGGAAATTGTTCACCCAACGACATGCAAAGGCGAAAGGAAGGCTATTCCGCTGCCTGGCTAAACCACAAGGGCAGAAACCGCCACCATCTTGAGTATTGGATTGACTATAATCCCGAAGAAGAAGGCAAATATGCCGGTTTAGAAATGCCTCTCCCCTATGTGATTGAATCGGTTTGCGATCGCATTGCCGCCAGCCGTATTTATAACGGCGATGCCTATCAGAATAACTTCCCTTTGGAGTATTATCGTTGGACCCGAAGCCATATCCTGGTCCATCCTGCAACCGACGAAAAATTTCTTTTCTATTTAAATTATCTGGCCCAAAACGGTGAAGACGCCTTATTCAAGCTAATGCGTGAAGATTTGGCCCAATATAAAAAGGCAAAAAAAGAGTCCCTTAAGGGGGACTCTTGATTTGGCTTAGGCGTTCTTCTCTAGATACCGTTCAACCGGGCCTGACAGGCGCTTATCTAAGTTAAAATAAAGCTCCATGTGGCCGTCTAAAAATTTCTCCTCAAGTAAGTTTCCGTTGTCCTTAATATAGGCATAGAGTGTAGACTCTTCGTAGGGCAGGCTGAGCTGGTAGGTCTTCTGTCTGAATGCCAGCATCTCGGCAATACTGTTCAGAAGGTCTTGGGTGCCCTCTCCGGTCTTAGCCGAAACCGGCTGGACTCTAAAGTGTTCCGGTTGGGTCTTCTCGTGTAAGAAACGCGGCTGTTCATCTTCGGCCAAAAGATCCATCTTATTTAAGACTAATATACGGGGCTTCTGAGCCGCCTCCAGCCTCCTTAATTCTTCTTCGACCAAGGCAATCTGCCCTTCGGCCTCAGGATCTGCAATATCTACCACATGTAAAATCAGGTCGGCTTCGGATACTTCTTCCAAAGTCGAATGAAAGGCTTCCACCAATTGATGGGGCAGCTTTCGAATAAAACCTACCGTATCGACCAGCATGACGTGGCTGCCGTCGGGCAGGCGCAAATCTCTGGCTGCTGCATCCAGTGTCGCAAAAACCTGGTCCATAGCAAAAAGATCCGCTTCGGCCAAAAGATTAATCAAGGTAGATTTACCTGCATTGGTATAGCCCACTACAGCCACAGTCGTTTGACCGGTCTCTTGCCTCTTTTCTCTTTTGTTCTGACGCCTTTTCGATACCTCTTTTAAGTCACGGCGCAGCTTGGTAATACGCTCCCGAACATGGCGTCGGTCCGTTTCCAACTGACTTTCACCGGGACCTCTGGATCCGATACCACCGCCTAAACGGTCCATAGATTCATTAATGAGCTGGACTCGACTCAAGCGGTACTCGTATTGGGCTAACTCTACCTGAAGCTTACCTTCTTTAGACTGGGCCCTGTTGGCAAATATATCCAAAATCACACTGGTCCGATCCAATACCTTAAGCTTGGAGACCTCCTGTATGTTACGCATCTGGCTGCCGCTTAATTCATCATCAAAAACCAGGGTCGTACAGCCCAAAGATTCAGCCTCGCGGCTGGCTTCTTCCAATTTTCCCCTACCGATATAGGTCGAAGGGTCCGGTGCCGGTCGATTCTGATAGGTTCCTCCCAAAGTCTGACCACCGCAGGCCTCCACCAATTCGGCTAATTCCTCCAAAGACCTCTGGGTCTCTTCTTCCGCCGTTTCGCCTCTGGAAAGATTTAAGCCTATAAGGTAGGCTTTCTCTTCCGGCGCTTCAATTAGGTGGCCTTTTTTATTATCTTCTCCCATTTATTTCCTTTCTTATTACCTTTTCGTATCTTGCTTCAAACACAAAAAGGCCGCTAAAACGAGCCGGTTAAAGCTCACTGCAGCGACCTTATCATAATTACTATCTAAAAGAAACCGAACGGATTACTACAAATCTTAATCGGATCCTCTCAAATATCTTGTCCTTAAACCTAGCGTTTTCCTTATCTGGAACCCAGGATAGCGTCTACCTTCAACTTGGCAGCGAAATCATCACCGGCCATCTCAATCAGGTCAACAACCTTATTGGCCTGGTCTTCTTCCTCTACCTGCTCGGTAATGAACCACTGTAAGAAAATCTCAACAGCCTGGTCACCTGCATCCAAAGCGGCCTTACGAAGATCCCAGATAGACTTGGTAACAAACTTCTCATGCTCTAAGGCTGCCTTAGCGATAGCCAGAGGAGTTCTGTCGGTAGGACGCTCAATTTCCAGATTCTTCAATTCGGGTTCGTGGCCTAATTCAAGGAGGAAAGCGGCAATCTTCTCAGCATGCTCGACTTCCTCGTGGACTTGTTGCTCAAACCAATGTGCATAGCCGTCCGCATTGATAAATTTCATGGCAATGCCCATGTCAACATAAAGATAAGCTGAAGCTAATTCTAAATTCATTTGGTCGTTTAACAGTTGTACTAATTCTTTATTCATTTTTATATTCCTTTCTATCCGAAAGCCTTTAGCTTTCGTTCATTTCGTATGTTGTCTTTTATTTTACCAAGCTTTTTTCAACAAAAGAGCACATTTGTGACCAAACGCAAAGAATTATATTCTGTTTCATTTATATATTTACGCTCTTTGGCCTCATATAGCGGATAGCCGACCATCATCTCGATTTCTTTTTGCAGGTCCTTGTCATAGACATCGTAGGTCCTGACCATGATCAGCTTACCTTTCTGGTTATAGTAGTAAATTTGAATAGGAGCTATACCTTCGTGATAGCCTACAGATTCCGGTGTCACCATGCGCTTGTTATCGGTCATATCTTTTAGTATGGCCTTGTGAATCTGGCGCACATGGTCTACCTCTTCCTTACTTTCGGTATCGTAAATTTTGTAAATGTTAACCCATCCGTAGGGCTCGAAATAAATGCCTGGTTTCGAGTAGTCAATATCGGGTTCTTGGCTATAGTCGATATATTTGGCCGTCACAATTTGAGCTTTGGAGATCTGGCTTAACTTGGGTACCTGATAGGTCAGGATTCTGGGCTGGGTTTTGGACAGAACAAAATTCAAACCGAAGGCAAGCAGGAAAACTATGATGTAGATGCCGAGATTGGAGAAAAACTTTGGCCAGCCGTAGTAACGGATGATTTGGATAACATAGAAAAGGGCAAAGCCGACTAAGAAGACCATCAGTGCTTCTACATACCAGTCGTAGCGCATATCAATGAAACTTCTCAGAAAGAACATCAAAAGAACGACACCGAAGCTATAAATAACGACGGGATAGAAATAGCGGAAAATGTAGGCCGATTGAATGCGCTCGGCTTGGCGGATTTTATAAAGATACGAGGCCAAAGCCAGGAGCGGCAGACTCAAAATAAAGGTGAAAAGGACCCACATGAAAATCGTCATGGCACCGGCCTGAGCTGTATAGATGCCAAAGAGATAATCGCCTCCCCAAAGACTCGTAATAGCTCTTAAAAAGTTTGCTTGGAAAAGCACAGGCGATTCCTGCTTTAAGAGACTGACCGTGCCCGCACCTATCAGATCCTCTTTTAAAGGTTGCGTTACTCTGGACGTAAATCCCGGGAAGTTTTCTTGGTAGGAGCGGCCCAAAAAGAACAAAATGGACGGGAAAGCGTTAAAGACACCGCCGTAAATGATGCCGTTAAAAAGTGATGTGGTACATAAGATAGACAGGATGGACGGCAACATGAGAAAGAAGCTGCCCATAATAAAGACCAAGCTCGAAAAAAGGAGCGCATGACCTTCTCCGCCATTTAAACCCATGCGAAAAAGAGGCGAGGCCTGGCTGGCAATAAGCGATATGCCATAGCCCAAACAGTTTACGATCAAGACAGGCACGATTTGGATGAGCCAGGCAAAAAATGTTTGGATCAAAAAAAGCTTGGGCTTTTTAATGGGGAGGGCAAAGTAGGTGTCCATATCCGACTTTTTATAAAGGTAGGAGAAAATGATGTAAGGTGTCACGACCGCAGTGGCCAGAACCGCAAAGCTTAACGTAAACGGGGGATCATAGATGGACATGACGATGGGAGAATAACCTTTTGCATGGTCAATACTCATGGACAAAATCCGCATCAAAATGCTGAAAGGATAGGCTAAGAAATATAGGATGGCGTAAAGGATGGCAACGCCTCTATGCTGCTTTAATAAATGAAACAGATATCTTGAAACATAATTTTTATTTTTCATTTTGTCTGGACTCCATTTCTACTACGAAAATCTCTTCCATACTTATGGAAAGCGGGTTAATTAAAATCGGTTTGGAAGCTTCAATGGCTTCGCTGAAAGCACTGCCGCGATAAATGACCGTAATGACCTTATTGTTTTGCTCTATAAATAAGAGATCCTGCCCCCGGAATAATTCGGGACTCGGAGCCTCGGCATAACCCAACTGGACTTTGTGGTAGTTGTGATTTAGTTCTTCCAGAGTTTGGGTAAATATAATCTGCTTATTTTCCAGAAGTGCCATACCGTCACAGATATCTTCCAATTCTCTGATGTTATGAGAAGAAATAATGACACTGATACCTTCTTCTTCCACCAGACGAATGATTTCGCGCTTAAGCTTCAAACGCATCATAGGGTCCAAGCCGTCAAAGGACTCGTCCATAAGAAGCAATTCCGGCTTGCAGCTGATGCCCAAGATAAGTGCGGATTGGCGTTTCAGGCCTTTGGAAAGTTTATCAATCGGCTTTTTCTCATCAAAATGAAATACCTCCAGGAGTCTTTGGTAAGTTTCTTCGGAAAAACGGCTGTAAAAACTCCGATAGAATTTTTTCATATCGTAGGTACTGAAGCGGTTAAAATAAAAGGGTTCGTCGGACACAAAAAAGAGCTTGTCTTTTTGCAAATTCACATGCTCTCCGTTATAAGAAATTTCTCCGCTAAAGCTGTAAACCGAAGCGATACACCTCAAAAGCGTAGACTTACCGGCTCCGTTACTTCCGATCAAACCAATCACTTGCCCATCACCGACCTGCCAGTTCAGCTTGTCCAGGACCACGTAATCACCGAAGGATTTGGTCAAGTTATTAATGCGTAGCATCCGAAATTACCTCCTCGACAACTTGGAAAAGTTTAGTCTTATCCATTCCCATCTGTATATAACGATTGACCAGGTCCAGAAAATCCTTATAGGCCTTCTCCTCTATCCTGGTCCCCATATCCTGTTCTTTGATAAATGCCCCTTTTTTGGGGTAAGTCTCAATGACATTGTCCCTCTCCAGCTCACTGTAAGCTCTGGCTACCGTGTTCGGATTAATACCCAGGTCCGATGCCATTTCTCTGATGGACGGCAATTTATCTCCCGGCTGCAACAAACCGTTGGCGACAAACAAAATCAGCTGATCCATAATTTGCTGATACAAAGGACTTTTGTCTTGCGCATTTATAGAAAACATGGGGTCTCCTTTCTCAAGTAAAATAAATAAGCAGCTTTGTCTTATCTGTACTAATTATATTGATACAGCTAGACATTGCAAGACCCTTTTAAAAATTTATTTGCTATAATACGAAGCCTGATTCGGAAAGGAGACTTCCCATGCGCTTTAGAAAAAAACACTACGCCGTACCCGAAATGCAAAAAAGTCATTATGTGCTTTTAAATATGGACGATTTTACCGGAGACTGGTCTTCCTACTTTGCTTCTGCTTCTCTACCTTACGCAGTGGAGCTTGGTGCAGGCAAGGGTAAATTTTTAGCCCAAAAGGCCAAAGACGATCCGTCACACAACTACATCGGTGTCGACATCGAGACCAACGCAATGGTTTTTGCCAAAAGAAATCTGGAAGAAACCGGTGTCGATAACGCTCTCTTGTTATGCCATGATATCAGCAATATTGAGGGAGTATTCCCTAAAGACTTCGCTGATACACTTTACATTTTCTTCCCCAATCCTTGGCCCAAGAAACGGCATAATAAAAGACGGCTGACCCATCCCAGGCAGCTCATCCAATACCACTCTTTTTTAAAGGACGGAGCAAATGTCTACTTTAAGACCGATGACACAGAACTCTATGAGGACAGCCTTTCCTACCTTCCCGCCATGGGTTTTAAAATTTTGAAGTCCTCCTCGGATTTAAAAGTTGAGGAAGATCCCACCGGAATCGTAACCGAATACGAACAGCGTTGGCGCGACCAGGGTATAGCTATTAAGGCCATTTGGGCACAAAAAGAAAAAGTCGCCCCCGAAGATCTTCGGAAGCGACTGGAACAATTTCACTTAGATGAAAAAGCTAAGAGAGAAGACTACCGCCAAGCCCATCAGAACACATAGCCCTGTTCCAGCATGGCTTGGGCGACTCTCTTAAAGCCGGCTATATTGGCGCCGACGATAAGTGCGTCTTTGGAGCCGGCATAGTCTTGGGCTGCCTCACTGATATTCTTATAAATACCCGACATAATCTCCTCGAGTTTCTTATCCACTTCTTCGAAAGACCAGGCAACATGCGAGGCGTTTTGGCTCATTTCCAGGCCGGATACTGCGACACCTCCGGCATTGATCGCCTTGGAAGGACCTACTAAAACCTTGTGGTCCAAAAGATAATTCACGGCATCTTCCGTGGTAGACATGTTGGATGCTTCGAAATAGTAAGGTGTTGCATTCTCGACTAATTGCTTGGCATCTTCTAAATCCACTTCATTTTGTGTAGCGGCCGGGATAGCAATATCTACCTTGACCTGCCAGGGTTTTTGGCCGGCAAAAAACTGAGCCTCAGGCCGCTTTTCAAGATAGGTGTGAATGCGGTCGCGCCTTTCCAGTTTAATTTCTTTTATGAGATTTAAATCTATGCCTTGAGGGTCGTAAACATAGCCCGAACTGTCGGACATGGTAAGGACTTTAGCCCCCAGGTCATGGGCCTTCTCGCAAGCATATATAGCCACATTGCCCGAGCCCGACAAGGCAATAGTCTTGCCTTCCAGACTATCTCCTCTGTCCTCCAAGATTTGGCGGATGATATATAAGGCTCCATAGCCCGTCGCTTCGGTCCTGGCCAAAGAACCACCATAGCTAAGACCTTTTCCGGTCAGAACACCTACATGTTCGTTACGGATTTTCTTATACATACCGAAGAGATAGCCGACTTCTCTGGCACCCACACCGATATCGCCGGCCGGTACATCGGTTTCGGGGCCGATATGGCGGTAAAGCTCCAGCATGAAACTTTGGCAAAAACGCATAATCTCAGCATCGGATTTACCTTTGGGGTCAAAATCCGATCCGCCCTTGCCGCCGCCCATAGGAAGACCGGTCAAGGCATTCTTAAAGGTTTGCTCAAAACTTAAGAATTTCAGCACCGAGGGATTAACCGAGGGATGGAAGCGCAAACCGCCCTTATAGGGGCCTATGGCTTGATTAAATTGAATACGATAACCTCGATTAACCTGTACTTTTCCCGCATCATCCTGCCAAACCACCTTAAAGCCAATCATTCGGTCGGGCTCTACCATGCGCTCTAAGAGGGCATGGTTCTGATATTCGGGATGCTCTTCAATCAGCCGATTCAAACTCAGCAAGACCTCACGGACCGCTTGAATGTATTCGGATTCATGCGGATTTCTCTTCTGCAAATTTTCCAATACACGTTCGGTATAAATTTTTGCATCTGCCATATGGATTCTCCTTTATTTTCCTGTTAGGACATTTAAGTCCATGATTTGACTCTTGAGGCGAGCCAAAGCGGTCTCCAAGTCACCCAAACTTTCCGGATTAACCGTCTCCAGATCGACTTTTCTGCCTTGCCAGTCTCGCATCAAGTCCTGAACTTCCGCTAAGCGGTCATTCAAGTGCTTGGCGAGATCTTCCGGTTTGGTAAAAGTAGGTGCCGCTTCTGATGTGTCTAGGGCCGCCAGATTAATCGTCTCACCTTCTTGAGGTCTATAAACTTTTAGATTCCTACCCTCTATTTTTTTGGCCAAAGGCATCATCTCGCGGTCTTCGCCATGGACCAGAATAACCTTCTTGGGCTTATGGCTAAAGTGGTCTAACCAATCCAAAAGCATAGGCTGATCGGCATGGGCACTAAAGCCTTTCATGTCGTAAACTTTGGCCCGACAGGCAATGTCCTCGCCCAAAATCTTGACATATTGGGCTCCGTCCAAAATGCTACGGCCCAAACTGCCCTCCGCCTGGTATCCCACAAAAATAACCGCATTGTTGGATTGCCAGAGATGATGTTTCAGGTGGTGACGGATTCGGCCGCCTGTCGCCATGCCGGACGAGGCAATAATGACCTTGGGATCTTGGTCCGTATTGAGAGCCACCGACTCTTCAACATCGGCGGTAAAACTCAGATTAGGGAAAGCAAAAACATTATCTCCGCGCCGGATTAAGTCCTGGGCTTCATCCGATAAAACTTCGGTATTCTTCATGAATATGCCTGTCGCCTTAGTCGCCATGGGGCTGTCTACGATGATGCGAACCGGATTGGATTGGCCCTGGTGGATGTATTCATAGTACTTATTCATCTCGTAGATTAATTCTTGGGTCCGACCTACCGCAAAGCTGGGAATTAACACCGTCCCGCCTCGGTTGGTGGTCTCCTCTATTACTTGCATCAATTCTTTCAGGGAGTTCTCGTAGGAGGCGTGGACTGAATTACCGTAGGTAGATTCCATAATGAGATAATCGGCTTCTTCAATAAATTCGGGATCTCTAATCAAGATGTGCTTGCTCATACCCAGGTCGCCCGAAACGACTAGCTTGGACTGTCTTTCGCCTTCCTTAACCCAGATTTCCAGTATCGATGAACCTAAAATGTGACCGGCATCTCGAAAGCGCAGCGAAATATTGTCCGTCAGCTTGATCAGCTGGCCGTAAGCTTGCGGCCTTAAAAGAGGCAAAGACCTGGTAACGTCGGACTCCATATAAAGAGGTTCCACCTCTCCCTTATTTTGTCTTTGATTTTTTCGGCTTTGCCATTCGGCGTCCGACTCTTGAATTTTGGCCGAGTCATACAACATGAGTTCTGCCAAGTCGGCCGTAGCCTTGGTAGTATAAATCGGACCGTTAAAGCCCTCCTTAACCAGGTAAGGAATTCGCCCCGAATGGTCAATATGGGCGTGGGTCAGTATCATAAAGTCAATATCGGACGGACGGTAGGGAAACTGCCTGGCGTTTTTGGCCTCCATGGCTTGGCCCCCTTGGAAAAGTCCGCAATCAATCAGAAAGCGTTCATTGTTATCCGTTTCAATCAAAAAGTTGGATCCTGTTACTTGCCTGGCTGCTCCGTAAACACTAAGTTTCATATGCCGGTTCCTCCTTTTATCTAATATATAACAATTATTCGCTTGTAGTCTGTTCCGTTGTCGCTTGAGTTTTTTGACTTTCTATACTTTTGAGCCAGTCATCCGGCTTAATGGCCTTCTCTTCACTGATATCACCCAAAATTTGGTCCGTTCTGAAATCTAAGGACCGGACGGCTATCTCCGAAATACGATTTTTCTTAAGTTTAAATTCGACACGCTCGCCTGTGAATGTCGTGTATTGATAATCCAAGGTATCCATGTAGAGATATTCTTGATATAGGCTTCTGAGGCTCTGACCCGGTTTATATCGGCCGGCCAAAGCCATCAGCGAGTCATAAATCTTTATCTCCTCCAAAATCCAAGGGCCGTTTGCTTTGGCCTCTGTTGAAGATAGGACCATCTCATAACCCATGAATTGAAGTCTGATAAATTCTTTTACTTGATTGGTCCGATCGGTCATCGTAAAGGTGTAGACAGCCTGAGGCTTGCCCAAATAAGAAATCCATTCTTCTAAATTATGCGTAAGGCCCAACTTTAAGGTCTTGTCGCGACCGATTTCCAGCTCGGCATTGACCTTCCAGGTATCGGAAGGAATGGCATCCACCACAATAAAATCATTGTCGCGCTTATAGATGGTTACGGAATGGTATTGATTTTTGGCCGGTACTTGCTCCGTTGTCGGTGTTTCAGAAGGATTTTCGTTCCCGGTCGAAACTTCGCTTTCGCCTTCTTCCGTTGTGGTTGGGCTGGCTATCGTAGGACCGTTTATCTTGTCCGGTGGCAAAGAGACTTCTCGATTCGTATCCCAGTTAGCCCCTTCCATGGGGATACGGAATTGAATCTGGTCCATGCGGACACTGACAATCCGGTCAGGTCCTACCGTCTCCGCTTGGACATAATCCTTGTAGAACTCCAAGAGATTTTGAGTTTTGGCCAAACGAACCGTTTCGTCATCCGAATCGGCATATACCAGATGATAGAGCGCATCTTCGTTTTGATCCGTTAAAACGCTAAAGTAAAGCGAGGCAAAATTCCTAAGTTCCAGGCAGGACCTAACCCAGGTTCTGGATAGATAGGTCTCACCGTTCTTGCTCTTAGAAAGAATGATAGGGAGCCTTTCCACCTTATCATCTTGGTGATACTCCAGCCAGTAGAAGACCGCCTTGTCCAAAAATTCGGCATGGCCGGGGTCGTGCTCTAAAATACTGTTAACCGTCTGCTGCTTCTCGGAATGGCTCATCAAAAGATAGGTTTCGATATTCTGACCGACCAAATCGTGTAGGAGGTTGACATAGAGCTGAAACTCTTCCAAAGAAATATTATCGATCTGGTCCTGGCGAAACCTTTTGTAGTTTTCTTCTACCCTGCCGACATTGTTTACACTCTCAATCAGAAGCTGGAGAATATTGGACGTGGGGCTGGGCGTAGGTGTCAGCTGATTAGGATTGCCCCCACCGGAAGACTTAGTCGGACTTATGGAAGGTACTTCCTTAGAGGATGATACGAAAGCACTGACTTCGGTACTTTGCTTGGTCTTGTCTTCCAGGTAACGTGTTAGGGCATAAGCAAATATAGCAAGCACACTGACTGCTATAACGATAAGTATTGAGAATGTGTTCTTGCCCCAGCGCCTTTCCAAAATACGACTTCCTTCATCTGCTATTCTAAAGTATTATAATCAGGCTCGGGAATTATGGCAAACCCTTGAAAATTCGTATTTTTGTCACAATTTCTGCTTTACACGTTGCAGGGCATTGTCGACGGATTTTACCGAAATCCCAAGCTTTTGACCTATCTTACTGTAACTTAGGCCCTCAAGTCTGGCTTGGAGGACTTCCCATTCCAAATCCGACAAAACATCACGCAATTTTTCATCTAATTTTTGTTTTTCTTCATCACTTTCCCAGCTTTTGTAGGGCGTTTCGGTATAGGCAGCGTCGTTTGGCTGATGACCCACTTCGTCAAAAGTCAACGTCTCATGCTGAATTTTTCTCTTATCCGTCTCATTAGCCCTGATTTTGTCGATGACGACTCTTTGCAGGGAAGTCTTCGCATAAGAAGCAAAGGCGGTGTCTCTTTCGACATTAAAAACCCGGACCGCTTTATAAAAAGCAATCTGTAGTTCTTGAACCAGGTCTTCTCTTTCTTCGGACCTTAAAAAATATCGATTGGCCAAGGACTGAATCAAAGGCTGGTAAGAAGCCAACAGGCTATTAAAAGCCCCCTCGTCTCCTCGCTGTGCGGCTCTGATGAGCATCCTGTCTCTTTTTGAAGTTTTGTCTTGGTCTTTTGTTTCGATAAAAGGCCTACTTTCTACTTAGAGGTCTTTATTGTCGGTCGCCAGGCGCCTTCTTAAGACTTCGTACATGGCCACAGCCGCCGCATTCGAAGCATTGAGCGAATTAATAGCACCTTGCATGGGAATATGGACCAGAAAATCACAATTCTTCTGAACCAGGGGACTGATGCCCTTACCCTCATTTCCGATAACCAAACCGATAGGCCCTAAAAGATTCTGCGACGTAAACACCGATTCACCTTCCATGGCTAAACCCGCAATCCACAAGCCCTTTTCTTTAAGCTCCGCTATAGCCTGATTTAGGTTAACTACTCTGGCACAAGGAACATACTCGATTGCCCCGGCTGAGGCCTTGGCTGCCAAAGCATCCAACCCTACCGAGCGCCGCTGGGTGATGACAATACCGTGCACACCGGCTGCATCGGCACTTCGCATGATAGCGCCTAAGTTTTGCGAATCTTGTATTTGATCGAGTAGAATAATAAAAGGATCTTCGCCTTTGGCCTCGGCCCGAGCCAAAATTGCATCTAAAGATACATACTCGCGAATGGCCACCTCGGCAATAATGCCCTGGTGATTAAAGGTCGAAGCCATCCGGTCCAAAGTTTGCCTATCTACAGGATAAAGCACCGCATCGGTTCCGCTCAGTCTATAAATCAAATCCCGAAGTCTACGGTCCATTTTCTTCTCGTCGGCCTTGAGATACCAGACCTTATTAAAAGTCCGACCTGCTTTAAGAGCTTCTTCGATCGTGTTGCGGCCTTCGAGCCTGGATAAAGCCTCTTCTTCCGTCAGTTCAGCCTGAGGTTCGGTCACCTTAGCCTTAGACCTGTCTTTGCTCCTTCCGGATCCGGATTTTCTATTCGATTTGTTATATTGTCTTCTCTTATCTGCCATCTTGTGCTTAGGGCCTCTCTTCTCTTTCGCTTAAAGGTGAAGCTCAAAAGTTCTCTTGTTAAGCTTGATTCGACTCGTCCGTCTTAATGATAAAATCCATAACTTCGTCCAGACGTTCCTTGTCCCCCGATAAGTAGAGGTAACCGATGAGTGTTTCCAAACCGGTCGCCCAACGGTATTCCTGGATACCGGCATTCTTTGGCATGGATCCGACATTTTGGTTACGGCCTCTTATAAGAACGGCCTTTTCTGTCTCATCTAAAATAGCCTGGACCTTCACAGCCGCATTGGCCTGAAATTTGGCCCTTGCATAGTGCACCGCATAGCGATGAAGTTTACCGGCCTTGGCATCGTGGTCGGACATAACCATGAGCCTTATATAGAGCTCGTAAACCGCATCGCCAATATAAGCCAGGTTATCGGCCGGAAGCTGCTGAAAATCTTTTAGCTTCTTATCATCAAACATCTTAAGACAATTTCTCCAACTGAGGGCCCTGAGCTGTGTCCATCACCTTATAACCGGCCTGCTCAATCCGATCGCGAATCCGGTCTGCCGAAGCGTAGTCCTTATTCTTCTTGGCATCCTGCCTGGCCTGAACCAAGTCCAAAATTTCCTGAGGCAGCTGATCTTCTTGGGAAACGTTTAAGCCTAAAACATTTAAAAGCTTGCCCAGTACGTCCTGTGCTTCTTTAAAAGCTTGGTAATCCTTGAAATTCTGCATAGCCGTATTAAGCTCTCTGACGAATTCGAAAAGAACGCCCATGGCTTCGGCCGTGTTCAGATCGTCATCCATGGCTTCGTCAAAGGAGGCCTGCTTCTGTCGAACTAAATTAGATAAAGCTTCTCTTTGATCCTCGTCTATGGCATCCGGATTATTATCCAGGAGGAATTGCATATTCTTCCAGCAGGTTTCAATCCGCTCATAAGCCCTACCGGCTTGTTCTACCAAGTCTAAAGAGTAATTAATGGGGCTTCTGTAGTGCGAGCTTAAAATAAAAAGCCTGATAGGCATATAGCCCACCTTCTCGGAAATCTCTCGCACTGTAAAGAAGTTTCCTTCGGACTTAGACATCTTGCTGTGATTTACCGTTATAAAACCATTATGCATCCAGTAGTGTACAAAAGGCTTGCCGTTAGCTGCTTCAGACTGGGCAATTTCATTCTCATGGTGAGGGAAAATCAGGTCCTGGCCGCCACAATGGATATCAATGGTCTGGCCTAAGTACTTCCTGGCCATAGCCGAGCACTCGATATGCCAACCGGGCCGTCCTTCTCCCCAGGGGCTGGGCCAAGCGGGTTCGCCTTCTTTCTTAAACTTCCATAAAACGAAGTCCACCTGGTCTTTCTTACCGCTATCCTTGTTGATTTCTTTGCGGGCATTCTGGATTAATTCGTCCAAATCATAGTGCGACAACTTCGTGTACTCGGGAAATTTCTCTACAGAGAAATAAACGCCGTCGTTACCGACGTAGGCAAAACCCTTGTCTACCAATTCGCCCACAAATCGCACAATCTCATCGATTGTTTCCGTCGCTCTGGGATGGTAGGACGCCTCCTCAATATTAAGGCCTCGGGCATCTTTATAATACTCTTCTATATATTTATCGGCCAAAGCCCGAACCGTTATACCGTCCTCTTGGGCTCTGGTAATCATCTTGTCATCTATATCCGTAAAGTTCTGGACAAAGGTAACCTCATAACCTTTATATTCCAGATAACGTCTTAGAGTGTCAAAAGTAATAAAGGGCCTGGCATTACCCAGATGAAAATAGTTATAAACTGTAGGTCCGCAGGCATAAATCTTAACCTTACCTTCTTCGATGGGTTCAAACTTTTCCTTCTGCCTTGTAAGTGTATTAAAGATATACATAATCCTCATTTAGGCTACTTAGGCCTACCCCCTTATAAAATGAAACCAATTAGCACTCCCTTTCTGACACCTAACAATAAATTGTCAGGTGGGGGCTCTGCGCCGGTCTTATACCTTCCTCTCATTAAATGAGGCTTGGTAGTATTCCGATCTAACTCGAGCTCCCTATTAAGTCAATGCAGGTTCAAAAATAGAAAGCACTAATTGGTACTAAGAGTATATCACGTAGTAAACTTTAGGCCAAAACATTCGTTGTGTTTTTCAGCTCTTCTTATATGTCAGTTTTATTGCTTGAATATTACATTTTGATAACTCGCATAATTTCAATCGAAAAGTTTCGGATATATCCTATGGACTTTGACTATACCAACCGATAACATAATATTCAATATATTCAACCCATAAGGAAGGAGATGATACTATGAATGAGAAAAGATTTACTACAAACAACAAGAGTCCGCACAATCAAGCTGATCAAGACGCAATCTGGTTGGGTGACCTCATCCGCAATGAAAGGAACAAACAAAGCATCACACAACAGGAATTATGTGAACGTGCCTCCATCAATAATTCCTATCTGTCCGCTGTCGAACACGGTTACAGCTTTATCAGTGTCAGCAAACTTTTAAGTATCTGCGAAGGGTTGGACATTAGCCCCGGCTACATTTTAGATCAGCTGGCCGAAAGAAGAGCCCTCCAAGCCAGACAAGAAGCACTCTTAAGAGCAGAAAAAGAAGAATTAATTCGTCGTCATCGAGAATCTTTAAGCTAATTCTTTACGTTTCTAACTTATTCCAAAATCAGCTTCTGCTAAAATACATTCATGCCTGAATTAGCTGAAGTTGAAATTGTAAAAAGAGGACTAGAACCTCTCTTAGGCGGTGTCCTACTGGACCTTACCGTAAAAAGGGATGATATTTACCGTGTCTTTGATCCGGTGAAGTCTTTGGATCAACTTGTAAATAGCAAGTTGGTCGAGATTCATAGGCACGGAAAATATCTCCTTTTTGTTTTTTCCAAACCCGATGTCCCGACTGACGAGGACCTTATTCTTTTGATTCACCTGGGTATGACAGGGAAGCTGGTTTATATAGACTCGGAAGATATGAGTCTGTCTTCTATGCAAGACCTTATTAGGCACAAGCATACGCATTTGGTCTTTCATTTTGATAAGGGTCTCTTGGTTTTTAACGATGTTAGGCGCTTCGGAAAAGTAAGACTTTTCGACCGTAATTTACTTTATAAAACGCCTCTCACCCTGTCGAATATAGGTCCGGACTGCCTGGGCCCCGACTTAAACCCGGACTATCTATACGCCCAAGGCCAAAGGCACTCGGCTTTAAAAATGAAATCCTTTCTCCTGGATCAGTCGATTTTAGCAGGCTTAGGCAATATCTATGCTGATGAGGTCTTATTTGAGGCCTCCATCATGCCGGACCGCCTCGCCTCGTCCTTGACCATGAAAGACTGGACACGTGTTTATAAAGCTATTCAAATACTTCTGATTCAATCCATACATAATGGCGGAACGAGCTTCAGAGATTACAAAAATGCCCGTAATGAGTCCGGTAATAATCAAAATTTTCTCCATGTTTACGGCCGGAAGGGCCTTCCCTGCCACCGATGCGGCAGAAGCTTGGAAGCTTCTAAAATCGCAGGACGCACCAGCGTTTACTGCCCACATTGCCAAAAATAAGCATAAAAAAGGCCCATATTTATGGGCCTGGCTGCCGATGAAGGATTCGAACCCTCACGAACGGAGTCAGAGTCCGGTGGGCTACCTTTACACTAATCGGCAAAGTCATTTAACTTAAACTCAAAATGCAACACTTTAAGTAAGCAGGCAGAATGTTACCATAAAGAATCTGTCCTTTCAAGGGTCTTATCGAAGACTTATCACATTTTCTGCTAAACTTCAGTGTTTAATGATAACAATTTATCGACTCTTTGGCCATAGCTTATCATACAACCCGAATGCACATTTTATGTATCGAGCAAAATGAATAGGCAAAATATTTGATTTTTCAGAGAGATTATAAATGTTTTGTAAATGTCTTGAAGTTTGGCTCAAAAACTAGGCTTTGTGAACCAAGCTCCAAGCTTGAAAAAATATGTTAAAATTTTGTCTATATGCAGAAAAAAGGTCTTAAAAATCCCATTTTTTCGTCAGAAAATGTAATATTTTTGCAACAAAACCGTGTAATAAAAAGCCTACCATTTATTACAAATTAGGCAGACAAAATACGATTCCATCTTAGAAAAGTCGTATGGGATACACCCAAAATTTGCCCGGCTTCTCTGGATGAAATCTCTTGTTTGAGCCACTTATCACGGACTCTTTCAAAATTTTTCGGCACCTTGATTTTGGGTCTGCCGAATTTGACACCTCGTTCTTTGGCCGCCGCAATGCCTTCACTTTGCCTGGCCAAAATAAATTCTCTTTCAGTCTCTGCTACGTAGCTTAAAAGTTGAAGCACAATATCGGTGATGAGATTGTCGACCAAATTCTTACTCTTCCTCGTATCCAGGGCCGGCATATCGATAACGTAAATATCCGCTTTGATCTCTTCGGTAATCTTACGCCACTCATTTAAAATCTCCCGGTAATTACGGCCCAAGCGGTCCAAGCTGAGAATGATAATTAGATCTCCTTCTTTTAATTGACTCATCAAAGCCTTATAACTGGGCCTGTTAAAAGTGTAGCCCGTGAGGTAATCCGTGAAGATATTTTCTTCTTTAACTCCTTCTCTTTTCAGAGCTAAAACCTGCCTGTCTACACATTGATCTGCTGTTGATACTCTTACATAACCATAAGTTTGCATATTTCTCTTTCTCCATTTCTTTTTTTACTTATAATGTCTAAAGGAATCATTGACATAGGAAGGAATTCAGACAATGAAAGAAAACAACGTATTTATTTTTGATCACCCCCTTATCCAACACAAAACCGCCCTTTTAAGAGATAAGCATACAAACACCAAGGAGTTCAGAGAGCTCGCCAGTGAAATTTCTATGCTTATGGGCTATGAAGTAACCAGAGATCTTCCCACTGTCGAGGTTGATGTCGAGACACCTATGGGCACGGCCAAGGCCAGAGTCCTCGAAGGCAAGAAGTTAACCTTAGTTCCCATCTTGCGTGCAGGTCTGGGTATGGTAGACCCCATGCTCCGACTTATTCCTTCCGCTAAGGTGGGCCATATTGGAGTCTACAGAGATCCCAAGACACTTCAACCTGTAGAATATTACTGCAAACTCCCCGAAGATGTGGCCAATCGTGAAGTTATTCTCTTAGATCCTATGCTGGCAACCGGCGGCAGTGCTTCTGCCTCTATTGATTTTCTTAAGGCCAGAGGCGTGACACATATCCGTTTTGTCTGTCTAATTGCTGCTCCGGAAGGCATTGAACTGCTGAGAAAGAATCATCCCGAAGTTCCCATTTACTGTGCCTGCTTAGATGAAGGCTTAAACGAACACGGTTACATTGTTCCCGGTTTGGGCGATGCCGGAGATCGTTTATTCGGTACCAAGTAAGCATCCCGTTTTATCCCACAGCCCAACTGAGTTTGAAGCTAACTACTCATCTTAGTAGGCTCTAAAACGAAAAATCAGTTTTTGGATTTTTAAGATGCACTCGTCGGGCATGAGATAATCCTCATATCGGTAAAGTAAACGGTCTTTCAAATACGTATTTACGGTACTGCTAAGAGCCTGACAGTAAAAACTGCCCTGTCTTTGACAAATCCGTAATACAGGTCCGGCCGACTCTTCTTCCCCCAGAGGGAGGAAGAGGTCGGCTTTTTTCTCGTCTGTTCCCAGAATAAAATCCTCTTGATAAATCTGCCAACTAAGCTCCTTTTTCTGCCCTAAGCCGGAGCTAAGTAGGGTAAGATTGGCTAATCTTAATTTCCCTCCCGGATTGGCTTCAATTAGAGTCTTATCCGCCTTATGCTTGACCGATTCCAGAGCGTGTTTGCGGCTGGCTACGTTATTCTTCCTTTCTACTTCTTGAAACGCTTTCCAATAAAAAGGCGATGCCGGATTTAGCAAAAGTTTCAACTGTAAGAATAAGATAAAAACAATTAAAGACAGCAAAATACAAAGAAGCAGCACAGGGATATGGCCCAGAAAATAGTTTATTCCGTATAGTGTCAGCAAGATTAGGATTTCTCCGGTCATTAAAATTATGGGAAGGTTTCCTGTAGAAAGAATCCTTGGCCATTCCTCTGAAAGCTTCTTTTTACTTTCCTTTTTCTGATACTTTGCTTCTAATGTCGATAAAATCAGCTCTTCACCGTCATAGATCTTATCCAGCCAAGTCTTTGCCGCTTTTTTCTTTGCAGACTTATTGAGGTCTAAATATTTATTAATTAAGATTTTCCAAAAGGCTTCTCTATCAAGAACATTCGCAGCCACTTCCGATTGCAGGTAGGGTAAATAGACAAATTTTACTTTATAGGGAAGTTCTCCTTTACTGAGATTCCTCTCCGTGCCGGGAAAAAGATAAACATAGTCCATGTTTAAGACCAAGCCATGAGGATCCATTAGACTTGCGTCCAGAAAAATCAATGCTCGGCAAATTTCCATTAAAAGAAAATCATACTCTTTGGCCCGGATTGGCTTTTTTAAATAAGCCGACAGTGTCAAACTGTCGGTCAATTCAAGATAATAGATATCATCCGGGCCTCCGGAATGCTTATTCCAGGCCAAAAAGTAATGATTTCTCGGCGACTTTAGCCAAGTTAAAATATAATTTTCAATCTTTTTATCTCCGCCTCTGAAAAAGAGTCGGTCGGTCCCATCTAAATGCCTTAAATCCGGATGTTCCATGCCCACCTCTAGTTTAAAATTTCAAAGACACTTTCATTAGAGAACACCTGCGCGAAAAGCCTGTTGGCAAAGGCCTGAAGTTGCTCGTTAAAAACCAGAGCCAAACCTAAGAGAATGGCAATGATAATGACAACTTCTAAGACTTGAGAACCGTCTTGCTCATAGAGCAGTTTTTGAATTTCTTTTTTTAACGGTTTTAAACTTTGTTTCATTTTATTTACCTCCAAATTTTCTTTCTCTTATTTGATCAAATGAATTGTCTATGCCATAAAATCACCTCACTTCTAGGCAAGCGAAAAGTAAGGCAAAATGGGGGCCAAACTAATCGAAATCACAGCTAATAAATTCATAACAAGAGGCAGTAAATAGGCGTTAGCCTTACTAGCTATAGCTTTTCTTTTTTCTTCAGCTAAAACGTGCTGCAAATGTTGATCTTGTAATTCCATGAGCTGCAAACTCTCTTTTGATCCCGCCATGGTATGTGCATCCAAAAGTTGCAAATACATAGAGGCTTCGGGGAAATTAATATGCTTAGAAAAATCTTCCAAAGCTGTAGCTTGCGAAACCTGATTTTTTAGTTGGCTGTTAAAGTATCTAACCTCGGGAAGCAAGGGATTATCGGGTGGAAGATTCGATAAGACTTCGGAAAATGCATAGGATAAAGACATTCCGGAACTAAGACACAAAGCTAAATAATGAAACAAATTAGGGAGCGCTAAGATCTGATCCGCGTTAAGCAGCCTGTAAGAATCGACCATACGATAATCCGGATAAAACCAAAACAGGACGGGCAAGGTCAAGGTCAGAAAGAGAGGCACCTTTTTGATAAAAAACACAGCACTTACTAAAAGGCCCAAAAAGAGGGCCAGCATGCGTCTGAGATTTACTTCCAATCTTATTTTTTCTATGGGTTTGTTTTCTCTGTGCGAATAAAAAGCCATCGCCTCTTCGATTTTCTCGGTCCAAAAAGGAAGGATTAATACTTGCTTCTTCTCTAAATAATTCCTAATAGCATCATTCCTAAGGCTAAGCCTTTTATGCTCAGTTTTTGTCTTTTTTGATTTGGCCGATTTTTCTATTCTGCTTTGCTCTTTATTTTTTGCCTTAAAAGAATCGGGGACAGGAAAAAATGTCTTTTGGATAAAAAAGACGGATAAGGAAAACAGCAGATAGGCTCCTAATAATAAGACCCTACCCACGAAGCTTGCAAAGGCCAGATTCATAAAGTCAGGTGATGTTTTGCTCATAAAGAAACATATAAGGACAGGCATAAATAAGAGAGACAAGGCTTCTACTAAATTTTTACTCTGGTCCGCTCTAAGGCTTTCTTCTTGGCTCAAATTCATTCTTACAGACCTCTCAAAACGTTTAAACACCTCCGGTATACGCTGCCCCATCCATTGCGGCTCATGGATGAGCCCAAAGAAAGCATGTGCTTCGGGACAGGGAAAAACCTCTAATAAGAGAGGAATATTTTGCGAGAAATCATGGTGGAGACTTAAACCTTGCTTGGCTCTATGAAGGGCCTTTCGATCACCTTTAAATGACGGATTTTTCACAAGCGTATCCAGTGCATCACTTAAACTACGATTTAAGCTTTGGCCCATGCTAAGCCGGCTGCTGGCAGTCTGACAAAAAGACAACAAACTTTGCTTAATACGGTAGATCTCATAATAGCGGAGGACCTTTCTCAGGCTATAAGCCCAAACCAAGCCGGTTAAAAACGCCAAAGTAATTTGAAGAGATAGAACCTGTGTAAAAAGCTTTAACACAAAGAAAGCTATAAGGCTAAAGATAAGCCAATAGAATAAAAATATTAATTTTTTAGGCACAGTCTCCTCTCCTTTCGTAGATTGTTTTCAGGGTGAAGTGTTTGGCATCGTCCGGGAGAATCTGACAAATTTCATCTATGTATCGATCGCCTTCTTCTGTTCTATGGATATGAATCAGGAGGTCGAAAGCATCGGCCAGTTGGCGTAAAATCATGTCGTAATCAAGCTTTGAGTAAGACAAGATAAGGTCAGCTGTTCTTAAGAACATACTTTTACAATCATTGCCGTGCACCGTACACAGTGTCCCCGGATGGCCGCTCATAGCAGCCTGTAGCATGTCATAGGCTTCCGGACCTCGTACCTCACCTACAATGATGCGGTCTGGTCGCATACGAAGTGCATTTTTAATTAAACTGCCGGAGTCTATGGCCATGGTTCCGTCCGGTCCTTCTTCTCTGGTACAGAGTTTTACCCAGTTCGCTCGGTTCTGGAGCTGTAGCTCGGGCGAATCCTCTATGGTAATAATGCGCTCACGCTCGGGAATATAAGCAGACAGGATGTTAAGTAAGGTCGTCTTACCTGAGCCGGTTCCTCCGCCAATAATAATGGCCTTTTTATCCTGGACGGCTTGAATTAGATAAGACGCCATTTCTTCCGTAATGAAGCCTTGGCTGATTAGATTAGGCAGACTGGGCCTGATGCCGGTAAATTTTCTAATCGTCAGAATAGGACTTCCCTGGCTAATAGGCGGAAGAACCGCATTGGCTCTGGATCCGTCCGGCAGACGCAAACTATTCATGGGAACACTATTGGACAATGGCTCGTTGTACTTACTAAAAAAGCCGGTAATAATGTGGGTCAAATCTTCTGTACTGCGAAAACGTTCCGGACTACGATAAATCTTCCCCTCTCTTTCGTAAAAAATCTCTTCGGGTCCGTTTACCATAATTTCAGTTATCTGCGGATTATCCAAAAGCGGCTGGAGAATGTCCAAGCGGCGAAAGTGGTTAAAAATTCTTTCTTCTAAAGCCTTACGTTCCGGAAAATCCAAATCTTGCGCTAATGCACTTTGACTCACAGTCCCGGAAATGGTCCGTTTGACTTCTTGATCTTCCATGGAGAGTTCTTCTAATAAGACCTTGTAGACCTCCTCGCATATTTTTTCATAATTCGATAAATCTAAGCTGCTAGCCATAAAGCGCCCCCTCTTCTTGTCTTATCCGGGGCATATCGACACGGTGTGTATAAGAACCCATAGGCATTAGCCCACTGATTTCATCCATATAAGAATTAAATAAAGGCCCTAAGGGAGACATATGCTGATTAATAAAAAACTCTTGACTAAGGGATGCCAGAAGTTTGTTATGGCGAAGTGGCATCATGAGGCTTATTACAAATAGGCGCCAATCCGAACCGTAAGTAAGTTCTGCAAAATCCATAAAAGTATAAAGCATCTGCCTCAAATACTTTTCCGGTGCCAAGAGCCAATCATCGGGATGGTTGGCTAAACTAATGCGCATAGCTTGCGGATTATATGGCCAGGGCTCCAAATATTGGCCCAGGTTTCCGGCATGAATATTCTCCAAGGATAGATCCAATAAGACATTCTTATCCTGTTCTTCTCTTAGCGATGGGCTAAAGTAAAAAGACGGACCGAGTTCCAAAATAAAACCGGCTGTTGCGCTTCCCTGTAAACTGTCTATGGAGCGAGATACATACGAAATCTCTGCCTCAGACCAGGCATAAGTAAGAAAACTTGTAAGAGGCTTCAAACTGTCCGTTCTAAGATCCGACTCTTCAACATATTTATGAATACGCTGCAAAATAGGCTGAAGTGGTCCCAAGCGAAGAATATCCTCATCTCCCAGAGGGCTTTCCGGTCCGGGAAATTCGTCTCTTAAAGCTAAACTACGGCAAGGAAGACTCAAATCCGGATAAAAATCACAAGTATAAATAAGTAGGTAATTATTTCTACCCAGCTTATCCAAGTCCGGCAGCTGATAGGCCGAACGCTCGGTCCAAAGTACAATCCGGACGCCCGGAAAGTGATGTGAAATCTTCCTACGTAAGTTTTCCGCATAGGCTAAATCAGGATCTAAAATGTCTATTCGCATAGCGCTTCTTTCCTCCTACAGCCATGCTAAAAGGTATCTCATGATTTAGGACACGGAGAGTTCCTACAAAAAGCTACAACTTGTCGGAAAAGAATGCGGACTTTTATTTCAAAATAAAAAGATTTCAGCTACCAAAATTTTTCTGAGCTGTTATAATTAAGTGGAACTTATCAAGAGTGGTGGAGGGAACGGCCCTGTGAAGCCCGGCAACCAGCTATATAAGTATGGTGCTAAATCCGTCGGTACAACCGGAAGATGAGATAATATTTTTAATTGAACCTCATCTAGCAGATGAGGTTTTTTAATCTCATCCACAGAAAGGAAAGAACAAATGGAAGAAAACAGGTACTTATTTACGTCAGAATCGGTAACGGAAGGTCATCCCGATAAGGTTTGTGACCAGATCGCCGACAAAATCTTGGATGAGATTTTGGCCGAAGACCCCTTAGCCAGAGTCGCTTGTGAATGTATAGCTACTACAGGTATGGTCTACATCACCGGTGAAATTTCAACCGACTGCTATGTCGACATTCCTCATATCGCTCGTGAAGTCATCAGAGAAATCGGCTATGATTCTTCGGACTCGGGTTTCGATTGGGAGACATGCGCTGTCCTTACCTCTATAGGTGAGCAATCCGGTGATATCGCCATGGGCGTTAACCGGGCTATGGACAGTCAGGAGAATCAAGGTCTTATCGGTGCCGGCGATCAGGGGATGATGTTTGGTTACGCCAGTGATGAAACACCGGAACTCATGCCCATGCCTATCGTTTTGGCCCACAAGTTATGTAAGAGATTAGCTGTGGTAAGAAAGGATCGTATCCTTAACTATCTAAGACCGGACGGCAAGGCCCAGGTCAGCGTGGAATACCTCAACGGCAAGGTCGACCGTGTCGCTACCGTAGTCGTTTCCACCCAACATGACCCAGATGTCCCCATCGAGCAGCTCAGAAAAGAGATTTATGATGAGGTCATTTGTAAGGTAATTCCCGAAGATTTAATGGATGAAGAAACGCACATCTATATCAATCCTACCGGACGCTTTGTTCTCGGTGGTCCTAAGGCCGACTCCGGTTTGACCGGTCGTAAGATTATTGTGGATACCTACGGCGGCTTTGCCCCTCACGGCGGCGGTTCCTTCTCAGGTAAGGACCCCACCAAGGTCGACCGTTCCGCAACTTATATGGCTCGTTACGCCGCTAAGAACCTGGTTGCCGCAGGCTTGGCCAAGCAATGTATGATTGAATTAGCTTATGCTATAGGTGTTGCTCAGCCGGTTTCGCTCTTTGTGGATACGAAGGGTACGGGAGTCATCTCGGATGAAGACATGTCCAAGCTCTTATTAGAAAGTATGGACTTTACGCCCCAAGGCATTATCGACACCTTAGATTTACGTAGACCCCTTTATTACCAGGTAGCCAGCTATGGCCACTTCGGCCGTAATGATTTGGACCTTCCCTGGGAGAAAACCGACAAGGTAGACCTTCTCAGAGAAAATGCCAAGAAGTATCCGGCCAAAGCTTAATATTTCCTTGTGGGATAGGTTCTTTCCTCCGGTATGTTCTTATTGTAGGAGACCTATCCCACATCATTTTTCATTAGAAGGCATTTGTCCCAAGTGTTTCTCGGCTTTTCCTATGAGGCCACCGGAACATAGTCAGGGTATCTTAGACGACCCCGGCAAAACTATAGGGGCAGTTTGCTTTCCGCTTTTTGTTGCGTCTTATTATGAAGACATCGTTAAGCAAGCCGTACGCGGTATCAAATTTCATGACCGTCCGGATTTTGCCAAGAGCTTGGGCGAAATTTTGGCCCTTTTTTGGCAAAGAACTTTAAACGAAAAGCTAAATTCTCAATACAAAGAACTCAAGCGAATTTCCTATTTGGTCCCTCTCCCTTTACATAGCAAACGCTTAAAAGAAAGAGGCTATAATCAGGCCCAACTTTTAGGCGAAGAGATGCTAAAGGCGGGGGACTTTTCTTTAGAGCTAAGAACCGATATTCTAGTTAGGCAAAAGCCTACCAAACGCCAATCGGAAGCTTCAGGTAGGCTGGCGCGACTGGATAATGTCCGAGGCGCCTTTGGTCTGAAAGAGCCTGGAATAAAGCAATCGAACGTCTCCAAGTCCGTATTGCTTATAGATGATGTTCTAAGCAGCGGTGCCAGCTTATACGAAGCGGCCAAGATGCTTTATAATGGAGGCTATGAAGTTTATATTTTGGCCTTGGCAAGCGAAAGGCCTCTATAACGTAGACTTAAGAAAGGGTTAAAACAATGGAAAAAATCAAAGCAGGTACACTACTCGATGGCACTAAAGTCACAAACTATGTCTTGACCAACTCCCTGGGCGACCGCGTCGTCCTTTCGGAATACGGTGCCAGACTGGTTAGCTGGGAGATTATTACGCCGGCAGGTGACACCGAAAACATGGTCTCTTGTCCTGAGGATCTCTCTTCTATTGAAAAGTCGGGACAAGTCAGAGGGGCTACGGTAGGACCGGTGGCGAACCGTATCGGAGAAGCCTCTTTCCGTTTGAATGACAAATACTATATGTTTAGCAAGAACAACGGCAATAATCTTCTCCACAGCGGAGATGCCGCTTTACATGAGATCTGCTGGGAAACGAGAAAAACAAGCGACGACAGCGTAACCTTCTACCACGAGGTAAAAGACAAGGCAGACAAGTTTCCCGGCCATCGCAAATTTTCGGTCACCTATAGCTTGGACCAAAGAAGTCTCTCGATTCACTACCATGTAGAGACCGACCAAGACACACCCGTAGCTTTGACCAACCATGCTTTCTTCACTCTGGGTGAAGAAGATAATGTAGATGCATTAGAATTAGAGTTAAATGCTTCTTACTTTACGCCTGTTGACGACGCTTTAATACCTACGGGCGAAGTCTTAAAAGTAGAAGGAAGTGATTTTGACTTCAGGACTCCCAGAGTTCTTAACACCGTTAAGGAAAGCGAAGATCCCAGGATTAAAAACGTGGGCGGTCTAGACCATAACTTTATCGTCGACCAGGAAGAAAGAGACGAAGTCGCCATTGTCGGCCGGGTCATTAATCACCGTAACGGTCTGCAATTGGCCTGCTTTAGCTCGGAACCCGGTGTCCAGGTCTATATGGAGCCTTACACTAAGGTCGAGGATAAGAACTCTGCTGCTACAGGCCTTTACAGGGCTATCTGCCTGGAGACTCAGCACTTCCCTGATGCGGTTAATATCCCCCACTTCCCCAGCCCTATCTTAAGAGCCGGCCAAAGCCTGGATTCTTACACCTATTACTCTATCAGTCCCTATAGCCAAGAAGACTAGCAGGAGGTTCCATGCAGTTTGCCAACACACTAAAGGCATTACGTATCGAGAGAAATCTGACGCAAGAAGATTTGGCCAAAAAATCCGGTATCTCTCTTAAGACTGTCTCTCGATATGAAAATGGAGAAACCTTACCCAGGTCCAGGAAATTTTACGACAAATTAGCCCTGGCCCTGGGCGTCTCCTATGAAGACCTGGTCTCAGCTGAAATGGATTTCGTCTTAGATTTAAAAGACAATTTCGGTCCCAGCGGTGAAAAAGATGCCCAAGAGATGGTCCAAGGGGTCGTAGGTCTCATGGCGGGCGGAAGTCTTCCCGATAAGGATAAGAAAGCAATCCTGGATGCTATCCAGGAAGCCTACTACATGGCCAGAGAGGAAAAAAGCCGGGAATCCTCTGCTTCAAACGAGGACCGACCCTAATAAGCCTATGGCTAATTTATATGATCACATCTACTTTGATGCCCAAGACCTGATTCAGCGCTACGAAAGCAGGGATCCTCAGCTCATTTTGAAAGAAAGGGATGTAAAACTCATTCCTTTCAAGACCAATACCGAGCTTTTGGGCATGTATAAGATTATCTTAGGCAAGCGTTTCGTCTTCTATAATCCATTTATAGACAGGCGCCTTTTGCGTATGGTTTTTGCCCATGAATTAGGTCATGACCTTTACCACCAATCCCAAGCCGGCTCCGGCCAGTTAATCGAGTTCGAGCTTTTTAATATCAAAGACGCTATGGAAACCGAGGCCAATATCTTCGCCTCTCACCTACTCTTGGACGAAAAAGAACTCATGGACTATTTGGTCCAGGGCTACTCTTATGACCAAATCGCTTCGCTTATGAACGTCAATGTCAACCTGATCATTTTTAAGTTAAACGAAATGCAGCGTATGGGCCGGCCTATCCGTCTGGATATTTGTCCGGACCAAAGCTTTCTTAAGCACATAGACGGCCGAGACCCCAGAAACTCCAATGCCCTGACCGACGAACCCTTGTAGATTAAGCCTTTGTCTTCGCTACCGTGCTTCTGCCTCTATATTAATAAGCCGGTCCGGCGAAAAGGCATCGATTTCTTCCGGATCGTGACTAATAAAGATTAGGGTCTTCCCTGAACTTTGGACCAAAATCTCTCTTATTACGCTTTGTTTTAATTCTGAGTTAAGACCGCGGCAGGCTTCGTCTAAGAATAAGACATCATAAGAACTTAAGAGGGCTCGCAAGATGGCTGTCCGTCTTTTCATCCCAGCGGAAAGCGTTTCAACCGGACTAAACTTATCTTCCATAAGCCCGAAGGCTTGCAGGGCCTTGTCCAGGTCCTCTTCTCTTGTACCGAATTTTGCGGCCAAAGCAATATTGGTTCGAACAGAAAAACTCTCCAGCAAACGGTCTTCCTGAAATACGACCACACAGCTTCTTCCCTCCAGGCCTGTGATTTGCCCCTTATCCATAGACTCCAGGCCTAATAAAATGTTAAGTAAGGTCGTCTTCCCTTGCCCCGATGGTCCGACAATAGCGGTCACTCGGCCATGAGGTATAGAGAGGTTTAGATTATTAAAAAGTGTTTTATTAGGAAAAGATTTAGAAAGCTTTTGAACTTTAATGCCTTGTTTTGAAAGCGCCGGTGCCGGCTCTCGCTTGTAGCTTTTCGATGGATTCTCATAAAGGTTAGGCAAAGCTGTCTCTTTTCTTAAGGAATGCATAAAAACCTTAAAAAGCCCCAATAGTAGTTTGGAGAAGGCAAAGCTCAGTAAGACCAAAACCAGGGTCCAGGCGAAAAGTTCGCTTGTATCCAGATAGACTTTGGCCTTATAAAGACGGTCACCTATGGATAAGTCCGGCATGCCGATAACCTCGGCCGCTACACCGGCTTTCCAAGCCAGACCTGAAGCAAGACTCAAAGCGGACAAGAGATAGGGTTCCAGACCGGGGAGCAAAATATAACGCCAGCTTTTACGGCGATTCAAATGAAAGACATCTGCCATCTCGGAGAGCTTAGGATCTAGCGCTCTAAGCCCTTCAGAAGTATTGACGTATAGGATAGGTAAAACCATTATGCAGGTAATACATAAGGCCAAATAACGAGACGACACAAAAATCAAGAGCAGGATAATAAAAGAAACAACCGGCACCGACCGCATGACCATGACTAAGGGTTCAATCAAAGATGACAGGAGACGGGACTTTCTTGCTGCCAGAGCTAATCCGAATCCCAAGATTATTCCGGCCAAACTCCCCAGCGTGATTCTAAAAAAGGACGCAGCGACAGTTTGCCAAAAAAACGGCTGCCAAATGAGTCGGCTCAACTTTTTCAGAACGGCCCAAGGTGAGCTGATAAAAATATTGTCGGACCAAACAACAGCGGCCAATTGCCAAAGAATAAGCCAAAACAAAAGACCCGGAAGCCATGAGGCGTTGCTCCTTTTTTGTGTTTTCGTCCTTCTTTTTTGCTCCATAGCCTTAGTAATAGAAATTGTCTCCCGGCAAGGCACCTCCAACCGCCTTGGGATCGGCTTTATATAAAACCTCCAGGTAGCCGGTTAAAGTGTCTTTTAACTCTTGGCCGGTAATAAAGCTGATTTTACAATAAGGCAGAGCCTTGATGGCTATGGTTTCCGGAACAATATCGTAGCTTCCTATTAACTTAGCCGCTTCTTCAGGCGAATCTTTTGTGAAAGCAACCGAGGCCTCATAAGCCTTCATAAAATTTTTTACGGCTTCGGGATGGGCTTTGGCAAAATCTCTTCGAACCACCGTAACGCCGGTCAATAAAGCCGACGAAGTATTAAGCTTATCCCATTCTTCGGCCAAATCCAGCGCCAATCTTAAATCCTTGACCTTGCTCTGAGCCACAGTTACAAAGGGCTGCGGCAAGAGAGCCAGACCATCCGGGTCCGTTGCAACAGCCTCTACACATTCGGCATGCTCGCTCTTCCATTCAATCTTAAGGTCTTTCAGAGGGTCTATACCATGGCCTTCCAAAATATAATTCAAGGCATATTCGGGACTGGCACCCTTGCCCGAAGCATAAAGTGTCTTGCCTTTTAAGTCTTCCACACTCAAAATCCGATTGCCTCGTTCCACAATATATAAGACGCCCCCGGTATTGATGTTTAAAACCTCAATTTGGCCTTGGCTCTTGTTGTAGAGAATCGACGCCATATTAGCCGGAATTAAGGCGATGTCTACTTTGTCGGTCAGAAGCGCCGGTCCGATTTCGTCGACAGCCGAAGCCAAGTTGAATTGATAGGCCTCGTCTTCCTTATAATCTTCCATCATACGCACCAGGCCCATGGCAGTAGGCCCTTTCATGGCTAAAACGCGTGTCGTAGCCTTGTCTTCTTTTCGGCAAGAGGCCAAAGAGGTCAACAGAAAGAGGCTTAAGAAAAGCCAGGATAAAGTTTTTTGCATTATGTGTTTGTCCTTCTAAATAACTTTATAGTTTAAAACTCTTTAAAATTCGACCAGGAAGGCCCGGCCGTTATAGGCTTGCAGAGTCAGGCCGTGAAGTTTCTTTTCAGCGTCGTAGTACCAGGTCTGATTCTTGTCGTCCGGTCGAGCGGTCTTTCCCCCGAACTCTTCCCAACCACTATTAAGGAGCTCTTCTTTAATCAAGCCGCCTTGGAGATCGAAGGTATAAAAATCATAGACCTGGCCGCAGAGATTAAAAACGAAGAAAACCTTTCTTTTACCCAAACCTCTGTAAAAGGCATAGACCACCTCCAGGCCGTCATCTACCACAACCCACTGATAAGCTTCTGGATTATATTCACCCTCATAAAGTTCGGGATATTCTAAATAAAGATGATTCAAAGCCTTAAAGAAAGCCAGGTGGCTGTCATGGTTAGGGTAAATCAGCAAGGGCCAGTCCTGTTCTCTTTTCTCGTCCCACTCTCTTAATTGGGCGAACTCATTGCCCATGAAATTAAGTTTCTTCCCCGGATGAGCAAACATATACATATAAAGAGCTCTGGATTGGGGGAACTTCTCTTCATAGTCTCCGAACATTTTCTGGCTGATGGTCGCCTTGCCGTGCACCACTTCATCGTGCGAAAAAGGCAACATGTAGCGTTCGTTATAAAAGTACATCATGGAAAAGGTGAGTTTATTATAGTGCTCGGTCCGAAGCCAGGGAGCCGTCTTAAAGAAGTCCAAGGTATCGTGCATAAAGCCCATATCCCACTTGTAATCAAAACCCAGGCCGCCATCTTTTACCGGACGGGTCACACCGGGGTAAGAAGTGGAGTCTTCGGCAATTAAGATAGCCTCAGGGAAACGGTCGTGTAAGCCCTGATTCATATTTTTTAAGAAAAGAATCGTGTGGTCAATAGTTCCCCTATCTTCCTCTCCCTGCCAGTAAATCAAACGACTGACTGCATCGTAACGTAGTCCGTCAATATGAAATTTGTCCAGCCAATATGCGCCCATAGATTGGAGGAAGGACCGGACCTCGCCTCGGGAATGCATAAAATTATAAGAACCCCATTCCGAGAAACCGACGTCGGGGTGAGGGTATTCATAAAGAGCGGTCCCGTCATAATTGCCTAAAGCAAAAGCATCGCTTACGAAATGCACAGGGACAATGTCTAAGATTACACCGATCCCGTTTTGATGGAGATGATCAATCAGGAACTTCAAATCATCCGGACTTCCGTAACGCGAGGTAGCCGAGAAAAAGCCAGAAGGCTGATAGCCCCAGGACGCATCTAAGGGATACTCATAAATAGGCATAAATTCCACGTGGGTGTAGCCCATGTTTTTGATATAGGCGGCCAAAGGTTCTGCTAATTCTCGGTAATTAAACCAGTTATCCTCTTCTTCTTCGATGACTTGCCCCTCATAGGCCTCACCTAACTCATGGACCTTGGTTCTCCAGGAGCCTAAATGTAATTCATAAATCGAAATAGGCTGCTCTGTCGTAGCGGACCTTTGAGACATCCATTTTGCATCTTCGAAGCGGTAGGTCGAATGGTCGTAGATGACCGAAGCGGTCTTTGGCCTCAATTCCGAAGAAAAAGCATAAGGATCGGCCTTCTCCATAAGCTGGCCGTCTGCGCCCTTTATCCTGAATTTATAAAACTGGCCGACTTTGGCCCCCGGTACATGCAAAGACCAAACACCGCCTTCGTTTTGCATGGCTTGGCCTTGCCAATCGTTAAAATCACCTATAAGGGATACTTCTTGCGCACGGGGAGCGTAGGTGCGAAAAAGGACACCGTTGCCCATAAGATGAGCTCCGAAAAACTCATAACAATCGAATGCATAACCTTCTAGGTATTGTCTAATGTCCATGACGCCGCTCCTGCAAGAAGTTACTCAAATCTTCTTTGTTGTGATGACTTCATTCTAGCAAAACAAGGCCAACAATTCTGCTATACTTTTCTTTAAAAGAGCCGAAGGAGGTCTCATATGATCAGTAAAACTGCGCAAGGAAAAATTAACCAAGGTTCCGCTGTCCGTCTCATGTTTGAAGAAGGGAAAATTTTGAGGAAAAAATTAGGTGCCGATAAGGTTTATGATTTCAGCTTGGGAAATCCCGACCAGGAGCCGCCCGAAGCGATTAAAGAAAGCCTCCTTAACCTGGCCCGGTCGGAAGAAAAAGGCCTACACGCCTATATGTCCAACCAAGGCTACCCCGACCTTAGAGAAAAGATTGCTCATTTCGAATCGGTCCGAAATACCGTTCCCATGGACGCTTCCTGTGTTACCATGACCTGCGGTGCCGCGGCAGGCCTTAACATCGTCTTACATAGCCTCCTGGATCCGGGTGACGAGGTCCTGGTCCTTATTCCCTATTTCACCGAATATCCGCGCTATATCGAAGAAGCCGGTGGCAAGGCTGTTTTGGTCCGTTGTGACGCCGATTTCAGGCCCGACTTAGAAGATTTAAAGGCTAAAATCACCCCTAAGACCAAAGCCCTTATCCTTAACTCTCCCAACAATCCCAGCGGCGTTGTATACGAAGCCGAGCTTTTGGAGAAGATAAACACTATCCTCCTGGCCCAAGAACAGACTATCTACCCTATCTCCGACGAAGTCTACCGTGAATTAATCTATGACGACAGGGTCTATCCGCCGCTTCTAAGACATATGAAAAATGCTTTGATTGTCTACTCCTGGTCCAAGTCTTATGCTCTGCCCGGCGAACGTATCGGTTATGTCTGCTACAGTTCGAACATAGAAGACAGTGCCAATTTAAGCCTGGCCCTGGCCTATTACAACCGTGTCTTGGGCTTTGTCAACGCCCCGGCCGTCTGGCAACACGTCTTAGAAGACAACATCGGCCTTGCGGTAGACCCCACGCCCTATAAGAAGAGGCGCGACCGAATTGTCGATATTTTCCAGAGCCTGGGCCTAACAGCGCATCCGTCCGAAGGTACCTTTTATATTTTACTAAGAAGACCCGACTCACTTAGCACGGACCAATTTGTAGACCTTTGCAAGAAACACGGTGTGCTCTTTGTTTCGGCCAAAGGCTTCGGACTGGAAGACTATGTCCGAGTTTCCTACGCCGTTCCCGACCGAACCATTGAAGGCATGGCTGAGGCCATGGTCCAAGTCATGGCAGAAATCGTCTAAATAATTTTCTAAGCCATTTTTTTTAATCTTCTAAACACAGACTAAGAAAAGCCCGGCCTCCTTCAAGTTTTACGGAAAACGCTTTGAGACCGGGTTTAATAGTGTTACTAATGAGTAAGGTCTGCCCCCAAAAGAAATCCTGATTTTCTACCGGATAGTCCAGGCCTTCATAAGAAAGGCCTTGCAAGTCCGAAAAAGTCGGCAGAGAAATTTTTACCCGGTTGAAAAGATCCGGTGTAAAGTAATCTGCTAAGTCGACTCTCAGCTCGGCAGGACCGACCAGGGGAATATGCACATTTTTACCGTCGCAAATAGACGTTTTGATGCCGAATTTTTCGCGCATCCAAAGGCAGTACAATAGGATACTCAAGAAATGGTCCGGTCTGGGATCACCTGAGGTGCCCCAGATTTTAAGCCGGTTATAACCGTCTGCCAAAGCTCGGTCTATGGCCAGCTCTCCGTCGGTCTTATTTTTTCTTACCGGATAGGTTTCGATGATGACGCCGGCTTCTTTGGCCCAGTGCATGGCTTCATCGCTGACCGAATCAAAGTCGCCCAAGAGCAGATCGGGCATAAAGCCTGCCTGATACAAATGATCTAAACCTCGGTCTGCCGCCAAAATAAGAGCGCTTTCTTTAAGGCCTTTTAAAACAGGGTCGGTCAGACTGAGTTTACCGCCTAATACAATGCTGACATAGTTTTTTTCCGTCATAGCTACCGGGTCCTTTATTTTTAATGACGAGGTAAGAGTGCCTCGTAAGCTTGAGCTATATCTAAATCGGGGTGGGTAAAGACAGCACTTCCGGCTACCAGAACATCCGCCCCGGCTTCCCAGAGTTCGGGAGCGGTCTTTTCATTCACACCGCCATCCACTTCAATTAAGATAGGGTATGAGGTCCGGTCTATCATTTCCCTGAGCCTTTTCACCTTGTCTAAAACTTGCGGTATAAAGTGCTGGCCGCCGTAGCCCGGATTGACCGACATCAATAAAATCAAATCAACATGAGGCAAGAGCTCTTCTAATGTAGACAAGGGTGTGGCCGGGTTTAAACTCAGCCCCGCTATCCTGCCACGTTCTCTAATATAAGATAAGGTTCGATGATGGTGGTATAAGACTTCCTGGTGAACCGTAATGACATCGGCTCCCGCATCAATATATAGGTCCATCACCCGGTCCGGATTGGTTACCATAAGGTGTACATCCGAGATAAATTTATCCTCATAACGGTCTTTTATGGCCTTAACCAGGCCCGGCTGGCCGTTCATATTAGGGACGAAGTGGCCGTCCATGATGTCCACATGAAGCCAGCTGCAAGATTCGGGAAGCTGATCAATGGCTTCTCCCACGGCCAAAGGATCGGTAGCCAGCAAAGACGGGGCAATAGCAGGCTTTAAGTTCTTATCGTTCATATCATCTTCTCCTATCTTCGGGGGTTCTTAGCGTAACTTCTGTAATTTTCTAATTGTCTTCTAAACTCCTGATAACGGGCTAAACGTCCCGGATCGATGGTGGGGTCTTCTTTTACCGCACAGGAAGGTTCGGTCAAATGTTTACAAGATAAGAAGCGGCAGTCGTTTTGCCTGGCCCAAATCTCGGGATAGGCCCTGACCAAGTCTTCTTCTTCCACTCCGGCCTGGCCCAAGTCCAAAGAAGAAAAACCGGGTGTATCGGCCAAATAACCGCCCTCAAAAGGGAAAAGCTCAACATGGCGGGTCGTGTGCTTACCTCGACCTAACTTATCCGAAATTTCCTGTGTTTCCATTATTTCTTGGCCCATCAAACTATTTAGGAGCGTCGACTTGCCCGATCCGGAGGGCCCGGCTAAACAAATCAGGTGCCCCCTTAGCTCTTGTCTCAAAAGCTTTAACAAGTCTTCCTTGCCCGGTCTGGACAAAGAAACATCATAGCCTATTCGTTTATAAAGTTCAGCCAAATCCAAATGTTCATCCGAGGCCAGATCCTCTTTGGTAAAAATCAGGCGAAGCGGAATAGCGCTGTAATGGGCCAAAACCAGCATCTTATCCAAGACCCAAAGGTCCGGATCGGGATCTAAGAGAGGAATCACCAACCAAAGCCTGTCAATATTGACGATAGGGGGTCTGGGTAAAAGATTTTTACGGGGAAGAATTTTAGTCATCCTGAGAGGAATTAAATCATCCGATGTTTCTTCACAGGTCACCAAATCGCCTACATAGGGCTTATTATTGTCTTTTCGAAAAATGCCGGGAGCCTGGACCTGTATTTCTTCCAAGTCCTCTCCGTGGACCCAATAGTTGCCTCCTACGCCCCTGACGATTCGGAAAACTTTATTTTCTTCTGCCATCAATACGAATATCCTCTCATCTAGCCTGCATCACCCGTGGGTTCCGTAGCCGGGGGCTCCGTGCTAGGTGCCGGCTCGGTCACCGGCGGTTCGGTAGGCTGCTGCTCTGAGGGAGCGGGCGGCTCGGTCGTTGCTTCGGTTTCCGTAGGCTCGGGTGTAGGTGTGGCCGACGGTGTCGGTGTCGGGAAAGCCTGCTCATAAGTACCTGCGTTCAGGGTAACCTGGCCGGTAAAATTCTGTGTACCCGGTTCAGGGGACATAGTAATAACGTAAAGGTCCTTAACGCCGCTCAGGTTGGACGGGATAGCAACTAAGACCTCAAAACCCGATCGTTCCAGTCTGCCTTTGGCATCATTGATACCCATCTTACGCACATCGGGAATGGCTCCGATATTTCGTCCGCTACTGACCGTGAGCTCAACCTGACTGCCCTTCTTGACCCTGGTACCCGGAGGCGGATTGATACTGATAACCCCGCCTTCAGGGACGGAAACATGAGGCTTTTCCAGTTGGACAATCTGGAGCTCATAATCTTCACCGCTGAATAAGACCTGTAAGTCTTCCACGGTCATATCGTCGATAACCGGAATAACCGTATATTCACTACCTGCGGAAACTATTAAGATCAGTTCGTTTCCGGAAATATGGGTACCTTCCCGACTAATTTCGGTTCCGGCAGGGAAGTTCTGTTCCACGATATAACCTTTGGCCACGGTCTCACTGAAGACCTGATTGACCTTAAAATTAATGCCTTCGTCTCTTAAATAAGCGGAAACTTCTTCCAAGCTACTGTTTACCAGGCCCGGTACAATAAAGATATTGGACTGGCTGGAACTGGTTAAGGTCTCTTCGCCGAATTGTTTCACGAGGTAGCGGCCGCCGAAGACCAGGGCCAAAATACCCAGAGCCAAGATTGCCGTAACCAGGATACCGTCTCGGACTCTTGAGAAACGGCGCTTGTCGATATCCTTGTCCAAGTCCATCATCTGGCGCATAGCCTGACCGGAAGACCGGTTCATGGTCGATTCGGATACGTCGGCCACATGTTTGGGTAAGACCTTCTTCTCGATGACACCGTAGCGACCGGCCGGATTCAAGGTAAAACGGTCCAGGTCGTCGATAAGAGCTCTCACGTTCGGATAACGGTCATCGGGGGATTTCTTGAGGCATCTTAAGACAATGTCGGCCAAACCGATAGGAATATCTTCTACCAAATCTTTTGGCGACTTGGGTTCTTCTTGGAGGTGCTTAACGGCAATGGCCACCGGCGTGTCGCCGTCGAAAGGCACCTGGCCGGTGAGAAGCTCATACATCAAAATACCTAAAGAATAGATGTCGGTTTTATCATTGACCAGGCTGCCTTTGGCCTGCTCGGGTGAAAAATAATGTACGGATCCCAAGGCATTGCCGGCCGTAGTCGTAACGGTGTTGGCATTAACGGCCCTGGCGATACCGAAGTCTGTCACCATGGCGATACCGTCTTCGGTGATGAGGATGTTGGCCGGTTTAATATCTCTGTGAATAATACCATGGGCATGGGCATCTTCCAGGGCCAAAGCAATCTGAATGGCGATAGGCACAGCCACTCGCCAGTCCAAACGCCCCCTGTCTTTTATCTCGTCTTTAAGACTTTGGCCTTCGACATATTCTTGGACAATGTAGCACATGCCTTTGTCCTCACCGACACCGTAAACCTTAACGATATTGGGATGATTCAGTGAAGCCGCTGCTCTGGCTTCCAGATCGAAACGACGCACAAATTCCTGGTCGCCGTTGTACTCGTCTTTCAGAGCCTTAACCGCTACGGGTTTACCGGTCTCCAAATCCCGGGCCCGGTAGACCTCCGCCATGCCGCCTACACCGGCTAAGGCTTCAATTTTGTATCTATTGTTAAGGACCATGCCTTTATTTACTTTCATAAAATCACCATTCCTTTTTATAAAAAGCCAACGATGACGCTGACATTGTCCGGCGCTCCGCCTTGTAAGGTAGCTCGGATGAGATGAGAGACTGCCCGGTCTGCCGTGGGGGATTGACCCAGAATATCCTTGATTTCCTCTGTCGACAAAACATCATAAAGACCGTCTGTGCAAAATAAGAGTCGGTCTCCGGGATGGAGTCGGTAGGTGCGCAGAAAAGGGCTCATAGGTTCCGCCACGCCTAAGGCCTTGGTCAAAAGGTTGCGCTTAGGGTGATGGGCGGCCTCCGCCCGGCTGATCTGGCCTAACTGAACCAGATACTCCACATAAGTATCATCTCGGGTAAGTTGTTCGAAGCGGTCTCGTCTGAGAAGATATATCCTACTATCCCCTACATGGGATACAAAAAATTTATTGTGAACAATAAGACCCAGGGTAAGCGTTGTTCCCATGCCTTCCCTGGACGGGTCTGACCTGGACTCAATCTCGACATGGACATTGGCCAATTCAACGGCCCTCTCCATCAGGTCCATAATCTGACGGTCGGTCATACCTTCCCTAAGTTTCTCATCAATAAAACGACTGGCCTGGTCTACGGCAATCTGACTGGCCACCTCACCGCACTTATGGCCTCCCATTCCATCTGCCATGATAAGAAGCGTGAAAGCATAATCCTCGGATCTTAAAACGAGGTATTGGTCTTCATTATTACTTCTCACATAGCCGGGATGAGAAGCGGCTCGGAAGGTGGGCTGGTTCATCATTACGTATTGCTTCTCCTCAGTTGGCCACAGGCAGCCATAATATCGGCTCCCAATTCACGCCTTACCGTGACGGGAATCCCGCCTGTTTGTACGATCTGCCGGAAGTTTTCCACCCGGTCCTTAGGGCTGCCCTTATAAGGCATATCGGGGACATCGTTGCCGGGAATGAGATTCACATGGCAGAGCATACCGTCCAAAAGCTTGACCAGACGACGGGCATCGTCCGGACTGTCGTTAACACCGGAGAA
Source organism: uncultured Oscillospiraceae bacterium (assembly GCA_964345295.1). Lineage (GTDB taxonomy): Bacteria > Bacillota > Clostridia > Saccharofermentanales > Fastidiosipilaceae > JASBZA01. The sequence goes on along the minus strand of CAYFQG010000004.1, from coordinate 35,028 downwards.
AAGTGCGTATTCGAAGCTGATTCTTCGGCCTGTTTTATCAATATAATCGCGGCAGGCATCCATCAGGTCTTCTAATGGATAGAGCCTATTAATAGGCATTAAAGAAGATCTCAGTCGATTCGTTGTGGCATGTAAGGATATGGCCAAAGTCACAGGCATGTCCTCTCCGGCAAATTTATGTATTTGCGGTATTATACCACAGGTCGAAACGGTCATTTTTCGCATGCTGATATTGAAAATAGCCGGGTCGTTACAGGCTCTTAGAAAGCCCACAACATGATCGTAGTTTTGCATGGGCTCACCTATGCCCATCACCACAATATGGTCGATGCGCCTTCCCTGGTCCTTGCCTATGAAGGCAACCTGGGCCAAAAGTTCACCGGTCGTTAAATCCCTGGCAAAGCCCGCCTTAGATGAGGCACAAAAGTCACAACCCATCTGGCAGCCTACCTGAGAGGATACACAAACGGAGGTCCCGGCCTTATAAGACATAAAAACAGATTCAATGGTCTCACCGTCGTGAAGCTTCCACAGATACTTGGCCGTTTCATCTAAGTGTGACGAAAGCTTCTTCTCCAATAAAACATGGTCTAAAGCAAAATCTTCGGCCAGGCGGTCTCGTAAGTCCTTAGGTAAATCGGTCATCTGGTCAAAAGAATTGACACCGCGCCACAACCATTGCCAAATCTGTCTAAAACGGTAAGGAGGAAATTCCTCGTTTTCAATCCATTGGGACAATTCATTGGCCCCTACATCGTATAAATAACGTTTATCCTTACTAGTGCCCGTATCGTCAGAGTCGTCTGCTTCCATTTCTTTATTCCAATCCATTTTTGTCATAATTATAGTGTTTTTCTTTATGCTAATCCATCGGCCTTAGCCAAAAGAGCCAGGAAAAAGCCCTCGGCGCCTGTCCTATGCGGCCAAAGCGTAACGTATCCTTGTTTAGCTTCTTCCTTTAACGCAGGGTCCAGGCCCAAAAGCTTCGGACAGGCCTTCTCCAATAAACCATCCATAGGGACTTTCTTAAAATCCGGTCGACGCTTTAAAAAAGCTTCGAACTGATCCTGATTTTCTTCTTTATTTAAGGTGCAAGTCGAGTACAAGAGATAGCCGTTTTTACCGACCAGGTCGCCGGCCCGGTCTAAGAGTTGGGCTTGGGTCTTCAAGAGCTCTGCCTGACCATCTAAACTAAAACGGTAACGTCTCTCGGGTTTTCCTCCCAAAAGACCCAGGGCCGAGCAAGGACCGTCCAGTAGAACCCGGTCAAAGGTCTCGCCTACTTCGGGCCAGGGACTAGTCCCGTCGTGGACCAAGGTCCTCACACCCTCTATCGACAGCCTTTTCAGCTCTTCTTCTAATAGCTGTATGCGGTGGGGGTGAAGGTCTGATGCCGTCAAATGATCTTGTGGTCTTAAGTCATGATAATAAATGGTCTTCCCACCCGGAGCCGCACAATAATCCAAGAAATTCTTAGGCTGATTGTCAGCTGAAACTTGCGCTAAAAGAGCAGCCGGCAACATAGCGGCTTCTCCCTGGACCAGGCCCAGGCCTTCTTGCCAAGCCTCCATATCTCTGACAGAGCCTCTCAAATTAAATATCCGAATAACATCTTCCTGGTAGGCTCCCGGCTTTGTTTTATATAGCTTCTGTAATTCTTGACTGGTCGCTTCTTTAGCGGCCCTATCGCCTCTAAGTCTAAAAGACAGCCCCCTGTCCTCTCTAAAAGCCCTACTTAGCGCCATAAGTTCTTCCTCCCCATCCAACTGGGCAGATAAAACTTTCAGTAGGTCTTGATTAAAACCGGTTTTGGCCTCGAGTGTTTTAGGACAAAGGACCTTTTCTTTTCTTAGAATATTTCGGAGCATGCCATTAACAAAGCCTTTGGCCGAACGAAGCCCCACTTGAGGACAAAGTTTGGCCGACTCATTAACCGCCGCAGACTCGGGCACAGCCGAATGATAAAGCTGCCATAAGCCCATTCTTAGAATCATCAATACCGGTGGATCCAACTTCTCCAGAGGCTTTTTACTATAGGCCTGAAGGTACTGGTCATAAAGATACAGATTATCCAATGTCCCGTAAACCAGTGCCGTGGCAAAAGCCTTATCACGCCCGCTTAAGGTCGATGCCCTGAGCGCCTCATCCAAGGCTAAATTGGAAAAGGCCCCCTCTTCGTCGATTCTAAGGAGAACCTGTAAAGCTAAGAGGCGGGCCGTGGGATTTTTCGCTTGTTTATTTGAGTTTGCTATTTTCTTACTCCGTTCTGAAAAATTAAGCCCGGTTTATAGTTATGGGCACAGTCTTGAGTCTCCATGGCACGAGACCCTTCCAACTGGATTTCCGACAGAGCCAATAGGCCCCGGCCGGTCTGAATCCAAAGCTTCTTATCTCTTGTCGATACCAGTAAGCCCGGTTCTTTTCGCTCTATTAAGGCGCTCTCCTCGTCGCTACTGTTTTCCAAGCTATCGTAAGCCTTGGCCTGTAGGACTTTAAAGCGTTTTTTGTCCAAGCTTGCCGAAGCACCGGGCCAGGGATAGGTTCCCCTTACCAAGTGCTCCAAGCTTAAAGCATCTTCCTTCCAATCGATTACACCGGAATTCTTGTCTAAAAGCGACACATAGCTTGCCTTAGAAGCATCCTGGTCCTGCGGTTTCAATCCGCCTACTATGCAGTCTAAGGTCGGTGCAATCTGAGAAGCTCCTAATAAACTCAATTCATCCATCAGGCGGTCGGCTCGCATGCCGTCCGGAATCTCGTATGGGAATTGGGCAAAAACAGGGCCTTCGTCCATCTCCTCGGTCATCCGCATGATAGACACACCCGTCACCTTATCGCCTGCTATGAGGCTGGCCTGGACCGGTGAGGCACCACGATATTTAGGTAAAAGTGAAGCGTGGATATTGAGGGCTTCAATTTTGGCCAAAGCTAAAACCTCAGGCGTTAAGATACGCCCGTAAGCTGCGGTAATCAAAAAATCGGGCTCATAGGATGCCAGGGTCTCATAAAAAGCCTTATTACGGACCTTAGTCGGCTGAAAAACCGGTATGTCCAAGTCCAAGCCCGCTTGGTGGGTCGGGGTTGGGATAATCTTACGCTTACGCCCCTGCGGTCGGTCGGGCTGACTGACAATCAAAACCGGTTTCATACCGTCTTGGGCCAGAGCCTTAATCGAAGGCACGGCAAAATCCGGTGTCCCTAAGAAAATAATCCTGTACTTAGGCTTCATCCAGCTCTCCTATGACCTTATCCGTAAACAAGATACCGTCTAAGTGGTCATTTTCATGGCAGATACAGGTCGCTAAAAGGCCTGTCGCTTCCATATCGAAGGGTTCACCCTTGGCATTCAAAGCCCGCACTCTTAAATGAGCCGGTCTTTCGACTTCGCCCCACCTGCCGGGCACGGATAAGCAGCCTTCCTGGTTGACCTGGCTTCCGTCCGTCTCATAAATCTCCGGATTAATAAAGACCAGGGGCCTACTATGCTCGTCTTCTTGTAAATCAATGACAAAGACTCTTCTCAACACACCGACCTGGGGAGCGGCCAAGCCGATCCCGTTACCGGTCTCATACAGGGTATCCAGCATATCTTCTACCAGGGTTTCAATCCTGGGCGTTATCTCGGAAACCTCGCGGGATGTCTTTCGCAGCAGGGGGTCTTCATCGGTCAATATATTTCTTACAGCCATAATCTATGTATGCTCCTCTCTTATTACTTATGCGGGGTCTAAAGTACAGGTCAGTGTAACAGTTTTTCCCCATTTATGTAGGGACAATTGTTGCCAAAGCCCGCTCAACAGGCGGGTTCCGCCTTTGGCCGGGGCTCTCAAAAGGATCTGCCAACGGTAGCGGCCTCTTAATTTATAAATAGGAGACTTAGCGGGCTTTAAGATTGAAACCCCCGGCTTGGCGGCCAGAACTCGGTAAATCGCACCGGCACTCTTCCTCGTTTCGGCTTCATCTTCTCCGCTAATAACGAGAAGGGCCCGGGCGCTAAAGGGCGGATAGTGCAAAGCCTTTCTAAAAGCCAATTCATCTTCTAAGAAGGCCGGATAGTCTTGTTTAGAAGCGGCTCGGACCGCATAGTGGTCGATGTCAAAGGCTTGTATAAAGAATCGACCGGCTAGGTCTTTTCGACCGGCCCTGCCCCCTGCCTGGGTCATGAGCTGGAAGGCCTTTTCGGCGGCTCTTATATCGTTTCTCCCCAACATCTGGTCGGCCAAAACCACCGCCGCCAGCGTAAGGTCGGGGAAGTCGTGTCCTTTGGCCACCATCTGCGTCCCGATTAAAATCGACCGAGGGGCCTCTCTAAAAGATTTCAAAAGCTTGGCATGGGCATTCTTTCCCATAGTCCGATCCTGGTCCATGCGAACCACACGGGCATCAGGGAAATATTGCTGACATAAGGCTTCCAGCTTTTCGGTTCCCACACCTACCAGTCGCATGGTCTCTTCGCCACAATGAGGGCAGGCCTTATGAAGGCTCTCCATATGGCCGCAATAGTGACAGACCAGGCGGTTTCGCTTCTTGTGATAGGTCATACCGATCGAACACTGAGGGCATTCATAGCTTTTACCGCAAGATCCGCAGACATAAGACGCCGCAAAACCTCTTCTATTAAGAAACAAGAGGACTTGCTGGTCTTTATCAAGGGTTTCGCGCATGGCGTCTAAAAGCGGCTGACTTAAAAGCCCGTCCGTATCCGGGTTCCAATACCGCCTTAAGTCGATTAGTTCGGTCTGAGGCAAGGTCGCCTTGCCGGGCCTTTCCTTAAGGGTCAACAAGGTGGATTTATGCTCCATGGTACGAACATAGGATTCTACTGAGGGCGTGGCCGAGCCTAAAACCAGGATAGGTCCCTCATTTAATTGGCGGAGCCTCGCAATGGTCCTGGCATCATAGCGGGGCATCAAGTCGGACTTATACGTATCTTCCTGCTCTTCGTCTATGATGATGAGGCCTAAATTTTCTAAGGGTGAAAAAATAGCCGACCTGGGCCCTACAACAATTTTGGCCTGGCCCAGAAGAATTCGCTCCCAGCGGTTATAACGCTCTCGGGGAGTCAGCCTCGAGTGAATAACCATGACGTCTTTACTAAAACGCTTTTCGAACTGAGCGGTCATTTGCGGCGTCAGCGAAATTTCCGGCACCAGGATAAGACAGGTCTCTCCCCGGTCCAGAGTGGCTTTGGCCAAACGCATATAAACTTCCGTCTTGCCCGAGCCGGTGATACCGAAAAGAAGATATTCGGGCCTTGCTTTGCCTTCCTTAACACCCTTCTCGATGGTGGCCAGGGCCTCTTTTTGGCCGGGGGTCAACATATCTGCCGAAACCTCCGTAAGATTCTGCGGCAAGAGTTCCTCCCTATCCGGGTCTTCTTCCATGGCTTGAACTTGGGCCAAAGGCAGTCTGAAAAACTCCAGAAACCCTTTTTTCTGTAAGGTTCGAAGTGAAGTTCTGTTTATATCGCAGGCCTGGAGAAGGTCCATAACCGGCACTTCGCCCTCCTCCAGCAGATAAGTCACGGCCAGCTCCTGCTGGATAGAACCCAAAGCCTGCTCATTCAGGCAGGTCTTGGCCTGATTTTCATCCAGGAGGCGGCAAAACTCCACCGACTGGGCTTTGAGGCCGCGGTTGATTTTCGTTTGAACATTAAGATAGCCCAGCTTCTCCCAGGCGAAAACTTCTTTTCTGCTAAAACCCGCCAGACTTAAATCATCCAGAGGAATGCTGTCTTCCTCCTTAAAATGCGCCAAAAAATCCGCCGGCAAGTCGGCTTTCCCCAGATCCGTTAAGGAGACATCCTCCGCCATCTTCAACTTGGTTCCTCGAGGAAACATCAGCTCGGCCGCCATGCCGTAGGTGCAGCCGTAACGAAGTTTCATCTGAGAGATCAGCTTCAACTGAGACAATGTCAATACGGCTTGGGAATCAATGACCGCTTCGATGGTCTTTAAAGCTTTGCCTTGTACTTCTTCTGTCTTATCTAAAATCGAAAAAACAAAGCCCTCACTGAGCTTGTCCCCCGAACCAAAGGGGAATAAAACCCGCACACCCGGGCCTATGCTATCTTCCAAATTCGACGGGACTAAATAAGTATAAACCCGGTCAAAGACCGGGGTAGACTTTCTCAAAAACACTTTCACCTGCATGAGGGTAAAACTCCTCTAAACCACTAGAGCATGTCGAAAAGGCTGATTTGCGCACTTTCGGGAATGTGGTCTAATAAGCCCAATTCTACCATAGAGGCTATGGCACTGGGTCCCAGGCCGGCACGCCTACCCAGGTCTTCGTGGTTTAAGAAAGGACCGTCTTTCTCTCTTGCCTCAACAATAGCCGATGCCATGGCTGTGGAAATAGAAGGCAGGGTATTAAGAGCCGGCATGAGGGTCTTGTCGTCCAAGACCAGGAAGCGACTGGCTCCGGCCCGTTCGATATCGAGCGGGGCAAAATCCAAGCCTCTTAAGTACATTTCTTCCACCAATTCCAAGATGTAGTAGATTTTCTGCTCGCGCGTATTCAACTGGTGGAAGTTTTTAAACATCTCTTCTCTTTGGGCACTGATTTGGGCCAAAGGACGGCACATCACTTGATAGTCGAACTCATCGGCTCGGACCGAGAAATAGGCCGCATAGTAGGCAGCAGGATAGTAGACTTTAAAATAAGCCACCCTTAAGCTGGAGATAACGTAGGCTGCCGCGTGGGCCTTGGGGAACATATACTTAATCTTCTTACAAGATTCAATGTACCAGGCAGGTACGCCTTTTTCCACCATCAAGTTTTCATGTTCTTCGGTAAGTCCCTTACCCTTACGAACTTTCTCCATGATGTTAAAAGCATCCTTGCTGGGAAGGCCCCAGTTAATCAAGTTGGTCATGATGCCGTCACGACAACCGATAACCTCATTAATAGTACAAGTTCCCTGACGGATCAGGTCTTGTGCATTGCCGGACCAAACGTCCGTACCGTGCGATAGGCCGGATAGCTGGACCAAGTCGAAGAACTGGGTCGGCTTGGTTTCTTTAATCATATCGCGCACCAAGAGCGTGCCTAACTCAGGTAAGCCCAAGGTCGCAGAGTCCGCCGGAGACGTTCCGGGCTCAATACCTAGAGGAGCCGTCGATTGGAAGAGCTCCATGACCTTCTTGTCCGGTATGGGAATATCTTCAATCTTGACACCGGTCATATCACTTAGGACCTTCAACATAGTCGGATCATCGTGGCCCAGAATATCCAATTTCAAAATCGTGTCGTGCATGGAGGAGAAGTCGAAGTGGGTCGTATGCATGGCCACGTCTTCTTTGTCCGCCGGATTTTGGATAGGTGTAAAATCATAAATTTCCCGGTCCTTGGGAATTACAACGATTCCTCCGGGATGCTGGCCGGTAGTTCTCTTAATACCGACCAGGCCTTCGGCCAAACGCTGGCTCTCGGTTCTGGTCAGGAACATGCCTTTCTCCTCGGCATATTTTAAGACCAGGCCTATGGCGTTCTTTTCTCCGTAGCCCTGGATGGTGCCGGCCCGGTAAGTAAAGTCTTCGCCGAACATTTCCACGATATGCTGGTGAGCTTTATCCTGGTACTCACCGGAGAAGTTCAAGTCGATATCGGGCTGCTTATCGCCGTTAAAACCTAAGAAAGTTTCAAAAGGAATATCCTGACCGTCACGATTTAAGGGCGTACCGCAGCAAGGACAAGCTTTTTCCGGCAGGTCAAAGCCGGATCCGTAGGCTCCTTCCGGAGCAAATTCCACATAGTGGCACTTGGGACAGGCATAGTGGGCCGGCAGTGGGTTTACCTCGGAAATACCGCATAAGAAAGCCACCACGGAAGAGCCGACCGAACCTCTGGACCCTACGATATAGCCGTCATTGTTGGTCCATTTAACTAATTTGGCCGCAATGTAATACATAATGCCGAAGCCGTTATCGATAATGGACCTAAGCTCCTTCTCTACCCGTTCTTCAATCTCCGGCAGAATGACACCGTCTTTTTCGTATAAGTCCTTACACTTATCCCAGGTCCACTTCTCCACGTCTTCCGAAGCCTCGGCTATCTGCGGCGGGTAGGTTCCCTTAGGGAAAGGGCGAACTCTGGGGTCGATGGACTCGGCAATCTTTCTGGGGTTGGTCACCACAACCTCATAGCGCAAGTCTTCGGGCAAGTAGGAAAACTCTTCCAACATCTCATCGGTCGTTCTTAAGTAGAGCTTGGTTGGGTTCTCCTGGGCATCGAAGCCCGAACCGACCTGCAAGATTTCTCTGTAGATGGCATCCTCTTCGTTCAGGAAGTGGGCGTCGCAAGTCGCCACGACCGGTCGGCCGGCTTTCTCGGCCAAAGCAATGACCAGGCGATTTAAATTCATTAAATCTTGCTCGCTCTCTACAAAATTGCCTTCTTTTTCCAACATAAAATTATTGTTGCCCAAAGGCTGAATTTCCAAATAGTCATAGAAGCGGGCCCGTTTAATTAAGTCTTTATTGTCGTTTATTAGGGCCAAAGCCTTATCGTAATTGCCCTGTGCTTCCTTATAAGTTGCAAGAATCGCCTGAAAAATCTCTCCGGCTTCGCAGGCAGACCCGATAATGAGACCATCACGGTAGTACTCCAAGACAGACCTGGGAATTCTGGGTCTGGATTTAAAATAACGAATATGGGACAAAGACACCAGGCGATAAAGGTTATAAAGGCCCAGCTGGTTTTTAGCCAGGAGAATCTGGTGGTAGGGTCTGGTCTTATAATTTTTGACATAGGCCAAATCCTTCTGGCCCAACTTATGGTTTAAATCCCTTAGCGGCATGTAGCCTTGGTCGGCCCAAAGCTTATCGAAGATAAAGCCCGCCGCAATGGCGTCGTCCACGGCCCGATGATGGCTTTCTAAAGGCACACCCAGGCGCTGGCTTACCTTGTCCAGGCTGTAAGAAGGAAGACCTTCTATAAGGCCTCTTGCCAGGGGCAGGGTATCGATTGCCAAGGGGTTAAACTTGAGCTTGGGTTCCTCGTATTCTACTAATCTGTAAGCTTCATAGCGTAGAAAGCCCAGGTCAAAAAGGACATTATGGCCGACGATAGGGTCTTTGCCCAAGAAAGTATGAAGCTTTTCTAAGGCCTCGCCGGGTTCGATACCTTCTTCGTCCACCATGGCCTGGGTGATACCGGTAATTTCCGTTGTTTTAGTAGGAATGGGCACACCGGGGTTGACCATGGTACTGAAGCGTTCACCCGGATAGAAATGACCGGATTCGTCTCGGGTAAAACGCACGGCACCAATCTCAATGATGTGGCAACTATCCTTGTCCAGGCCGGTCGTTTCTAGGTCCAGGGCGACGAAGCTGTCTCCCATGGGGAGGTCACCTGCCCCATAGGCAAAGTATCCGCGGCCGTCGTCTACCAGGTAGACTTCCGATCCCAGGATGAGTTTCAAATTAGAGCCCTTGGCCTTGAGCTTGTCCAAGACGTCCTGGGCCTTGGGAAAGGCTTGGACATTGCCGTGGTCGGTGATGGCTATAGCAGGCATGCCGAATTGCTCGGCCAGGGCCACCAGGTCTTCCGGCTTGGAATGACCGTCTTTGGCCGACATGTTGGTATGAAGGTGGAGTTCCACACGTTTTTCCATGGCAAAATCTTGACGCGGCGGCGGCGGATCGGCCTCTTCGATACCGATAACCTTGCCTTGCAAGTCTTTGGCAAAACGACCGTCATAAGATACTTCCAAGTCGGCACGAATGTAGGTTCCGTTGGAAATTTTTTCGGCCAAAGCGCCCTCATCTTCCGGATTTTTCAAAAAGAGAACACAGGCAATACCACCTCGGTCGCCGTAGATGGAGAACTTAACCAGGGCTCTGGTATTGTTACTGACTAACCGGGATTCGTATTGGGCTACATAGCCGTAAACACTAACCAGACCCGATTCGTCATCCAATTGATCCAGCGGTGTTAAGTCCAGCCTGTTGTCTAAACGTCCCCAAATATGGCGCTCCGATTTCTGATAACGTCCTTTATAAGAGGTGTTGGCCTTGCCGCTGTAAGTCGGCTTGGGCGGAGCTTGCGGAGCCGGAGGCTCAGGCCCATTTAAAAGTGCCTCTCTGGAAATTTTCTCCACATGGTGGTCAATAATAGAATCTCGATCCGAACAAAAAAGATCCAAGTCCAATATCGGACCGCCCGTTTCCGGATCTTGGCTTCTGACTAAGTTTAAATCAACATTTATCTCCAGGCCCAAACGTTCCTTATAGAAATGTTCCATGGCCTTCACATGGTCACGTCCCAAAATACAAGCCTGATCTTTGGGCAAAGAAATCGATAAGGTAGAGCCTTCCGACTCACACTTTATCTGAGGTAAAAGCAGGCAGAAAACACCGAAACCTTCTTCATGGAGCGATTCGGCAGCCCAAGGTAGGAGGCGGCACAAGAAATCCGCCTTGTCACGGGCCTCCGTTGAGAAATGAACATAAAGAGACACCTGACGAATCTTCAGATGCGTCTCCAGATAAGTTTCGAGCTCCCACAAGACTCTGCCGGCTACAGGCATGGCGGATTCCAGCTTAATGGCCAGATTATCCAAGCTCTCCACATAGAGGCCTTGAATCCTGTGTTCCCACAGCTCAAAAGCTTTGGCCAAAGAAGGCGTGGAAAACTCAGGACTCCTCCCCAAAAGGCTGTGGCATAAGTCCCCTAAATCTTGGTGTTGTGTAAACTCTCTGCCCTGCATTATTTCTTGAAGATCCTCAATATGTCGAATCCTAAAGCTAAAGCGGCCAGACCTAGGACGAAGACCACTCCGATCATGGTCACGATATTCTGCGCTTTAAGGCTTAAACGCTTCCTGCGAATAGACTCAATGATAAGTAAGAGGAGCTGGCCTCCGTCGAGCGGCGGGATGGGCAAGAGATTGGTCGCGCCCAGGGCTAAAGAGATTACGGCAAAGAGATTGAAAATCTGAATCAGCTTAAGGCCCACATTAAACTCAGAAGTCACCACACCCGAGAAAACCGAGACAATGCCCACGGGCCCGGTCAGCGTATCTTGAGCTCTGGCTCGGCCCTGGAAAACTTGGCCCAGGACCTTACCGGTTCCCTTAAGATAGGACCACATATATTGAAAAGTATAAGGCACGACACTAAAGCCGGGCTTTTGAACCAAGGTCAGAGAAACGCCCAAAGGCACCGGCCCCGGAACCGCGCTAGGCTTGACCTGAATATCCTTGGTCTTGCCGCCTCTGTTAATCGTAAAGGTCCTTTCGCTATCCGAACTGCTGGCCCTAAGTGTGGGGATCAAATTAGTGGGATTTACTTCCTTGCCATCGACTTTTAGAATTTCGTCACCCGGGACAAAGGCTCCGGCATGAGGGTTAATCTCCTTATCGATAGTGGAAATAATATTCTTATTATCCGAAAAATCCATAACAATACCGAAGACATAAGAATCTTCCATACGAGGCTTAATCTCGTAAGACTTCTCTTCACCCGTCTGGGGGTCTTTAGTAAGAATTATGTAGTTGGAACCGGGCTCCTTGGCCTGGGTCGGATCCAAAACCATCTGGCCGATGCCAAAGTCTAAATCGGTTCGGACTTTGTATCCGTCAATGGAGAGGATTTGTTCCCCTGCCTTCATACCGGCTTCTTGGGCCAAACTGCCCGAATCAATATCGGCAATGCGTGTTTTTGCAAAACCCGTGACGGAAAATAAAATGATAAAGACAATTAGAGCCGTTAGGATATTCATCAAAGGACCGGCCAAGAGCGTCAAGGCCCTGGCCCAGCGTGGTCTTTCGTAAAAATCGCCCTTTTTCAGCACATAGTCTTCGTTCTCTTCGGGGTACTCACCGGAAAATTCTACCGAGGCTCCTAAAGGTATGGCCTTCAACGAATAGCGAATACCGTTTTTCTCAAAAGAAAAAAGTCTGGGTCCCATAAAAATGCTGAACTCCACAACAGTAAAGCCCAGCTTCCTTCCCATGAGGAAGTGGCCCAGCTCATGCAAAAAGAGCATTAAACTCAAAATCAAAATAGCGACAAGTATCCCTAAGAGTCTACTCATAAATATAAAGTTCTCCCACTATATAAGCTTATAAACGGTCGGCCCTTAGTCCGGCTTCTCTCCTAGTCTCCAGGTCCAGGGCCAAAATATCTTCTAAATTATAAAGATTAAAGCCCTTGGGGGCCGTAATCTTTTCCAGACAATGCCGGATAATCTCCCATATAGCCAAGAAGGAAATCTTGCCGGCCAAAAAATATTCTACCGCCACTTCATTGGCAGCGTTTAAAATAATACTCGTTCCTTGCCCTTTTTGCCAGGCCTGTCTGGCCCAAGCAATGCTGGGAAAGGTCTCTTCGTCAACCGGTTCAAAGCTGAGCCGGTGGGCCTTAGCATTAAAGGGGTCGAAAGCGGGTGTAAGAGAATCCATCCGCTCCGGATAAGTCAAAGCATATTGAATGGGCAGGCGCATATCGGTTACACCCAGCTGGGCCAAAACCGAATGGTCATTAAACTCCACCATGGAATGGATAATGGATTCGGGATGGACAACCACTTCAACTGCGTCCTCATCGACATCAAAAAGATAGCAAGCCTCTATGAGTTCGAAGGCCTTATTCATCAAAGTAGCCGAGTCAATGGTAATTTTGCCGCCCATTTTCCAAGTCGGGTGGTTCAAAGCTTCCTCGGCCGTCACATGGGCCAAGTCTTCTTTTTTCTTGCCTCTGAAAGGGCCTCCCGAACAGGTGAGAAAAATCTTATATAACTCGTCTTTTTTACCGCCGGCCAAAGCCTGCCATATGGCTGAATGCTCACTGTCTACCGGATAAAGTTTTGCGCCATGGTCCCGGGCAGTCTTGACGACCAAGTCGCCTCCCACGACCAGGGTTTCTTTATTGGCCAAAGCCACATCGATACCGGATTCTAAGGCCGCCAGGGTGGGTTCCAAGCCGGCCATACCGACCATGGAAGACAGAACCATATCGACACCGGGGCGTTTGGCCACTTCGATTAAAGCCTGTCTGCCCGCCTCTACCCGGCAGTCTAAGCCTGCGGCTCTTACCTTTTCTTTTAAAGCCTCAGCCTTACTTTCATCTTCTAAAACTAATACTTGCGGTTTTAAAACTCTGGCCTGTTCAAACAAAAGATCCGCCGATGTCTTGGCGGTTAAAAAGGCAACCGGATAGTCCAGAAAACGACATACCTCAACGGTCTGCCGTCCTATAGAGCCGGTAGAGCCCAAAATACCTATACGTTTCATTTAGTACACCTCCTCTTAGCGCTTCAGGAGGTAGAAGAAAAAAGCCATCAGCATGGTCAAAGGCAAGGAATAAAAGACCGAATCAAAACGGTCCATGATGCCGCCGTGCCCGGGTAGGAGCTTGGAAAAGTCTTTAATCCCGCACCAACGCTTAATGGAAGAAAATACCCAGTCACCGACTTGGGCACCCAGGCCAATGATAAGGCCGGTGAGAAGGCTGTAAGGAACGATTTGCTTAGCAGACATCAGGGGGAAACCGCCTCTGAAGAAAATCAGAAAATAGATTAAGCTGAAGACGACCGAACCGGCCAGACCTGCTATAAAGCCCATCCAGGTCTTGTTGGGACTCACTTCGGGAAGCATTTTCTTCTTGCCGAAATAAGAACCGGCATAATAGGCAGAAACATCTACAATCATAGGTGTTACCAGGGCATACAATAGCCAGAAATACCCATGCGGAATAGCAAACTGGAATAAAACAACGGCACTTAAAGGTAGAGCCACCGTAAAGGCCGTAGAACATTCGGCTACGGCATGAGGTAAGTGATCCGGCCCTTTTCTAACAATCTTAAGGCCTATATTAATCATGGCATAGAGTACGAAACACAGAAGGAAAACCAAGCTGCCGAAACCCAGGAGCCAGATGAAATTCGTGGAAGCTTCGGGTCCGTAAGGCAAATCGGCCTTTTTCAAAATATGCCACCTGCCTAAAGTCCTGTAGGCATACCAAACCAGGCAAGGCGTCAACATAGTGAGACTTCCGATAACAATAGAGACATAGGATAGAGGCGTGAACTTGTTTCTTAAGGCATGACCCAATTCCAGCGATCCTATGACGGCCACTATGAGAAAATAGATGACCATAGCCAGAGGAAGCCAAATAGATGCAATTAGAAAAGCCAGTAAGATGGCAAAAAAGATAGCACCCGTTACAACTCTTTGCTTAACCATTTATAAACCTCCATATCTTCTATGCCGATTATTATAGTCCAAGACAGCCTGCTTGAGGTCCTCACCCGTAAAATCCGGCCACAGAATATCGGATACCCAAAACTCGCTATAGGCCGACTCCCATATGAGAAAATTAGACGTTCGCATTTCTCCGCTGGATCGGATGATAAGGTCGGGATCCGGTACGTCCGGTAAATAAAGAAATTGTTTAAAGTAGGCTTCGTCTATAAGAGGAGGCCGGTCTTCTTGGGCCATCATTTTCGTCACGGCATCCAGAACTTCTTGCCTGCCTCCGTAGTTAAAGGCAACATTCAGCTGAATCTGGTCGCCTGTCTCGGTGACCTTTTCAATCTTGCGGATGGTTTCCATGACGTCGGCGGGAATACCCTCTTCGCGCCCCATGAAACGTACCCGGCATTTAATCTTCGAGAACTCGTCTTGATAACGGTTAAAGAAGTCCATAAAAATCTCCATGATTTTATCGACTTCTTCCTGAGGCCTTTTCCAATTCTCTGTTGAAAAGGCATAGACGGTAAGGTATTGAACACCCAAATCTCTGGCTGCATAGACGATTTTTCGCAAGGTCTCGCCACCGGCCCGATGACCGTAAGACCTGGACAGGCCGCGCTTTTTGGCCCACCTGCCGTTACCGTCCATAATAATAGCGATATGCCCGGGAACCACGTAGGTCTCAGGCATATCCGCATTCTTTTTCTTTTTTCTAAAGAACTTCCACATGTGAAGTCTTCTTCTCCCTATAAAAGGACTAGATGGCCATCAGTTCTTCGGACTTAGAAGAAACCATCTTATCGACTTCGCCCGTATACTTGTCGGTCAGCTCCTGAATCTTCGTTTCCGAATCATGGTACTGGTCTTCGGAAATATCGGCATTCTTCTGAAGTTTCTTAGCCATATCCAGGAAATCACGACGGATGTTACGGATAGCAACCTTGGTCTCCTCACCCATCTTATTAACCTGCTTGGTCAAGTCTTTTCTTCTCTCTTCGGTCAAAGCGGGGAAAGTCAGACGGATCTGGCTGCCGTCGTTTTGCGGGTTAATGCCGATATCGGATGCCTGGATAGCCTTTTCGATTTCCTTCAAAAGTGTCTTGTCCCAAGGAGCAATCAGAAGCTGTCTGGCTTCAGGTACGGAAATAGCCGCTACCTGATTCAAAGCTGTATCTACACCGTAATAAGAAACATGAATCTGGTCCAAAACCCTGGGATTAGCCCGACCGGCTCTGACCGTATTGAGGTCTTCTTGCAAGTAAGAAAGACTGGTCTGCATTCTCTCCTCGTAAGACTTATAAGTGTCTTGTGTAAGTGTACTCATAGTATTAACCTCCACCTTGAAATACTTCGTAATGCATAGATTATAGCATTGAATAAGTAATTAATAGACTAAAGTCGATTTTTCCAATTCGCCCAAAGCCATCTTGACGATGTTCTCGGGTGGGTCGAGGTTAAAAACCGCAATATCGATATGGTTATCGCGACATAAAGCTGCTGCCGTAGCATCCATCACGCGCAGTTCTTTCTGCAAAACATCCTGATGGGTCAGCTTAGAATAAAGTTTGGCATCAGCAAAGCGCTTAGGATCCTTGTCGAAAATACCGTCAACATTCGTCGCCTTAAAAATAACATCTGCCCCAATTTCAGCTGCACGAAGAGCCGCCGTAGTGTCGGTAGAGAAATAGGGATTACCGATACCACAGGCAAAAATGACGATTCTTCCCTTTTCCATGTGACGGAGAGCTCTTTTTCTAATATAGGTCTCGGCAATTTCTTGCATGGCGATGGCGCTCATAACCCTGGTATCATGGTTCAATTGCAAAATCGCATCGGACAAGGCCAAAGCATTGATGGACGTGGCCAGCATACCCATGTGGTCTGCGGTGACCCTATCCATACCTTCCGAAGTCCTACCTCGCCAGATATTACCGCCGCCTACAACAACGGCCAGTTCCACGCCCAGATCGTACAAAGCGCAAATTGACCGGCTGATTTGCGTCACCTTGTCCATGTCGATTCCGGCTCCCTTTTCACCGGCCAAAACTTCTCCGGACAGCTTCAGTAAAATCCTTTTGTAACGACTTTTCCCTAACTGATTTTGAGTCTCTTTTAGCTGATCCATCTCATCCTCCTTAATTTTTTACAAAAAAAGTGTCCCAAGCCCGGAGGCCCGAGACACTCAAATTTATTTATGCCGGAGAACGTTTACCCCTGCACCGCTTTTTGAACTTCGGCTGCAAAGTCTTCTTCCTTCTTCTCCAAACCTTCACCCATCTCGTAACGGGTAAAGCGACGAACCTTAATGTTCTCACCGATTTCGGAAATCAATTCCTTAACGACGGTTTCCACTGTCTTATCTTCGTCCTTAATAAAGGCTTGGTCTAACAAGCAAGACTCGGAATAGAACTTCTCAATTCTGCCCTTAACAATATGGTCAACCACCTTCTCGGGCTTGCCGGAATTCAGCGCCTCGTTACGGATCAGATCCATCTCGTGGTTCAAGACATCCTCGGGTACGTCTTCTCTGGAGACATACTTAGGATTCATAGCAGCAACCTGCATAGCCAAGTCCTTAACCAAGTTACGGAACTTCTCGTTTCTGGCAGCGAAGTCGGTCTCGATATTAACTTCAATCAAAACACCGACACGGCCGCCCATGTGGATATAAGAATCAACAATACCTTCAGCTGTAATTCTGGAGCTCTTCTTAGCGGAGTTTAATACACCTTGCTCACGCAGCCAATCTTCAGCCTTATCCATATCACCGCCGACCTCAATCAAGGCCTTCTTGCAGTCCATCATACCGGCGCCGGTGCGTTCACGTAATTCTTTTACCATACCTGCTGTAATATTAGCCATTTCACCTAACTCCTTCTCTATAATCTTCTATTTCTTAGGACTTCGTCTTATTCGTTGTCGTCTTCGTCAGAGTCGTCGAAGTCGTTGTAATCTTCGTCCGCTTCATCATCACCAAAGAAGTCCAATTCGGGGGTGTCATCGCCTTCAGACTCGGCCATCTGAGCTTCCTGCTCGGATGCCATGTTCTCTTGCAGACCCTGCTTGCCTTCTAAGACAGCATCGGCCATGACGGAAGCCATGAGCTTAACCGCACGGATAGCATCATCATTACCGGGGATGACATAGTCAATCAAGTCGGGATTGCAGTTGGTGTCGACAATAGCGACAATCGGAATATTCAAGCTTCTGGCTTCAGCAACCGCAATATATTCCTTGCCGGGGTCAACGACGAAAAGAGCATCAGGCAGACGCTTCATGTCCTTAATACCGCCCAGGTTCTTTTCCAGCTTCTCGTGCTCTAAGTTCAAGCTGGCAACTTCCTTCTTAGGCAGCAAGTCGAAATGACCGGAAGCTTCCAGGTCTTCCAACTCATGCAAGCGGGCAATTCTCTTCTTAATCGTGACAAAGTTCGTTAAAGTACCGCCCAACCAACGGTTGTTGACATAGAACTCACCGCAACGCTCGGCTTCTTCTCTAATGGACTCTTGAGCCTGCTTCTTGGTTCCGACGAACAAAATTCTTCCGTTGTGCATAACCACATCACGCACGAAGTCGTAAGCTTCTTCAATCATGCGGATGGTCTTCTCCAAGTCAACGATATGAATACCGTTACGCTCGGTGTAGATGTACTCCTTCATTCTGGGGTTCCACCTACGGGTCTGGTGACCGAAATGGACACCGGCTTCTAGTAATTGTTTCATTGATACAACGGCCATAAATACCTCCTGTTTTTACCTCCATGAGTCTCTCCAACACAGCATCTGCGCAACAGGTATAGACCCATGTGTGTTTTTAGCCTCAGGCATTGTAGCATGACCGAGGCCAAAGCTTCAAGTACAAAGGTCCGAAAATCGGCTTTATCCGCCTAAATAAGCCTGCTTAATGCGATCATCGAGAAGTAGAGATTTGGCCTCACCTTCATAAAGGATCTTGCCGGTTTCTAAAACATAGGCCCTATTGGCAATGGCCAAAGCCAACTGCGCGTTTTGCTCGACCAAAAGAATGGAAACCCCGTCTTCATTAATATCTCTGATAATACGGAAAATTTCTTGGACTAAGATGGGAGATAAACCCATAGAAGGTTCATCCAGGAGCAGCAGTTTAGGATGGGCCATGAGTGCTCTGGCTATGGCCAGCATTTGCTGCTCACCGCCGGACAAGGTCCCCGCCCTATAATCCTTTCTTTCTTCCAAACGCGGAAAGCGTTCAAAAGTCCTTTCGATATCCTGGCGAACCTGACTCTTATTCTTATTAGTATAAGCGCCCATCTTAAGATTTTCCAAGACAGTCAGATTGGCGAAAATCCTCCGCCCTTCCGGCACCTGTGAAATACCTTTTTGGACAATCTTATAAGCCGGTTGTTTAAGGATACTCTCATTTTGAAAAAGGATGTCACCGGCACTGGGGCGAAGCATGCCCGAAATGGCATGAAGGGCACTGGACTTACCCGCACCGTTGGCCCCGATAAGGGTCACTATCTCTCCTTCTTCCACCGTGAAAGACATATCTTTTACGGCCTGAATGGCCCCATAGTGGATAGCAATGTTCTTAACATCCAAGAGCATTAGGGTCACCCTCACTTCCTAAATAGGCCCGGATTACTTCAGGGTTATTCCTTACTTCTTCGGGATCGCCCTGGGCCAAAACCTGGCCGTAATTTAAAACAATCAGTCGCTCGCAGATCCCCATAACCAAGTTCATATCGTGTTCAATCAATAGAACCGATGTATGGAAACGGTCTTTTACCAAGCGAATCGTATCCATCAATTCCTGTGTTTCCGATGCGTTCATACCGCAAGCCGGCTCATCCAATAATAGAAGCTTGGGTCCCGATGCGATAGCCCGGCAGATTTCAAGCTTCCTCTGGGCACCGTATGGGAGATTGCGAGCCGGTAAGTTTGCCATATCTCCCATGCCGAAAATGTCGAGGATTTCTCCGGCTCTTTTCTCATGCAACTGCTCTTCACGCCAATAAGCCGGAAGGCGGAAGACGGCCTCTGCTATAGAGTATCGGCCTTTGTAATGAAAGCCTACTTTAACATTGTCAATGACCGACATGTCTTTGAACAAGCGTATGTTCTGAAAGGTCCTGGCCAGACCCATATCGACCATCTTGTAAGCGGGTTGCCCCAGAGTAGACTTCCCTTCAACAAAAATTTCGCCTTCGGTAGGCTCGTAAACATTGGTCAACAGATTAAAAATCGTGGTTTTACCGGCACCGTTGGGTCCGATCATGCCGACAATTTCCCCTTCAGCAATTTCAAAAGACACATCATGGACCGCTTTTAAACCTTGGAAAAAGATACTGAGATTTTGAACTTCAAGCAAAGCCATTAAGCATCCTCCTTCCATCTGCCCCGTATTTTACGGTAGGTCTGACGAATCCAGTCGTAGGTCAATTCTTTGCGGCCGAAAACCCCGTCGGGTCGGAAAATCATCATTAAAATCAGCATGAGTGCGTATAAGAGCATGCGATACTGGGCCAGCCCCTGTAAAAGGGCCGGAACCAAGGTCAGGATAATGGCGGCCAAAATAGAACCGGTCATAGATCCCATACCGCCGAAAACTACCATAACCATAATGTCAATGGAATAGTTGTAATCGAACTTGGTCGGCACCAGGTTGCCTTGAAAATGGGCATAAAGTGCTCCGGCCAAACCCGCCAGCATGGCCGAAAAAACAAAGGTGATAACCTTATACTTCACGACATTAACGCCGGATGAAGATGCGGCAATAGAGTCTTCTCGAACCGATAAGATGGCCCTGCCGTGTCCCGAAAACATCAGGCAAATAATAAAAACCAGAGTGAACACAAAGGCCCCGTAAACCCAGGGGAAGTTAGTCATGCGCTTAATACCGGAAAGGCCCAGAGCGCCGCCCGTAAAGGGCAAGCTTCGGATAAAAATACTGATAATTTGGCCAAAGGCTAAGGTAATGATGGCCAAATAGTCGCCCTCTAAACGGAAAGCCGGCACACCGATTAAGAAACCGAAAACCCCCGACATGATCATGCCCAAGAGGATGCCGATAAAAAAGGCCAAGCCCGGCGGCAACATAGGCATATTCTTAGTAAAGATGGCAGCCGTATAGGCTCCTATGGCCATAAAGCCTGCATGGCCTAAGCACAATTCTCCCAAAAATCCCGTCGCCATATTAAGGCTCAGCGTCAGTATCATATTGATAAAGACCAAAATAATCATCTGCTTGGCATAGGAGTTCAAAACGCCTGTCACAATCAGACTTTGAATCAGGATGAAGCCCAGGAGGAGCAAGGCAATATTAAGGCTGTATTTTTTCAGAATATTTTTTCTCATGGCTTTATCCATACTTACACCTTCTCTCCTTGGACCTTACCGAAAATACCGGAGGGTTTAATTAAGAGCACCACAATCAGGATGGCAAAGACTACCGCATCAGACAGGGCCGAGTACTGTGAAGGGATAAAACCCTTAGTCAAGGCCTCAATGATGCCTAAGATAAAACCGCCCACCATGGCACCGGGTACAATCCCGATACCGCCGATAACCGCTGCGATGAAGGCCTTGATACCGGGCATGGCCCCTATATAAGGCGTCACCTGAGGATAGGCCGCACATAATAAGAAGGCTGCCAAAGCTGCCAAGGCCGAACCGATAGCGAAGGTAGCCGATATGGTGTGGTTAACATTAATCCCCATAAGCTCGGCGGCTTCCATATCCTCGGACACCGCTCGCATGGCGGTCCCCACTTTACTTTTCTCGACGAAGAAGTAAAGGCCTATCATGACTAAGACGGCCAAAACAACCGTAATAATCGATAAGGAAGAAATGGTATTGTGGCCTATATTAAAAGAAGGTAAAGAGGCCTGAAGATTAGGATAGGTTTTGGCCCCCGAGCCCCAAATCAGCATAGCCACGTTTTGCAAAAGCAAGCTGACCCCGATTGCCGTAATAAGGGCCGACAACCTGGACGACTTACGCAAGGGTTTATAGGCAATTCTCTCGATTAAGACACCCAGGACTGTCGTCAGAATGATGGAGATGGCCAAGGCCAGAAGGGGGTGAGCCCCTTTGGCCATAGCAATCAAAGCGAAGTAGGCCGCCATCATCATCAGGTCGCCGTGGGCGAAATTAATAAGCTTGATGACCCCGTAGACCATGGTATAACCCAAAGCTATCAGGGCGTAGATGGCCCCTAACTGTAATCCGTTTAGAAGCTGAACGACAAAATACATAAGGCCATCCCTTACTCAGTAGCGTCCTGCTTGGATTCCAAGGAGTAGATGCCGTCTTTGACTTCAACAAAAGTGACCGATTTCTTAGGATTATGGTTCTCGTCGAACTGGAAAGAACCGGTAACACCCGTAAAGGAGATTTTCTCTAAGGCCTCGATGACTTTGGCCTTATCCTTAGTACCGGCTTCTTCCACGGCTTGTTTTAAGAGGTAAACCGAGTCATAACCCAAGGCGGAGAACGCTGTCGGATCTTCGTTATACTTTTTTCGGTAGTTCTCGACAAAGGTCTTTACGACCGGATCTTCGTCATAAGGCGAATAGTGATTAGTGAAAATAACGCCATCGGCAGTTTTGGGATTGTCCTTAAATTGAGTCAGGATACCGTCCCAGCCGTCAGCGCCGCAGATAAGACCTTCGAAGCCGGCTTCTTTGGCCTGGAGGAGAATCATGGCATTGGTCTCATAGTAGGCCGGAATGTAGAGCACTTCCGGATTGCTGGCCACGATCTTGGTCAGCTGGGCCTTAAAGTCGGTGTCTTTAGAGCCGAAAGATTCCTGGGCCGTAATCGTAAGACCGGTATTAGGCACTTCTTTAATAAAGGCATTACTTAAGGCAACGGAATATTCGTCCGAGTTATCATAGAGGACAGCTACGGTTTTGTAGCCTTTTTTAGGCAGATAATTAGCCATGGCGATGCCTTGATAAGAATCGTAGAAACAGGTTCTGAAGGTCGTGGGCATACCGATTGTAAGCGAATCCGCTGTACCGGTCGGCGTAATCAGGGGCATACCGTCATCAGCGGCACGCTGAGCCACACCCAAAGTAGGACCGGAGGTAACCGCACCGATGATGGCGTCTACCTTGTTATTGCTCACCAAACGCTCATAGGCATTGGTCGCTTCGGTCAGGTCGCCCGTATCGTCCAAAAGGGTAAGTTTAATTTGCTGACCGTTAATGCCACCTGCAGCATTGACTTCTTCCACAGCCATCTTAATAGCGTCGGTTGTGGAAATGCCGTAGACCGAAAGTTCACCGGTCAAAGGGCCTATGGCCCCTAAGCGAAAGATATTGTCATCATCCGTCGTATCCGAGCCACCGCCGCCGCAAGCGCTGAGACCTGTAACGGTTAAGGCTAAGGCTAATACACTGGTCAACAAACGTTTTTTCATATACTTATCCTCATTTCCCTGAAAGTATTCACACAATTATAGGAAAAAGAAGGGCTTTGTAAACCAAATCAGACGGAATCATGGCCAATGTGTTAATAATCCTTCCTTTTCTTTCAGAAAAAAAGAGGATTATAACATGTTTTGAATTATAAACTTTTAATGATCAACGGATTTTGCTTAGAAATCGCTCACGATCAACCACGAAACGCTCGTGTAGGCCTCGGGCTATACAAATACCTTCCGAAGCTTCGCCTTCATAGGCTTGCACTCGGAAAACCAGGCGCCTCCGGTCCACTTCGACCAACTCGCTTCGGACCCATACAGATGCGCCCGGAGGGCTGGCTTTGATGTGTGAAAAGTCGGCCTTGGTTCCGACACTGGTAGAGCCCTCTTCTAAGAAAGGACTGACCGAAGTCCGGCAGACGTCTTCCATCCAGGCCAAAAGAGCGGGCGTTCCTAAGACCTCCAGGTCGCCCGAGCCCAGAGCCCGGGCCAGGTCGGAGGGACCCACCTCGAAAGACTTTTCAGATTTTAGACCGATTTTTTCTTCTAAGACCATAAAACCCACCACTCTTAAGACTAGTCGTTCTTCACCAGGGCGGCCATGGCCGATCCCAGAATATTACAATCGGCCACCTGCAGGAGTTCGGAGTAGTAGCCGAAATTATCCTCTAACCATCGGGTATAGTAGAACATTTTGGGTCGAATCAGTTTGGACTTATAGAAACTGGAGCCTTCTACCGTAAAAGCCAGAGGCATGACGGGGCTTGTTCCCTTGCCGGTCTTCTTATGGACGGCCAAAAAGAGAATGGCCAAATAACGAGCCGCTCTTTCATAAGCATTATCTATAAGAATATAAAGATTTTCCCGATCTTCAAAAGTCCGGCACAAGCCTGCCAGGGGATTCTTTCCGGTAGGCGACTTTAGGAATTGGTCTAGTTGGACCGCTTCTAAAGTCTCAAACTTTTTAAAACCTTGGGCAAAGCCTTCAGAGAAAAGTCCGGCTTCAATTGCCTGTTTAAGGGTGAAATAGACTTGCGGTCCCATATAACGGCCTGAGGTCTGTTTCTCAAAGGCATAGGTTCCGGGAAACTGCGATCCCTGATCGATAATCTTATCTACAGAGGTCAGATTATCGGCATTGTAGTTACCGGCTTCAGTATTAATGAGCATGGGACCCGGACCTTTAAAGTCAGTAGGGAGCTTCGTGATATTTTCCAGCTCTTCTACATAAGCCATATTAATACCCGTACCGAAAACCAAACCGGCATAAGAATCGTAAGGAATCCCTTTTAATTTCGAATGGGCAAAGCCGCCCAATAAGGTTGATACCGTGTCATTAAGTATGGATATATGGATGTCCGGTGAGGCGCCCAGCGAAACCAGACGCTCTTTAATAGAGTGACCGACCAGGCTTCCGATAGCCTCGGGGCATTTTACTTCTTTGGTAAAGCCTAAAACCAGGCCGTCTCCTTCCGGCGTAATACTGCAAGGGAAAGAAAAACAAAAACCGATTTTTCGAGACGAAGATAAATAAGGCAAGAGCGCTTGGGCAAAGAAATCGTAAAATTCATCCTTACTGACTTCTCTCTCCACGCCGGGCATAAGGCAGGTCTTAAATTCGGAAATATGGTGGTCGCCTTCGTTATCGAAATGCACCAGGCAGATTCTGAAATTGGTACCACCGGCGTCCATCACAATAACCGGATCAAAGGGTTCCAGGTCCATGTCTAAACCCAAGTAAGTAGGGAGCATTTCGAGAGAGCTGGGTGAAGGGTCGGTGCTAAGCCCCAGTTCCATCTGTCTGATAAAATCATCGGCCAGGTCTACGATGGCATTTTGGTCTGCCGCCAAGCCGGCGTGTGCTAAAAATTCCTTTGCTTTATTATTGGACATCTGATGTCTCCTTGTCTTCACTCATAATTTCAGTTGGCTGCGTTTCGTCAGCCTCGGCTTTGTCTTCTAAATCCATAAAATGGACCTCGCCTAGTTTCCAGGTCCGGCCTGTCCTATGAAAATCCACTAAGAGATAGGAATCATCCAAGCTCTTAAAGTCCGGCAAGGGCATGTCTTCCGGGGCCATGGCCATAAGTAAATCATAAAAGTTTCTGATCCATGCCTCATCGGTCAAAAGACTTGACGTTTTTAAACTCAAACGCTCCATCACATCCAGATGCTCATACACACCGCTTAAGTCTGACGGGGGTGTATTTAAGAAGGCGGGAAACTCCTTACGAATAAGGTCCGGATGCATCTTGCGGATGCGGACTTTGGCCTGGTCTTCATCGGCTATAAGATAGCGGTCTGTCTCGGGATATAGCTTACCTTCGGCCAAAGCTTCATCATGGGCAAAGAGCAAGAGGGTCTTCTTATTAAGGCCCTGGGGTTCTTCCCGGTCGGTCAAGAGTGTGTAAACCTTATCCATGGGTGCATGAAGGGTCCATAGACCGGCATCTCCCATAATAAGGAGCTTTCGATAGGCCAAGCGGAAAACCTGATGGAGCATCTCGGGGCGTTCCGAGAAAATATCCAGGCAAGACGAGTCGGCCGCCTGGTCACAGCCCAGCATAAGAATAACCTCATCTGAAGCACGAGGTGCATCGGAAAGAGGCCCGGCATGGCTGGGCAGGGGCCTAATGTAATCTTTGACCCATTTTCTAAGAGCCGTTTCTCCCGGTTTTTCCATAAAACTCGAATCTTCGGAAAACCAATTTTGCTCAATATAATGTAAAAGCCCATGGTAAACCCTGATAAAGGGCACCAAAATCAGGCAGGAAGGAAGCTTGTTGTGTTTGTCTAAGTACAACAAGAGCTTGTCACTTAAAATATCGGCCTGGGCGGAAACAAAGAGTGAGCCTTCATCGGCCAAGCCTCCGGTATCGAGCCAGTCGGACTTCTCTATAAAATCATCAGCTTTACTCTCGGCTTCCAAAGGAAGGCCCAACAAATAATCGTGCCAATGCATGCGATTGTCTAAGCTAAACATAGGCTCGGACCAGCGATCCAGGAAGCGTAAGGGGAAGGCCATGGCCTTGTCTCCCCACTTAACCAGAGGACTATAGGCTTCCATGAGGAAGCGGTCGGCTCCCACGAAAGGATCCACGTAAGAAGCATCTAGGTTAAATAACTTTAAGAGGCTTTCCTCGATCGTATTAGGCGGGAAAGACCGATTGGGCGGGGCCAAATGATCGGAGAGGAAAAAGCTTTTGCCGGCTCGCCACAAGGGACCCAAGAGGTCCGAAGCCAGGTCGCTTTGTGGATCTAAATAAATCAAGCTGCCCATTTGGCCCTGAGGCGTATGCGCTTCGAGTTCTCTCAAAAAATCCAAAGGCACACACAAAATAGGGACTTGTAAACGAAGAGTATTTAATAAAATACCCAGAGACCTTCTTACGTCTGCCTCTTCGTATTGACCTTGGAGCAAAAGGCTCAGCCGTTCCAAGTTCGATCTGATTTCAGTGGAGTGGTCCAGGAAGGCCCGGTTCAAGTCCAAGCTTGCCTTAAAGACAGCCTCTCTTAAGGCCAAAAATTCTTGATCCATCCAGGCTGTCGAAGCTTGAACCTCGGCTGTATTGATATTTTGATAAAAATCATGGTCGGCGTAATTAGGTCCCATGGTCCAGTCATTCACATCGACCTTGGGCTCTTTGGACTTAATTTTTTCTTCCTGGAGGATAATTCGCTTATCCAGTAGTTCTTGCTGAACTCTGAGGTCGGCCAGCTTCTTCTCTTGCTTGTCTTCTTTTTCTTGGGCGGCGCGGAAGGCCACATCTGCTTCATCGACCTTGCTTTCCAAGGAATCGGCTTGGTGCTTATAAGGACCAATCTTAAAAAACAGGTAAACGAACTTCCAAAAGCCCTTCATATCTGCCTTAAAGGACTCTAGGTCTTCTCTTCTGCCTTGGAAGTCTTCTTTGGCCAGGTCCTTTTCGTGCTTGAGGTCTTCCATCTGTCCTAATTCGCTCTCGACCAGGCCGGTTAAGTCCTCGGCTTCTTGCTTCATCAAGGATAAACCGATATGAAGCTCCGTCTGTGCTTCGGTTAAAACATACACATCACGGATTTTTTCTCTTTTGGCCAAAGCGGCCGCCACGGCGTGGTTAAAAGCCGTCTTCGCTTCTCTAAAGGACAGACGCCGTTCCGTACCCTTCTTCTTTCTATCCAAATCAGCCAGGAGTCCTTCGACCAGTTTTCTCAAGTCGTCCCAAGACCCTACGTAATAGCTGAGGTCTCTACCGGCCGAAGTACGGTTTAGTCGGTCCGACAAATCTCGTAAAGAATCGGCGTCGGAAGATGACAGGGTCAGGACCTGGCGTCCCAACATCTGATAGGGCACATAGAAATTTCCGGCAAAGTCATGAGGCGGGGTCTGAAAACGACGCATGGTAAAAGCGTCGGCAGGTTTACTTAAACGACTCAATTCTAAGGCTCTGATATACAAAAGATATGCCAGGTGGTCTTCAATCAGAAGATCACGCCCGCTTCCCAAAGGTGCCTGGAAGCTCAAGAAGGCCCCTTGGGGGTAAGTTCCGGCATCGTAGGCTTGCTGCATTTTAAGAGAAATCCATAAATGGGCCAAAGAAAGTCCGCTCTCTCTGGGCCAGGACGACAAGGCGTAGATCTCGGGCCTAAACATCTGCCGCCAAGTCTCGGAATCCTCTAAATCTAATAGGTTAGGACGGACACTTTCTTCATCGGGCAAAAGATAATGTGTAATAGGGTCATTTCGCTCGACATCCTGAGCCACCAGGCGGATATCAGAAATCTTTTGCTCTCTGATTTTTTCTCGGCCTGTCAGGTCTTCTTCCTCGTCCGGATCTAAAACAAAATAGGTAGCCTCTTCTAAGAAGTTTTCCAAGCCTGAAAGTTTGGCCAAAGATTGGTTCAAAGCCAGAACCAGAGGGGCGGTAAATACCGGGTTTCCCTGGCAAAGCTCCTGATCTAATTCAGCTTCCAATGAAGCCTTATCTTGAAAATTAATGTCCTCATGGCCGGCTAAGAGCTGGCTCAAGGACCAGACATAATAATCCATCCGTAAGCTGCCGGGGATATAACGTCCTTCCGAGTTTAGCCTAAGTTCGTATAAATAGAGAGTCTTATCCTCCGCCGCTTCAATGCGGTCTGCCTGAGCCTTAGAGAAATCCGAAAAAAGCTTCAGCAAGTCTTTAGCTTGAAGCTTCATACCATAAAGGCGGTAAAGATCGGCTGTCTTTGCTTCAGCCTCCCAAGGCATATCCGACGGGCTTAATTGGGCCTCTTCGGACAGGTAAGGTGTGCGGGCTTGGCATAAGAGTCTAAAATAGCTAAAGCCCAGCCAGTTTCTGAGTGCGTCTCTTGACATAGTCTCTTCTTCTAAGCCTCCAAGGCCATGATCTTATCGACCCGGCGCTGGTGGCGGCCGCCTTCGAAAGGTTCGTTCAAGAAAGCCTCAACGATTTCCCAAGCCAGTTCTATACCCAAAGTTCTGCCGCCCAAAGAAAGGAAGTTCGCATTATTGTGGCGGCGGGCCATTTTGGCCGAATAGGTTTCCGAACAGTTAGCACAGCGGATGCCCTTCACCTTATTAGCGGCCATACCGATGCCGATACCGGTACCGCAAATCAAAATACCTAAATCAATATGTTCCTCGGGGTCTAGATATTTGGCACAAGCCGTCTCGGCAATATCGGGATAGTCAACCGAAGACGGGTCAAATGTTCCCACATCCAGGTAGGTAATTCCGGCCTCGGTCAAGCGCTCCATGAGTGCTTCTTTCATCTCGAAGCCCCCCTGGTCTGAACCAATGACGATATGCATAATGTCTGTCCTCCTATCGGCTAGTGATATAGCACGGGTTCTTTAATCAATTATCTCTTGTATTTTGCTATTTTATCATAATTATAAGCAATTGCTTATATTAACAAGTCTTGCCAGTTTTTCTCAAGACCTCTAATATGCCTTCTAGTGGGAGGGGCCTAAATGGAGCAGGTTATCGGCTTACTTATTCAAGTTTTCTTTTTGGTCTTTTTGGGCATGCTCATGCGTAAAAAAGGTCTCTTGACCGATGAGGTCCAGGCCAAATTATCTCGCCTGATTATGCGCTTCATCCTACCTTTTTCCATCCTGGCCTCTTCCGACCGAGCCTTTGATCCCGCCATGGGCAAGGGCCTATTGTTATCGGTCCTTTTTATAGTCTTATACTTTAGTCTGGCTACACTTATTAATTACAGGCTGGGCAAAAGAATTTATCCAGTCCAGCTTAAGCAAGCCGGACTTTTTGCCAACTGTGCCACCTTCGCCAATGTCGGTTTTCTGGGCTTTCCGGTTATCAGCACCTTGTTGGGCAATGACGGCATGATCTATGCGGTCCTTTACAATATGGTTTTTAACCTTTTCTATTACACCCTGGGCTTATTTTTCATAAGCCCCAAGGGTCATAGTCCCCGCAAAAAATTCGTGGAACTTTTGACCGACCCGGGCATCATGAGCTCTATTGTCACGATTTTGGTCTTCGTCTCGCCTTTCCGTTTCCCGCCTTTGGCCTATAAAACCTTCCGTATGATTGGCGACACGCTGACTCCCTTTACTATGTTTCTGATAGGGGCCTCTCTGATAGGCATCCGTTTTAAAGATATTTTCACCGGAAGGATTCCTTACCTTATTAGTTTCCTTCGCCTGGTCTTCTACCCCGCCCTTATGTATATAGCCTTCCTAAGTTTTCCCGAACACAAAATGGCTTTTGCAACCCTGGTTCTCTTGACCTCTTTGCCGGTCGGAAGCCTCAACAATATCTTCGCCCAAGTCTATAAACTCGATGTTGACCTGGTCACTAAAGCTACTATTCAGTCCATGCTTCTCATGATAATCAGCCTGCCTATTTGGCTCATGCTGGTCTTATAACATTTTATTTTTCGAAAAATTCTTATTCATAATTCGTCAAGAATCGTTAATCTCTCGTATATCAAAGTTTGTTAAAGTCTGTTATAACTATTGAAAGAGACTATCAGCCCGACGATTGAAGAAAGGTCTTGATACATTATGAAATACTATATCGAATTTAAAAATGTCATGAAGGTGTACGGAGAAGGTCGGGCCCAAACCATAGCCAATAACAATGTAAATTTCGGCATTAATAAGGGCGAACTAGTCGTTATCCTGGGCCCCTCGGGTGCAGGTAAGACAACACTTCTTAATATGCTGGGTGGCATGGACCGGCCTACCGACGGAGAAATTTGGGTAAACAATACATTAATTTCCTCTTATAACGATAATCAGCAAACCGAATATCGCCGAGACCGCGTCGGTTTTGTTTTTCAGTTCTATAACCTTATCCCCAACTTAACCGCTTTGGAGAATGTAGAACTGTCCGAAGAAATTACCGATACCAAGATGGATTCGGCCCAGGTCTTACGCGATGTGGGGCTGGGAGATCGGATGGATAATTTCCCGGCCATGCTGTCCGGCGGTGAACAACAAAGAGTGTCTATTGCAAGGGCCTTGGTCAAAGATCCGGACCTTCTCTTGTGCGATGAACCTACCGGTGCTTTGGACAATGAAACCGGTCAACATATCCTTAAACTCCTCCAGGACCAGAGCCGCCATTCCGACACCACGGTTATCATCATCACCCATAACCGGGCCATTGCTCAGATGGCGGACCGGGTGATTGAGGTCAACTCCGGTAAGATTTCCAACATGTACCTCCAAGAAAACCCCAAGACTGTAGACGAGATTGCGTGGTAACTTATGCGTAAAAAATCCCTATGGAAAGACAGTTTCAGAACCATTTGGAAGACCTTTACCAGGTTTTTGGCTTTACTATTGATTATCGCCCTGGGTTCGGGCTTCTTTGTAGGATTAAGAGCGACCAGGCCGGGCATGATCGATTTGGCCGCCGACTACTATGAGGAACAAAACTTCCAAGACATTCATATCCAGTCCACCTACGGCATTCGCGACAAGGACTTGGAAATCTTGGATAAAGTTTCGGGTATTTCCTATACCCCTTATAGGACCGTAGACCGGCAAGATGCCGATAATGCGGTTATTTACCGTTTCTATCCCGATTTCAATGCCATTTCTCAGATGAACCAGAACCTGGTTATTGAGGGTCGCCTGCCCGAGAATACCGATGAGGTAGCTGTCGACTATAATGCCGTGGTAAGCAGGCTCGAGGGCTATGCCATAGGCGATAGCATCAGCCTGAATGATTTGGGTTTGGCCAAAGATGCCGACAGTGACGATAAGGCCAAAAAAGAAGCCGCGGATAAAATTCCCCACCTTTGCCAAGATACTTTTACCATCGTAGGTTATGTCAGGTCTCCTCTCTTTGTAGACCGTACGTACCGGGGCGCTACCAACATCGGTAAGGGTACAATTGATTATCTTTGTGTGGTCTCACCCGAAGCCATTGAGGGGGACTACTACAGTGCTATTGCAGTCGAAGTAGACGAAGCAAGAGCTCTCAAAGCCTACAGCTCGGAGTATGAAACAGCCGTTGAAGATAAGATGGCCGATATAAAAGAAGCCTTTAAGGGCCGTGACGAGATGCTCTTCACCGAAGTTAAGGAAGATGCCGACAAGGAAATCGCCGACGGTGAGAAGGATATTAATCAGGCCAAGCAAGATATCCAAGACGGTGAAAAAGAAGTTGCCGACGGTAAAAAGAAACTCAATGATGCCAAAGCCGAAATTGAGGATAATGAGAAAAAACTCGAAGACGGCCAGAAAGCCTTGGACGATGCCAAAGCTCAAATAGAAGAGAAACTTCCTGACGGTATGACCCTTAGGGCAGCCATTCAGGAATTAAAAGATGCGCAGGCCAAAATCGATCAGGGCCGAAAAGATTATGAGACAGGCCTGGCCCAATTTAACGAAGAAAAAGCCAAGGCCGAAAAAGAACTGGCAGACGGTAGAGCCCAATTAGAAGACGCCAAGGCCCAAGTAGCAGCCGGGGAGAAAGAACTCGCCGACGGTAAGGCCAAGCTTCAAGCTGCGGCCGATGAACTAGCGGCCAAAGAAGCCGAACTAAAAAAAGGTCAGGAAGACTTGGATAAGGCCAAGGCGGACTTTGCACAAAAGAAGGCGGAGGCCGAACCTGCCATAGCCGATGCAGAAAAACAGCTGGAAGACGCTAAGGCTAAATTAACGGCCGGTGAAAAAGAGCTCCAAGACGCTAAGGATCAAATCGAAAAACAATACGGGTCCGTCGAGCAACTCCAAAATCAACTGGAACAAAACCAGGAAGCCCTCAATAAAGTCCGAAATATTGTCGATACCGAACTGGAAGGCTGGCAGCTGGTTGATCTAGATAAGCTTTTGGAAGAAAAACCTGACATGGCCGGCCTGATCGGCATGATTCGAAACAGCATCGCCAAGAAGGTTCAAATCCCCGAAGACGGTGTCTTGACCGATGAAATGCTGGAAGATATTCGTAAACAGCTGCAAGAGACTAAAAAGACTGTTAACGGCTTTGCACCTCTATTCCAAGAAAACCTTCCCGAAGGATACACCTTACAAGACATTGTCTATACCTTAATTCAAGAACCTCTGGATGAAGGACAAGCCCAAATTGATCAGGCTAAAAGTCAATTAGAAGAACTCAAAAAAGCCGAAGCCGAACTAGCCGCCGGCCGGGAAGAAATTCAGAAGAATGAAGACCTCTTAAATGAGAAAAAGCAAGCTTTGGCCGACGGAGAAAAGCAACTCCAAGAAGCCCAAGCCAAGCTGGACCAAGGTCGTAAAGCCTTAGCGGAAGGCAAGGCTCAATTTGCGGCCAAGAAAGAAAAAGCCGAGGCAGAATTTGCCGCAGCGGAAAAGAAACTAGCAGCAGGCAAGAAAGAGATTGCCGATAACCAGGCTAAAATAGACGCCGGTCAAAAGAAACTCGATGATGCCGCCCAAACTTTGGCCGACTCCAAGGTCAAGCTGGATAAGGCTCAAAACGAGCTGGACTCTAAAATAAAAGATATCAACAGCGGCATGCCCGACGGTCTTACTATATTCGAGCTACCGGCTGAATTAGACAAGGCTCAAAAAGAATTAGACGACGGCCGAGCCGAACTTGAAGACGGTAAAAAAACTTATCAGGAAGAAAAAGCCAAGGCTGACAAGGACATTGCCGAAGCCGAGCAAAAAATCGCCGACGGTAAAAAGGAAGTGGCAGACGGTGAAGATAAATTAGAGGACGCCAAGAAAGATTTGGCCGGTCTCATTAAGCCCAACTATGTTTTCAAAGACCGGGGCTATTTCCAAGGCTACAATGAATATAAGGACAATGCCGAAAGAATCGGTGCCGTTGCCAAGGTCTTCCCTGTTGTCTTCTATCTAATCGCCGCCTTGGTCAGCTGGACGGTCATGAAACGTATGGTCGAAGAAGAGCGTATCAACCTGGGTACCTACAAGGCCATGGGTTACGGTGCCCACGATATCGCCCGAAAATTTCTCCTCTACGCCATCATGGCCACGGCTTTGGGCGTCGGTTTAGGTATTCCCTTGGGTAACTATCTCTTGCCTAAGATTATTATCGGCTCTTACGCCATGCTTTACGAATACCCACCGGCCGTCACCAGATTCTATAAATTCGACATCATCCTTACCATGGTTTTAAGCGCTATTACTACCATTATTCCTGCCGTATTCACCACTCGAAGATCACTCCAAGAAGTTCCCGCCGAACTCATGCGACCTAAGCCTCCCAAATCCGGATCAAAAATTTTGCTGGAGCGCTGGAAGGGGCTATGGTCCAGACTTAGCTTCAATGCCAAAGTCACCATGCGTAACTTAAGTCGCTATGCCGGCCGTAATGCCATGACCGCCATAGGTGTAGCGGGGTGTACCGTCCTGCTTATTACCGGCTATGGAATCAGCAACTCTATAAGCGGCCTGGCTAATCGTCAGTTCGGTGATCTCTTTACCTACGACGCCACCGTTGCCTACCAGGATGACGATACTGTAGAGGATATTCAAGCCTTCACAGATCAGTTTGAATCTGAAGAGGAAATTCAGGGAATTCTTAATATCTACACCGATAATCTCACAACCGTAGATGACCGGATCAATGAGCAAACGGTTAAGATTGAAGTGTTCAATCCCGATGATGCTTATCAGGATTACTTCAAATTCTACGATGTAAAATCCGGCGCGTTGTTGGAGACCCTGCCCGAAGACGGCCAAGTCTATATCAACCATAAATTAGCCCGTCTCCTCAATGTTAAACCGGGCGGAAGCTTCAGCTTGGAAGACGAGAACGGCCAAACATACGAATTCAAGGCTTCCCGTATTATCGAATCTTACTTAGGCCACAATCTCTACATGTCCGAAAAGACCTATGAGGATGTCACGGGTAATAAAGACTGGGTTGCCAACTCTGCCGTTATCAAGTTTGCCACCGACGACCAGGCGAGCCGAGAAAACATTATGAGTCAGGTAAACGACCAGGACAGCATCTTGGGCTCTTCTCTCATCGATACCTGGCGTGAACTCTTCAACAACACCTTAGAGACTTTGAATGCAGTGACCTTAATCTTGGTTATCTGTGCGGCCATGCTGGACTTTATTGTCTTGTACAGCCTCATTAACATCAACGTCTCCGAACGTGAACGTGAGCTTTCGACCCTCAAGGTTTTAGGGGCCAAAAACTGGGAAGTCACCATGTATATTTATAAAGAAGTGGTTATCCTGGTCATCATCGGTATCCTTTTAGGCCTTATCTTCGGTCCCCTGCTTTGTGCCTATGTCTTGAAGACCGTAGAAATCGACACTATGATTTTCCCGCTCACCATTAATGCGACCAGTTACCTCTACTCGATTCTTCTGGCCATGGTCTTCTCCGCCATCGTCATGCTCTTCATGCACTTCAAGATTCGGAAGATTGACATGGTCGAGGCCATGAAAGCTGTCGAATAAGTCCCACGATAAGAAAAGGACCAGGCGGGGCTACGCCGCCTGGTCCTTTTTAATCACATAATGAAATGACTTACACCATTACAATACGCCGATTTCCTTTAATAAGGCAGACAAGTCATGACGTTTTTCTTCATTAAATTCCAGAACCGGCTCGATGCATTTGCCAACTTCCAGGCCCTGTAAATTCATACATTCTTTGACGCCTTGAGGGAAGGTACCGATTTCAATAGCTTGGATTAACTTCAGCACAGCACTTTGCGACTCTTGGGCCTTGGGAAAGTCATGCTTTACGAAAGCCTCGTATATGTTGGCTACCAAATCAGGGGCTACATTGGCACTGCTGGCTATGGCTCCCTTAGCGCCGGAAACCAGGCCATTTAAGATAAACTGATCTCTTCCGATTAAGAGAACAAAACGGTCCGCAAAATTCTTGGTCTTTTCCAGGTAATTCAAAGTATTCTTGAAATCTCCGGTAGAATCTTTAATCGCAATGATGTTTTCATTCTCCCTAACCAAGCACTCCAAAGTGTCAGGTGTAATAG
>CAYFQG010000003.1:87728-90435 GCA_964345295.1 uncultured Oscillospiraceae bacterium | reverse complement strand
GTGCGTACTGAAGCGACAACAGAATCTAAGAGTTTAGGCTTTGTCACTACCAGCTTCATAGTCTTAGAAGTCGTTAAAGGCCAGAACGTTAGGGATTTTAGCGATACATGGTATCGTGTCAGTTTCAATGGATCCAGAGGCTATGTGATTTACGATCCTGATATAAACTATCAGAAAATTATTCCTGCTAGTACACCTAAGCCTACCCCTACCCCTACCCCTACACTCAAACCCACGCCTACTCCTCCTCAAGGAAATAGCGATATTCCGGCGGGCACACCCGCGTATACACAAGCGGAATGGCAAAACCTCCTAAAAAAATTCCCGCCTTCTTATCGTGACAGCTTAGAAAAGCTACACAAGGCCCATCCGTCCTGGTCTTTCGAGCCCTATTTTCATGACTTTTCCTTGGAGTATGCTGTAGATGTAGAGAAACAAGTAGCCGGTAGGAATCTGGTCCCCGATTATTTTACTGAATACAGGGACCCTGCCTATCCGAATCCCTTTGATGCCGGCGGCTGGTATGCGGCCAATAGAGAAACACTCTTATTCACCATGGATCCCAGAAATTGGCTCAATGAAAAATATATATTCATGTTCGAAAAATTAGGTGAGGTTGTTGACGCTCCGGCCGAGAAACGACTCCGGACGATGTACTCGCATAATCCGGACTTACTCAACATGATTCCCGACATTATTAGTGCATCCAGAGCCCATGGTATCTCCCCTGTCTTCGTCGGCACTCGTATATTAACCGAAGTGCAGACCAAAGATGCTAACGGCAGATATACCATTACACCTAACGCCAAGGGCACACTGAAAATATCATGGGAAGATTACAAGAGACTTGATCTGAAAGTCCCCTATGATAGAAACTACTACAATGTCTTCAATATCGGCGCTTACCATGGTGAGAGCCCTCAGACCAACTCTATTTACTATGCTATGGGCCTTGGTACAAATGCTCAAGAGCAGAAAACATACGGGCTTCCCTGGGACTCTCAATATAAAGCCATCTACGGCGGTCTAACCTTTATTAAGGAAGCTTACTTAGATGTCGGCCAAAATACAAACTATTATATGAAGTATAACTTAAGACACAGTAAAGGAGAGCTACCCAATAAGGTTTGGCACCAATACATGGCTAATGCATTTGCTCCTGCTACTGAAGGGAGTGTGCAGTACGAAGCGAATCGAGATGCGGGAACTTTGGACGAAGCCTTTACCTTCTTGATTCCCGTTTTCCAGAATATGGATAATTACGCTTATACCAACCCCGGCAACCGCTATCCGGACCACGTACCGTCTCAGCAGCCCGGCAGCTCAGATAATGATTATGAAATAGGACCGGCCAAGCAATTCGGAAATGCCGGTGACAGACTTCGGATAACTTACCAACACGGCTATTACGTGAGAGCTGCCGCTAAGATTGGTTCTGATGAGGTCGGCTATTTATATCAAGGTGACAGTGCGCTTATTTTGGAAAGAGTTACCGGAGACAATGTTTCCGAAGGTACTAATCAATGGTATAAGGTCCGCCTGGACAACGGAAAAATAGGTTATGTCAATGCCTATCCCTATCGACAGGAAATTCTAAAGGAAGTGGTAAGACCTACGCCCACCCCGACACCAAAACCCCAACCGACTCCACCACCTTCCGGGCAAAAATACCGTCTGGGCGATATAGACGGGGATGGCAAAATCACGGAACTGGACTTATTGCTTTTGCGCTTCCATGTTGTTAATTACAAGCCTTTGAGGGAAGATCAAATACCAAGAGCGGATGTTGATAAAGATGGTAAAATTACAGATCTTGATCATCTAAAATTGCGCTTACACGTTGTTGGATTATCAAAAATTGAGGAGTAAATCTATGATAAAACCTAATTACAAAAGCATACGTCCTACTTTAACTTCTCTGTTGCTTGTTATTATGCTCATAGTTAACTCAACCGCTCTTAACGCATCCGGAGCCGATATAACTTTTAAAACTGAAGGTGAATCGGATACCCCCCAAGTTATTGTGGAGTTAGGCGGAGTACTTCCTACCCCTATTGCGTCCTTCACATTAGAGGTCAATTACAATAACCAGGCATTCCGATTCCTTGAAGCCGATACGTCTCTTCATGACGGCTTTGATTTAAGTTACGAAGATCAAGGAGAAGGTATCTTGATAGTCGAGGGACAAAGTAACGGTGCTTTGCTTAGTGAAGGCGAACAAGTTATCGCCTCTTTCACATTAGAAGCTTTAGAGCCGGGTGTTGCCACCATAGCTTTAATCAATTCCACTTTTAAAACCCCTGATGGCCAAAAAGTTCCCGGTACGGTTTTGCGTTATTTCGTAATTTCTAAGGACTTTCAAGAAGAAACCGCCCCTGAACCCACCAGCACTGAAGAGATTACGACAAGTGAAAGTTCCGAGCCTACTTCCACACCACCGGAAACCACAGCTAATACCAGTCCGGCAACTTCTTCTACTGTTACAAATTCCACACCTAGCTCAGAGGAAAGCTCAACTACTTCCATAGCTGATACAACACCCAACACACTTCCCTCTTCAAGCGATGACGCACCTGAAAATTCAGGGCCCAATACAAAGACTATTATTCTAATCGTTGTTCCTTTTGCTATAATAGTTCTCAGTCTAATTTACGTCCTTCTGAAACGTCGGACTAAAAAGTAATAAGGAGACTGTATGAAAAGAAAA
>CAYFQG010000003.1:44702-87628 GCA_964345295.1 uncultured Oscillospiraceae bacterium | reverse complement strand
TCTAAAAGCTTCACTATCACGGTTGCGGCCCCTACTCCCACCCCTGTACCCGCAACTCCTACTCCGGTTCCGGCAACACCGACGCCTAAACCGACCCAGGCACCGGATAAACCTACGCCGACTAAAGCACCCGATACTCCGACACCCACACCCAAGCCGGCCACTCCTACACCTACTACCCAGCCTGAGTCTACTGAGAACGAAACGCTGATTGGCCAGTATGTAGCCAGAGAAAATGTAGACATGCGTTCCGGACCGTCTTTAAATTCCGATTACATCGGTATGATTACGGCCGGTGAAGTCGTCGATATTTACCATATTAGCGATAACGGCTGGTACAAAGCTTACTTCAAGGGTCAGGCCGTTTACATCCCCGGATCTTATCTGGAAGAATATGACTCCCATACCGTAAAAGAAAGCGAAAGTGAAAGCACATCCACACCGGATACTTCGGATTCTTCCAAGACCTCGGAGAGCTCCACAAGTAATCCGTCCGAGAGCTCTTCTGCCCCATCGGAATCTTCTTCCATGAACCCCAGTGGCTCTGCTTCGGACTCCATGCCGACCAATCCGACCCAGACCCTGCCCGGAGCCAATGACTCCTCTTCCAAAAACAAGGGCAACATGACCGTACCCCTGGTCATTATCGGCCTGGTTGTAGTCTTAGCCATAGTCTCCATTGTCCTCTCTGTTTTAAAGAAGAAACAAGGACCGGGCGCAGGAGAAGATTCGGATTCTAACGACAATAGTTCTCAGGAATAAAAATAAGCTTCCGACCAAGA
Source organism: uncultured Oscillospiraceae bacterium (assembly GCA_964345295.1). Taxonomy (GTDB): domain Bacteria; phylum Bacillota; class Clostridia; order Saccharofermentanales; family Fastidiosipilaceae; genus JASBZA01. The sequence goes on along the minus strand of CAYFQG010000003.1, from coordinate 86,846 downwards.
TGACGGAAGCTAAATAAGAAGTTTTAAAAAGACCTCCTTGGCCTAAGCCGGGAGGTCTTCTTTTATGTCTTTGCTATTCTTATAGATTACCTTCATACCTTCATAGGCAATGTGAGGATTATACAAATCTATTAATGGACTCTCATCTGCTATTACCCGTCCCAAGCCGCCTGTTGCCACAACATAAGGGTCATCTTTAAGCTCTTTTTTCATCTGCGAAATGGTGTATTCCACAGCTCCGATATAGCCGTAGACAATGCCGGCCTGCATACCATCGACCGTGTTCGAGGCCAGGATGGAGGCAGGCTTACTAATCTCGACCTGGGGTAATTTGGCCGTCTTACCGCTGAGGGCTCTGGCCGATATTTCCAGACCCGGCATGATAACCGTATATTGGAATTCACCGTTTTCTGTGACGTAATCGAAGGTTGTTGCGGTTCCGAAGTCGATGATAATGCAAGACCTTTTATAAAGCGCATGGCCGGCTGTGACGTTGACGATCCGGTCCGCCCCGACTTCTCTGGGGTTATCGGCCAGAATTTTAATACCGGTCTTGGCCTTGTCGTTCACATAAAGGGGCTCTAGTGAAAAGTACTTCTGGAAGAGCTCCCCCAGCTTTTCACCTATGGGAGGTACCACGCTGGAAATAACAACATCCTGAATATCTTCGGCATCAATAGACTGGCTATTGAGGAAGTCTAGAACCGTCATGGCCATTTCGTCGGCCGTCCGTTCGGTCCGGCTCATCATCCTGAAATCACCGACCAGGTCTTCACCGTTAAAAATGCCGATTGCTATATTCGTATTACCTACATCAAGGGTCAGCAGCATCTACTTAGCCTCCTTAATGGCAACCAGGGCGTCCAAGATTTTGTGGGCCAAAGCTTTCTTACTCATCATAGGCAAGGTCTCTTCCCTGTCCGGCCAAAGCAAGGTTGCCACATTGGTATCGGTCCCGAAGCCGGCTCCCTCTTCTTTTAGAGAGTTGGCCACCAAGAGATCACAGTGCTTAGACTCCAGCTTCTTCCGGGCATTTTTCAAGAGATCCCGGGTCTCCATGGCAAAGCCGCAGAGGACGGTCCGGTCTTTCTTGTGTTCTCCGGCCCAGGCTAAAATATCGGGATTACGTTCCAGAGAAAGCGTCAGGTCGTCATCCGATTTTTTAATTTTTTGGTCTGATATGACCTTGGGTCTGTAGTCTGCAACCGCTGCGGCCTTGATAAGCATATCAGTATCATCCAAAAGATTTTGAACCGCTTCAAACATGTCTTGGGCGGATTCAACAGGGTAAAGCTCCACACCGGAAGGCGGATCTATAGAAACAGGCCCGGAAATCAGGCGAACCCGAGCGCCTCGGTCTCGGGCTGCTTGGGCCAAGGCATAGCCCATCTTGCCCGAGGAGTGATTACTAATAAAACGGACCGGATCCAGGGCTTCTCGGGTAGGACCAGCTGTTATGGTGACATTAAGACCTGCAAGGTCTTTTTCTTCTATCAAGAGGCTTTCAATAATGTCCTGAATTTGGCCGGGCTCAGGGAGCTTACCTGCCCCGTAATCGCCGCAGGCCAAAAGGCCCGACGAAGAGTTTAAGACGTGAATGCCCCGACTCTCCAAAATATGGATATTCTCCTGCGTGGCTTCATGGGCCAACATATAAGTGTTCATGGCGGGACAAACCAGGACAGGCGACCTGGCCGCCAGCATCATGGAACTCATGAGGTCATCGGCCAGCCCATGGGCCATCTTAGCCAGGAAATTGGCTGTGGCCGGTACGATAACAATAAGATCGGCCCATTTGGCCAAATCAATATGCGGCACCTTGCTGTGGTCCACACCCGGCCCGAACATCTCTGAATAAACCGGCCTACCGGTCAAGGTCTCAAAGGTAAGAGGACTCATAAATTCTTTGGCATGCGAGGTCATCACCACCTGAACCTCATGGGTTTTCGACAGGTTACTGACCAGCTGACAAGCCTTATAAATGGCGATACCGCCGGATATGCCGACTAAAATACGCTTCTTTTCCATTAGGCGTTGGTCTTCCTTTTCTTCATAAATCCTTTAGAAACCTGGTAAACAGCAAATACCAGGATGGCGGAAACGATGAGTTCGGCCACACCGTTAACGGCTATGACACCGCCGATCAGGCCCAAGACAGCGGACTCGGCCACCTGCCTGGCCTGGGCGTATTCTTTTCCGAAAAACAGGTAGATAGAACCCATCACCATGAGGGTGTGGATGAAAGTCGACAGTGCGGCGGCTAGGCCGGCTGCCAAACCGGGCTTCTTGATTGCTTTGGCTAGAGCGACAAAAAGATAGTAGGCGATAACCCCCAACAAAATTCTGGGACCTATAGCAATCCATAGTGACCAACCGTTTCCCTTAAGCCCGCCGATTTCGACGAAAGGTGAAAAAACGAAGCTGGTAATGGTCGGCATGAAGGTGTTCTTCAACAAACTGGAAAGGCCGAACACAAATCCCAAACCTGCCCCGTAGCCGGGCCCCATAAAAATCGCGCAAAGTATAACCGGTATGTGTAAGGTCGTAGCATTAATAGGACCTACCGGAATATAGCCTAAATAAGGAACCAGAAACAAGAGGAGCTCCAGGGTCAGGAACATGGAAAACATGGTCAGCTTCCTGGTCTTCTCTCGGGTGGTTAAGGGCTTTTGGCGAGCTTCAGACATTATATGCCTCCTTCTAATCAGCCTGCGATTGGCTTTGGGGATCTAAGGCATCTCTTAGTGCATCTCCTATGAAGTTAATCGCAACGACTAAAAGTATTATGAATACACCCGGCGGAATCCACATCCAGGGGTAATTCTTCAAAACAGAAAAGGATTGGGCCACATTGAGAAGGTTGCCCAAGGAAGCTGTAGGGGGTTGGACGCCCATGGCCAAATAAGACAGGGCCGCTTCATCCAGCATAGTCAAGGCCAAGACGGAACTGGCATTAATCAGGACCGGTGCCATAGCATTGGGGAGAATGTCCTTAAACATGATGTAGGCATGGGTCATACCGGCGACACGAGAGCCCTGGACAAAGTTCACTTTGCGGATGGCCATGACATTGGATCTCACCAAACGGGCCATAGCCGGCCAGTTTACAAAGCTTAAAATAAGAATGATATTCCACATGCCGGGATCAAAGATGGCCGCAAAAACCAGGACCAGCAAGAGATATGGGAAAGACATGACCACGTCGGTAATACGCATGATGAGGATGTCTACCCAGGAGCCGAAATAACCCGACAAAAGTCCCAAGACAATACCGACCAAGGTCGAGATTAAGGTCGAAGACAAGGCGACAAAAAGCGATACGCCGGCACCTGCAAAGAGCCTGGTCAACATATCCCGTCCTACCTGGTCCGTTCCTAAAGGATGAGCTGCGCTGGGCGGCTCTTTATAATTGCCTACGATGCCGTTGGGATCATAAGGAGACAGGAGCGGTACCAGAATAATCAAAGCCACAACCACAATCAGGAAAATCAAGCTGATAAAGCCCAGACGATGGCGTTTAAAACGGCGATAGACGGTTTGGGCGTAGGTCTCGTCGGCGATAGATTGAGCCAAGTTGGCATCTTTTGAATGATTTATTTTTTTGGTATTTTCAACCATAATCCGCCGGCTCCTTAACTATATTCGATGGTGGGGTCTACCAAGGTGTAGATGATATCGGTTAAGAGATTCGAGACCAAGACCACAATGGCGGCCAAAAGGCTGACTCCCATGATAAGAGGGAAATCGCGGTTTAAGATGGCGTCCATAGTGAGACGTCCCAATCCCGGCCAGGAAAAGACCTGCTCAATTACGACAGACCCGCTGAACATAATGGGGATTTGCATACCGAAAATCGTAATGATAGGCAAGAGAGCGTTTCTTAGGGCATGCTTACGAATGACCTTTTTCTTGCCGATACCTTTGGCCCGGGCAGTCCTAAGATAATCCTGGTCCAAAATTTCCAGCATGGAGGCTCTGATGTAACGAATATTGTTACCCAGAAGTGACACGACCATAACCACAACCGGCAAAATCATATGCCTGACCGTATCGCCTATTGAAGGATCATAGCCCAGGGTCGTCATTCCACCGGAGGGCAGGACACCCAGCTTCATATTAAAAAGATAAACCAGCACCAAAGCCAGGAAGAAAGACGGGATGGAAGTTCCGATGAAGGACAAAAGGACGATGGTGTAGTCGGTCTTGGAATACTGCTTGACCGCACTGTGAATGCCGGCCGGTATGGCCAAACCTATGGACAAGATGAGCGAAACGCCCATCAAAAGTGTGGTGGGACCAATGTTTTGACCGATAAGGCTGGCAACGGGAAGATTCTGTTTAATCGAATAACCGAGATTTCCCTGCATGAGTTCTTTTAGCCAATTGAAGTACTGGACAATCAGGGGCTGGTCCAAGCCTAAGAGGGCTTCTTTTTCGGCCAAAGCCGCCTCGGTCACCCTGGGGCCCAACATCATTTCCATAGGGCTGCCTGCCATAGACATAATGGCGTAGTCCAGGAGCGTTATGCCCAGTAAAACAGGGATGGCAATTAAAATACGTTTCAAAATATAACGAATCATAAGGTCACCTCGTGTTTGAATTTCTCGTCGCAAGGACTCTTCAAATCTTCTTCTGTGACCCTGAATTGGTCCAGGCTGGGATCAGGCAGAGGGTCGGCCTGAATAAGCTCTCTGGTGTAGTCGGTTTGCGGGTGTTTGAAGAGTGTCTCCGCCTCCTGAATTTCTAAAATTCTCCCTTCATACATGACGGCAATGCGGTCGGAAATGTAATGGACCGCACCCAAGCCGTGGGCGATGAAAAGATAGGTCAGGCCCAGCTCGTTTTGTAAGTCATGGAGGAGGTTTAAAATCTGTGCCTGGATGGAGACGTCCAGAGCTGATACCGGCTCATCCAAAACAATCAGCTTGGGTTCCAGGCTTAAGGCTCTGGCAATACCCAGACGTTGTCTTTGGCCGCCGGAAAATTCAAAAGGATAACGCCCCATGGAGTTTCGGGGAAGTCCTACCAGGTCCAGCAAATATTCGACCCGCTTGGTTACGTCTTTTCTTTTGACCAACTTATGGTGGAGCATGGGGTCGGCCAAGATATCCTTAATATGTTTCCTGGGATTAAGCGATGAATTAGGGTCTTGGAAGACCATCTGGATTTCGCGGCGAATCGGCTTAAGTTCTGCCGTACGCATTTGCACCAGATCTTGGCCCCTGTAGATGATCTGCCCGCTGTCGGGTTTCTCCAAGGCGACAATCTGCCGACCGGTCGTTGACTTGCCCGAACCGGATTCACCCACCAGACCCAAGGTCTCCCCTTCATAAATATCAAAAGAAATATCCGAAACGGCATGGACCTTCTCTTTTACAGGCCAAAGGCCCTGGGTAAAAGCCGGATAGGTCTTCACCAGGTTTCGGACCTCTAAGATAGGGGTCTTAGGAGCTTTTGTAGTCTTGTCTTCCTTCAATCCAAGAGTCCTTTCCAAGCCAGGTGGCAGCGGACTTTCTGTTCGTGCTCGGCACAGTCTTCATGGACGCATTTCATTTCCTGAGGCTTCTCACAACCCTCGGTTTTATAAGGACAACGCGACATGAAGCGACATCCTGTAATCTTATCATAATATTCCGGTACCTGGCCCTCGATTGACACCAGTCTTTTAGACTTATCATCATTAATCGAAGGAACCGCCCGCATCAGGCCTCTGGTATAAGGATGAGCCGGATAGTGGAAGAGGTCCATAACGCCGGCCTGCTCAACAATCTGGCCCGCATACATGACCATAACCCGGTCCGCCATTTGGCCGACCAGACCGATATCGTGGGTAATAAGAATCAGCGACAAGCCCATCTCGGCTTGGAGGGACTTGAGAAGTTTCATAATCTGAGCCTGAATGGTCACGTCCAGGGCGGTCGTCGCCTCATCGGCAATAAGAAGTTTAGGTTTACCGGCCAAAGCCATGGCAATCATGACACGCTGCTGCATGCCGCCCGATAAGGCGTTAGGATAGCGCTTCATCAGGTCATCGATATCCTCTAAACCGACTCGGCACAAAAGCCTCTTGGCTTCCACAACAGCAGCCGCTTTGCTGATTTCTTTAGACTGGGCACGGACGGCTTCTACTACCTGATTACCTATCGTAAAGACAGGATTCAATGAGCCCATGGCATCCTGGAAAATCATGGCAATCTCATTGCCTCTGTAATGGTCCAGCTCTTTTTCACTAAGGCTCAGAAGGTCCCGGTCGCCGTAAAAAATCTTGCCGTCCAAAATCTCGGCGTTGGCACCCAGAAGGCCCATAATCGACAAGGCCGTCACAGACTTGCCGGAGCCCGACTCACCTACCAGGCACAAGGTCTCTTCCGGATAGATAGCAAAAGAGACGCCGTCAAGCGCCTCTTTTAGGCCCCAGTCGCTGCGGAAAGCGACCCTTAAGTTTTCTACTCTCAGTAAAGCTTCCATAAAGCTCCTTTTGCTTTTACTCGTTTGACCGGTCTATTATATCCCACTCATGCAAGTTCATAAAGCCGCCGAAGACAAATGGGTCTTGGGCTTGGAGTCTTTCGGATTTGGCTCCCAGGGGTTCGATGACATAAAGATTCATCATCGGTACTTCGTCTTGAATAATGCGATTCAGCTCGCCGTACAACTTGACGCCATCGGCCGCTTCACCGCTGAAGCCCGAAGCCTCAGCGACCAAGGCATCTACCCTGTCGTTATGGAAGTTTGCCCAGTTATCGGGTCCGGTCAACCAGGCAATATCCAGTGCCGGAGCCGCTGCTGGCAGGGTGTATTGGACCGCCAAAATATCAAAGCTGTGGCTTGCCGCATCGGCCAAAAGATTATTCAAAGGTACGGTCTGGACTTTTACGTTAAGGCCCAACTGCTTCCATTGTTCAATCACGATGGTCGACATTTGGACAAAGGTTTGGTCACCGGAGTTAATCTTGAAAACAAATTCACGATTCGGATCGAAACCGTCTTTTTTAGCCTCATCCAGCAAGGCTTTGGCCTTATCCAGATCTTGCTTCACCGCCTCCAGAGACGAATCAAAATAGGTCGATGTCGAGGTCAGGAAGCCGTCCACAACTTCACCGTGGCCGTCTAGGAACGAATCGACCAGGCCCTGGCGATCTAAAGCCAGAAGCATAGCCTGACGCACACGCTTATCGGGAATAGATTCCTGGTTAATAAAGGTAAACTGCGAAGTAACCGGCTCGGCATAAATAGCCTTAGCCTTGTCTAATTTTTCTACCGCAGCCTGGTCTTCCTGGGGGAAAACCGCTGTGGTCTGCTGTACGTAATCGATTTCACCCGATTCCAATCCGGCCAAAAGCTGCGCCCCGTCCGTAATTTTAATGTTCAGGCGGTCCAACTTGGGCTCACCTTGCCAGTAGGCCTCGTTCTTCTTGAAAGAAATAGCATTAGCCAAGTCCACCTGGGTCGGGATGAAGGCTCCGCTGACCGCTTCAGGCTGGGTAAACCAGTCCGTTTTGGCCAATTCCGCCGAAGTCATATCCTTAAGGAGGTGATAAGGAATAGGGTAAGAATAACGCATGTAGTTATTGAGGAAATTCTCCAGACTGATCGGCTCTCTGGGTACAAAGTCCACGGTCTTATCGTCGACACGGACCAGGCCGGACACTTCCTTGGTGTCGTCGGGCACCTGGCCGGTTTCGGGGTCAAAGCCTTCAATCAGGTAATAGGCCGCCATGGAAATGTTGCCCACACTGGGCGTTCTAATCTGAATGGTATAGAAAATCAGGTCATCGGAGCTAATGGGCTCACCGTCGGACCATTTGGCATCGTCTTTAATCTTCACACGAAAAGTCTTACCGTCTTCTTGTAAGGTAACGGACTCGGCCAAAACCCCCTCGAACTCCAGCTTTTCATTCAGTTCGACGATGGGGTCCCAAGAAATCCCTACCGCATATTTCATGGCTTCCGAAGCATCCATGAAAACCGGATTCAAGGAGCTGATAGGATCGGTCATAGCGATATTGGCAATCTTAAGATTCTGCTGCTGACCGCCCGGGCCGCAAGCCGCCAATAAAAACACCAGGGCAAAAAGTGCCGCCAAAATACTCGTAAAACGTCTCTTATGGCTTTTCATTTCAAATCCTCTTCTCTTTTTCTTAACTCTTTATCATTTGCATAATGTTCCATTAGTTCAAGTATAGTCGTCCTGCTTAGATGGGCTTGTAACCAATCTAAAGTAGCTAGCTTTTTGTTACTATAACAAAAACGCGGAGAAAAACACTCCAAAAATTGCGAAAAGAGCTAAGATAGTTGCAAGACGCATACGAAAGAGGTCCTCAAATGATTTTATCCACCCTGTGCTATATCGAAAACGACGGTGCTTTCCTCATGTTAAACCGTAACCGCAAAGCCAACGACGTAAACCACGGTAAGTGGATTGGGGTAGGCGGCAAGTTTGAAACAAGCGAGAGCCCCGAAGACTGCCTTATCCGTGAAGTAAAAGAAGAAACTGGTCTGGACCTAAAGCCCGGGTCTTACGAATGGAAGGGCATCCTAACCTTCACCTATGATACCAAGCCCAGCGAATATATTTTTGTCTATAAGGCACAAGTTTCTTCCCGACTCATTTCCCCCGGTACAAGCCGTGAAGGGGATCTGCACTGGATAGACAAAGAAAAAATCCTGTCTCTCCCCTTATGGGAGGGCGACAGGATCTTCCTTCCTTTGTTATTAGAAGATAAGGGAGACTTCTTCAGCCTGAAGCTGGTCTATGATAAATCGGACCGACTTCTCACTTCCGAAAACATCCTCTACCCCAGATAAACTTTATAGCAATTTTTCTTTAAGCTTCTCAGGATCCGACATTAAGTGGAAATGGACATGGAAGACCGATTGGCCGGCCCCTTCTCCGCAGTTATTGATGAGTCGGAAACCTTGGTCCTTTATGCCCAGCTTGGTCGTAACCTGATCTATGCAATCTTCCAAGGCCGGACCTAGTGTGGCCCAGTCCGCCTTAGCACCCATATCCAAAATATCCCGGTAATGGGTCTTGGGAACAATCAGGCAATGGGTCCGGGTCTGCGGATTATTATCCTTAAAGCAGGCCACCAGGTCATTTTCGTAGACCATCTCGGTAGGAATTTGTCCGTTGGCTAACTTACAGAAAATACAGTCGTCCATTTCTTTAGAATCCTTTCTAGCAGTTTCAATACCTATAAAGTTTCTTCGATTAAGCTCGAGGCCTTGGCCAAAACCTCATCCAATTTGTCGACTTCTTTAGCGCCGGCCTGAGCCATATTGGGCCTGCCGCCTCCGCCGCCTCCGGCTAACTTAGCACATTCGCGGACGATATTACCGCAATGGATACCGGCCTTGACGGCCTCATCGGATGCCATAGCCAGGAAGTTCAAACCCGAATCCGACTTTCTGACCAAAAATAAGATAGAGGGCTCTAACTTGTCTCTCAAGAGGTCACCTAATTCACGCATCTGGTTTTGGTCTTGGACCCGGACCTCGGTCACCAGGACATTGAAGTCCTTCACTTTTTTGGCCCGGTCGGTCAAGTCGGCATTCTTTGCTCTGGCCTGAGCATTCTCTAAGTTCTCCACCTCGCGCTTCAGCTGGCGGTTATCTTCCAGGACCTGACGTACTTTGGCCGAAAGCTCTTCTTGTGACGTCTTCAGCATGGCCCCTAAGTCGGCCAGGGCCAAACGGTCTTCCTTGGCATAACGAATCGCCTCAAAGCCGGTCACCGCTTCGATACGGCGGACACCGGCTGCGATAGAGGATTCTTGCGTAATACGGAAGGAACCGGCTTGAGAAGTGTGTTTGAGGTGCGTTCCGCCGCAAAGCTCCTTACTGTAATCACCGATGGAAAGGACACGGACCGCATCGCCGTACTTCTCGTCAAAGAGGGCCATGGCGCCTTGGGCTTTGGCCTCATCGATAGGCATAATATCGGTCACGACAGGGTAATCGGCCAAAATGGCTTGGTTCACGAGCCGGCTGACCTCTTCTAATTCGTCCGCCGTCAAAGCCTGGTAGTGGGAGAAGTCGAAACGCAGGTGGTGGCTGTTGACCTCCGACCCTTGCTGGGTAACGTGCTTCCCTAAGACATCTCTAAGAGCCTGGTGGAGAAGGTGGGTCACGGTATGGTTTCGGGCCGTCGCCAAACGATTTTCCTTATCTACTTTTAGGTCAATGGCCTTGCCGCATTCAATAATGCCCTGGTCCACTTCGGCGTGGTGGAGATAAAGTCCTGCCGGCGTCTTGGTGGTCGACAAGATATGAACCCTGGCTTCGCCCTGATAGGCCCAACCGAAATCGCCTTCCTGGCCGCCGCCCGTTCCGTAGAATGGCGTCTTATCGGTAATGAGAATAAAGGCCTGACCTTCACCCAGAGATTCTCTGGTCTCTAATGAAGTCTTATCCTCACTTTCTACCAAGAGGCTTAGAACCTGTCCCTTGTCTTCTAAGGTCTCGTAGCCTGTAAAGATAGTAGGCTCCAAATGGCTGACTTCCTCGGGGAAGGCCATGCCGCCCCAAGCCGTCTTAACATTCTGACTGGTATTTTCCGAAGCCCTGGCTTTTTGCTCTTCCATAAGTGTGTTGAAGCCCGCTTCGTCTACACCCAGGCCCTGCTCCTCGGCAATTTCGCGCGTCAAATCCAAGGGGAAGCCGTACGTATCGTGGAGACGGAAGACATCTTCACCGGAAAGTTCCCGAGCCCCGTCAGCTTTGGCCTGATCGATATATTGGGCGACTAACTGGTTACCCTGGTCCAGAGTCCTGGCAAAGGTCCGCTCTTCGTTGGCGATGGTGTTCATGATGAAGTCTTTGTGCTCGATTAACTCGGGATAGACATTCTCGTTTTGCCGGATGACTTCTTCGGCCAAAGTCTTAAGGAAGGCCCCTTCAATACCCAAGCGCTGACCGTGACGGATAGCCCGGCGCATGAGGCGGCGCAAAACATAGCCTCTGCCGTTATTGCTGGGGGTAATGCCGTCGCCGATCATCATGACCGTCGATCGAATATGGTCGGTAATAATACGGATGGAGATATCCTGTTTGGCATCTTCGTGGTAGGTCACTCCGGCCATCTCGCAAACCAAATCTAAGATGGACTTGACTGTATCCACTTCGAAAATAGAGCCTACATCCTGGACAATAGTGGCCAGGCGCTCCAGGCCTACGCCCGTATCGATATTCTTCTGAGCCAAAGGAAGATAGGTGCCGTCTTCTTGCTTATCAAATTGCGTGAAAACCGAGTTCCAGAATTCCACGAAACGGTCGCACTCACAGCCCGGTGCACAATCCGGAGACCCGCAACCGTACTGCTCGCCACGGTCGTAATAGACTTCGGAACAAGGTCCGGACGGGCCGGTGCCGTGTTCCCAGAAGTTGTCTGCCTTACCGAAGCGATAAATTCTGTCCTTGGGAAGGCCGATCTTCTCATGCCAAATATTAAAGGCCTCGTCGTCCTCTTCGTAAACGGAAGGATAGAGCCTGTCTTCTTCCATGCCCAAGACCTGGGTACAGAACTCCCAAATCCAAGGAATCATTTCTTCTTTGAAATAATCACCAAAGGAGAAGTTTCCCAACATTTCAAAATAGGTACCGTGTCGGTCGGCGTAGCCGACGTTGTCGATATCCCCGGTACGGATACACTTCTGGCAGGTGGTCACCCGCTTAGACGGGGGTGTCTCCTTACCTGTAAAATAAGCCTTCATGGGGGTCATACCGGCGTTAATCAACAGGATGGACGGATCGTTCTTGGGAACCAGGGAAAAACTGGGCAGCCTCAGATGGCCTCTCTCCTCAAAAAATTCCAAGTATTTTTCGCGGATGGTATTTAAGCTCATATATTCCATAAAACTTGCACTATCTCCTCTAATTTCACATGGCTAAGCATGTTAAAAATCTTGCTCGATTATAGCATAGGCCGCACTATATTATAATGTGGACCTGGAGGTTTAAAGCCATGCAAGAAAGTTCTCATCTTAAGAGCCCGAGGCCTGTCAAGTCCGGGATAATCTCATTTATTGCGGCCCTGATTTTTTTCCTGGTCCCCGTTTTTTTAGCAGCTGTTTTGCTGAGCCCCCTTGACCGACTTTACTATTACACCTGGTCCGCTCTCTTTATTGCTTGCGCAATCCTGGCTTCTCCCCTAGCTTCCTATCTCTTCCCCTACAGTCCGGACAAGGGCTGGGCTTACAGCCATTTTTTAGGCTTTCTTATACCGGCCTATCTAATCTGGACCTTGGCCTACTTAGGCCTCCCGGTCTTCTCCCCTATCCCTATACGCATTTTCTACGGCCTCTTATGTGTAGGATTTATTGCCTATCTCTTCCGGACCTCTCGTAAAAATAGGAAGTCCGACTTGGCCGACAGGATATCAGGGCATCCTTCTTTCGGTCCTATTCAGTTAGCCGAGTCCGGACTCTTTCTTTTGGCCTTTTTAGTCTGGACTTATGTCAGGACCCATAAGCCCGAAATTATCGACCTGGAAAAATTCATGGATTACGGCTTTATAAGGTCCATGGGTCGCCAATCCACCTTGCCCGCACAGGACATGTGGCTTTCGGGTCAGCCCATCAACTACTACTATTTCGGCCAGTACTTATTTAGCTTCATGACCAAGCTTAGCGGCATCGATCCGGCATACACCTATAACTTAAGTGTGGCAGGGGTTTTCGCCATGAGTTTTCTTTTGAGCTTTGCCCTGATAAGAGATTTGGCCTATCAGAGAGCCTTGGCCAAAGTTAAAAGTAAGCCCTCCGCCTTAGAGGCTCATATCCTGCCCGGTCTGGGCGGTCTTTTGGGGGCTTTGTTCTTAAATATAGGCGGCAACAGCCATGCTTTTTTCTACAAGCCCGGCAACCCCGGCCACAAATTCTTACGCTTCCTGCAAAATAAAGGCGTTGAGGTCGGCGATATCGACAGCTATTTTTTCTCCAACGCAACCCGTTTTATCGGCTACAATCCCGAAACCCAGGATAAGACCATCCACGAATTCCCCTACTATTCATACCTAGTTGCAGACCTCCATGCCCACATGGTGAATCTCATGGTGGTCTTGTTGTTGCTGGGCCTTTTGTTGTCCCTTTATCTGACCTTAACCCGCTATAAGAATACGTCCTCGGCCAAAGTTTCCCGCTATCAGGTCTTAGGCCTAGGCCTTCTTTTGGCCGTCTCGACAATGTCCAACTACTGGGACTTTTTAATCTACACCGTAGTCATTTGTTTTGCCTTCTTCCTCATTATTTTCTATAAGAGGAAGGAAGAAAAGCTTGCTTTCCCCAGGCCTGCCGGCCAAGTTCTGACCGACCTTGTCTTGTCTTTGGCTATTTTAGCCTTGACCTTCTTAAACTACTTAAAACTAAATCAGGTCATCCTCCAATGCCTGCTTTATCTGGTCCTGACTTACGGTGCTTTTGCCCTTTGCCAAAAGCGTGATTTTATCTATACAAAAGTCGTTGCGGTCTTTAACGGGCTCTTCTTCCTGGCCTCCTTCTTGTCCCTACCCTTCCAAATGCATTTTGACCCCATGAGTCAAAAACTCTCCCTCACCCAAAACCGATCCGGCTTTTACGCTCTCTTTATACTCTGGTTTTCTCATGTAGCTTCAGCTTTGATTTTTCTTATTTACCAGCTCTTATGTCACAAAAAACAAAATGAGAACGTAAGGAAAATCCACGCCCTGGTCCTGGCCTTTGGCCTGGGGGGCCTGGGCCTTATTCTGGCTCCTGAAGTCCTCTACGTCGTGGATATTTACGAAGGTGCTTTTAGTAGGGCCAATACCATGTTTAAGTTTACTTACCAGGCCTTCTTGCTTCTTAGCGTCGTGGCCTCTTTCAGCCTAACGGCACTTCTACAAGATAGCTTTTGGATCGGAAAAATGTGGGCTGAAAAGGAAGCGGACCGCTCCTTGCCGGTCGTAAAAACCCTAGTCTGCCTCTTACTGAGCCTTTTACTTTTCACGATTCCCTTCTACTACACGCCTTCGGTCCGTGACTGGTACGGCGATTTAAAATTGGAAAGTCGCAAAGGGCTGGAAGGTACCGGGGCTTTGGCCGGACAGACCCTGACCGATGCCGAAGGCCGGACCTATTCGATGGAAGAAAGACTTCGTATGATTGATTTTCTAAACAAAAAAATCGAGGGACAGCCTGTCGTTCTCGAGGCTTACGGCGACTCTTATTCCAACTACAACGTCCTGTCGGCCTATACCGGCCTTCCCACCCCTATCGGTTGGCAGACCCATGAGTGGCTGTGGCGCACATCCAAAGAAACACCGGATGCCTTCAACGAGGTGGTCTTGCCCTTACAGGAAGATGTCCGAGCCATCTATGAAGGAACCAATCCGGTCCTGGTAAATAAGCTTCTACAAGACCACAAGGTTTCTTACATCGTCGTAGGCACACAGGAGCGACTAAAATTCCCCCATATAAATGAAAATCTTCTCCGGGACCTGGGTCAGGTCATTTATACCGGAGAAGATAATGCTTACATCCTGGCCCTCCCCTAGAGGGCCGTTTTATGTTGTTTCTTACTTAAGACTTCAAGGGCTCCAAGAGATCCGACGGGTCCGGAACTTCAATTTCGGTCTCGGCGTAAATGACCACGTTGTCTTCTTCCAAAGAACCACTGATGGTTTCGGGGTTCTTCTCGATGAAGCGGCCGATTAGTTCGTTCTGAGCTTCATAAGATGCATCATCGATGTCGTAATTCTTGTAAACCTTTCTGAGGATATCATAAAGCGTATCGCCTACCTGAACCTCGTACGTTGCAGGATAACTGCCGCCTTCGGCGCCGTTCACTTCACCGGCTTGAGACGGTTGAGACTCGCTGGGAGCCGTAGTCGTCGGTTCTGTCGTCGTAGGCTGGGTAGTAGTCTCTTGGGTCGTAGTGGTGGCTTCGGTCGTTGTCGTGCCGGTCTGATTCTCCGAAGACTCAGAGGCGGAGCTTTCCGATCCTTCCAGACTCTCAACGGGCGTCGAGCTTCCGGGTGTGAAGGGGCCCATGCCCTTTTCTTTTAAGAGATAGACAACTGCCGTAAGCGCCAAACCGATAACAATAAGTACGATTATGATGAGAAGGGTCTTATTTCCCTTTTTAGACTTCTCCCCTTCCTCTTCTTCCTCGTCTTCTTCAACCTGGTCTTCGCCGTCCGGGTAAACCCTTTGAATATCGTCCCAAAGGTCTGTCTCCTCGTCGGCCACTACGTCCTCTTCTGTCTCTGTGTCGTCTTCTATTTCTTCTATCTCTTCCAAATCTTCGGCATCTTGGACCGTTTCCGTCTCATGCAAGTTTTCCATCTCTTCGCTGGCCAAAGGCTGGCTCACGCCCACACCGGACAGGAGTTCTTGATCTTCTGCATGAGCATCCTCGGCTCTGGCATCTTCTTCTGCTTCTAACACCGGTGCCGGGTCAATAGGCTCCGGTTCCGGACGAACCAGGCCGGCTGAAGCGGCCGAATAAGAGGAAATCTGGCTGCGGTCAAAACGCATGGTCTCATCATGCATCTTGCTTTCGGCCAGGTCTTGGTCGGTGATTGCTTTCATCATGGCCGTGTTGCGGTCCTTGCGTGCCTTAGAAGGCGTCAAGACCTCTTCTACAAAGCTCATCATGAATTGATAGGGCAAATCTTCGCCGGATTCTTCGGCTGCTTTTTCCATTCTTAAGCGCACCATCTGGGCGGCTTCTTCCTGGTCAAAGGCCTGATCTAAAAGCTCCAGCATGCCCTTTTGGCCGATGACATCCATGACTTCCTTGGTACAAAGCATGATGCAGTCGTCCACTTGTAATTGGGCAATATTGGAGTAGCGGATGGTACCGGCTCGGCCGGCTCCGTAAATATTGTAGTTATCGACCGGATTGCCGTGGTGATCGACGGCCTCCATGGGGAAGTCATCTTCGGTCAAAGGATAAAGCGCATCATTACGATAGAGATAGGCCAAGCCGGATCCCATGGTAATGGCTGCCATCTCGGCATCCTTAACCAAGAAGCCCGCATAGTAAACCTGCCGCTTATGGTCCTGGTCCAAGCTGAGCCGACCTGTAACCTCTATAGCATTCTCGGCCATGTCGTTAATAGCCGAATCAATGCTGATCTTGGGATTTTTCAAAAGTTCGCTAATGGCAGCTAACTTGTCCTTGGTCATTTGGAATTCGGCGTTATTCTCATAACTCAAATTCTGAGAAGCAAAAGCCGTAAAATAAAAGCCCTGGTCTACCCGATCCAAGGTCATATCCTTGTCACGCACGTATTCTAAATCATTGGTTCTGCCGTCCAAATAAAAAACGTCCACGGCACCCTGTGCCTTCAGGGGATGAAGGGCTAAACTTGTCGCCAGCCTCGTAAATTTTGCCATAACTCTATTCCTTCCCATGCCGGTTTTCATGTCTTCTGTTATTCAAAATCGTCCGGCTCATATGTCTAATATTGTTGTAGATTATAGCACAATCCTTTTGGCCTCCTAGGAGGAGATTGGCCTGCCGAGAGGGTCTCTTTCTTCCTCTAAGCCCCGCCGCATGCGGTAACGGAGGGCTACGAGCGTATTTTGAAGAGAATTTAAAACTTTTTCTTCTTCTCTGTAAATATATAAATAAAACATCATCAAAGCCCGGGCTCTGAGGCCGGATTTTTGCTTGATATAGCGCTCGGTGGTCTGTTGGAGTCTTTGATAGCCGAAGCGCCTGAGAAAACCTGTGTTCATGAATACATCCAGACTCAGCACATAGCGGAAGTTCAAGAGGAAGGACCTGGTACAATCGTAGGCAATAGAGGCAATGAAGTAGTCATTGAGCTTGGCTTTGGCCTTATCCTTATCTCTTAAAGTCTGGTCAATCTCCTTCAGATAGCGCTTGTGGGCCTTCATCTGAATCAGCATAATTTCACCCTTGGCCGTATAACGAACTTCTCGGAAGGCCAAAAAGATATAAACCAGGCCCAGTAAAACCAAGGTCAGGGGTCTAAGATACCGTCCCAGTCCCGCCCAAAGAAGACCCAAACCGATATAAACTAAGCCCGGAATCCAATAAAGCTTCTGCGGTTTCTTTTGGCCCGGCAGGGGAATCCAGCCTTTTTCCAGCAGAAAGACTTCGTAAAGGTTTCGAACACGTTGCAGGTCTCTGTACTTAAGGTCCATTTTTTCTTCGGAAATATTCTCGAAGCGGCTGATATCCAGACTGTCCTCGCCTTCCATAAAATCCCAGACCCCGTGTAAGACCAGGCGCTGAAAATCATAGAGGGGCTGTTTATCCTGAATCAGGCGCTCCGGCACGCGGACCAGGCGGCGATTATCCATGGCCAAATACCCCAACTGGACCAATTCTAAGACCGCACTATATAAAACCTTGCTATTCAGTGACAAGGACTCCAGGAAAGCCAGGGCACTAAAAGGCCCATCTTTGGTGTCCGGCTCCAAAACAACCCGGCTGGCCCGCCTTCTTCTGATGCTTTTGGAAATCTCGTTGAAGGCGATACCGATAAGGCCCAGACCCAAGAAAACGTGCGTCAAAATGGTTCCGTAATGCCGAATATCGTGGATGCGGATCATTTCGATATGGTAAGAGATTTGTTGATCCATCAAATCGTCCAAACGGTCTTCGTACCCTTCGATCCTTTGCCTGGGTATCCAGACCGAAGGGTAGATAGCTTGGACTTGAAAGCCGCTGTTGGCAGCAATGTCCTCTCCGTAATAATAAAAGCACGGATTTTTCTCTTCGGTCTTGACCCTGGCTTGGGACATTTTTTGTGAGAAAGATGCGGCACCTACCGCTTCAACTAAGTTACTCCGAATGCCTAAGCTGTTTCTTTGCTGGATAAAAAACTCGGCTAATTCTTCCTCATAGACCGGTGCTTCAAAACGAAAACGCAAGGCTAATTTGCCTATAGAAGACGATTCGGTCTTAGACAAAATGTTGATTAAACTTGCCGCCACATCGGGATAGCGGGTGGACGCTCCGTAAATATCGTAGTCCATGATAAGGCGCCTTGTGGCACCCTGCGGTATGGCAGCGTTGATATCCAGAACCATATGGGTTCCCGTATCCTGTACATAGTAGGCTTCCAGAGAGGACGTGTCGTCTAGAGGCGTGGTGGATCGCTCCCCTTGAATATTAATTAATTGGCCTTGCGGATTAAATTCGGCCCTGCTGAAACTTTTTAAGTCCAAAGATTGGTCTTGGCCGTAAGGGATGCTAATCTGGAGACGCTTAAGGTCTCTAAGGGCCTCCATGTTTATCTCCAGATGGGTTTCGATAAGACCGCTGGGCTTAAACAAAAAATCCATATAACAAAGATCCAGCTTATAGCGCGGTCCCGGTCCGCCTATATTGGCGGCCTTAAGCGTATTATGGAATGGTCCCAGAGGTCCCATAACCATAATGCAGGCCAGGACAAGTAGCCAGAAGCGACTAAAAATACCTTTGGTAATTTTCTGTTTTTTCGCCATACCGATTCCCCACCCGCCGATTTACATCAAAGGAGCGAAAAGACGGAGGAAGGCTCCGGCCAGCTTGTGCCAAAAGCCCCACTTAAAGGTATGCGGAAAAATCTCTTGTGATTGGGCCTGCGTTTCCAAAAAATCGTCATAGGTCTCCCCCACGCAAGGCTGGTTGTAGACGACAACGGCATCCTCGAAATGAAGGTAGAAGGATCTATAATCGAAATTGATGGTCCCTATGACAGCGGTCTCGTCGTCCGTAACCAAGGCCTTGGTATGGATGAAGCCGGGTGTATATTCGAAAATTCGGACCCCTGCTTCTAAAAGACTTTGGTAGTAGGACCTAGTGACTTGCTTAACCAATTGCTTATCGAAAATATGGGGTGTAATAATTCTGACATCCACGCCCGACCGGGCCGCCTGCCTCAGGGCCGCTACCATATCGTCATCTAAGATTAAGTAGGGGGTCATCAAGTAGACATAGCGTCCGGCATTATAAATCAGCTTCTGATAAACCATTTTTCCTATGAAATTGAAGTCAAAGGGGCTGTCCGAATAAGGCTGGATAAAGGCCGGCAGGGTCTCGGGATTAGCCTTTGGATTGGGGTCCAAATAAGATGGATCGGGACAATAGCTTGCCACATCCAGACTTTCCAGCTCCGCATCCGTGCCCATGGCAAGCCATAGCTCTAAGAACATCAAGGTCATGGCCCAGGCAGCCTCACCGTAAAAGGCCACACCCCCGTCTTTCCAGTGGCCGAAGCGTTCTTCCTTATTGATATATTCGTCTCCTATATTGATACCGCCGGTATAGGCCACCCGTCCGTCGATGACCACGATTTTGCGGTGGTCTCGGTTATTAAACTGGGTCGACAAAATAGGTCTCAAGGTGTTAAAGGGTCTGGCCCGGATGCCCAGATCAGTCAGGGTTTTGGCGAAACTTCTGGGAAGTTGCAGCATGGTGCCCACATCATCATAAAGAAAACAGACTTCTACGCCTTCTTTAACTTTGGCCGACAATAACTCCAGCAAGTTTTCCAGCATGTAGCCCTTCTTGACTATAAAGAATTCCAGGAAGATGTAGTGGCGGGCGCCTCGGATGGATTCAATCATGTGGTCATACATGTCCTCACCGCTGGACAAATATTCGGCCCGGCCGTCTTCGTAAAGCGGGTAGTGGACGGAATTATCGATGTAGGAGGCCAAAGAGTTCTCATCTTGTTTGTATTCAGCCAAAATCTTATAAAGTTCGGGATTTGAACGCCGGTAGGGCTTAATCTTATTCTGAGCCATCTGAATATCCTTGCGAAGCCTACGGTTAAAAAGATTGGTTTCCAGAAGGACGTAGAGCACGCCACCCACTAAAGGAAAGGCCAAAACCAGAATGGTCCAACTAAGCTTGTAGTCTATAAGTTTCGATCCCAAGACAATCTTGGCAACGATAAGCCAGCTAAAGGCATACATGCCGATGGCGATGCCTTTGGAAATTCGGCTTACATTGAGGAGGAAGTAGATAAACACAGCCAGCTGAAGCAAAATCAGGATAACAACCAAGGCTCTTTCATAAAGGACTTTGGCATACCAGCGTTCGGGAAAAATATTGCGGAAAGTTTCTTTAATCTGTCCTTTCCACTGGTCGGTAAGGTTATTATTCCTGTCTGTCTTATGTTCAGTCGCCACGCTAAAATTCCTAACCTTTCCTTAATAAATTTGCTAACTTATTCGTTTATTATAAGATACCCTATAGAAAAGAGGGAGTTATATGTTATTTCTAAGTGAAAAAGATCTATTAAAGCAGATAGAAGAAAGCGACTCACAAAACGCCGTCTTTTATGAAGATTTTAAGGTCCGCGACAGTGAATGTGACCCCTTCCTCCGAGTGCACAGCCGTGTGCTTTTCTCACTAATGCAGGAAGCCTCCGCCCACCATGTCAATTCCATGCCGGCTTATGATGTTTTAGACAATACGTCTTTAAACTGGATTCTTAATCGTATGTCCATCCGCCTTTCACACAATCCCAAGGTGGGCGATACGGTCCGCATCTATACCTGGCAGTCCAACATGAACCGCCTGGGCTTTTTCCGCGATTATTATCTTTTCGATAAAGAGGGCCGGGCCTTCGGTGCCGCCCGGTCTTTTTGGACCATCTTGGACTTTGATGTGCATGCATTAATCAATCCCATGATGCTTTTTACGGGTGCTCTGGCCCCTCCCATGTCTAAGCTGAAAGCTTTGCCTATTCAGCCCATAAGACTTCGTCGTGATTTCGCCGATTTCACGGATAAGAAATCGTACGAAACGACCGTAGCCTACAGTAATCTGGACCGCAACCACCATATGAACAACACCCAATACATCGATTTGTGCCGTAATGCCGCCGCTCTTTATGAGCCGGGCACTAATCTCGTAAGCCTGGATATTAACTATGTCGCAGAGCTCCTTTTGGGCGAAAACATAAGGGTCGATGTTGAGAAAAAAGAAGACGAAATAAAAGCCGGTGAGAATAAATTTGCCATCCAAGCCGTCAACGACGCCGATGCGGTTTCTTTTAGAGCTTTAATTACCCTAACTGATTCCTTTTAGTAACTAACTTTACTTCTTCTTCAGAATCGAAAGCTTACAATAGGCTTCGATAGGAGGTAAGAGCTATGGAGAAGGCTTGTCTTAACGAAGCTTTTGGTATCTTAGGCAAGAGGTGGAACGGTTTAATCATCCACTCATTACTGGAGTGCCCTCTGCGCTTTTCGGATATAGCCGAGGAAATTCCCGATATTTCATCGAGGATGCTGGCCCAGCGTCTCAAAGAGTTAGAACAAGAAAATATGCTGACCCGGACTGTTTATCCCGAAACACCGGTCAAGATACTCTACTCTCTGACGCCCAAAGGCCGCGACCTGGCAGACAGTATTTTGGCCATCCAAAAATGGGCCGACAACTGGTGCTGCAAAGACAAGGAGGCCTAGTCCCATGGCAAATAGCCCTGATGCAAATTTCGACCTCATCCGTTACTTCCTGGACCAATACCAAAAGGAAGTCAAAGAATTAAAGAAGATTAACATCCTCATAGCAGGCAAAACAGGCGTCGGCAAGTCCACCCTGATTAACGCCGTCTTCCGGGAAAATCTGGCCCAAACCGGAGTCGGAGTCCCGGTAACCCAAAACTTAAACAAAATCAGCAAAGAAGGCATTCCTCTGGTTATTTACGACACCAAGGGCCTGGAGCTTTCGCAAGAAAGCCAGGAGGAGGTCCGCCGGGCCATCCTGGAAGAAATCAGCAAGCCTGAGCGAAAGAACAATCCCGATGAACTCATGCATATCTGCTGGTACTGCGTCAATGCCTTGTCTAACCGGATTGAACCTTACGAAATTGAATGGATCCGCGATTTGGCCGGCCAGATGCCCCTGGTTTTGGTCTTAACCCAGAGCCTGGGCGACCAATACAGAGAGCTTTTTTACGCCATAGAAGACCTGAACCTGCCAATCTCAGCCTTGGTTCCGGTTTTGGCCAAACCCTACAAGCTGTCCCAAGACCTGGTCTTAGATCCGAGGGGCCTACAGGACCTGGTCGACCGTACCCTGGAACTGGTGCCGGAGGCCTTACAGACTTCTTTTATCAACGCCCAGAAGGTCGATAACAAGAGAAAACTGCACCGTGCCAACAAGGCCGTTCTGGGCTATACCTCGTCTGCTTTTGCCGCCGGCTTCACCCCGGTACCCGTAGCCGATGCCGCCATCCTGGTCCCCATGCAAGTGGCCATGATTGCCCATCTCACCTCCATTTTCGGCCTTCCTTTGGACAAGGCGCTCTTAAGTTCTATCATCAGCGCCGTCATCGGAACGGGCGGAGCCACTTTCCTGGGCCGAACCATCAGCTCATCACTTCTAAAGTTAATTCCCGGCTTGGGTTCTACAGCGGGCGGGGCCATCAGCGGTGCCACAGCCGCCACCATCACCTGCGCCTTGGGTTATGCTTATAACAAGGTGCTTTACACCTATATGGATAAAATTTACCGCCAAGACCATTTCGATAAAGAGACCTTCACGACTCTTTTAAAAGAAGCTTTTAAGGCGGAATTAAAAAAGCAGACCCAAAACCCTCAAGGTTCCGAGTCTGCTCCTAATAAGCCGGATAAGCCGCCTAAAGCTTAATACACGCTTAGCTTGCTTTGGCCTTAGTCTTCTTTGGCCAAATCTCTGAATGCCTGAATAGTCTCCTTGAAAACTTCCAAGGCTTGAGCAATGGGCTCTTTGCTGCTCATATCAACCCCGGCCAGCTTGAGCAAATCAATGGGGTCTTGAGACGAACCGGCCTTGAGGAAGGCCAGGTAGTTTTGGACCGCCTTAGGGCCTTCATTGAGGATTTTTTGGCTCAGCGCCTGAGCTGCACTAAAGCCCGTCGCATATTGGTAAACGTAGAAAGGCGTGTAGAAGTGGGGAATTCTGGACCACTCTAAGGCGATGTAATCGTCCACTTCCATCTCGGAACCGAAATAGGCCTTATTAAGGTCCTTATAGATTTCGTTCAAGACAGGTGCGGTCAGGGTCTTCCCTTCCTGGTCCATCCGATGTGCGATATTTTCGAATTCGGCGAACATGGTCTGCCTGTAAAGCGTCGACTTAAAGCCTTCCATGGCGTGGTTTAAGACATACATCCTGGCCTTCTTATCAGTCGTAGTCTCCAGCAGGTAGTGGGTCAAGAGCGCTTCATTACAGGTCGAAGCGACTTCGGCTACGAAAATTTTGTAGCTACCCGTAGGATAGGGCTGGTTTTGCCTGGTCAGATAGGAGTGAACCGAGTGGCCCATTTCATGTGCCAGGGTAAAGACCGAGTCCAAAGAACCGTCGAAGTTCAGAAGCATATAGGGGTAAGAATCGTAACTGCCGCTCGAATAGGCGCCGGACCTCTTGCCCTGGTTAGGATAGATATCCATCCAACGTTCGTCAAAGGCCTTTTCGACTATGGCCAAATACTCTTCGCCCATGGGTTTCAGTGCTTCCAGGACCATGGCTTTGGCCTCATCGAAGCTGTATTCCTTGTCAAAATCTTCTACGATAGACGTGTAGACATCATAGAAATGCAGGTCTTCCACACCCAGTTGTTCCTTGCGGAGCTTAACGTAGTCGTGCATGATTGGCATGTGGTCGTGGACGGTCTCCAGGAGATTATCGTAAATCTCTTCGGAAATCTGGTTGTTCGAAAGGTACATCTCCCGATTCGACTTATAATGCCTGGCCTCACGTCTGAAGCTGGCGGCCTTGACATTGGTCTGGAACAAGGACGCTAAGGTGTTCTCGTGGTCCTTGAAGGCTTGGTAGTAATGCTTATAGACATTCTCGCGGAGAACACGGTCATTTTCCATCTGCAAAGAAACGAAGTTAGAGTTTGTAATCTCTATGGTCTCACCCTTGTGGTCCACCGGCTGGAATTTCAGGTCGGCATTTTCCAGAAGGTTATAGGTCTGAGCAGGGCCGCTTAAGACAGAACCGCTTTTGGCCAAAAGCTCTTCGCCGGCCCGATCCAGGGTGTGGTCTTTTTGTCTTAAAAGGAGCTCCAAGCCTCTCTCATAAGCCTTAAGGCCCGGTGTTTCTTCCAGGAAGCGACGCAAGCTTTCCTCACCTAAAGCCAAGATTTCCGGCTCGTAGAAAGCAGTCTTGGTATCAAGTTTTTGATATAGGTTAAAGGCCCTGGAATCTAAATCTTGGAAGTGTGAATTGGTTGTATCTTCATCCGCTTTCATAGAACTATAAACATAGATGTGTTCTACTCTTCTGTTTAGGTCATAGATCAAGTCTAAGGCTTCCAAAAGGACCTCACCCGATTCACTCAGACGACCCTCGAAAGGACTCAGCTTGTCTAAGTCTTCTTCCAGACTCTGATAAGCATCTTCCCAGGCTTCCTCATTAGCGAACATCTTTTCGACTGCCCAGGTGTGGGCCTTGACCTGTTCTTCTCTTTTTATCAATTTTTGTCTTGCCATATTCTTATCCTTTCTTCAAAGAAAGGTGCCGGCTGATTTACAGGGGCACCTTATAAAACAAAATTACAAATACTATACATAGCAGTAAAAATCCCGCTCCGGTTAGGAGCCAGGGAATATTGACTCTTCTTTCCACTTCTTTTTCCTGACGATAGTCATAGAGATTTTGTGGCCTGTCTTCATAGAGAGTCTGTGAAAAACCGCCCCGGAAGGTATTTCTCATATTACGAAAACCCAGAAAGATAACGTCAAATTGACCGTCTTTTTTGATCCAGGACAAGACTCCGCCGCCCAACAAAACAGCGGTCGGAGCCAGGCAGGAATTACTCAGCAAGGAAAAAACATTACGTTCGGGACCGTTCCTATTCACATACTTCTGTATATAAAAGGTCAGAAGGAAAAGTCCCAAGCCCAATAAAATAGCCTTGAGATAATCCTTAAAGGTAAAGGGGTCCCGATGATAAGGTGTCGCCATTAGGTCCTCTGATTCTTAAAGACCGAAGACGTCTCTTTTGTAACGCTCTTCTTCCGCCGAGTTACAGGATACATAGTGACCCGGGCTGACTTCTCTAAGGGTCGGACCTTCCACGGAATAGTCATGGGCGGCCGCCGGAATGTAGTGGAAACGCTCTCTTGTCTTCTCCGACAAGGGGTCGGGACAGGGGATAGCGGACAGCAAAGCCCTGGTATAGGGGTGGCAGGGATGGCTGAAGAGTTCATCCGAAGTGGTTAACTCCACAATCTTGCCGTAATACATAACCGCAATCCGGTCCGAGAAATACTTAACGACAGAAAGGTCATGGGCGATGAAAATCAAGGTCAGATCCATGGACTCTCTTAATTCATTTAAGAGGTTAATAACTTGGGCCTGGATCGACACGTCCAAAGCCGAAACCGGCTCGTCTGCGATGATAAGCTTGGGTTCCATGATAATGGCCCTGGCTATACCGATTCTCTGTCTTTGGCCGCCGGAAAACTCATGCGGATAACGATCGGCATGCTCTTCCAAAAGGCCTACCTGATTCAAAACTTTGTTGACCTTATCGTGGATGACTTTCTTATTCTTCTCGCCCTGGATAATCAGACCTTCGGAAACAATTTCGCGAATGGTCATACGGGGGTCCAAGGAAGAAACCGGATCTTGGAAAATCATCTGGATGTTCTGGTGGACAATGGCCTTGCGGTTCTTGTTTACTTCATGGACAGCCTTCTTATATTCATCCTTAAGCTCGGATGCTTTCTTATCGTCAC
The DNA here is from genome assembly GCA_964345295.1 of uncultured Oscillospiraceae bacterium. GTDB lineage: Bacteria > Bacillota > Clostridia > Saccharofermentanales > Fastidiosipilaceae > JASBZA01. The sequence goes on along the minus strand of CAYFQG010000003.1, from coordinate 61,182 downwards.
CGGATTTGGAAGCTTCCTTGATTTCTGTCTGACGCTCCGGCAAACCGGTATTGATCAGCTTGTCTTCGAAGAAAACATCACCGCCGGTAATATCATAAAGTCCGATGATGGACCGGCCGGTCGTGGACTTACCGCAGCCGGACTCACCGACGATACCGAAGACTTCGCCCTTCTTGACATCAAAGCTAACTCCGTCAACGGCCTTCAAAGCATTACGCTTAATCTTAAAATACTGCTTTAAATTATCTACCGATAAAAGCACATCATCGGGGATGGCTTTCCTCTTATCTTCTAAACTAGGCATTTTCCCCTCCTCTGTTCAAACTTCTCTTGATACGCTCCGTGACAATCTTGGGAGGTTCGACTTTTTCGGCCTTGGGATGCAAGAGCCAAGTGGCCGCCTTATGGGTCTCGGTGATATCGAAGAAGGGCGGGTGCTGCTCGTAGTCGATAGCCAAAGCGTAACGGTTTCTTTCGGCAAAGGCGTCACCCTTAGGCGCTCTGACCATATTGGGCGGTACCCCCGGAATGGACTCCAGTTTTTCCTTGGTCTCCAGGTCGGGCATGGACGACAAGAGTGCCCAAGTATAAGGGTGAGCGGGCTCATAGAAGACTTCGTTAACCGAACCGATCTCGACAATCTTACCGGCATACATAACGGCAATCTTGTCGGCAATGTTAGCCACAACACCCAAGTCGTGGGTAATGAAGATAACCGACAGGTTACGCTTGGACTTAAGATTCTTAATCAAGTCCAGAATCTGGGCTTGGATGGTCACGTCCAAAGCCGTGGTCGGCTCGTCACAAATCAAGATGTCCGGATTCGAAGACAAGGCGATGGCAATAACGATTCTTTGCCTCATACCGCCGGAGAACTCGAAAGGATACTGGGTAAAACGTCTTCTGGCGTCGTCGATACCGACTTCCTGCATGATGGCAATGGCTCTGGATTTGGCCAAAGACTTGTCCACCTTGTAGGCGTGTGTTCTGGTTTGATTTTCCAAGTACAAGATCAGCTCGTTGGCATGCCAATCGGCGTCTCTGCGGTTGGCCATCCTGGCTTCATAATCTTTTTCTAAACGAGAGAAGAGACGGAAGATGTTCTTACGGATAACTTCCAACTTCTCCTGAGTTGTTTGCGAACCCTTAGTCTCGGAACGCTCCTCGTGCTTGGCCTCTTCTTGCCGGAGTTCCTTAGATTCAATCTCGTAGTTTTTAATCTGTCTTTGTAACGAAGATTTAAAAGTCGTGGCCAAAGAGTCACGGTGGAGGCTGAGGCTGTTAATCGTAGCTTCGACCTTCTTAGCCAGCTCGTCGGCATGCTTTTTCAGATAATCGATAGAGAAATCGTCTTCTAAAGCAGCTAAGGCTTGTCCTACTGCCTGATCTGCTTCTTTTACCGCATTACGGGCTCTCTGGTCTTCATAGTCCACGCCTTCGCGGATGGTCTTTTTGAAGTCATCCAGAAAGCCGGCCTCGAATTCTTCGATGTATTGCTGATTCTTGGCTTCGTTAAAGCCCTTCAGCAACTCTTCCTCCGAGCTTTGCGACATCTTATAAGCCATGGCGATAAAGTCGATTTCTTTCTGCTCTAAGACCTTCTCTAAGCGCTCGGAAAGTCTGGTTAAGGCATCGACCAACTTAGACTTATTGGCCTTGACCTGGTCCAGGTTCTTCTCTTTGGCATTGGCCTTGAGCAGTTCTTGGATTTCACGTACTTCTTTATCATGCTCGGGAATGGTCAAAGGATTATAGATGCGGTTAAAGTCACCTAAGGTCTCCCTTATTTCTTCTTGAACCCGATTCATGGAAGTACCTTGCGCCTCGATTAAGGCAGCATCGCCTCTGCGCTTGGTGGTCTCAACGGCACTTATGGCGTCGAAATATTTGGACGCCATACGGTTACCGACTTTAAGATAGCCGTCATAAGTCCGCATCTGCTCTTTGATTTTTGAATTCGAGTCGCCCTTGAGACAAGACTCAATAATGGCCTTCTGAATACGGTTCACATTCCTCTTGGCATCCTTACGACGTGCCTTGTTATTAGCAATCATGGCCTCGGTAATTTGTTGTCCGATACGCATAATAGGATTCAAGGAGCTCAGAGGATCCTGGAATATCATGGAGATATTGTTACCTCTTAGCTGGTGGAAGACATCTTCGGGAATCTGTAAAAGGTCTAAACCGTCATAAAAGATTTCCCCGCCTTCTACGATAGCGTTTTTGGCCAAAATACCCATGATGGCTCTGGAGGTAACGGATTTACCGGAGCCGGACTCACCCACGATGGCCAAGGTCTCCCCTTCTTCCAAATCGAAAGAGATACCCCGAACGGCTTCCAAAATGCCGGAGTGCGTCCGGAAAGAGATTCTTAAATCATTGACTTCTAATTTCTTTACCATTATTCATCTGCTCCTCTCAAAGAAGGATTAAATGCGTCTCTTAGTCCGTTCCCGAATAAGTTAAAGCTGATCATCAGAAGCGAAATAATAATCGCCGGGAAGAACAGAATGTGGGGGTCTGTCGACAGGTAGGCCTGGCCTAACTGCATCATGGTTCCCAATGAGGTCATGGCCTGACCTTGGAAGTTAACGATACCCAAATAAGACAGAGTCGACTCGGACAAAATCGTCTGAGGGATAACCAAGACCGAAGAGGTGATAATCGTACCGATAGCGTTGGGTAAAATATGCTTAAACATCAGTCTGGCATCCGTAGCTCCCAGTGTCCTGGCTGAGAGGATGTATTCTTCTTTCTTAAAGCGGTAGAACTGGGTCCTGACTCTGTAAGCCGTCCCGATCCAACCGGTTAGGATAAAGGCAAAGAGTAAACCGACAAAGGGCGATACCTTTCCTGGCTGAACCAAGTGGAGCTGGAACAAGGTCGCCACAATGTAGAAGGGCATACCGCTCAAAATGTCGATAATACGCTCCATAATCAGGTCGATAACACCGCCGTAATAACCTTCAACCGCACCGATAATGGTACCTAAGGTTAGGTTGATGACGGAAACCGCAACGGCCAAAAGTAAAGATAATCTAGTACCTTGGGCCATACGAGCCATGATGTCATAGCCTTGCGAGTCCGATCCGAAGAAGAAGACGGGTTCTCTGCCGTTCATGAATTGATAGTAGTTATAGTAAAGAACACGGACGTCTCGCATGGTCTTATCTCTGGGGACGAAGTATTGGAGTTCGCCGTTCGAATCACGCAGATAGTTGGGCACCAAGCCTTCCTTCTCCATGGCAGCCAAGTCCATGGGCTTACCCTTTTTACTCACAGGGGCACCGTTAGGCGCTTGGCGATACCAGTAGTTGGCATCTTTCATACCTGCCTCGGATCCGAATTTACCTTCTCTGTCTACCATGGGATAAAGGACCTTCAGGCCGGTTTCTTCTTCAAATTCGCGAATAGCATTAAAACGCGACTCGGTAATGGTCAGATAGCGGAAACCTAAAGCGTAGTAGGAGTCAACGGTTACATTCCAGTAATTCTGGCCTCCGGACATAGTCTCACCGTTAATCTTATTAATCGCTCTGTAAGGACTTTCCAAACCGGCTTCGAAGCTTACACTCTTCTGGTCGCCTTCTGTATCACTGGCACCCATACCGATGGCGTACATATACATGAGGTAGCGCTCGTTATAATCCATCTTCTTGCTGCCATCCCAGAAACCGCTTCTCTCGAAAGCTTTAACCTTGGGTCTGGCCTTAGCGTACACTTGGTCAAAGTCGGAAACCTTATAAGGTGTAATAAAGGGGGCAAAGATAACAAAGAGCAGGATAATAAAGATAACCACAGCTCCCGCCACGGAAGCCTTGTTCTTCACAAAACGACGCAGGGCATCTTCAAAGTAACCGACCGGTCTGGTCTTGGGAGCGGCGTCGAAAATTTTGACGTCGGTCTGGACCAGTTTAAATTTCTCATCCGGAATATTGTTGATATCCGTATAGTCTATTTGTTTACTCATCTTAACGTACCCCCATTCTAATTCTCGGATCTAAGAAGCCGTAGCTCAGGTCAACCAAGATACTTAAAGTCAGACCGAAAACAGAATAAAACATGGAAGTCATAACAAAGACATCGTAGTCTCTGAAACGGATAGCATCAATCGACAGGCTACCGACACCGGCCACCGCGAAAATCTTCTCGATAACGATAGAACCGGTCAGAACGCTCAAGAAGGTCGAAATGATGGCAGGCAAAATCGGGACCATGGCGTTCTTCAAGGCGTGTCTTACCGTAGCTTGACCTTTGCTAAGTCCCTTGGTCCGGGCTAAAAGCATATAGTCCGAAGTAAGAGATTCCACCAACTCGGCACGTGTGAAACGAGCGTAATAGGCAATCGATCCGAAAGATAAGGCCAAAGTCGGCATAATCATAGAGATGAACATAGCCTTAGTGGTCCAGCCTCCGGCATCATAAATCGAGTAAACGACCAAGGGGAGCCAGCCCAGCCTGAAACCTACCGTATATTGTAAAAGGAAAGCATATACGAAGGACGGTACTGAAATAAAAATCATAACGGCTGTCGAAATAAAATGGTCAATAAATTTATTCTTATGTAAAGCCGCGATAATTCCCAAGCCAATACCGATAGGGACTGACAATATCGTCGAATATATATTCAATAGAATAGTAGGCGCAAATCTGGAGAACAAGAGACTATCTACAGGTTCTAAGTAGGCAATCTTCCAAGAAGTTCCCCAATCCCATTTGGTCACTATATTCCTGACATATATTCCGAATTGCACCAAAATCGGCTTGTTATAGCCCAAAGCGGCACGACGTGCTTTTTCCGTCTCGGCTTGGGCGCCCATCATGGGAAGTTCAGGCTCTAACATCTTAATAAAAACGAAGTTGATAAACATAATAATAAAAGACGTGATTAAGGCCAGTATTATACGTTTAACAACATATTTCGCCATTTCCTTATCCATACAATATAATCCTTTTCCGATAAAACTTAGGGTACATTATATCAAAAAGTCGCCCCACGTTAAGGGGTAAGACTTATTAAAAAGGCATTGCTACACTTGATGCAAGTGCAGCAATGCACACAAACTACCTAATATTTACTTAAAAACTTAGGTTTTTTAGGCGTAATTCAGAGTTCCGCCTTGCTCCTTAACGAAGTTGGCCCACTCGGTATCATCCATAGTGAATGTGTAGAAACGCAAGCCGCCGTAAGCGTACATGGGGTTCCAGACATATGTGCCATACTCGAGACGCATGGATCTCAAGGAGTTGTCAGTTATGGTACCGTAAGGAATACATTGATATGCACCCAAGATACCGGCTTCCATCTTAGACATAATAGCCATAGCAACTTGGTTGTCGTTGGCGTATTCGCCGGCACCGTTGATGGACTTAGCCCAATCCTGGAAGGTCTTGGTCAGTTCTTCTTCTGTACCGTCACCGTTGAAGTCATAAGTAATGGTCAGTTTTTCCTTAGTAGGATCCCAACCGTTGGACTCGTGAATCTTCTCGATACCGCCCATGTAATCAGGCTCGGTATAAACTCTGATGGTGGAGAAAGGATAGAAGTAAGCACCACCCCAGGCACCTAAGATACACTCGATACGGCCTAAAGCAACGTCTTCATAACGGTTCTGAGCACCGAAGAGATACTTCAAGCTAATCTTGCCTTCGAAGCCGGTACCCTTAGTAGCCTCATCGATGAACTGGTTCATCAAGTCATTCTGCTTGGTGTAGTCGGCGTTAAGCGAGTCGGAAGCGGTAGCCATAACGTTAATCTTAATATCCTGACCGTCGGTATAAGTGCCGTCTTCGATAGCCTTCTCATAGACAGACTGGAAGAGTTCCTTAGCCTGGTCTACGTCGTAACCGGTAATGGCTGCGTATGCGGTGTCAACATCAGGATAATCCTTGCCTTCACCAACTTCGATGCCATAGAGGTCTAAGATAGCCTGCTTGGCTTCCGGAGTATTTCTATAGACAGAATCCGGATCGTTCTCAACATCATAGTAGTAGAGGTCGTTGAAGAGGAATAGTGCGGGCTTGTAACCGGCAGTAGCTTCGGTCGTCAACTTCTCTCTGTCCATAGAAAGGGAGATGGCCTTACGGAAATCCTTGTACTGCAGGACTTGCTTGTTAGCACCGTCGCCGGCTTCCTTCTCTAACTGTTGCAAAGTCTCGGGGCTTGTTGCAAAGATAATTCTCTGAGTAAAGGACTCAGCGGTAGAAACCAGATAATTACTCATCTTATAGGTTTCCATGTCGGCACTCTCGAGAGCGACGGAGTCCAAAGAACCTTGTAAGAACATCTGCAGCTGAGTAGCATGCTCGGGAATAATCTCAAAGCGGAGATTATCGGCTTGCCATTGATCATTGTATTCTTCCAGCTTGTAGCCGAAGAAGTTTTCGTTTCTCTCTAAGACGATCTGACGATCTTTCTCATAGGAAACCATACGGTAAGGACCGTAAGAAATGGTGGTATCGGCATCGGTGAAGTAATCGGTAGCAACCAGGTTTTCGACCTTCTTCTTACCGGCTTCATACTTGCCTTCATGGACCAGCCAGTTACCGGAACCCATTCCGATAAAGAAGTTGAATTCGGAGCTGGGGTTCTGGAGAATGTATTGGAAAGATAAGTCACCGGTCTTTACGAAACCGACATTTTCCCAAGGCATTTCTTCATAGGTACCGGACTGGAATACGGTAAATTCTTTCCAAGCGGTTTCGTTGTCGTCACCGAAAGCCTTAGCCAGTGCGGTCAGGTCATTCTGAACTTCGTCGGTCACTTCAACATAACCCTTGTCCTTATACTTAGCATAAAGGTCTACACCGTCAACGGTGAAGGTTTCCTTGTAACCGCCTTCATAAAACCTGGTAGCGGAATCACCGAAGAAGTATACGGGCTGATCGACACTGAAGAAGGCTGTAGCACCTTCAGATACGTCACCGTCATCGGTCACAACATCTGTGTAAATAGGCTGACCTACTTTATCGTTATTGAAGTAGGCTTCAGCGTTAACGAGAGCCCTTTCACCGGTGAAATAGGTGTTAGCACGATAGTTCTTCATCTCACTGTTCAGCAATTGCTGCATGGAGTAAACGAAGCTGTCGGCGTTAATCTTGGTACCGTCTTCCCACTCGAGGTCATCTCTCAGAGTGATTTCATAAACATATTGTTCGGTAGCATCATCGGGAACACCGTACTTCTCCTTATCGGCGAAATCGGCGGTGATGTCCTTAATCTCGGTGGCCATTTCATATTGCCACTTATAGTTATCAGTCTCAGAATCATAAACAGAACTTACAAAGCCGACGTCAAGTAGTTCTTGGAAAGAACCGTCAGCATTGGTCTCCCAGGTATGGGGGCTCCATGTAGCCTGAGGTCCTGCTGTCCAACCTTCCGAATAGGTATAGACCTTGGGGTCCTGGTGAACAGGTCCGTCGAAAGCCTCACCCTCTTCTCCGGTCTTAGAAGGCTCTTCTTCACTTCCGGTAGCTTGCTCAGAGCCACCTGTCCCTGCTGATTCGGTGGGATTTGGCTTAGTGCCACCGCCACAGGCAGAAACGAAAAGTGTTAAAGCCATACCGGCTGCTAAAACTTTTGCAAATTTCTTCATCATTTTTTCCTCCGTCACGTATTATTAGTGTGCTTTGGGCAAACTAATTAGTACGGTATGTTAGCACATCCGAAAATAATTGTGAAAGAAAAATGATTATTTTATAGACTTAAGACTAAACTTCAACAAAATAATGAACAAATTTAGAATGAAAACAGTTTTCAGTAACTTGATTTGCAATTTAAGAGTCCATAATCTCAGCTTTTTAACGCATTAGACGCAAGTTATAGTAAAATAAAACCGCCTTTTGTATAATCCACTTTTCGAAGGAGGAATTTTTATGACTAGATTTTTTGGAACGGTTTCCAGGGGTGTGAGAGCTCCTATCATCAGAGAGGGAGACAATATTGTTGATATAGTGGTAGACAGCGTATGGCAGGCCCATGAAGGTGAAAACACACCTTTTAGGGATAAAGATGTCATCTGCGTTACTGAGGCCGTAGTGGCCAGGGCTCAAGGCAACTACGCTACAATAGATGAAATTGCAGAGGATGTAAGACAAAAATTTCCTTCCGGTGAAATCGGCCTTATCTTTCCTATATTAAGTCGTAACCGTTTTTCCGTGAATCTTCGCGGTATTGCCCGCGGTGTCAAAAAAATCCACCTCTTACTCTCCTATCCTTGCGATGAAGTCGGCAATCAACTGATTTCCGAGCATGATTTGGAAGATGTAAAACTCAATCCTTGGCAAGACCTGCTGACCTTAGAGCAATATAGAGAGTATTTCGGCCAAAACCTGCATCCTTTTACCGGTGTCGACTATATCGACCTTTACCAGAGCATTGCTCGAGAAGAAGGCTGTGAAATCGATGTGTATTTGGCCAATGATCCGACTGCTATATTAAGGTATGTTAAAGACGTCCTGACCTGTGACATTCATTCCCGCCACAGAACCAAGAAGCTTTTAGAAGAAGCCGGCGCCGAAACGCTTTATAACTTAGAAGATATCCTTTCCGAGCCGGTCGGCGATTCGGGCTACAACCCTCAGTACGGACTTTTGGGTTCTAATAAGTCGACGGAAGAATCGGTTAAGCTTTTCCCTCGTGACTGCCAAGGCGTCGTAGAAGAGATTTCTCGCCGCCTGTCCGAAAAGAGCGGTAAGAAAATCGAAGCCATGATTTACGGAGACGGTGCTTTCCGCGACCCCGTAGGTAAGATTTGGGAATTAGCCGACCCGGTGGTCTCCCCCGCTTTCACAGCCGGTCTGGAAGGTGTCCCCCACGAAATTAAGCTTAAGTACCTGGCCGATAACGACTTCGCCGACCTCAAGGGTCAGGCTTTGGACGACGCTATTAAAGAAGTCATCCGTATAAAAGACGAAAACGTCAAGGCCCAGGCCGAAGTTTTACGTTTGGGAACCACCCCCAGGAGGATTACCGACCTGCTGGGTTCTTTGGCCGATTTGACCTCCGGCTCCGGTGACAAGGGCACACCTATCATCTGGATCCAGGGCTATTTCGACGATCTGACCGACTAGGCTCCCCCCTGTCGCCTTTTTACTCTATAATATAGGGCCACAATACTGACATAGGAGGCACTATGGAATCCAATCCCCGCCCCGGGAATCAAAAACAAAAGCGCAAATTACAGCGTATTAAATATCGGGTAGGTAAGAGAATTTCCGGCCGGCCGGAAAAACCGGCCGGTGATATCACATATCCGGGCATCATCGGTAAGTTCACCGGCAGGATTGCCCTGATTTCTTTTAGTTATCACCTTTTTTGTCGGCGGAACCGGTTTGGGTATTGTGGCCGGTTATATCAATACCACAGAAGAAATTCCCAACTCTCTATTTAAGATTAAAGAACAAACCTCCCACATGTACGACAAGGACGGTACGCTTATTGCCACCCTGACCGGTGCGTCTAATATTAACCGTGAAGTCGTCAACTACCACGAAGTCTCCGATACTTATATCGATGAGGCTTTTATCGCTATCGAAGACAGGTCTTTTCAGACCAATATGGGTATCGATCCTAAGCGTATTATCTCGGCGGTCATTTCGACCCTGATTAATTTAGGCGAATCCTCACACGGCGGTTCTACCATTACCCAGCAGACCGTGAAGATGATTACCGGTGACAACGAAGTATCATTGCAGCGTAAGATTCAAGAATGGTACCGTGCCGTCCAGCTGACCAATAAGCTCAGCAAGGCCGATATTATGCATACCTATCTTAATAATGTGCCTATGGGAAACTCTTACGTAGGTATCGAGTCTGCGGCCAAAGCTTATTTCGGCAAGCACGCCTCCGAACTGAATCTGCCCGAGTGTGCTCTTTTGGCCGGCATCCCTAAGTCTCCCGCTTCTTTTAATGTCCGGACCGAATTAGGCCGTAAGAATGCGCTGAAACGCCAAAGAAGCGTCCTCCAAGCCATGTTGGAAGAAGACATGATCACGGTTCAGCAGTTTGAAGACGCCTTAAACTACGAGCTGGTCTTCAGCCATGAATCTTTGGCCCAGTCTACCCATAGCGTAAATACCTATTTTGAAGAACACGTCATGCAGGAAGTCACCCAGGACCTGATGGACCAATACGGTTACACCTACAATGTTGCCAACGCCATGGTCATGAACGGCGGCCTGCAGATTTATACCAGCTTAGATCCGACTATCCAAGAACCTTTGGATCGCTATTTTTCGGATATCGACTATTTCCAGGCTGACCCTTCTCTTTTTATTAATACACCTGAGATTCCCCAGGGCGGCATGGTCGTTTTCGATAATCGAACCGGCCTTTTGGTTGCCATGCAAGGCGGTTACGGCAAGAAGGAAGCCAACATGGTCTTCAACCGAGCCACCGATTCTATCAATTCACCGGCTTCTTCTATTAAACCTCTGGGTGTATACGGCCCGGCCATTGAAGAAGATATCGTCACCGGTGCCACTATTATCCGAGACGAAGAAGTCTACTTAGACTTCCAGAATCCGGGCGTTCCCTGGCCGGACAACTGGTATACGGATGAGTTCTTGGGCGACATGTCCGTACGCTATGCCGTAAAGATCTCCAACAACATTCCATCGGTTAAGACTCTCTTCCAGCTGGGTGTAGACCGTTCTAAGGCTTATATGAAGAAGATGGGTATTGACCTAACCAATGACCCGGTTGACCTGGCTATTGCAACCGGTGCCTTCACTTATGGTATCAGCCCCATGCAACTGGGCAATGCCTCCCAGACCTTTGTTAACGGCGGGCAATTTGCTCCGGCCAAATCTTATACGAAGGTCGTAGACGCCGACGGCATCGTTTTATTGGAAAATAATCCCGACTATGTCAGTGTCTTCTCTCCCGAGACGTCTTACATGATGCTTCGGATTATGGAGAGCTCCTTGTTGCCACCCTCGCCCGGTGAAATCATGCTGTCTTCGGCCTATCGTATCGGTCCTATCCACAACGCCAACGGTGAGAAGATTACGACCTCGGCCAAAACCGGTACCGGTGAGAAGACGATTTCCTCTTGGGTTGAACTCATGACACCCTATTATTCCGCAACAGCCTGGTACGGCTTTGATAACCGTATTTGGACCTCTTACTTAGAGCAGAGCGAAAAATACAATATGCATTATCTGCTTAGAGATTATATGAACGAGATTCATCAGGATTTAGCTCCGGCAGATTGGCCCCAGCCGGCCGGCATCGTGGCCTTACAGGTCTGTTCCAGGTCGGGTCTTTTGGCTTCACCCGGATGCGGAGGCTATGCCAACACCGAATATTTTAAGATCGGTAGCCCCATCACACCGACCAAGCAATGCCCCATTCACGGCGGATCCGGTACTCCTGTGAACCGTCTCTATAACGATACTGTCTGGCCCAACGGCAAGAGCTACGGCCATTAATAAAAGGTGAATAAACATGACGAAAAGACAAGATTATATTAGTTGGGATGATTATTTTATGGGCGTAGCCATGCTGGCTGCCCAAAGGTCCAAGGACCCGGGCACCCAGGTAGGAGCCTGTATTGTAAGCCCGCAGAACAAAATTATTTCGACCGGCTACAACGGCTTTCCCATCGGCATAGACGATGACCACTTTCCCTGGGAACGGGAAGGTTCTTTTACCGATACTAAATATGCCTATGTTTGCCATGCCGAGTTAAATGCCATCCTCAATAACCCCGGCACCTCTTTGGCCGGCTGCAGAATCTATGTGGGTCTTTTCCCCTGCAACGAATGCTGCAAGGCTATCATCCAATCCGGCATTAAAGAAGTAATCTATTTATCCGATAAGTATAAGGACACAGACCAGGTCAAAGTCTCCAAGAAGATGATGGACACAGCCGGTGTTTCTTACAGACTTTTTGAAAGTCCTCTCGATGAGATTTGCCTGTCCTTCCGAGTAGAGGATATCTAAACTATGAAGAAAAAACTCCTGATGATTGTGGCGCTGAGCCTGGGGCTTAGCTTAAGTGCCTGTGACCTGGCCTTGCCACCCATTGATTCACCTACGCCCGCTTCGAAAGAAAATACCCGGGATACGTCGTCGACCTTCTCTTCTTCGAGCACAACCAAAGAAGATGTATCGGATTCTTCCGACACGTCCGCCAGTGTGGATGTGTCTAACACGGAAGCTACAACAAGCGAATCAAAAGCTAGTGAGCCGTCCGAGACCGGCTCTGCCTCAAGCTCCGAATCGCTCCCCACCACAACACCCGAACCCACTACAACGCCCGCCGGTAGTACGACTGCGCCCTCCAAGCCCCAACCCGATGCGGAACCCACGCCTAAGCCCGGACTGGAAGGCATTATCGATGCCTTGGATCCCAATAAGAACGATAAAGACAGAAAGGGTTCTAAGTTTAACCCTTATGCCATAGGTGAAGCCGCGCCTTTTGACGGTTATGAGACGATTTTCGATCCCTTCCGAGCCGAGGTTGTGGTTCAGAAGGTCATCCGCGGTAAGGATGCGCTGAAGATGGTCAAAGACGCCAGTTCCATTAATCCGGCCCCTGATGAGGGTAAGGAATATTTGGTCGCCCAAGTCCTGGTCAAGATTACCGATTCCAAAAATGAAGAAATCGTCGGCGTCAGCCCCTACTTCTTCTCACTAGCCAGAGAGGACGGCCGCATGTACGGCGATATCAGCCTCTTTCGCTCGGTCACCCCGGTCCTGGAACCCTTACGTGTAGGCGAAACCTCTTTGGCCTATATCACTTTCCAAGTTGCTAAAGATGACGAAAACCCTTACATTGTTTTCTTGTCCAGGGCTAACCGTGGCCTCTGGTTCTCAACAGATCCTGACTACGAAGCTAAGCTGGAGTTATCCACCGCACCTTCCGAAAGCAGAGAATTAATAAAAAAAGATGGAAAAAATTAAATGCAAAAGCTAAGTTCAAATCGTCCCGACCTCCCTAGCCTAACCCAGGGGCAAATCCCCAAAGTTGCCGCTGTCCACGATATTTGCGGTTACGGTAACTGCTCTTTGGGTGTTGCCTTGCCGGTTTTATCGGCCGGAGGGATTGAAGCCTGTGCCGTACCCACCTCGGTTTTGTCGGCCCATACCCTCTTCCCTTCTTACACCTTTTTTGACACCACGCCTACCTTGGCGGACTTCTTCCTCAACTGGAAAGAATTAGGCGTCACCATGGACGGGCTTTATACGGGCTTTTTAGGCTCTGCCGAGCAAATCGACTTGATCCTTACCTATTGCGACTCCTTCCCCGCTTCCTCCCGTGTCATCCAGCCGCTCACGGGCGACCACGGCTCTCCCTACCCGACCTATACCGAAGAAATGTGTAATGAGATGAAGCGCCTGGTTCCCATGGCGGATATTCTGACGCCCAACCTGACCGAGGCTTCTATCCTCCTGGATACGCCCTACCCCGGCCAAAGCATCAGCCCCGAACAAGGTGAGGCTATTTCTAAGGCCCTCCTCGATATGGGTGCCAAGCATGTCGTCTTGAAGGGTATCGAGCGTGATAAGACCATTTACAATGCCGTCATGGGCCAAAATCTGGCCTACAGAGAATCCCCCCATGCCTTGCATGAAGTCTCTCTCCACGGCACCGGCGACCTCTTTGCTTCTTGCCTCACCGCAGGTATCTTCTCCGGCCACAGCCTGGAGGATTCGGTCATTTTCAGTGCCAACTTAGTGTATAGGGCCATTGACCTTTCCACCTCGCAGCCGGACTTCCAAAGAAGAGGGGTTAACTACGAGCCTTTGATGGTTGACATCAGCAGGTTCTGCCTGAATCTCTAAAGCTAAAGTTTTAAACGAATTGCGAAATAAACTTCGTTAGAACAACAAGGCCCTAAGTGCTAAATCACACTTAGGGCCTTTTACTAATTATCTGTGGCGACAGGGCGCCAAAAAAGACAAGGCTAGGCTTCTTTTAAGCTCTAGTAGGCCTTACCCCAGTACACCATGTGTTTGGCCTCTTTACCGCAGCAAACACACTTGGCACCCTCTTCCAACGTCTTATCGAAAGGAATACAACGGGATGTTGCGCCGGTATCATCCTTAATCTTATCCTCACAAGCCAGATCACCACACCAGGGTGCCAGGATAAAGCCGGGTTTATTCTCTACGGTATCCAGGAAAGATTCGTAGTCATGGACCTCATAGATTCTTTCATTACGCAGAGCCAGGGCACGGTCATAGAGGTTTTGTTGGATATCATCCAAAAGCGCTTGGACCTGGGCATTGAGGTTTTCTAACTTCAGGCTGACCTTCTCACCGGTATCTCTCCGAACGGCCATGCAGCTGCCGGATTCAATGTCTCTGGGACCTAACTCCAGTCTCAAGGGAATACCTTCCATCTCATACTGGGCAAATTTCCAGCCGGGCATCTTGTCCGAATCGTCCATGAGGACTGTGAAGTCTTTTTCTAACTGGGCTTTAACCTCCATGGCTTTGTCCAAAACACCTTCCTTATGGAAAGCAATAGGAATCAGGGCAATCTGGGTAGGTGCAATCTTAGGCGGCAAAACCAAGCCCGAATCGTCACCGTGGACCATGATGATAGCCCCGATAAGACGGGTCGAAACACCCCAGGAGGTCTGGTGCGCAAATTGAAGTTCATTATTCTTGTCGGAGTATTGGATACCGAAGGCTCTGGCAAAGCCGTCACCGAAATAGTGCGAGGTACCGGACTGAAGTGCCTTACCGTCATGCATCTGAGCCTCGATGGTGTATGTCTTCTGGGCACCGGCAAATTTTTCCTTGTCGGTCTTTTGGCCGCGGATAACGGGCATGGCCAAATAGTTTTCACAGAAGTCGGTGTAGACGTCTAACATACGAAGTGTTTCTTCCATAGCGTCTTCTTCCGTCGCGTGAACCGTGTGGCCCTCTTGCCAATAAAACTCACGGGTTCTGAGGAAGGGGCGGGTCGACTTCTCCCAACGGACTACCGACACCCACTGGTTGTAAAGAATGGGCAAGTCTCTGTAAGACTGAACAATCTTAGCGTAGTGCTCACAGAATAAAGTCTCGGACGTAGGTCTTACACAAAGTCTTTCTTCCAGCTCCTCGTCACCGCCGTGTGTGACCCAGGCAACTTCAGGTGCAAACCCTTCTACGTGGTCCTTCTCGCGCTCCAAAAGAGATTCTGGGATAAACATGGGCATGGCCACGTTCTGATGGCCTGTAGCCTTGAGCATGCCGTCTAAGACGTGCTGGATTCTCTCCCAGATTCCCCAGCCGTTAGGCCTCAGGATTAAACAACCCTTGACCGAGCTGTAATCAACCAGGGCCGCTTGAATCACTACATCCGTATACCAACGGCCAAAATCTTCGTCGCGAGGTGTAATGCTTTCTACACGCTTTTTTTCTTTTCCCATATCTTTCGTTCCTTTTACTTTTGAAATTCCTGTATATTATAGGCTATTCTGCTATAATTTGTGAACAAATAAGAAGGGGAAATCAAAGCCAAGTCATGACAGACCAAGACCAGAACATAAATCCCAATAACAATACAGATACGACACCGGAATCCGAAGCTACAGCGAATGAAAAAGCTCAGGGGGAGCACCTGTCTAAGGAACGCTTTAACCTGCAAGTCCGACGTATTCAAGCCCCTTCGCCTGTCGAAGAGAGACCTAAGGAAAAGGCCGAGGTCAATGCTCCGACCGAAGAAATGGCCGACGAAAGCACCCCGGCTGAAGTGAAAACCGAAACTAAAGAAACGGATGAAGAAAAGGCAGAATCTTCAGATAAAGAAGAGTCTCTTTCTGAGGAAAATGAAACTCAAAACAGCGAAATAACTTCTACAGAAGAGGCAGCGCAGGAGTCCGAAGTTTCTGAAGATGAAAACAGCGAGGAAACTGAGGAAGCCGACCAATCATCGGTAACCGAGGAAGAAAGTGAAGAAAACCAAGAAACTAAAGAAGCAGAAGTAAGCGAATCCGCTGAAGAGGCGGAAGAGGCGGAAGAGGCAAAAGAACTTGAAGAAGAAGCAAGTCCTCTGCCCGCTCCGTCTCCCGAAAAAAAGCCCCAAAAAGCCAAGGTTAAAACACCCAAAGACAAGAGCAACTCTCTCTGGACGCTTTTCAAAGCTTCCGTGGCCAGTGAGTTCAAACCCATCAGCTTGAACAGCTTGTCGCCGGTAGAACGCCGTAAGCAGCAAGTCCTTTTACTGAGAAGGCAAAGAGGTGCTGCGGGTACCCTCCTGCTCTTTCATGCCTTAATCGGTATTTTCCTTATCGCCCTGTGGGCTCTTTTACCCCAGAGTCTTCTGAAAATCCACAAGGACCAGCTTAACGGTTATCTCTTTTATAATTTGCTGGTCGAAGTATGCGCTGTCCTTTTGCCCACTTATTTGGTCCTGCGCTTTTACAAGATGGACCGAATGCTCGTTATGGGCCGGACATCGCACCGTCCCTTCACCTATATCCTGGGCTTTTTAACCGGTGTCCCCCTTGCCCTGGCCTTTACCGGCATCAACAACAT
>CAYFQG010000003.1:36654-44692 GCA_964345295.1 uncultured Oscillospiraceae bacterium | reverse complement strand
CAGTCTCTATGCCTTGAACCTCTTAGGTTTCAGCCCTCAGTCAAGTTCTCTTTTCGGCCAAATTCCCAAGGGCTCGCCTCTCATGATTATCCTTATTTTCTTGGTAACTGCATTTATTCCGGCCGTAGGCCAGGAGTTCATGTTCAGAGGACTCATCCAAAGCTCTTTGTCCTTATCCGGCCGCCATGCGCTCAGTATCTTCCTAACCGCTACGGCCTTTGCCCTCTTCCAAAGCACACCTTTTTTCATCCTGGCGCCCTTCCTGGCCGGCCTCTACCTAAGCTATATGCGCGATAAGAGCGATAATCTTTACATCACAATGGGATCCCACCTGGTAATGAAGATTACCTTTCTCATCGTACAGCCCATTTTGCCCATGGTAACGTCATCCTTGAGCATCGTAGGATCGGGCGGCAAAAATATTCTCTATGCTTCTATTATTGCGACTTTGGTCTCCCTGGTCGTCCTCTTGCCTTTAACTTCTTATTTCCTGAATCTGGCCAGTGAAGGCCAAGGACAAAAAACAGACCCGCTCTACCGCCGTCTCCGCCAGGAACAATGGTTCCCTGCGGATTGGAAGTATATGCTGGGTCTGCTGATACTTTTCTTTATGACTTTGGCCGGCCGCGCTTAACAGCTTAAGCGCGGGGCGTATCCTTATCGCCTTCTCGCCTAATGAAAGATCCGGCCGGGATAGGTTCGGACCGGTCATCCGGGCTAAGGTCCGCACGGAAAAGGAAAAAGCCCATCTTGGGGTGAGGGGTTGTTTCTATAGCCTCTCCTTCTTCGTCTTGCAGGCGGCTTATACGAAGCTTCAAATTAGGTCCCTGGGGACGGATAATTTCTACTTCGTCGCCTACATACAGTTTGTTTCTTTGGCTGCAGTAAATCCTTTCCGGCCCGTCTTCTAATACTCTGCCGCAAACAGTTGCTTCTTTATGATAAGACCTCTCTAAGTCTACCTTGGGGTCCTCCTGCGGCTTATCAAAGTAAAAACCCGTATCATAGGTCCGGTGAACCATCTGATCTAGCTCCTCTCGCCACAAAGGATTCATTTGATACGCTTCCGGGTCCTCCAGATAAGAGTCCAGAGCGGCTCGGTAATTTTTGGCCACCGTCGCCACATAAAAAGCGCCCTTCATGCGACCTTCCACCTTGAGGCTGTTGATGCCGGCGTCCAATAATTCTGGGATATGGTCGATAAGGCAAAGATCTCTGGAATTGAAGAAATAAGCGCCTTCGGAATCTTCCTCCACGTGGATTTCATCCCGTTCTCCCCTGGTTTGCAAGGTCCATTCCCAGCGACAAGGTTGGGCACAACGGCCCCGGTTGGCATCCCTGCCGGTCAGGACATTGGATAGGAGGCAGCGGCCGGAATAGGCCATACACATGGCTCCGTGCACAAAACATTCCAGCTCCATATCGGGCGGAATGTTCGCTCTGATTTGGCGAATTTCAGAAAGGCTCAGTTCTCTGGCCAAAACGACACGCTTCACACCCTGGTCGTACCAAAACTTACAAGACGCACTGTTACAGGTAGAGGCTTGGGTTGAAATGTGAATTTCAATCTCCGGAGCCAGGGTTCTAAAGCGCGATAAAATGCCCGGATCCGATACGATTACGGCATCAACCGCAATGGACTCTAAGAAAGCGATGTAAGCGTCCAAGCCTTTTAAATCGTCTTCATGGGCCAGGCTGTTCACCGTCACATAGGCCTTCTTGCCCAAGCTATGCGCATAGGCCATGGCTTCTTTCATCTCTTCTTTACTAAAAGAGGTCTGTTCGGCTCTTAGTCCGAAATACTCTCCTGCAAAATACACAGCATCGGCCCCGAATGTAAAGGCGGCTTTTAGTTTTTCCATGTCTCCGGCAGGCAGTAAGAGTTCAGGTTTTAAAACAGAATTTTTATTAATAGATTCTTTCATCGGTCCAATTATCTTCGTATTGGGCTATGTTGGCTTCGTGATCGGCCAAATTGGTCGCAAAGGCATTGGTGCCGTCACCTTTGGCCACGAAATAGTAAACGTCAGGTTCCTTGATATCCGGATAAAGTGCGGCTTGAATAGCTTCTAATCCCGGATTGCAAATAGGTCCCACGGGCAAGCCTGCATACTTATAGGTGTTGTAGTGGCTGTCTCTGGCCGCATCTTCCCGGGTCGCATACCAGACCTTGGGAAGGCCTTCTAACTGCCTTAAGTAGTTAATCGTGGCGCAGGACTGGAGGAGGTCTTCGTTATCCATACGGTTATGGAAGACTCTGGAAACCTTGTACATTTCTAAGGGAGTTCCGGCCTCATGCTGGATGACGGAGGCCAAAGTAATCACTTCGTCCATGGTCATGCCCATGTACTCGGCTCTTTCTTTAATTTTCTCGTTGTCTAACTTATTCTCGGTATTGCTGAGGAAGGTTCTGATGATTTCTTCCTCGTCGGCATTAAGGTCAAAAGAATAGGTATCGGGGAAGAGATAACCTTCTAAGAAGAAGATACGCTCCTTTTGGTCGGTAGGAAGGTTTCGGATAAACGAATAGTCGGCAAAGATAGAGGAGTTCTTGACAAGGCTGTCCATCTTCTCCTCGTTAAAGTTGACACCCTCTTTTCTCAAGGCATTCTTGATATCGATATAACTGAAACCTTCGTAGAAAATAATCTTGGCACGTTCGGCCGGAAGGCTCAGATTATACATAATCTCATTGTAGTCCATGCCTTTAAGAACATAATGGGTACCCATCTGATAGGAGGCCGAAAAGCCGTTTAACTTAGCCATGACGCTGAAAGGCAGCTTCTCGTCGATAATGCCCTTGGCCATCAGGGCCTCGGCTATCTCGGATGTGCCCCAACCGGACTTAATATAAATCTCAACGGCACCCGGGGTATCTTTCTTAATATGACGAGGCGGCCGGATATCATTTTTTCCGGTCGGCTTGGTCTGATCGGGGTTTTGCTCGGCAATTTCTGCCTGCTTGGCCACCTTCTCCAGTTCGTCTTGGTTCAGGATAAATTTATAACCGCTGTTAAAGCCGACATAAAGGCCGGAGGCCAATAAGATCAGAACGACAAAGGTGATGATAATGCCTTTGAGCCTATTCGTTAGCATCTTTCTCCTTCTTTACCCGGCTCCTGGCCTTGGCCCGGAGATTGGTATCCAGTATTTTCTTGCGGAGTCTCAGATGAAGGGGGGTTACCTCTAAAAGCTCATCATCCGATACAAACTCCATAAACTGCTCTAAGCTTAGCTGGACCGGGGTCACCAGTCTGAGGGCTTCATCCGCCCCGGCTGCACGCATATTGGTGACGTGCTTCTTCTTGCAGACATTGACCACCACATCCTCGGTCTGGTTGGTCCTGCCTACGACCATGCCTTCATAGACCCTGGTTCCCGGCTCTATGAAGAGTTCGCCTCTGGACTGGGCACCGTGAAGACCGTAAGTTACAGCCTCGCCTGATTCTGTAGCAACCAGGACGCCTGAGGCCCTGGCCTCAATGTGTCCCTTCCAAGGTTCATAGTCTTTTATAACGGAATTCATTATACCGTTGCCCTTTGTGTCGGTCAAAAATTCGGACCTATAGCCGATAAGGCCTCGTGTCGGAATCGTAAAGACCATACGGGTGTAACCTCTGTTGCCGGCCTTCATTTCGGTCATCTCGGCTTTGCGGTTGCCTAATTTTTCTATTACCACACCGACATAATCTTCGGGGACATCGATGTAAAGTTCTTCGACCGGCTCCATTTTCTGGCCGTCGATTTCTTTTACGATGACCTGGGGCTTGGAGACTTGCAGCTCATAGCCTTCTCTTCGCATGGTTTCAATGAGAATGGATAAGGACAACTCTCCTCTGCCCTTCACTACGAAGGCATCGGCCGTGTCGGTCTCCTCGACCAGCATGGACACATTTTTCTCCAATTCGCGGAAGAGTCGATCTCTTAAGTGACGGGACGTCAGGTATTTACCTTCCAGGCCGGCCAAAGGCGAGTCGTTGACACTAAAGGTCATGGCAATGGTGGGTTCGTCTATCTTAACGAAGTCCAAAGCCTCGGCATGGTCGACATCACAAAGGGTCTCTCCGATTTCCACATCACTGATACCGGCTATGGCCACAATTTCGCCGGCCGGAGCCCGGTTAATCTCTTCTTTGCCCAAGCCCGCAAAGCGCATGAGCTTGGCAATCTTACCCTGCCTGTGGCCTTCTTCGCCCTTGCGAACAATAGTTAAGGCCTGGTTTTGCTTGGCCACACCTCTGTCTACCCGGCCTATGGCAATACGGCCGACATAGGGGTCAAACTCAATATTGCTGACCAAGACCTGCAAGGGACCTTCCGCCACACCGGTCGGTGCCGGAATCTCTTCCAAAAGTTTATCCAGAAGCGGTTGCATAGAAGGATTGGCTTTGGCCTCTTCTAACTCGTCCAAACTCAGGCAGGCATAGCCTTCTTTGGCCGAACAATACAAAACGGGAAAATCCAACTGGGCATCGTCCGCTTCAAGCTCGATGAAAAGGTCTAAGCATAGGTCTAAGACTTCTTCGGGCCTGGCATCCGGTCGGTCAATTTTGTTAATAACGACCAGAACCTTGAGACCAAGATCCAGGGCCTTATGCAGAACGAAGCGGGTCTGCGGCATAGGGCCGTCAAAGGCATCCACGACCAACAAGACACCATCCACCATCTTCAAGACACGTTCGACCTCACCGCCGAAGTCCTGGTGTCCGGGCGTATCGACTATATTAATGCGGGTAGGGCCATACTGAATGGCCGTGTTTTTGGCCAAAATGGTAATGCCACGCTCTCTCTCTAAATCATTGGAATCCATCACACGGGTGGAAACGGCTTCGTTGGCCCGGAAAGTTCCGGCGCCTTTTAACATTGCGTCCACCAAGGTGGTCTTGCCATGGTCTACATGGGCAACGATAGCGACATTACGGAATGCTCCGGCCCCGTTTGTTGTATTAGGCATATAGTATTAATTCCTCTTTTCTTTTTTGCGTTCGCGCAAAATAAAGCGTAGCGAAGTTCCGGGAAAACCGAAAGCTCGCCGGATTTGATTTTCTAAATAACGTTCGTAAGAAAAATGCATCAGGTCTACACTGTTGACAAAGAAGACAAAGGTCGGTGGCTCCACCGCAACCTGCGTTGCATACTGGATTCTCAGTCTTCGTCCCTTATAGCCCGGTGCCTGCAGCATTTGCTGGGCTTCTCCGATTAGGTCATTAAGCTGACCGGTGGGGATTCTCTTGCGTTGGCTTTCATAGACCAAATTAATCTCTTCGAAGAGTCGGTTAATCTTAAGACCGGTTTTAGCCGAGATAAAAATAATCTCCGCATAAGGCATAAAAGCCAGTGTTTCCATAATCTGATTACGCATCTCTTCGGCCGGGAAAGCCTTGTCTTCCTGTGGCAGGTCCCACTTATTAACACAAACGATAATCCCCTTGCCGGCATTATGAGCCAAGCCGGCAATTTTCGTATCCTGCTCACTTATGCCTTCCGTACCGTCAATCATCAGGATGCAGACATTGGCCTTCTCGATAGCACCCACGGCTCGCATGGTACTGTAACGCTCCAGGGCGTCGTTAATGCGACTCTTTCTACGCATACCGGCCGTATCGACCAGGATGTAATTGCCGTATTCATTCTTAAGCGGCGTATCGGTGGCGTCGCGGGTCGTCCCCGGCATGTCCGATACAATAGCCCGTTCTTCGCCCAAGAGCTTATTGACCAAAGAAGACTTGCCGACATTGGGCTTACCTATAATAGCCACCCGGATGACCTCTTCTTCTTCCTCGTCCGAGGTCTCGGGCAAGTAAGCGACCACATCATCCAAAAGGTCTCCTATGCCCAAAGCGTGGGCAGCCGATATTCCGTGCACATGGTCGAAACCCAGCTGGTAGAAATCATAAAAATTAAGCGGCAGGTCTCCGGGCACATCGCACTTGTTCACAGCGACAACCACGGGCTTGCCGGACTTCCTTAAAATCTGCGCGATATCCTCATCGCCCGGCTGAAGGCCTACCTTCTGGTCTACCATGAGAATGATGCAGTCGGCCATTTCAATGGCAAGCTCCGCCTGGGCTCGGATCTCCTTTAGCATATTGTCTTCGCTCTCAGGTTCCAAACCCCCGGTGTCGACCAGCAAAAATTCCCGGTCCAACCACTCAGCCCGGCTGTAAATCCGGTCTCTTGTCACGCCCGGCACGTCATCTACAATAGAGATTTTCTCACCGACCAAATAATTAAAAAAACTGGATTTGCCGACATTAGGCCGGCCCACCACGGCAACTACGCCCCTTTGCATGGTATGTCCTCACTTATTAAAAAAGCGTGAAGCAAGGCCTCACGCTGTCTCATAAACACTATAGACTTAAGTTATCGCCTATTAGTCCTGGGCTACAACTTCTTCGCCCTTATAGTAACCACAATTCTTGCAAACGCGATGGGTCATCTTAAGTTCATGACATTGTGGGCATTCTACTAAATTCAAAGGCTGCAATTTCCAATTAGCATGGTGTCTTCTGGTTCTAGCCTTAGACCATTTCCTTTTAGGTACTGCCATTTTCTCCCCTCCCATTCTCTCATTTTTTCGTGAACGTTCCCCATTATAGCAAGTCTTTTAGTTTTGCGAAAGGGCTATCTGAAATATTTTCTTCGTCACAATGACAATTCGGGTCATCTTTTCGCCTTCCGCAGACCGGACAAAGCCCCGGACAGTCTTCCGAGCAGTAAGGGCTTATAGGTAAATTCAAAATTAAAAGGTCTTCCAAGGCCTTGGTCAAATCCACCCTAGATCCGTCATGGAAGAGAAACTCATCGGGATCCATCTCAGGGTCAGGCAAGTCCTCCGCCTCTTCGTCCGACAAGTCCCACAAGTCTTGCATATGGGTCTTATAGTCCAAAGGATAAATATATTCTCTTACTTCACACTCGAACGTATCTTTAATAGGTGCCAGGCAGCGAACACATTCCGCTTCATAATCAATAGAAAGCCTACCTTCCAAAATCAGAATCCCGCTGTCCTCCGATAAGAGGTCACCTTTAAAAGACAAGGGGCTTGTAAAATGATAGGCCTCGTAATCGTCAATGTTTAGCTCCTGTTCGGGTCCGAAGCTGATGTCCATCAAAGACCCCGGCTCAGTCAAGAGCGGTTTTATCTCAAACTTTACGGCTTTCATCTTTCCTCCTCCCATTCTTTGTTAGCGGACAAAACCTTGTAGCGAATGTCGATAGCGTTACGAATAGGGTTTTGTCGGCTTAATTCCATAGTATATTCAATCTGTATACGGCCTTGGTCTTCATTTAAGTCATAATCCATCTTCTGCGTATTAAAGAAGATGTTGAGATTACCGAAGGGTGTCACCAGGGCTGTTTCCCATAGGGTACCTTCTTCAAAGTGGATGGTCATACGCTCCTCTCCGAAGCGAACCATCTTAGCCGCTTTTTTCTCACTGTTTCTAGGTATGGTCAGAAAAAAGCTGGCTTCTCCGTCCGGCGAGGTACCCTCTTCCTGATAGTAGAGTACTGTCTCATTTTCCAGATAATAGAGTTTCCCCTCGGTTCTTACCCTGATCTCGTTAGAATCGCCGTCTTCGTCCGTCTGCTTGTTACGAATGTCAATTAAGGCGGGCAAATACTTAGCCATTCGATCCCCCTTCATGTAAGTTTTTCTGATTAATAGCCTTAAGCTCTATGGCCAAAAAGCAAAGTTCCTCCAAGAGCTCGGCCATAGTCTGGCCCTCTGCGGCCCAGGCCTGAGGATAAAGGCTTATAGAGGTAAAGCCGGGCATGGTGTTGACCTCGTTTAGGTAGATTTGACCTTCTTTATCAATGAAGAAGTCGACTCGGCAAAGGCCGGTACAGCCGATGGCTCGATAGGCTTTGGCCGCCAGTGTCTGCAAGGTCCCTAAGGTCTCCTGAGGCAGATGGGCGGGTATTTCCAGCTTGGCTCCGCTACTTGCCAGGTACTTGGTTTCATAGTCGTAATAGGCCACCGATTCGTCTTTAACGATTTCTCCGGGTTGGGCCAAAGCCAGGTCTAAATTACCCC
>CAYFQG010000003.1:0-36644 GCA_964345295.1 uncultured Oscillospiraceae bacterium | reverse complement strand
CACTTCAACCTCTCTGGCATCAACGAAAGCTTCCACCAAGACTCTGCGGTCAAACTGGCTGACATAGGCCAAAGCTTTCGAAAGACTCTGCCTGTCTTGTGCCTTCACGGTCCCTACGGAAGAGCCTCCGTTAGAAGGCTTGAGAAAAACCGGATAGGCCAGCTTTTCTTCTATTTCGTCTAATATCTTGTCCGGGTCGGCTACGATATCTTCTCTTAAAGCCAGAACATAAGGCACTTGAGGTATACCGGCATGGCCGAAGACGATTTTGGCCATGGCCTTGTCCATACCTAAGGCGGATGCCAGGACACCGGCGCCCACATAGGGGATGCCCGTCATTTCCAAAAAGCCCTGCAAAACGCCGTCTTCACAATTGATGCCGTGGCAGCAAGGGATGATGACATCAGGAATTACACCGCCAAAATGGTAGCGGATAAAAGAAGCGGGACTTTGGAGGTCCCGAGCTTGGGGCGCGGCTTTATCGGCCTTGGCTTTGGCCAGATCCAACCAGCTACCGTCCAAAAGCGCCTCATAAGGCCCGTCGTAAGCATAAAAGTCACCCTCTTTACTGATTCCCACCGGGTAGAGACTATGGCCTGTAGCGTCCAAAGCTTTCAGCATGGAACAGGCCGAACGACAGGAAATACTGTGCTCCGTCGACCGACCGCCGAACAAAACACCTATCTTAAATTTTTCTTTCATATTGACTCCTTAAAAGAGTAAGCAGATTCTGTCTGATCAAGCCCTACTTAGGATACAAAGAGGTCTTGCATGGCCGCAGGGACTTCGTTAATGGTCCTAAAGGAGAATTCTTTTTTCGCCGAATCATAGAACAGGGAGCAAAGGTATTGACGGCCGTTCTCCAGGCGGATCAGGACAAAATTCGATACCATGGCATCCTCGTTCTTCATCACAGCGTCACGGAGCTTATCGAAAAGCTCCCGGTCTTCTCTGACGAAACTATCCTGGGCTAAGAGGGACTGGTATTTATCGTAATCGTTAGACTTAACGGTCTTAAGCAAGGTCTGGCCCGCTTCTTGCGGTGTATCCATATCGCCGATTTTTTCTTTAATAAAGCCGATACCGGACACGATACCCACAATAAAAAAGAACAAGACCAGGATAGTAAGAACCAGAGCGACAATGCGTTTCGGACGGCTTAGGCCGTTCAAAAAAGACAGCTGCGCTTTTTCCATACTTTATTTACCTCCAGGGCTTAAGCCTTAGGGATTGTCCTGCAGGTCCTTTTTGTTCTTGCGGACAGTCACCAAGAGTTCGGTCAATTGGTCTTCCAGATGGGTCAAACGCTGTTCGGTATAAGAGATGGCCGCCTCGTGGATGGACTCGGCTTCACGGTTGGCATCTTGGACGGTTTCGGTCGCATAGCGCCTGGCCTGCTGGGTAATCTCGTGCTCGTCGATCATTTTGGCCACTTCATGTTGAGCGTCTTCTACAATCTCTGTAGCCTGCTGACGGGCAGTCTCTAAAAGCTCGCGGCTCTGGTCTAATAGCCACTTGGCCTGTTTCAGTTCTACCGGCAGACCGTCGCGAATAAGGCCCACCAGAACCAATGCCTCTTCTCTGTCCACCATGCAGTTGGACGAAAAGGGTACCGACCTGGCTTGAATAATCATTTGCTCCAGACGTTCTACTAATTCATAAGTGTCCTTCAAATCTTCGTCCGAATCCACTCTGTTGTTCCAATTATCGATATCGGCCATATGCTTATCTCCTTCTATTGCTGAAAACTACTGTTCGGATTGCTTAAAACGTTCCTCGACCATGGGTAAAATCTCCGGGGGCACCATCTTAGAAATATCGCCTCCGTAAGAAGCCACTTCTCGCACCATGCTGGAGCTGGTAAAAGAATAGTCGGCCTTGGATGGCAGCAAGATGGTCTCATATTCGGGATACATCAAAGCGTTAGTCGCCGCCATCTCGGTCTCGAAGCGGAAATCCGACTCGGACCTGAGGCCTCTGACCACCACATGTATAGACTTCTCTCGCATATAATCAACCAAAAGTCCCTGGTAGGAATCCACTCTGATATTATCCCACTTACTCAGGCAAAGTTTAGCCATCTCCATGCGCTGTTCTACTGTAAAGGCGGGTTTCTTCGAGAAATTGGTCAAAATAACGACATGGAGGATATCGCACAGCTGAGCCGCCCTGGAAACCACGTTGACATGGCCCTTGGTCAGGGGATCAAAACTCCCCGGATACACAAACTCTCTTCGTTTAATAAGCCATCCTCCTCTAAGTGCATCAGAGCCTTGTCTAGGCTCCTGTCTCGTCACTTATTTTATAAAATGATACCATGGCCGAACCGTACTTACAATGCTTGACCAGGGGGATATTGGGCATGGCGGCCTCGTATTTTTCTAAGGGGAAGCCGTGGCTTTCCGACTCCACAACCAAGATGCCGCCCGGGGCCAGCAAAGCTTCTAAGTAAGGTCCGAGTTTTTTTAATTCGGCCAAAGTGATTTCATAAGGCGGATCGAAAAAAATAACATGAAAAGATTTCTCTAAAGCTTTACCCGGACCTTTAAGCCAGGATAAGGCGTTTATTTTATAGACATCGGCCCTTTCCTTCAGGCGGGTCTTTTCCAGGTTTTCTTTCACGATTTGAACGGCTTTGCCCGATTGGTCCACCAAGACCGCCCGCTCGGCTCCCCTGCTCAAGGCCTCAATCCCCAGCTGACCCGAACCGGCATAAAGATCCAAAACCAGGCCGCCCACATAAGCATCCTGCAAGATAGAAAAAACCGCTTCCTTGGTCCGGTCCAGACTGGGGCGGGTGGATTTTCCCGGTAAACTTTTCAAAATAAGGCCCTTGGCCTTGCCACTAATCACTCTGGGCATATTTTACTCTCCCTTATTGCTCTCTTTGGATAAGAGAGCTTTTGGCCTTTTCCAAAAGACCTCTATGTTCCGGCAGGCTCAGATTGGGGTCTTTGTTCAGGAGCTCTTGGGCTATCTCGGAGCTGCTCCTAATGAGGTCTTGGTCTTCATATAAGTTTGCCATACGAAAGCCGGGCAGGCCGTGCTGCCTGGTCCCGAAAAAGTCACCGGGCCCACGCAAACGAAGGTCTTCTTCGGCAATCTTAAAACCGTCATCGGTCCGACACATGGTCGTTAAACGCTCCCTGGCCAAGCCCTCGCCCACATCGCTTTGGAGGACACATAAAGACTCCCTGCTGCCTCGGCCGATTCTGCCTCTTAACTGGTGCAGCTGGGCCAGGCCGAAGCGTTCGGCATTTACAACAATCATCAAGGAGGCTCTGGGGTTATCCACGCCGACTTCGATAACCGTGGTCGACACAAGGATTTGAATCTTTTGATCCAAAAAATCCTCCATGACCTGATTCTTATCTTTTTCTTTGAGCTGGCCATGTACCAAGCCCACGCCCAGGTCGGGGAAGGTTCTTGTGGAAAGCTCTTCATAGAGACTTTCGGCTGACTGCAGGTCGGAGCTGTCGGATTCTTGGACCATGGGACAGACGATGTAGACCTGATCACCTTGGTCCACAAAACGGCGAATAAGCTGATTTAGGCGAGGGACGTCTTTGGTCCGGGCCGTATAGGTTCGGACCGGCTTTCGGCCGGGCGGTTTCTCGGCCAAAACCGATACGTCCAAGTCTCCGTAAATCACCAAGCCCAGGGTTCTGGGAATAGGTGTGGCCGACATAACAAGGATATGGGCCTCCTCGGCCTTGCTTAGCTTGAGGCGCTGCTTCACACCGAAACGGTGCTGCTCATCGGTAATGGCCAAAGCCAGGGATGAAAAAACGACCTTGCTTTGAATCAGGGCGTGCGTTCCGAAAAGATAGAGAATCTCTCCTTTTTCCAGACGATTGTAAATTTTATTTTTCTCTTTGGCCGGTAAGTCGGACGTTAAACAGGCAATGCTGTCTTCGGCTATGTCCGGGAAAAACTTACGGAAATTTCTTTCATGTTGCTTGGCCAAAATTCCCGTCGGCGCCATCATAGCGGTCTGGCGTCCCAAAAGCCCCTGGGCATACATGGCCAAAAAGGCCACTATGGTCTTACCCGATCCTACATCACCTTGGAGGAGGCGGTTCATGGCAACGGCCTTATCCATATCCTTTAAAATAGCGCCCAGAGCCTTCTTCTGGTCCAATGTAAGTTCAAAAGGCAGGGTCTTAATATAACTTTGAAGGGCTTGTAAGACTTCGGGATGCAGGGCCAAGTCCAGGGGAAGAGCCTTTTTCTTCAGACTGTCTTCCTGACTTAAGCGAAGCCCTAACTGAAGGTATAAGAGTTCATCGAAGGCCAAACGTCTCCGAGCAATCTGATAATTGGCTAATTGGTCGGGGTGGTGGATTTGCTCAAACGCCCAAGGCAGGCTGGCCAGCTCCATATCCTTCCTAATCTCCTGAGGCAAGACCTCGGCGATTTCGTCTCGGACTTTGACCAAAGCCTGGTCCACGAAGCGCCTTAACATGTTTTGGCTAAGGCCCTGGGTGGTGGGGTAGACCGGTCTTACAAAGGTATTGGCCAAAGATTCGGCCATATCCTCTCCGGGACCGGGGAAAATTGCTTGGGGTTGGGATTCGAACTGCGGGTTCGTCACCTGGAAAGTCCGTCCCTGCCTTTTAATCTTGCCGCGAAACAAAAAAATGTCTCCCGGGATCAACTTGTCTTGATAGTAGGGTTGGTTAAACCAGACTCCTTTAATGGTCCCTGAAGGGTCGACCAAGGATGTCTGTAAGATGGAGCGTTTACCTTGGCGAAAAAGCGTAGGCGACTTATGAACCCGGCCCAGAAAGACACCGTCTTCACCATCTTCCAAATCGGCAATCTGTCTTATAGAAGTCCAGTCTTCATAACGCCTGGGAAAATGGCAGGCTAAATCGCCCAGGGTCGTGATGTCGAGCTTTTCCAGCTGCTTGGCCCTAGCTTTGGAAATGCCTTTTAGGCTCGTTACGGGCAGGTCCCACTGCCTTTCGGTCCCGGCGCCTACTTGTTCTGACTTTCCCGCCACACTTTCCTACCTTCCCGGCAAATATCTTGGACCACACAAGCGTCACATTGAGGGCTTCTGGCCATGCAAACGGCTCGCCCGTGTGTCACCATCAAGTGCCCCCAGTCGGTCCAATGTTCCTCGGGAACCTTTTGGACCAGGTCTTGCTCCACTTTATAAGGGTCGTCGGCGTCCGTCAGGCCCATGCGTTTAGAAAGTCTCTTGCAATGTGTATCCACTACAATAGCCTCTTGGCCGAAGCTGTCGCCCAGAATCAAATTGGCAATCTTCCTGCCGACACCGGGGACTTCTAATAACGCCTCCAGGGTCTCAGGGACTTGGCCTTGGTGGTGCTCCAAAAGATAAAGTGAGGCTAGGTGAATGTTTTTGGCCTTGTTTCGGTAAAGGCCGCAACTTTTAATAATAGGCTCTATGGCTTTTGGCCCGGCCTTGCTGATATCCTCCATGGTCGGGTAAGCCTCCCAGAGATAAGGCGTTACCTTGTTTACGCGTTCATCGGTGCACTGGGCTGCCAGGATGGCGGCTACCAGAAGACGCCAAGGATCGTCCTTATCGTCTAAGGTCGTTTCCGGCAGGCCGTATAAGCCAATAAGTCTGTCTATAATCATGCGGGCCTGGCGTTTGCCGTAGGGCCGTCTTTTGGTCATCCAATCGGTCACTTCAACCTACTTCCTATTTTCCCAAAGCCAAGGTAAATTCGAATTTGGCCCCACCCAGGTCGGATCGGCCGGCATAAATAGACTGGCCGTGGCTCTGGAGTATTTTCTTACAAATATATAAACCCAGGCCGGAGCCTTTGCGCCCGGTTCTGGACTTGTCCGACTTATAAAAACGATCAAAGACATAGGGCAAATCCTCGGGCCTAATACCGGGGCCGTTATCTTCAACCGTGATCAGAAGATTAGAACCCTGGGTCCGGGTGGTTACTAAAATAATACCGTCCTGACTTAAAAACTCAATGGCGTTGGAAATCAAATTATAAAGAACGCGCTCGATTTGCTTGGGGTCGGCGTAGACCAGGCGTTCATTCTTCTCGGGATCCTTAAAGTTGGTTTGGACCTGGATATTTTTTTCATCCAACAGAACCCGGAGCGATTCGATAACCTTATGGATGAGAGCATTGATGTTAAAATTTTCTTTGGCCATATTTTCCTGGTTATTTTCCAGGCGAATAGTCGTATTCATATCTTGGACCAGGGAGGTCAGGCGCTTGGTTTCTTCCTGGACGGTTTCCAAATAATGGGTTTGTTTCTCGGGCGGGATGGTCCCGTCTAATATAGCCGTGATAAAGCCCGATATAGAAGTCAGAGGCGTCCTCAAATCATGCGAGATGGAGGCGACAAAGTCCCTTTGTTCCAGATTTTGTTGCTCGATTTGATCGATCATGCGGTTAAAGGTCAAGATGAGATTCATCCAGTCGTCGTTGCTGTGACTTTGGCCCATGATGACATCATCGGCATGGTCTACCTGGATGCGGTAAGATAAGTCCCCCTGGCCGACCCGGTTGGCCGCTTCTGCCAAGAGATCTATAGGACGGGTGACCCGGCTGACGTAGCCCTTAATAATAACCACGCCTACTAAAATACCCATGAGGAGCATAACCGCCAGGCCTAAGATCACATTGGTGTCGGATAGGGACAGGGAATTTAAGGAATAGTGGATACTCAGATAGGCCGAAAAACGTCCGTTATGGTCGTAAACCGGGCGAACTTGGGTCAACCAGTGACCTGAGTCTTCGGAGAAGACACCGAAAAAGTTGCCTCCGCTTAAGGTCACGCCCCGTTCCAAGCCTTCGTTAATGAGGTGGCTGTTTTGTAGATAATAACCGTCATTGGACTTATAGATGATGCTGTGGACGGCTTCTTCGGGCAGGTGATTCATATAGACGAACTTTCCCGAGGGCTTCACCAGCCAAATCAACATATCGGATCCCTTGCCCATGGCTTTTAGAATCTGCTCATCGGCCCGACTCAGTTGGCCCGAGTTTTGAAAAGACGAGGACTCGGCCAGGTCTTCTTGTATGGCCAAAGTCATCCGGTCCATTTCGGACAGTTTTTCACTGACCAAAGAATCGTTTAAAATCTTCAGATAAACCAGGGCAATTAATAAAAAGGCCAAGACAAGCGTACCCACTATCAGCATGTTGTAATAGTTGGTCGAATTGGTCGCCTTGGCCTTTGATTTTGCTTTATGCTTACGGAAAATCATTCCGATTCGGTTTCGAACTTATAGCCCACACCCCAGACGGTCTTAATAGACCAGGGTAAATCGATACCCAAGTCGTCTATTTTCTCTCTTATGCGCTTGATGTGTACGTCTACAGTCCTGGATTCACCGAAGAAATCGTAACCCCAAACATGGCCCAGTAGCTGCTCTCTGGTAAAAACCCGGTCCGGATTGGAGGCCAGGAAGAAGAGCAGTTCTAATTCCTTGGGCGGCATCTCTATAGTCTTCCCGCCGATCTCGACGGTGTAAGAACCCTTGTCTACGATAAGGCCCTCATGTTCCACCCGTTCTTTATTATCTTGCAAGGTGGGTTGGGGGCACTGGGCACGTCTTAAAACAGCCTTTACGCGGGCGACTAGCTCTTTGGCATCAAAGGGCTTTTGTACGTAGTCGTCAGCTCCCAACTCCAAGCCTACAACCTTATCCAAGGTATCGCCTCTGGCGGTCAGCATGATGATGGGCACCTGAGACTCTTTGCGAATTTCACGGCAAATATCATAGCCGTCCACGCCCGGCAGCATGAGGTCTAAGAGGATGAGGTCGGGCTCAAAACTGTGGAAGGCATCCAGGGCCTCCGATCCGTCATAGCAAGCCGAAAGCTCATAACCTTCTTTCGTAAAATAAAGGCTGACGAGTTCGCTGATGCTACGGTCGTCGTCTACAATCAAAATCTTCTTGGCTGCCATCTTGTCCTCCTTGAGCCGACTTAGGCTTCTGTGTTCTCGTTTTTTTCTTGTTCTGAGAAGCCTGCAGGCCTTCTAACTCTTTCATAAATTCTTCTACGTCCTTAAACTCGCGGTATACCGACGCAAAACGGACATAGGCCACGTCGTCTATTTCCTTCAGACCGTCCATGACCATGTCCCCTAGTTTAGCACTGCTCACTTCTTTCTCCAAAGAGGAACGACACTTCTCTTCGATATCCGAAACAAGCTTCTCCATTACTTCGGTACTGACCGGCCTTTTCATGCAAGCCTTTACAATACCTTCCAAAAGCTTGTTGGAGTCAAAGAGCTCTCGGGTCCCGTCCCTCTTGATTACCAAGAGCGGCGGTTTCTCGATTTTCTCATAAGTTGTAAAACGAACGCCGCACTTGAGGCATTCTCGGCGGCGTCTAATAGCAGACCCGTCCTCGGCAGGACGGGAATCCACTACTCTGTCATCATTACAATTGCAATAAGGACACTTCATTTGTCTTTAAATTTCTCTCTAGACTTTAGTCATTGTCGTTGAAAAGCCAGGGTAAAATCCTACCTGCTTTTTTGGCCTGACCTTGATCGGAATCGGAAGACTTTCTGTCATCACGGTTATCGCGGCTGTCTCTCTTGTCTGCGCCGGCCCAGTTATCGGTCGGACGTGTCTGTCTTCTTTCCTCTCTGGGCTCTTCATCATAACGAGGGGGCATATAGAGGTCTTGTCTTTCCTGTCTGTAGGAAGGACGTTGCTGATCTGCTCTGTCGTCATAATAAGGTCTGTCGTGACGGGCTTCGTAAGGATCACGGGCGGGAGCCTGCGGTCTGTCAAAGTCCGAATTCTGAATCCTGTCGGAATAGTAGTTAGGTTGGTAGTCGGCACTGTTCGTAAAGCTGGAAGAATTAGGCGAAGACTGGGTCTCCTGATCTAAAAAATCCGGTTGGAACTTGGGCTTACGGGCCGGACGCTCATTGGTAGCCGTCTGCTTGGTATTAAACAAAGGCAGTTTTTCCGGCTGGTCTACCTGGTCGTCATCGTAGGCATCATCCATGCCGGGTCTGTCAGAGAAGCCGGAGGCGATAACGGTAATCATAATCTCGTCATCCATGCTGTCATCCAAAACGGCACCCAGAATAATATCGGCTGTAGGCGAAGCGGAGTCGCGAACCAGGCTGGCAGCCTCGGATACTTCACGAATCTTCATGCTGGAACCGGTGAAGTTGATGATCAGGCGCTGAGCACCGTCGATAGATGTATCCAACAGGGGGCTGTGGATGGCTTCATCAATAGCATCTTCAACACGGTCGGGGCCCTGGGCTCTACCGATACCCATATGGCAAATACCGGCATCTGTCATAACACGACGCACGTCGGCCATATCGAGGTTGATCAAACCGGGAACCGTAACCAAGTCGGAAATACCGGTAATACCGTAACGGAGTACATGGTCGGCCATGGCAAAAGCCTGGTCTACGGTCGTATCTTCATCGGCAATATCCAGAAGCTTATCGTTGGGCACCAAAATCAAAGAGTCCACATATTTGGACAACTCTTCAATACCGGCCTCGGCGTTAATGGTTCTCTGAGCACCTTCGAAACGAAAAGGCTTGGTCACGACACCCACGGTCAAAATACCCATGTCCTGGGCAATCTGAGCAACGATAGGTGCTGCTCCGGTACCGGTACCGCCGCCCATACCTGCCGTAATAAAGAGCATGTCGGTTCCGCGAATAACGCCGGAAATATCGTC
Source organism: uncultured Oscillospiraceae bacterium (assembly GCA_964345295.1). Classification (GTDB taxonomy): domain Bacteria; phylum Bacillota; class Clostridia; order Saccharofermentanales; family Fastidiosipilaceae; genus JASBZA01. The sequence goes on along the minus strand of CAYFQG010000003.1, from coordinate 26,970 downwards.
TCTGGACTCGGTAGCCGCCTTGGCACCGATATCCGGATCTGCTCCGGCTCCCAGGCCCTTGGTCAACTTATCACCGATACGGATACGTGTTTCGGCCTTGGATCTTTCCAATGCCTGATTATCGGTATTGATGGCGATAAAATCGACGCCTCTTACACCGGTGTCAATCATACGGTTCACGGCATTACAGCCACCGCCGCCGATTCCGATTACACGAATAACCGCTTGTTTGTTAAAATCTTGTGCTTGATTTGCTTTGTTTGTCTTTGCTTCAGCCAACGTCTTGTCCCCCTTTGAATTTATACATTAATATTTCACTAATATTACAGAATTATTACGCGATATAATATAGCTGATTCTTTCAATAATTGCTAGTACCTAGCGGAAATTTTTTTATTTTCTTTAAGATTTATCCTCTTCTTCACTCTTTTCGGTCATTTCTCCCAGTTTCTGGATGGCTTCCGCCTCATAAATGGCATCGGCCTCGTTAAGCAGGCTGTCCGCCTCCATACGGAGCTTCTTGGCCTGTGCAATCAGGTCTTGGACCTGTTTTTGCCTGGAGCTCATCTCTCCCGTAAGATTTTCCAAGGGTAAGTCCTCCGGTTTTTGCCCGGTCTTTTGCAGCCACACCCGGACCGTCCTTTGGCGGTTCATCCAGCGTTTAGCCCATTCGTGTCCCAGATAATTTAGGTCCAGGAAGATTTGCACCCCCAGAATAAAGACGACAGCCGTGGCCAAATCCAGGCCCAGGGCATCACCTAAGGCATTCATAAAAAAGGCAACCAGGCTCTGGCAAAGCCAGTAGAAAACTAGCTTAAGATTGGTATAACGCTGCTGTGTTCTGAGTTTAATGCCGTAAATGAGGCTATGAAAAGTAGTTAAAACCAGCAGGGCCAAATACATAAAAGCCACCGCCGGGATTTTCACCGTCAAGAACAGACCTACAATGAGGCCCAGTATTATAGCTAATAGGCCTAACATCAGGGCTCTCCTTTCTCTGCCTTTTTGGCCAAAGGTTCGGGTAAGACCATGTCCGGCTTAAAGACATTGTTTGTGCCGGTCAAGTCCAGGATACCGTCACCTAGACCGCCTAAGACGTCTTGTTTTAAGGCGTTCTTAAGCCAGGCCAATTTATCGCGCATAGCGCGGGTAGGGTCTAACTTTACCAGGACCTTGTCTTTCTCATTTACCTGAACTTCCAGATACATAGAACCGGCCGAGTAGGGAAAGAAATAATTGATCTGGTCCAGTAAGTCTCTGGTCCTCACCTCGACGCTATCCTGGCTTTTAATCTGCTCTATGGTATCCAAAACCCTTTCAACCTGTCTCAAATTATCTTCGGACAGGCTTTGGCCGGGAATCTTATCGTCGGGAACAATGATGCCTCGGACAACGGGTGCTCTGGCCTCAAGCGACTTGGGAGCCTTTTGTAATATAAGACCGTTCTTATCGACAATGATATAAGCGTCCTTAGCTTCAATAAAAAGTGCTTCCTGTCTTTCTTTGAGCTCAATTGAAACCTGATAGGGAATGTCTGCCGTGACTTTAATATCTTCTATATAAGGATAGGCCAGAAGTAAGTCGTCTTCGATTTTACCGTAGCGAAGGGTCAAGTAGTCTTTAGCACTACCGGAGACGTAATAAAACAGATGCTTACCCTCCTCGATACCGGTCCTATCGGCAATCTCTCGGTCGGTTAGGACTTTATTACCTTTGATTTCGACGCGCCTTATGTAAAACTGCGGCAAAAGTGCCACCAGGATAACTAAGAGGCCCAGGATAAGAATAATAAGGAAGGCTATCATCCCCTTGTGTTTTTTCTTCTTATGGTGTTTGGCAGGCGTTGGGTTTGGCATTACTTATCATCCTTTCGCTTAGTGCATAAAAAGACTTCGCGGGCAATTTTAGCGGCTGCTTCTTTTTGTGCCAAGCTTCCGGCATTTTGGCCCATCTGATAGAGCTTGGTCTCATCATTAAAGAGGTCATCCAGGGTGTGGCGGAGGCTTTCGGCGTCCAGGTCCTGGTCGGGAATGAGCATGGCAGCTCCCCTATCTACCAGAGTCTCCGCATTAAAGCGCTGATGGTCGCCTTTGGCATAAGGATAGGGCACCAAAATACTGGGCTTATGAAGAGCAGCCAATTCCGAACAGGTTCCGGCACCCGCTCGGGCAATGACCACATCGGCCATGGCCATCTGGTCGGCCATATCATAGACATAAGAAGACAGCTTGATTGGTACCTGTTTCATATAGGGCTTAAACTTTTCTTTGAATTCATCGTAATAGCGTGTTCCGGTGACCAGGTGAATCTTATATGGCTTTAAGGCCGGCCTGGTCGCCAAAGAGCTGACCAGGTTCAAGATGGCTGTATTAATCGAAAGCGCCCCCTGGCTACCGCCCGTAACTAAGACATAGGATTCTTTGGGATTCATGCCCTGCGCCAGACGCAGTGATTCTTTACGGTCTTCAAAAAAGATGGGATCAACGGGATTGCCGGTATAGACGGTTTTTTTGGCCCGAGGAAAATCGTTCATGGTGTTCTCGAAACTGACACAAACCGCCTGAGCCTTGCCGGACATGACCCGAACCGACTTGCCGGGGATGGCATTTTGCTCATGAAGGACATAGGGGATGTCCAGTTTCTTGGCTGCGGCCAAAAGGGGCGCCTGGACATAGCCGCCCGTGCCTAAGATTGCCTTTGGCTGTACTTCCTTTAAGAAAGCCAGGGCTTCTTTGCGGCCCTTAAAAAAGGCCCTAACCGCCCGCCATAAGAAGCTGGGGCTGGAAAACTCGAAGGGTTCGGCATCGATATGATGGAAATCAAAGCCGGCTCTAACGGCCAAATCCGCCTCGGGATTCTCCTTGTTGCCGCAATAAAGAATTTTGGCATCCGCTTGCTCGGCCAGGATGGCCTTTCCCACTGCCAAAGCGGGATTAATATGACCTGCCGTGCCGCCGCCCGTTAAAATAAAATCCACCTTCGAACTTGCCATAAATCAACTCACCTTGTGCGAAAGATTTCTGCTGGTGCCGTATTTAGACACATTGAGTAAGAGGCCCACACCGAACAGGAAGAATAAGTTGGACGATCCGCCGTAGCTAAAGAAGGGCAGAGAAATCCCCGTAGGCGGTATAACCTGGACATTAACGGCCAGATTCAAAAGGGCCTGGATAACAATCAAAGAGGTAATACCTCCGGCTACAATCTGGGCATAGATAGAGTTAGCCTTAAAGGTAACACGCAAGCCCAAAATAAAGAAGATTAAAAACAAGACCAAGACGGACATTCCGCCGACAAAGCCGATTTCCTCAACCATATTGCTGAAAATATAGTCGTTGTGACCCTCGGGCAGATAGTTATTTTTCTGCTTACCCTGGCCCAAACCCACACCGAAAGTGCCGCCGGACCCCATGGCAATAAGGGACTGGCGTGACTGATAAATAGCGGCTTCGGAAGCCTCTCCGTTGCCGGTAAAAATATCCAAACGGGTCTCAACGTGGGCGAAATTATCTTTGATTCCCTGAGGCAAGATAGGATCACTGATTGTCAAGATGAAAAGCAAGGCCAAAATAAGAACCAGGCCCGTTCCTATAGCGACGAACCAGTTTCGAATCGGAATGCCGGCCGCCAGAAGGCAGACAAAGCCGACCGCTACAATAATGATCATACCGGAGAAGTGCGGCTGACCCAGGGTGATGACGGCGGGAATCATGGTGATACACATGGGCAGGAAGATATCAAACCAGGTGTCAAAGTAAGCACCTTTGAAGCCTCGGCGACGCATGAAGCGGCCGCTGGCTCTTTGCTTGTTAAGCCAGGAAAAGTAGCAAGCCAAAGTGTAAACCAAAACAACTTTGGCAAACTCGGACGGCTGAAATTGGCCAAAAAGAGGGACGGTAAGCCAGCGTTTGGCCCCGTTAATCGGCGCAGTAAAATAGGTAAGCCCCAATAAGAGCAGAGAGAACACATAAAGAATCAAGGCAAATTCCAGTCGATCGAAGGTCTTAATATTAAATTTCGTGATGATAAAAATCACGCCTATGCCTAAGCCGTTGGCCAAAGCTTGGCGAGCGATGTATGCCGTTCCCTGGCCGGTACCCGATACGGAAGCCGACATCGAAGCACTGAAGAGTGTGACCATACCGAAAGCCAGAAGGATGGTCAGGCAGATAACCAGGCCGAAATCTACCCGCTGAGACGCTCCCATAAATTGGGACCTGCTGCGGCCGTCCTGCTCTTCGGCTACTTTGACACGTTCTTCGAGTGGAGCCGTTTGGGGTCTTTTTTGTGTATTATCTATTCTCGAAATTCTCGCCACTTATGCCTCCTTTAGAAACCGGGCCAAAATACCAAGCCCGCCAGCAAGCATCCTACTAAAGTCACCAGACTAAATATTATAACAATCTTTTCCTCGGCCCAGCCTTTCAGTTCGTAGTGATGGTGGATCGGGGACATGAGAAAGATTCTCTTCCCGCCGGTATGACGGAAATATTGGACCTGGATAAAGACCGACATAATTTCTATAACGTAGATAATACCACCTAACAAGAAGGCCAGGGGCATGTACTCTTGAAGGAAAATAGCCGAGATAGCCGCACCCAGAGCCAGGGAACCGAAATCGCCCATGAAGACTTTGGCCTTATGCCAATTGAAAAGCAGAAAGCCCAAAAGACAGCCGGCTAAGGCAAAAGAGACGAAAACGTTCATGTTCTGAGAGCCGTAACCGCCCCGATAGTGGACAAAAATAGCCGTTATACCTAAGAAAGCGAGCACGACCGCACTGACCGTAGAGGCCAGGCCATCAACACCGTCCGTAATATTGACGGCATTGGTGCAGGCATAAAAATAGAAAAGTAAGAAGAGGCCGTAGAGAATCTTCCAGCCGCCTTGAATCTCCCAGGTGCCCAGCTTAAAGGGCAGCACAAAGAGAATCTTATCCTTAAGTACAAATAGGTAAAGAATAATAAAGAGCGTTTGTAAGGCGACCAGGAGGACCGTTTTCTGCTTGGGGTTAAGACCTTCTTTGGTCTTACGGACCTTGACGTAATCATCGGCAAAACCGATGGCGGCATGGCCTAAAACAAAGAGAAGAAATAAGAGTCCTTGCCAGGAAAAGTCATAGGCCAAATAAGCCAATACAAGGATAGTAAAGGGAATTAAGAAGATCGCGCCGCCGAAAGTAGGCGTACCGCTCTTCTTATAGTGCGACTGGGGTCCGTCGTCTCTAACCTGCTGACCGACGTGCTTCTTTCGTAAAATCGGCAGGATTCTGCGCCCCGCTAAGGCCGCCAATACAAAGCCCACGGCCAGGGCCAACAAGGCCATAAAAATTATGCTCTGCATAAGTCTTCTCCTCTTTCTAACAAAATCCGGCAAACGTCATCCAAATGATAGGTCCTGGACGCTTTTACCAGGATTAGCTGTCGGCAAAATGCTTCTTTTTCGATAAAGCTTAATAGCGCTTCGGTGTCCTCAAAAATTTTATAAGATGCATCCGGATCGGTTTCTTCTAAGCCTCGGGCCAAAGTCTGTGCCCAGGGTCCCACCAGCCAGGTCCTATCGGGTTTAACCCTCCCTAGGGCCCTACCTATGTCCAGATGAAGCGCCGGGGCCAAAGGTCCCAGCTCATTGACACCACCCAAAATAGCCAAGGTGCCGTCATAGTTTCCTTCACGGCTTAAGACATCCAGCAATTCAAATGCGGACTTCATCGACTCGGGGCTGGCATTATAAGCATCGTTAATCAAAAGGTTGCCGGCGCTAAGACGGACCTCCTCCTGCCTGCCCGATGTAAGCTTTAAATCCGCCAAGGCTTCTACGGCCGGCTTTAAATCATGGCCTAAGACCAGGGTCAAGGCCAGGCCAAAGAGGGCATTTTGGCAGTTCGAAAGGCTCACTTGTTTTAAAGAAACCGTGGAGACCTTTGTCCCTTCTGCTTGGCCTGCTTCTTTAATATAGAAGTCAAAGCTTTGTCCATGGCCGGTTTTACGAATATTTTCGGCGTAAAATTCGGTACCGGACTTAAATGCACCGTAGGTATAAGGACCGTCGTAAGAAGCTAAGATGCGGCTTAATTCTTTTTGCTGCTTCCAATCGGCCGAATCTAAAGTACTGTCCTCCTCTAATTCGGTTCTCAGATATTTACCCTGCCCTTTCATATGGACCAGGTATACCGGCCTATTCGCTTTTTCTTCCAGAGCGATGTGTAGTAAATAGGGATCATCGGCATTGATAAACAAGGGAGCACCGGGCCGGGCATCGGATAAGATAGCCCTCTTCTCCTCTGCCAAATCCTTGCGATTTTCAAAATGTTCCATATGGGAAGTCCCGATATTGGTCAGGACCGCCAAGTCCGGATGGGCCTTATAGGATAAGTCCCTCATGTCTCCTTTGCCCTCAATCCCCAGCTCAATAACGGCCCAAGGGGTATGTTCGGGCATATCTAAAAGAGAATAAGCCAAGCCGTAGCGGTTGTTAAGATTACCTTTAGTCTTATGAACGGCTGTAAAGGGCGACAGGGCCGCGGCAATAAAATCTCTGGTAGAGGTTTTACCGACCGAACCGCTGACCGCAATAACTTGGGCTCCGGTCAGGTCACGGTAGTAGCGTGCAATGTGACCCAGCGCTGCTGTCGTATCGTCTACCACAAGCAAGGACGCCTTTTTCCGGTATCGAGGAACAAGGTTTTTTTCAGATATTAAAAGGGCCGCTGCTCCGTTTGCCACTGCCTGATCCAAGTAGTCATGGCCATTGTTGTTGGGGCCTACAATGGCCACAAAGAGCCCCTCCGTCAAATCCTTACGGCTGTCGGTGCCGACCTTTTGTATCACAAGGTCCGGTCGGTCTCCTATAAGTTCAGCCCGGCAGGCCCGGGCGATGTTTTGTAAATTAAACTCTTTATGCATCCTAGCTCCTATCAGTAGCCGTAAAGGGCTCCTGTTCCGTCGTTCATACCGTAGGTCAAACTGTCGTCTTCGTAGGGTCCCGGATTGTCATCACCGTAGAAATACAAAACCACAGTCGAATATTTTCGGATTAGGTCGCCGGGTTTAGACCCTCCGGCCAAGTCCTGGTAAGACACTTCCTGGTCGGTGACCGTACCGGCCCTGTTGCCGCCCATGCAGACCACATTGAGACCCAAGCGTTGGGCTTGTTTTTTGGCATTTTCCAGCGTCAAGCCGGTGAAGTCTTCCATGGTTGTCCACTCATCGGGCAAGGCATTGGCCTTATCCGATACCCAGACTCTGGTATCATAGGCACAGTAGCCTCCGGCCGGCGGATACTGCGACTGGATTGTTTTCCCGGGCTTTAGTCCGGAATCTAGAACAGGATAGATACCTTGCCACATCAGCTCCTTCTGGCCCTCGGCGAAATCCTGGCCCACGGCATCCGCCGTATAGCGTACCGAAAAGATCTTATTAAGGTCATAGGCCTTGTAAGTAAAGGGCATATCATCGCGATAGGCGATGTATTCTTCCATCTGCCTGTGAATGGCTTCCAAAGGCCAACCGTTCTGCCTTTTAATATCGTGCGTGGCCGAATAAATCACATAGCGCGGATTATCGGCCGGCATGAGGGTCACATAGTTACGGGTTTCGGTATCGTCCGAATGGCCTCCGTGGAGGTTTCGGGTAGAGGTTCCTGTCTTATATGCCGACTCGACACCGGTTACATAAAGTTTCTGACCGGTCCCGTAACGCCCTACACCCACCATAATTTGGCGAACTTTTTCGGCCGTGTCGACGGAATAGACATTACGGATTACTTCGGGCTGGTGCTCTTCTTTAATTTCGCCGTCGGCATCCACCACGCGTTGGACCAGGTAAGGTCTTAACATGGCACCGTTATTGGCCAGCATGACATAGTCGGTCGCAAGCCTTAATCCGGTCATGGTAATCTGCTCACCGAAAGCCGTAACCGCCATATCGATTTCCTGGGGTTCTTGGTGGACCAAACCGACATTTTCACCGGCTACATCCAAACCGGTCTTCTCTCTTAAGCCCAAACGGCTGATGTACTTATAAAAGGTATCCAGACCTAAACCCTGGGCAATTCTAACGAAAGGCGGGTTTCTGGAGTCCCAGATGGCGTAAGAAATACTGATAGCGCCCTTGCTCATATCGTCGTAGGAGGAAATGGCTTCGGGCCAGCCTTCTATATAGACGAACGCATCGGACACAATGGATTCGGGCGTGATGGTCCCTTCATCCAGGGCCATGCCCAAGACAAAAGGCTTAAAAGTAGAGCCGACCTCATAAGGTTGTGAAGCACTCTTGCCATACCAGTAGGTACCGGTTAGGTAGTCCAGTTGTTCCTTCTTCTTAGAAGGGTCCCAGCTCTTAGGATCCACATTATAAGGAGCTTCCATAGGGTCATTGAGGTCGAAGTAATTATCGCCGGCCATGGCCAAAATCGCACCGGTCTTGGCATCCAAAACCAGCATTTGCGCACCGTTCAGAGAATTGGTGACCTCGGCGGCTTGCCTGCTTAATTCCTGGGCTTTGGCCTGGAGGTCGGATTGGATGGTTAATTCCAAGTCATAACCGTCTTCGGCCGGGACATAAATCTGGCTGGTATTGGGTAAGGTTTGTCCCCAGTAGTTATCGACCTGGCCGTAATAGTAGCCGGGCTTACCGCCCAGAAGGCTGTTGTAGTAGGACTCAATACCGATTACACCCTCGATATTCTTGTCTCTTTTATTGGCAAAACCCACGATGGTAGACGCCAAATCACCCTGAGGATAGTAGCGTGCTTGGTTGGCATCCTGACGCATACCGTAGACCTTGGCCTCATCTAAGAAGGCATTAAGTTCATCATTTTTCTCCGCGGTGATTTCTTTCTTAACCACCATGTAAGCGGCATCTTCATATTCTTTTAAATCTTGGCGGAACTTCAGAAGGTCGATATCCAGAATTTTGGCCACCTTCTCTTCGACTTGCGCCTGAGTATAGTCGGAGTTCTTTCTGGGTCCGAAAATACCGGGCGTCACACCTACCGTATAGGTAAAGGTGGAAATGGCCAAATCCTTGCCGTCTGCCGAACGGATATTACCGCGGGCAGGATAAATCGGATAGCGGGCCGTATGGGTATTGGCTGCCATCTCACTGTACTTCTTGTGGTCCTTCACCGTAATCTTATAGAGGCTGGCCGTAATGGCTACAGAAAAAGCCAGGACCCCTATAATTACCAGAATAAAACTTTTCCTCAGGCCGTACTTAGCCCGGCGGGTCTGGCGTCTGATCCGGTCTACATATTCTTCACGGCTCGTCTTCCGGATAGGACCTTCGGGCCGTTTTTTATTCTTCCTCATCATAGTTTGTACTTTGGGCGTTGGCTCGAGCCAGACGGATAAAGAACTGGTCGGTCTGGTCCATAGGGACCTCTATGACCTGCTTCTCGCTAGGCGAATTAAGACCCAATCGTTGGGCTTCCTGCCTAATCTTATCCAAATCCAAGTTTTTCGACATGGCTTCGCGACGCTTGGCATTTTCCTTAGTTAATTCATTTATAGTGTACTGAAGCTTAGCATTCTCAGCTGTTATTTCAAGCACCTTAGACTGTTTGTTCAGTAGATAAATCAGGGCTAAAAAGACAAAAGCCACCAATACCAGGGACATACGCATAAGACGCTTGGATTCGGCCCGTCTTTGCCTGGCTTCTTTGGACGCCCGGTCGGCTCTGTCTTCGGGCCTTACTTGTCTTAAAATAGGGCTTTTCTTTTCTTCTTGTTTCTCTTTATCGTTCACATAAAAAATTTTATGGGCCATAATTATTCCTTCCTGTCTTCATTTCTTACGAATACACGTAAGCGGGCGGACTTGGCTCGAGGATTTTCTGCCATCTCCTCCGCCCAAGGGACAATGCCGCCTCTGGGAATCTCTTTGCCCCACGGTGTTTGACCGCAGGTACAAGGCAGGTTCGGCGGACACTGGCAAGGGTTTTCCCATAGCCGGTAAGCCTGTTTCACCATCCGGTCTTCCAAGGAGTGGAAGCTGATGATGGCCAAAACACCGCCCGGTTTCAGGTAAGTCAGTATTTCGTCTAAAAAAGTTCTCAAGGCACCTAGCTCGTCATTGATGTAAATACGTAGTGCTTGAAAGGTTCTTTTGGCCGGGTGGCCTTTCTCCCGTCTGGATGAGGCCGGCATAGCTCTTACAACGATATCGGCTAATTGGCCGGTCGTTTCTATTGGCCCCGACTCATCTCGGTAGGCTAAAATAGCGCGGGCAATCCGATCATGGAAACGCTCTTCACCGAAGTCCCTAAGAATCTGACTCAAGGTTTTCCGGTCGGTCCGGGCTAAAAAGTCCTTCACGGACTCGCCATGGCTTTGGTCCATCCGCATATCCAAGGGGCCGTCATTACGGTAGGAAAAACCTCTTTCTCCCTGATCGAGCTGCCAGGAAGACACGCCCAAATCTAAGAGAAAGCCGTCCACCGGTCCTAAATGTAAATCTTCCAAAACCTTAGGAAAGTCGGCATAATCCGACTGTACCAGCTTTATTTGAGCCTTGGTTCCGACTCTATCTAATCTCCGGCCGGCATAAGACAAGGCATCTTGATCCTTATCCAGGCCCAAGAGGCAAGCCTCGGGTCCTAAGCTCTCCAGAATCTTACTGCTGTGGCCTCCGCCTCCCAAAGTTCCGTCCACATATAGGCCGTCCGCTTTGATCCGCAAAGCTTCCACCGTTTCTTCCAACAATATAGATGTATGGTAAAAACTCAGCTCACTCATAGGATGCCCTTAATCTCATATTGGTCTAAGACTAATTCATCTAACGGCGCTTCTTCTTCCAGGCTGGCCTTGTAGAAGTCCAGGCCGCAAATCTGCACGCTGGACCCCATGTCGATTAAACAGACACTGTCTCCCGGATTCACTTCGATGTGGTCCCAAAGTTCCTGGCTAAAGGCTAAACGGCCTTGGCCGTCAGCCGTCACCATGAGGGCTTCACCTATAATCTCGCGTCTGAGACGTCTGGCAATCGGGTCGGTACCCGGCAAGGCTTCCAATTGGTCTCGGACCGAGGCGAAATTGTGGGCAGAGTAAAGGACCAGAAAGCCCCGATCCAGACTGTGGGTGATATACAAAATCTTACCCATAGTCTCACGTAGCTTAGCCGGCAGGACCATACGGCCTTTGGCATCAATTACGTGGGTATATCTAGCCATTAATCCACCACTTCTCCCCTCATATCTACCACTTTAAACCACTGTGTTCCTATTGTAACCAGGTTGACCTTTTCAGGCAAGAAGAAAGTCCCCGCTTTCCGGCTAAAAACCGGAGCAGGGACCTGACTTTACAGTATTCTGCAAATTATAAAATTTTAGGGGTAGGAAGTGGGTCTATTATTTGTCTTCTTCAGACTCTGTATCAATGCCGGCCGATTCGAAAAGCTTGTCTTCTTCCATTCGAACAGCTTGCTTCTTCTTATGACGCATTAAGAAAAGATAGAGCACGGCACCTATGGCAATCAGAAGCGACAAAAGTTGCGAGGCTCTGATACCGGTATTGCCGATATAAAGCGAGTCGGTACGGATACCCTCCACAAAGAAGCGAATCAGGCCGTAGCCCAGGCAGTAGGATGCCACGGTACCGAAAGGTATCTTCGTGCGTTTACGGACTTGAAGCAGGATAAAGAACAAAATCAAATTACCGATAAGCTCGTAGAGGAAGGTGGGGTGAACGGGAAGGTTGGGGTTTTGTCCTAATTCGGGATAGGCATTTAAATATGCCGTCGTACCGTTACTGATCATGCCCCAAGGCAGAGCGGTATTGGTGCCGAAGGCTTCCTGGTTAATAAAGTTGCCGATTCTTCCGATTCCCTGGGCCAAAGGCACATAGACGACTATGAAGTCTAAGAAAGGCTCGACATGGCGCTTCTTAATTTTGTGGAAAATCAATATACCCAAGATGGCTCCGATGACACCGCCGTAAAAGGCCAGACCGCCTTCTCTTATATCGAAAATTTTGATTGGATTATCCTTGTAGAGGTCCCAGGAGAAAATAACATAGTAAAGTCTGGCCCCTATAATCAAAGTGATGAGGATAACCAGGAAATTGTCTAAGACAAAGTCTTCGTCTATGTTAAACTTCTTCGCTTGACGCGTGGCCAAAAACAAGCTCAAAAAAGCAGCGATAGCGATAATCAGCCCATACCAATAGACATCCACGCCGAAAACACTGAAGGCCACCCGGCTTATTTTTAAATTCTCAATACCCAAACCGGGAAAATTGACTAAATAATCATAATCCATATTTTTATCCTATCTATCTCTTGTCATGTCCGTGAACCAAGACCAGGACACGGTTTTCTTCTTTCACAAAAGACAATTCCTCGACCAGGTCTCGACCTGTAATCTGATTAAACAAGGACGCATAGTCCGAAAACTCCAAACGGTAACTTCTGAGATTGGCCACCATGGCCCCCAGGGTCTTCACATCGTCCATTTGTCTTAAAAAGACGCCCATCTTGGCTCGGCTAATCTCCTGCATCCTTTTTTCTTCGTAAGCACCCAAGCGGATATATTCTTCTAAGCGGTCGGCCAAAAGCTCTGCCGCTCGTTCTTCCTGCTTGGAGTCACCGCGAATAACGAGGTGGCTGTAACCTTGTTCTACATAGTAGTGAATGGACAAGGACTCATCGATTAAGCCCTGCTCATAGAATTCTTCAAAACAATTAGAACCCTCACCAATAAGCATTTCCGTGACCAAGGCACCGGCCAATCGGGCATAAACCAGTTCTCTGCCCCCGTAGGATTTGGCCCCTTCGGGATAGGGCTTTTTGTAACCCAAATAAAATGCCGATACCTTAGAAGGCAGCTCTAAACGTTGCTTGGCCAAAACCGGCGCTTTGCCGTAATCCGACGGAAATTTGAACATGGGGCCGGTCCTATTCGCCTTAGACTGGCCATTAAAATAATCTCGGTACAAGGCATCTAAAAAAGTTTTGATACGGTCGATTAGCGCTTGTTCCTTCTCGCCGTCAAAGCTTCCGACTATAACCAGGGTCATGGCGCGGGGATGGTAGGCATTTCGGTAATAATTTTCCAAGGAGGTTCGGTCAATTTGCATGATGTTTTCCAAAGGACCTTCTTCGGGCAAATAAATAGCCCGGTTCTCGTACATGCCCCTTAATAAAACCTCCTGGCCGACCTCGGTTAAGACCTCTTCTTCCAGAAGCAAGTCGGTACGAAGCCTGTCTCTCTCGAGCTCCACCGAATCCGTCGTGAGGACGCCTTCCAGGATTAAAGATAAGAGACCCAAAACCCCCTCTTCAAAGTCATCTACTGTACTGAAAGAATAGGTTGTATAGGTTCTGTGCACCCGTCCTTCAATCTGGATACCCATATCGGCCAAACGGCCCAGGGTCTCTTTTTGCCCATCCATGTGTAAAAGGGCTTCTTTTAAGAAAAAAGGCGTACCGGCCAAAATATCGACCGGCTCACCGGAGGTCCGATCGGTATAAGATAGCTGGTCCGCACCGAAGGGGACGACCAGGCCGGCAAATTTATTGCTGTAAGCTCTTTTAGGAACGAAGTCGATACGAAAACCCGTGGGGTGCTGGTAGAAGCGCACAATTTCACCGGTCACCCTATCTTTGCGGTCGTAGCGAATCATGGAGATCTGATCAGGCATGGTCCTCTACCTCCCATAAGGTAACCGGGCTGTTTTCCGGCAAGGCCAGGTAGGCCAATTGCAATTCTAATTTTTTGGCCAATTCCAAAACCTTATCCTTCTCCACACTGGAGGCAATGTAGTCGGCATTTTCCCCTATAAACTTCCGTCCGCTCAGAAGTTCCAGGCTGTTCAAGTCCAAAGACAAGCTACGGTCGTCCCGGATCTGTAAAAGGCGGTTGTGGTTGGCCCGCATGGCACTTCTAAAAACAGCGTCATCTAACTTGCCGTCTCGAATTTGACTCAGATGGGCCATGATACTTTCGTAAACATCCTTTGCATCGACATCCTCCAACTCAACGCTGAGGCTGATACACTGAAGGAAAGCATCGTAACGGCTCTCGACCACATAAGCTTGACCCAAGTCTTCCAAAATCCCCTGCGACAAGAGACCTCGGTGGTCCTGGCCCAGGATATTGTTAAGGATACGGGCCGTTACACATTCCATGGACGTGTAAGGCGGCAGATTATTAAAGAATAGGATAAGCTGGGCTTTTTCTATGGGAAGCTTTTCTTGCATCTTTCTGGGCTTACCGAAATGCATAATCTCAGGGAACTTACCCGGAATGAGCCAAACAGAATCTCTCCTTCTGGGGAAGGCTTCCAAGCGATTTAAAATCCGGTCGGCCAGCCTGGTGTCTTCCATCTTGCCGCCCACGAAGACCCGCATTTGGCTTTCGGTAATGAGCCTGAGCCAGGCTTCCTTCAGGTCTTCTTGCGTAATTTCGCTTAAAACGTCGTAGTTTCCCATGGGGTCGACCCACTGGTTACCGTCGGGCGACAAATAGGCCATGGCATTTCTGTAGATTCTGGAGGCCGAGATGTTTTCTTTGGCCCTTACATGCATCATGTGGTTCTGCTTCTCGGTTTCAAAAATCTGCGGTAGGAAATCGCCTGCTTCATTGCGGGCCGGATGCAAAATCATGTCCAAAAGAAGGTCATAACTCTCCTCAAAAGGGTGGGTGCCGTCCATGCCGGTGTGAACCGAGGACAGGGTAAAGGAAAGTTTTTGCATGTTATTAATTGCGGCATAGTCGATGTGAATCTTGGTCCCGTAATGGTCGTCCAGGAAACGCTTAAGCTCGGGCCTGGTCGGGTATTCGTTGGAGACGGCCGTAATGACATTGGCCAAAAGCGCATACTCCGATGAACGGACCTTATCTAAGGGCAGGTAAAATTCCATCCGGAGATAAGAAGTATTGTAGCGGTCGCTTCTGGACAAGTACATGGGGATATCGTTGACCTGGGAATAAAGGTAGATATCCGATGAGTTCATGTGCCAATCCTGGGCTTCGGCAACGTCGTCTTCCATCTGTTTGGACATGGCGATAAAACTCGGGAAGCGCACTTCCGGCCTGAGGAAATGTAAGAGTTCCACCTCGATGTAGGTCTCATAAAGTTCGATTTTCCGGTCGAAAATATAAGTCTCTACCATGGGCTGGGGGTCGGTGTGGTTAACCGTAGGTCTCAAACCGATATTGCTGATGGAGTCGTAATAGGTCTTGCCGATTAAGGTCCGGGAAACATAAACGCCATACTTAGGCCGGACCATACCGCTGGGCATGCGGAAATTGGCGGTGGGTATACCGATAGTTCTACCGATGGCATTGCCTCTTATCACCGTGCCGGGAATAGCGAAAGGATCGCCCAAAAGCCTGGTGGCCTCCTCCATGTCGCCTTCTTCAATGGCTTGACGGATACGAGTGGACGACACAATCTTACCGCCGGCCAGGACAGGCGGGACAACATGGAGCTCGATGCCCTTCTCCTCACAGAAAGCTCGGAGCATCTCAACATTGCCTCTTTGATTTTTGGAAAAACGGTAATTTTCGCCGACGACAACGACTTTGGCCCGAAGCGTCTTATAAAGGATGTCCTCCATAAAGACTTCCGGCTCGATATCGGCAAAAGACTTGTTGAATTCTTGCAAAATCAAAAGCTCGATTCCCAGCTTGGAAAAATAACGTTCGCGCTGCAAATCGGTTTGAATCAAACCCTTAAAACGATAGTCCGATGGCGATAAGGGGGACTCGGCTATGTATTTATTAGGATTGGGCTGCCCTACCACAACGGCATTTAGTATGGTCTTGGGCGGAACGGGCTTGGGGTAGCGGTCAAAAGAGAACATACAAGGTTCTAAGTCCAAGAGCTGGGCTCTTTGGACCACCATGTGGGCTAATTCTTCATGGCCGCGGTGGACACCGTCAAAATAGCCCAGGGCTATGGAGCGACCTTTGGCCGTAGCCAGAAATTCTTGACCCTTATTCCGACTTAAATCAATTCTTAAGGTTTTCAAGCTCAGCAAACATCCTTTCTGCCCTAAGTGTGCCTTTTTCTTCTCCCGGTCTGACCAGACCCAGGAATTCCCCTCCGGAGTAGGCTCGGTACAGGGTGGACACGCTGACATCTCTGTAGACGGTCTTGCCTTGCAGAATCCTGACAGCATCGTCCGGGCCTAATTCTATCACAGGCAGGTCGGGCCTGGCTGTGTCAGGTTCTAAGACAGGAAGAGGCAATGAGCCGTCGCTTATTTTAGACCAGGCCATCCCTTGTTCCCATCGGTAGGGGCCGGTTTGAAGACGTCTTAAACGCAAAGCATAAGCTCCCAAACCCAATTTTTCGCCCAAATCATGGGCCCAGGTCCTGATGTAAGTCCCCTTGGAGCAATGAATGTCCAAGCTCACTTCAATGGGGCTTTGGTAGAGGCCGGGACCGGGTTTAACGCCTTCTTCTCGGACTTCTTCGGGATATAAAGGATGAGGCTCTGAAAAGTCCAAAGGCCGTTTCGAGCCCAAACGTTCCGGCCTAATGGAAATATCTAATATTTTGGCCTCAAAAATTTCGACCTGCCTGACCTTACCCTCGACTTTTATTCCCTGACGGGCATAAGCATACATGGGCTTACCTTGGATTTTGGCCGCCGAATAGGCAGGGGTTTGCTGCAGAATCGGTCCGGTCATGGATGAGACTGCTTCTTCCAGATCTCGGATGAATTTTTCCTCACTAAAAGTTTCCGGAATATTTAAGGGACCTAAGGCCTGTCCCGTAAAATCCTGGGTTTCGGTTTCTTGCCCCATGGCAATCGTCACCCGGTAGGTTTTCGTGTAATTTTCCATATAGGGGATGATTTTCGTATCCCGTCCTAAAACAACCGGAAGAAGGCCGTCGGCGAAGGGATCCAGTGTACCCACATGGCCCATTTTCTTCATCCGGGTCAGTGTCCTGAGCCGCCTCAGCATGTCCATAGAGCCCGGGCCCACCGGTTTATTTAATAGCAAAATGCCTTTCCGGTCCATGGCTGACTCCTAAGCATGCGATTCCAAATAGTCGGTAAGATAAGCCTCTACTTCCGCCAAAATAGGGTCTTGAGCTTGGGCCAAAGTCATATCTTCCAAGGTAAAACCGGCCGCATTCTTGTGGCCGCCTCCGCCGAATTTCTCGGCCAAAAGCCTGACATCGACGTCATTTTCACTTCTTAAATTGCCGCGAACCTGACCTTGCAAGGTCTCTCTTAACATCAACGACAAGAGACACCCCTTTATATCACGCATAGCGCCCGGCATGGCCTCCAGATCCTCGTCTTTGGCCTTCATATCCTGCATCATCTTTTTTGTAACCGAAAGATAGCGCACTTTGCCGCCCATAAGTTCTTGCACCTGCGCCCTCAAAAGGCCTTCTACATAAAAGGTCTGCCAGTCAACTTCCTTCAGGAGATGACTGTTGAGGCGGGGAAAATCAATACCTTGGCGAATCAGGTCGGCCCCTACCTCCAGGGTATGGGGCGTCACCGAGTTATAAGAATAGGCTCCCGTATCGGTCAAAAGTCCCGAATAAAGCGAGACCGCTATATCCTTGTCCAGTAATGTCCGATTGGACGCTTTTTCCAGGCTCTTAATGGTATCGTAAATGAGTTCACAAGAAGCGGCCGCATCGGGGAAAATATAGGTTTGAGTATCGTTTTCCAAACGCGAAAGATGGTGGTCCAAGATAAGTCTTTTAGGTGCACTTTCATAGAGGTCCCGGCGCTTACCCAGCCGATCCGGTGTAGATAGGTCCACCATAATGGCCAATACTTGCTTGGTTTGAAGTTCTTCTTTCTCAGAATCCTTTAATTTAGGCCAAATCTTTAGAAGCTCTTGGCCGGGCAGGTAGGAAAATTGATCTATAAGGGGCTCTTCCAAGAGGACCTCAGCCTTGTAGCCGATTTTTTCCATGGCCAAAGCCAGAGCCATTGACGCTCCGTAAGCATCGCCGTCAGCTCTTATATGAGGATAAATCAAACAAAGCGGACTATCTTTTGCACCGGCCCAAAGGTCTTGTGCCAAAAAATCCAGCTCGGCTTGTCGCCTGCTTAAAGCGTCTGAAGTCACTTAGTCTTCCTTCTCTTTACCCATTACCTGGTCAATCAGGCGGTCAATCTTCTGCCCCTCTTCGTAGGTCGTGTCCAGCTGAAACCGCAGCTCCGGCGTCTGGTGGACGCGAAGCTCTTTGGCCATCAAAGACCTGAGAAAACCTTTAGAGCTCTCTAAACCTTCCAAAGCTTTCTTCTGCTCTTCGGCAGTACCCAGGACACTGATATGGCAGGTCGCATAGGAAAAATCTCTGGTCACGTCGACACCGGTCACACTGGTGAAGGCGGGTACACGGGGATCTTTAAGTTCGTTTTGGATGGCCCGGGCCAGGATACGCTTAATTTCGTCCCCTACCCGAGCTTGTCTATACATAGCCATAATAATTATTTTCTTTCTACTTCTTCCATCTGGAAGACTTCTAATACGTCACCGATTTCCATGTCATTAAAGCCTTGTAAGCTCAGACCGCATTCGTAACCGGCTACGACTTCACGGACGTCGTTCTCATAGCGTCTCAGGGAGGCTAATTTGCCGGTGTGGATGATGACGTCATTTCTTAAGACTCTGACATCGGAATTTCTGTTAATCTTGCCGTCCTTAACGTAAGCACCGCCGATGGTACCGACAGAAGAAACATGGAAGATTTCTCTGATGTCCACGTGGCCGACGATAACTTCTTCGAAGACCGGAGCCAACAGACCCTTCATGGCGGCTTCGACTTCTTCAATGGCGTGGTAGATAACCGTGTAAGACTTAACCGATACGCCTAACTCTTTGGCCATATCCATAATCTTGTTATTGGGCCTGACGTTAAAGGCGATGATAGTTGCATCGGATGCTTCGGCCAGACGCAGGTCGGTCTCGGTTACGGCTCCGGCCGCGGCATGAACAATATTAATCCTGACCTCGTCATTGCTGAGCTTTTGCAAGGACTGGCTCATGGCCTCAACGGAACCTACAACGTCGGCTTTAACGATGATATTGAAGTTCGTGACCTTGCCTGCTTCAATCTGACTGAAGAGGTTATCCAAGGTAACGGTAGGACCTCTGTTGATCCGCTCTTCTCTCTCTTCTTCGCTACGCTTCTCGGCATAGGCACGGGCCATCTTCTCATCTTTAACCACATAGAAGACGGAACCGGCTTCCGGTACTTCCGGCAAGCCCAGGACCTCTACAGGTACAGACGGTCCGGCCGGTACGTTCTCTTCGCCGTTGGCATTGACCATGGCACGCACGTTACCCACAACCGTATCGGCGATAATGGTATCGCCTTGGTGGAGTGTACCTCTCTGGACCAGTAAGGTGGCCACAGGACCTCTGTTCTTATCGAGCTGGGCTTCAATGATGATACCTTTGGCCTGTTTATTAGGATCGGCCTTAAGCTCCATAACATCGGCATTCAAAAGGACCATTTCCAAAAGGTCTTCGACGCCCTGGCCGGTCTTGGCGGAGATGGGCACCATAATGGTCGAGCCGCCCCACTCTTCGGGAATCAGACCATGCTCGGCTAACTCCTGCTTGACCCGGTCGGGGTTGGCATGGGGCTTATCCATCTTATTAATAGCGACAATGATATCCGTATTGGCTGCCTTGGCATGGTTAATAGCCTCAATGGTCTGGGGCATAACGCCGTCATCGGCTGCCACCACCAGGATAACCATATCCGTAGCCTGAGCACCTCTGGCACGCATGGTCGTAAAGGCCTCATGTCCGGGGGTATCGAGGAAAGTAATCTTCCTGCCGCCCACTTTGGTCATGTAAGCACCGATACGCTGGGTAATACCGCCGGCTTCACCTTCGGCTACTTGCTCGGAACGGATGTAGTCCAAAAGCGTCGTCTTACCGTGGTCAACGTGACCCATGACCGATACAACAGGAGGTCTGGCCTCCAAGTTCTCTTCTTCGTCCTCGGTGTCGTCGAAGATAATGTCGGAAATCTTTACTTCCTTCAAGAGGCTGGTCGTCACACCGAATTCCTCGGCGATAATAGCCGCCGTATCGTAGTCGACTTCCTGATTCTGTGTGGCCATGACACCGTTACGCATCAAGCTGGTAATCACATCGGCAGCCGAACGCGAAATGGCCTCGGCAAATTCCTTAACCGTCAAAGCTTCCGGCAAGGACACGTGGGTTACAGCCGGTTGCTGGTTCTGACGCTCCTCGCGCTTCTGCTTATGGCGCTGACGTTCCTTACGTAAATCGTTGTACTTATCCTGCTTATCTCTCTGACGATAATCGTTCTGAGTAAATTCTCTATAGCGTGTCTGCTTCTGGAACTTATTCTTCCCGTCCTGATTTTTCGTAGGCAGCATATCTGCACCGCCGGGTGTAGTCTTCTTCTTACGTCTGGACTCGGAACGGAACTTAGGCTCTTCCTCGTCCTTATCTTTATCAAAAACAGGTGCCGAAGAGAAACGGTCTTGGCGGCGTCCCGTGAAGCGGGTGCGGCCTTGCTTCTGTCTTTCTTTCTCGCGCTGTTTTTCTTCTTTTCGTTTTGCGAACGCCCTTGCCGTAGCGGCCAAAGAACCTTCCACTTCACCTGCCGAAGCAATCTTCTTAGGGGTCGGACCGCCGGAAGCAAGTTTTCTGGGACCGGCAGGTTCAGCCGGTTTAGTCTCAGTCTTCGCTTCGGCTTCGGAAGCCTTCTTAGGTTCAGCCTTGGCCTTATCTTCTTTATTCGTTTGAAGCGCGGCAGCTTCTTCCTTAGACGCTTTTTCTTCCGCCCTCTTCTCGGCTTCAAAAATATTACCTAATTTACGCGGTTGCGGAGAGGCAATGGGATGGATAGAGCTGTCCTTGGCCGGCGTCTCCTCTTTTGCTTCTGCTTTTTGGGGAGTCGCGCTTTCCTTCGCCTTAGTCTCGGCGGTTTTCTTAGAAGTCTCAGGAGTCTCCAAGTCTGCCTTAGACGAAGCGGCTTCTTTTACCTCGGAAGGTTTAACGGTTTTCTCCGCTGTTTCGGTCTTAGTCTTAGCTTCTTCCTTGGTTTTTTCGGCAGCTTCAACCGCCCCGGACTTAATCTTCCGAGGTTGAGGACCCGAAGACAGGGGTGCCTTCTTCTCAGCAGCCTTCTCCTTTTCAACCGGTGCCTTGGTTTCTGCCGCCGGTTTAGGCTGAGAAGGCGTTAGCTTAGTCTCCGCCTTGCCTGCTTTATCGTTTCGGCCTGCCTTCTTCTCGGCATCACCGGTCTTAGGCTTAGGTGTACGTTTGGCCTTCTTAATCTTTACCTTACCGGTAATAACTTTACCGGATACACCTTGCATGCTGATAGTGGCACTATCCTGGTCCGATGGTGCAGATTGCGGTGGATCATTATTAACTTGTTCTAAGGATTCATTCCGTAATCCTGCATCATTCTTATCTACCATATATATAACATTTCCTCCCGATTAACGCGCTTAACCACGCTATTATACTATAAGTAAGCCGGCTATGGCTTGGGCAAAGTTGTTGTCCTTAATACCGACAATCGATCTTTTTTCCGCCCCGGTGTAGTTGCCCAAAGATTGGCTGGTCCCTAGCGTTATCAAGGGGACCTCCTGATCTTCCGAGGCATGTTCTATCTTCTTCAAACTATTATCGCCTATATCTTCCGAGACAACGAGTAGCTTAATCTTCCCTTGACCCAGGTCTCTAACAACGGCATTCATACCGGCTGTTACCTGACCTGCCCGGTTGGCCATCCCGATTAAGCGCAAGGCCTTAGCATCTACTTCATTATATAAGGCGGTCTTAAGGTCTTCGGCCGGTCCGGCCTTGAGATGGTGGCGGATAGCGCCCTTGTCTATGGCCTTATCGATACAAGCCTTGTTTCTGCAAACATAGGCGCCTCTGCCTTGGGCCTTGCCGGTCACATCTAAGTAGACCCGGTCTTCTTGTCTCACCAGACGCAGAAGGCCGGACTTATCATGCATCTTTCTACAGGCGATGCACATCCTTTCCGGGGTCTTCTTAGTCCCGGACATCTTAGGCCTCGGTTTCTTCTGTGGCGCTGTCCGATGTGTCTTCCACAGCTTCTTCGGTCAAGCCTTCGGCCGCCTCATCGAATCTGGCCATGAAGGCTTCCTCTAAAGACTCTCTGACCTGGCTCTCGGACTTAATATCAATCTTCCAGCCGGTCAAACGGGCTGCCAGACGGGCATTTTGGCCGTTCTTGCCGATGGCCAAAGACAACTGATTGTCCGGTACGACAACCTCCGCCTGCTTGGAATCTTCGGTCTCGGTCAGCTGGATACGGCTGGCACTGGCTGGCTTCAGGGCATTACGGATATAAATGGTCTCGTCCGGATCCCATTCGATAATATCAATCTTCTCACCTCGTAATTCGTTCAAGACGTTTTGGACACGCATACCTCTTTGGCCGACACAAGCGCCCAAAGGATCGACGTTCTCATCACGGGTTGCCACACTAATCTTCGTTCTGGATCCGGCTTCACGAACACAGTTCACAATCTCTACAATGCCGGAAGCAATTTCGGGCACCTCTTGTTCGAACAGCTTGCGGACCAGGTCCGGATGCGATCTGGAAACATAGACCACCGGACGGCCTCTCTTGTCATCAACACGCTTAATGTAAAACATCATGCGTTCGTTAAAGGAATAGTCATCTAAGGGGCTTTGCTCTCTGGAGGTCAAAACCGCTTCCGCACGGCCGATATCCACAACGACTTCGCGGCGGTCTTTACGCTGTACTACACCGGAGGCCAATTCACCGACACGGCTGGAAAACTCTTCATGAATCAGGTCACGCTCGGCTGTAATCAGAGCCTGGCTGATGGCCGATTTGGCCGCCTGGGCTGCCAAACGTCCGAACTGTTCGGGCTGAAGCTCGTACTGTAAAACGTCGCCCACCTCAAAATCCGGATCCAAAGCCTGAGCTTCGGCAAGAGAAATTTCCTCGTTGGGATCTTCTAAATCTTCCACAACGACCTTCTCCAAATATATGGACATCTCTCCCGTATCAGGGTCCAAAGTGGCGTGGACATTGTCGGTGGACTTGGCATTGAACTCTCTTTTATAAGCCGCAACCAAGGCCTCTTCAATAGCCGTGAAGATAGTCTGAGGCTCTAAACCCCGCTCCTTACATAAGAGACGAATGGACTCTATTAATTCTTGATTCATCTTGTGCTTTCTCCTTCATCTTAGCCGAAATTAATAACGCGTTTGACTTGTGCTACGGCGGGCAGGTCGAAGGCCTGCTCGGTGCCATTTACATCCAGGGTCAGGCTATCCTTGTCATGGGCCAAAAGCGTGCCTTGGATTTTCTTCTTGCCGTCCAGCTTCTGATAAAACGTCAGCTCGACATCGGTGCCTACATAGCGGGCGAAATCCGCTTGTGTCTTCAAGGGCCTGTCCAGACCCGGAGACTGAACTTCCAGGTAATAGGATTGGCGAATGTCCACATTCTCATCTATGACCGGATCGGCCTTGCGACTCAAACGCTCACAATCGTCTATGCTTATCCCGCCTCTCTTATCGATGATAAGGCGTAGGTACCACTTCTTTTGCTCCTGCTTATACTGTACTTCCAGAAGCTCCAGGCCTTCTTCTTCAGCCAAAGGTGCCACTAAATCGTGGACTTGGTCGGTTAGTTTCGACATGTCTTCTCTCCCGGGCTTAGGCCCTTAACGTAAGAGAGAGCGATGCGATGACGCACCACTCTCTTAAAGTAAGCTTCATATTCTTAGGTATTTTAGCACCTTTCCCAAGCCCTGTCCAGACGGCGGGCTTGAAGCTCGGGAATAGGTGCCCTAAGCCGGAAAGTCTAAACCGACTCGTGCTTGTTCTTCTGGACCTCTTCCAAAATAGCCTGAAGGAGTTCGGTCTCGGTCGGGCCCTGAGGCTCTTCTTCCTTCTCTTCTTCGACTTCTTCATGAATGAGCGCTGTCTTAACCTTCTGCAGGCTCTTCACGATTGAGAAAATCACCAAAGCGATAATCAGGAAGCTGATAACGGAGTTAATAAACATTCCGTAATTAATAGCTACTTCGGGCACATAGTCTTCCGCACCGGGTATACCTATGGCCTGCTTCATGACGACCTTGAGCGAAGAAAAATCCACACCGCCCAATAAATACCCAATAGGAGGCATAATAATGTCATTAACCAGTGAGTCGACGATACCCTTAAAGGCGGCACCTACAACCACACCAACGGCCATATCGACCACATTGCCTCGCATAATAAACTCTTTGAACTCGCTCCAAAATTTACTCATACTAATCTCCTCTTGTAGTTAACATTCCACAAAATTATATCTATACGATATCCCTTAAACGTAAGCCTTGATACGCTCGTCTAAATTTTCCGGTTCGACACTGTACATGATTTCGACTTCGAAATTCTTTTCCTTAGAGAAGCCTTCCAGAGCGGGCAGGAATTTCGCCAAAGCCTCTTCATCGTCTACATTAGCCACCTTGGAAATGCTATCAATATAAACATGGGAAATATCAAAGTCTTTTGCATCTAAGCCGGCAATAAAAGCCAAGAGCTCATCGTAATTATTGACGGGATATTCACTCATGTCGATGACACGAATGGGGTGTCTGACATACTCGTGCAAACGGTCGCCACGGACCAATAAAATAATGTTTGCTTCCGGGTTTTGAGCCTGCAAGTTCAAGTCATCTACTAAACGCTTGGTCTTCCCGCTTCCTTTACCGCCGACAATTAGTTTCACCATAATTCAATCTCCTTTGCAATATCCTGTAGGTTTATTATGTTTTATTATAGCCTATTTCCTTTTTTTTCATAGATATATGTGCATTTTACCGTTAGAATATGATTCTTAGAAGGAGGGGTGCCCCTATGACACAAACAAGCCCTGCGTCCGATAAGGTGACGCGCAAGGTTATCTTATTGTCCATCGTGGCCAAGCTAGACAGCCTGACAAGGCAAGAACTCATGCAGACAGCCGTAGGCTCCATGTACATGGATTATTTTCAATTTTCCGAACTCTTGGACGAACTAATCAAGGAAAAACTCGTTGCCTCCACACAAAGGAAAAACGAAGTCATCCGCACCGCCCAGGGTCAAGCCCCGGAACGTTACTCCATCACCACTCAGGGGATGAAGGTTTTGGACACACTCCATATGTATCTGCCCCTTCCCGTCTCAGCCTATCTCGAGCGCGCTACCCAGGAAAGAGAGCAGGAGTTGAAAGACGATCGTGCCGTATTGACTCAGATGACCCCTCTTCCCAACGGACAGATTCAGGTCTCTTTGTCTCTTATTGAGCACGGCCAAAGATATTTTCACATCGAGCTGGACCTTCCCAATGAAGATATAGGTCGTAAAACCTGCCAGCTTTGGAAAGAACAAGCATCAAACCTCTATCCCGAATTTCTAAGAAAATTAAGTTCACCGGCCAATCCTACGGAATCCTAAAAAACTATAGACTAGGAACAAATTACAGGCATGAAAAAACCTCCGAGCCACCGGGCCGGAGGTTTCTTAGTTCTAAACGAATTGTGTTAAGAATTAAACTTCGCTGAACTCGTCTTTAGGGGCGCCGCAAAGGGGGCAAACCCAATCTTCCGGAACATCAGCAAAAGCGGTACCGGCTTCTACACCGTTATCGGGATCGCCGACTTCGGGGTCGTAGATATAACCACATAAATTACATACATAGCTCTTCATAATTCGTTCTCTCCTTTTTAATTAATAGGGACTGACGTACACTTCCAATCCCATTTGCGTTTATTATACCGAAAAACTCGGGCCTGTCCGTTACTTTAGTATCCGGGATTATTCGTGCCGCCCAGCACCTGGTTGATGTCGGATTGAATCAAAGCCAGGTTTACAATTTGGAGGCCGAAAATCGCCAAAATAATGTAAAGCATGGAATTGTCCCTACCGGTCAAAGGGAACATACGGTCTTTGGCCAAGCGGTAAATCCAAACCCATTCGTAGATGCCGCAGGTGACCACACTAAGCAGAACAACCATGGCACCGTTGCCTTGTTTATGGGCTAATTGTGCGGTGTCTTCTTCAATCTTGTACAACCAGTAAAGTCCGTAAATACCACAAGTCACAATACTTAAAAGGATGGCTATAGCAACATTGCGCTCCTGAACCGGCCCGGCATTCTTTACAGGTCCCTGGTTTTGGCCGGAGTATTGGTTCTGGTACTGACTGGACGGGTCTTGATAGCTGTAAGACTGGTTCTGATACGTATTCTGATCATTCGTATACTGCTGTCCGTAAGACTGGTTCTGGTATTGACCCTGGTTCTGATTCTGATCATTGTTGTTATCGTTCATGCTTTCCTCCTGTGTTACACCTTTTTCTCGAAAACGGCGTTACTGCTAAAAATTATAATATATTTAGCATAGAAATAGTATAGGGATATAGGGGGCCAAAGTTAAGGTCAGGTTAAATTCTCTCGTTTTCGTCTCTTTCTTCCCAAAAGAGGAGCAAGGAGGGGACAAGTAAAAATAGCGGAGCCAACCCAATGGCACGAAGGGCCATCAGTTGTGCCGCAGCGAAACCTAAAACGGCTCCCAGGGCGAAGATAGCAATAATGCTGTAATAAGAGATAGCTCTGTGGCGATAAGCCTTGTCTTTGGTCAGATGATACTTGCTCCAATTCCAGCTGGCGGACCTCAGGTTTCCGATACACATGGTTGAGGCAAAAGTCAGCCCTTCCATCCGGTTAAATACGGTCACTTGCATGGCACAAGAAAAGGACAAGAGCGAATTGGCAACAATATGAAGCTTGGCCGGCAGAAAACCCGCAATCAGCATGGAAAGCATTTCGATTAATAAAACCGCCTGCTGCCAGACCAGAACTTTGGACCGTTGAAAATGAAATTCGATACGGACCGCAATATAAACCCCCAGCACAAAAGCCAGCAAAGGGATGAGATACTTGCCTATGGAATGCACGTTTCCGCTAAAGAGCTTGCCTGCTAATAATACAATATTGCCGGTTTGAGCATTGCAAAA
>CAYFQG010000002.1:106599-107242 GCA_964345295.1 uncultured Oscillospiraceae bacterium | reverse complement strand
CTGTGGCGAGTTTGACGGTAGCCTTGCCCCCTAGCAGATAGGTCTGGCTATCTTCTACAGTTCCTTCACCCTCATTAGAATTATAGAAAACTTTTACTGTTTGATCTTTGTATACAGGATAGAGTTCAAAGTTACCTGAAATCGGTGTAGAGAAGTCGAACTTCACAAAGCTCGTTCCCAGGTACCAGAACCAGCCTATAAAATCTTCTGCTTTGCCTTGAGGATCTTCCTCAGGTGCAGAGACTGTATCCAGAGGGGTAATATCTTCCTCTACATGGAATGTATCCTCCGCATCAGAATTAAGAGAATTGTAGAAGCGAACCGTATATTTTTCTGCAGTCCACTTCGCATAAAGTGCTAAGTTGTGTGCGGGCATGGTTTGACCGGCTAAATCATAGGGTGTACCTTCGCATGCGGAATTATCGTACCAACCTGCAAAATAATAGGTCACGCCATCCTTTACAAATGTAGAACTTTCACCTAAGCCTGTAGTGTCTTTATCTTTAACCTCTGACTCATAAGGAATATTAGGTATGCGAACGGCTTCTTCACCGTTATTCTTATTAAAGGTAAGAGTATAATTGTTGCGCTTGTAGTAAATCTTTGATACTTCATTAGGGCGCAGAGTGCCCCACTTGTCTTT
>CAYFQG010000002.1:104629-106470 GCA_964345295.1 uncultured Oscillospiraceae bacterium | reverse complement strand
GGGATATCAATGCCATCCTCCACACTGAAAATAAGCCCATCACTACCTTTGAATGTAAACCTATCTTTAATTTCCTTATCTGTTGCTTCCTCTACATAGGCTATGGTGTATTGGGTATTGCCTGCATATCTACCGTGAACGGTAAGATCAGAATTCGGCATAGTAGGCGCTTCAGAATATGCTGTTGTGCTTTTCCGACTTACGTACCATGCATAATTAGGGTACTCTTCAACTGCTGCATTATATTGTTTTGCAGTGGATTGACCGTATTTCAATTGTGTTGTAGAGAGTTCTTTCCATTGGTATCTGCCCCAGATTCCTACTGGCCCATAATACTCTATTGTAAAGGTATGTACATTTCTCTTGTAATAGACGTTTACAACCGTATCACCCTTAGCTGAGATCATCTCGTCATCAGCTGAACCAAAATGGAAACCCTCATACGTTTTGGCTGCATATTCAGCAGCTGCTCCCGTTACACCTTCTCTCTCTTCTACTTCTTTAAAGGTATATTCGTCATCTTCCGCATTTTCCTGCCAATATACAACTTTATAATGTGTATCCTCTGCAGCTTCCCACTTTGCGGTCAATGTCATATTCTTGTAAACTTCCATTTCAGGCGAAGCTTCATTCCCCTCACTATCTGTCCAGCCCTTAAACTCGTAACCGGATTTCGTCGGAGTGGGAAGTGCACCTAGGATTTTACCATCTTCTACATATTTCGGCAGAATAGCAGTTCCGCCATCGGAGTCAAAGCTCACCTTCCAGGCGTCAACCAGAACAGCATAGAGTGTCAAACTCTCGTTAATTGACTCATTAAAATCAAATGCAGGGCCCTCTTTAACTTTGGACCAGTGACTAAATGCCTTTTGGTCTTCCGTTATATTCAAAGGCACACCTTCAGCGTCAACGGTCTGTCCCTTTTTTATAGTCTTTGTTGTTAGGACTTGCTCACCATAAACAAACTGTACGCTTACAGCCTCTTCAAATCTAGCATCAACCTCAATCTCAGAAGTTTCACTAACTTTTACAGGCTCGGAAAAATTCAGCTTGTCCTCATCTATGAACCAACCTGTAAACTTATAACCGTCTTTAACAGGGGATTCGGGTTCAATCAGCTTTTCTTCATCTTTTAGAATTTGGGTTGACACTGTTTCTCCATCAACCTTGAAGACATAGGTGTGGGTGTCTACCGCCGGTTGAATGATACTAAAAAGACCCATCTCAGGTTCGGACTCTTCAGGCTCCGATACCGATAGGGCCCCCACTTCTTCGGCTTGCTCCACTTCTGAATTCGTTTGTGAAACAGCTGTTTCCTCCCTCGCTTGCTCAACTTCAGAAGCAACCGCTGTAAATCCACTTACCTGTGAACTAAGCATGACCAATGCCAAAAATACGCCAAGGAACTTATGCCTTCTTGACGTTACGTTCTTTTTCATAATAATTCCTCCCTCTACTTATCCATCAATACATTTGCATATCTACCTTTCAACCATAATTTAGATTCACTCTAAACTTATATACTCATTATATTAGGTTAATAATTTGTTTTCAATCTCCATTATAAAAGTTAATAATTTGTTTTCAATCCATATTTTTCATCGTAATGTCTAAAGAGCAAAAAAATTCTTCTTATTAGAATCTACAAAAAGCACAAGAAGCAGAAATAATAAATATTTTAACGATATTATTATAGAATCTGTTTGTTTTTAATTCCTATATTCATCAGCATATTTTATTTCTTCTAACAACTTAGAAATGCGAAAAAATAATGAAGAAGCTAAACAATACAAGTTAACGTATAATTTAGCTCCTTTTACGATTAAAATTTTTCTATTAAA
>CAYFQG010000002.1:88630-104529 GCA_964345295.1 uncultured Oscillospiraceae bacterium | reverse complement strand
TGAGCCATTTTTGCCAGGGTCGATTCGGGCTTGGATGTGATGGCGATGAGTTTGGCGCCGTTGTTTTCGATGGCATGGGCGGTTGCCAGAAGTTCTGCTGTCTCTCCGCTGTTGGAGATGCAGACGACCACATCTCCCGGGACCAGCTGGCCGGAAGAACCGTGTACGGCTTCGGTTCCGTCCAGGACATAGGCCGGTGTTCCGGTCGAAGAGATTAAAGAAGCGGCGTAGCCCGCTACATAAGACGGCTTGCCGATACCGGCAAAGTGCAGGCGATTCTTATTCGCCTTGGCCTCCAGAATCAAATCGGCTGCTTCTTCGATGCTTTTCTTATCTATCTGATTGATAAGAGTATTGAGTTCATTTTGAATAGTCTTTAAAAATGCTTACATGTTTCCTCTTAGTAAAACAAAATACCCCCTTTACGCTTGGATTGTAAAGGGGGTGAAACTACATATAACTCTGATCCTTAACTTATCTGGCAACTCTGGCCGATCCGCCACCCATGAGGTGTTCGACTTCTTCCTTGCGAGCGGTCGAGGTATCGCCGGCCGTGGTCATGGCCAGGGCGCCGTGGGCCGCACCGTAATTCACGGCCAATTCCGGATCACCGGTTTCCATGAGGCCGTAAATGAGGCCGGAAGCAAAGGAGTCACCGCCGCCGACACGGTCTAAGATTTCCAAATGATCATATTGCTTGGCCTTGTAAATTTCGCCATCGCAATAGCAGAAAGCCGACCAGTCGTTATCGGATGCGGAGTGGACTTCACGCAAGGTGTTACCGATAGCGATGAAGTTGGGGTAGGTCTCGGATACTTCATGGAGCATGGCCTTGTAGCCGTCCAGGTTCAGCTTGTCCAGGCTAGAACCGGTATCAAAGCCCAAGCAGGCACCGAAGTCTTCTTCGTTACCGATCATGACATCGATATAAGGTGCGATTTGCTTGTTAATTTCCTGGCACTTCTCCTTGCCGCCGATGCCATCCCAGAGAGAAGGACGATAGTTCAGGTCGTAAGAAGTGATGGTGCCGTATTTTTTGGCCACCTTAACGGCTTCCAGAACCACTTCGGCCGTTGTGGGGGACAGGGCTGCAAAAATACCGCCGGTGTGGAACCATCTGACACCGTCCTGGCCGAAGATTTTCTCCCAGTCAATCATGCCGGGCTTGAGCTGACTTACCGCGGTATTGGCTCTGTCGGAAATACCGATAGCACCGCGAACCCCGAAGCCGCGCTCGGTAAAGTTCAGGCCGTTACGGCAAGAACGGCCAATGCCGTCGTAATCAAACCACTGGATATACTCGGTCGAAACGCCGCCTTGGAGGACCATGTCTTCCAAGAGATAGCCGACGTCGTTTTTGGCAAAGGCAGTCACCACAGCCGTTCTGAGGCCGAAGCACCTTCTAAGGCCGCGGGTTACGTTGTACTCACCGCCGCCTTCCCAAGCCGTGAATTGACGAGCGTTACGGACCCGGCCTTCGCCCGGATCTAAACGGAGCATAACCTCCCCCAGGGAAATCGCATCGTACTTACACTCTTCTCTAGGTCTCAACTTTAAATTCATGTCTCAATATCTCCTTTTTGTTATGTTAATTTTCTTTCTTATCCGGGCGCTGAGGCTTTGCTTAGCCTCTTACCTCGTGGTATGCATCCGTAGCCTCTTGGCTCAGACGGGTAATTTCATCCCAATTTTGCTCTTTGATCAGATTGCCCGAGACCATCCAAGAACCGCCGATGGCGAAGATATTCTTCATGGCCAGGAAGTCTTTCATGTTGTCCTGGCTGACACCGCCGGTCGGCATGAACTTGATATCGGCAAAGACCGAGGCATAAGACTTAATCGTAGCCATGGCGTTAAAGGCCGAAGCCGGGAAGAACTTGAGGACGGTCAATCCCATGTTCTTAGCAGCAATCACTTCAGACGGAGTGATGACGCCGGGCAGCATGATGAGGCCTAAGTCCAAACCCTCACGGACAACTTCTGCGCTGAAGCCGGGGGATACGATAAATTTAGCGCCCGCTTTAGCTGCTCTTCTCAATTCATCCACATTGGTAACCGTGCCCGCACCGACCAGGATATCGGGGCGCTCTTCCGAAACCAGGCGAATGGCTTCTTCGGCCGCATCACTTCTAAAGGTGATTTCCATAATGCGGATTCCACCTTTGGCCAAAGCATCTGCCAAGGGCAGTGCCTCGGACGGATCGTTAAACTTAATTACCGGCACTACGCCGTGACCTTCTAAAATTTCATACATGCTTCTCTACCTCCTATATGCGTTTGTTTATATGTATGTTCTTTTATTGCTTAGCATTCTTAACGATGGCTTCCCAAAGCCCGTTCAGATAAGTCGCACCCAAGGCTCTGTCGTAAAGTCCGTAACCGGCGCGGCCCTTCTCGCCCCAAATCATACGGCCGTGGTCGGGTCTAATGTAGGCATCGGGACAGGTGTCGTAGACAGCCTTCATGATTTCGTACATGTCTAAGCTGCCGGCGGATGTCAGGTGGGCAGCCTCGTAGAATTCGCGTTCACCCAAATACTTGACGTTACGAACATGCAAGGCGGCAATCCGGCCTCTCTCGCCGAAGTGGCGGATAGCAGCGGGAACGTCGTTGTCGGGGTTGGATCCCAAAGAACCGGTGCAAAGGCAAAGCGAGTTGGCAGGACTGTCTACCAAGTCCAAAACCTTATCGAACTGCTCTACGGTATGGGTAATTCTGGGAATTCCGAAAACCGGCCAGGCGGGATCGTCGGGATGGACGGCCAGGCGGACACCGACTTCTTCACAAACCGGCACGACCTGCTCCAAGAAGTATTTGTAGTTTTCCAGAAGTTTGGCCTCGTCCACATCCTTGTAAAGTTCCAAAGTCTTATCCAGCTCACTCAAGCGGTCGGCTTCCCAACCGGGGAGTGTATAGCCGCCGGACTTCTCAGCCGTAGCCTTGACGATATCCTGAGGCGTCATGCCCTTGATATCTTCTTCGTTATAGTAAAGCGTGGTCGACCCGTCGGCCAAAGCCTTGCCCAGGTCGGTTTTGAGCCAGTCGAAAACCGGCATGAAGTTGTAAATGACAACCTTGATGCCGTATTTGGCCAAATTTCTAATGGTGGTCTTGTAGTTCTCGATATACTTGTCCCTGGAAGGAAGTCCCAACTTGATATCTTCGTGGACATTAACCGACTCTATGACTTCGCACTCGAGACCGTTGGCATTGACATGGGCCACGTAGTCACGGATGACATCTTCCGGCCAAACTTCGCCTGCTGCATACTGGTCCAAAAGACCCATAATGCCCGACATGCCGGGGATTTGCTTAATGTACTCCAGTGAGACCTGATCATTGCCCTCACCATACCATCTAAAGGTCATTTTCATAATGTGTTCCTTCCTTTCACTTCTTGGTTTTTGTTTTCTTGTGTGTGCTTTATGTTTCAGGTTTTTGCCTTATTCGACTCGGGGGAGTTTTTCCAGATAGGCCCTGACTTTGCCGGGACCTTCGTTCATCTCATGGAAAATCTCGATAATCTTATCGATGAGACCGCATTGGGCCAAGTCCACGCCGAAGAGGGCCGGACGGCTCAGGATAGCTCTTAAGATTTCATCCGAACCTTCGTTATTCCCCAGACTGATTGAAGCCAATTCTTCCTGCAGGCTTTCTTTAAGCGGGTCGGGCGAAACAGCCATGGCTTGACCCTCGTCGTCTACAGCCAAAAGATAACGCAGCCAACCGGCCAAAACGGTCGGGATGTAAACCAGGTCCTTTAATTTCTCCGGTGCCTGCTCCAGGTACTGAGTCAGGGTCTTGCCGTAGCGGACCGAGACCTTCTGCGAGGTGTCGGTGGCGATACGCTGAGGCGTATCGGGCAAGAAAGGATTGGGGAAACGAACCTCGATTACCGTGTCGATAAATTCTTTGGGATCTAAGATGCCGGGGTTGACGACCACCGGGAGGCTCTCGACGTAGCCGATACCCTTAATAAGATTCAATAAATCTTCATCCTTCATCTCATCGTGGATGTAGTTATAACCCAGGAGGCAGCCGAAAACCGCCAAAGCCGTATGGAGGGGGTTAAGGCAGGTGGTGAC
Source organism: uncultured Oscillospiraceae bacterium (assembly GCA_964345295.1). Lineage (GTDB taxonomy): Bacteria > Bacillota > Clostridia > Saccharofermentanales > Fastidiosipilaceae > JASBZA01. The sequence goes on along the minus strand of CAYFQG010000002.1, from coordinate 100,444 downwards.
CTTCATGGTTTCCACCCGGTCTACCGTCTCACGGTCGGTAAAGATAATGCCTTTCTTATCCCATAAGGGGCGGCCGTTGGTGAAGCTGTCTTCAATCACCAGGTACTCGGTCTCTTCGGCATTGGCGTAAGAAGGCGGCTGGATCCGGCCTCCCATGTCTTCGCCGTGAATATCTTGATAGCCTTTTTCTAAAAGGAGTCGGCCGACCGCTTCGTCGGCTACGGGGGTAATCTTGTCAATCATGGACCAGGGGAAGCTGATCTTCGTGTCATCTTCTACATAGGCTAAGAAGGCTTCGGGAAGGAAACCGTTCTCGACCCAAGCCTTGGCGTAAGCCAGAACGGAGGCCTTCAGGAGGTCACCGTTATGGGAGCAGTTATCCATGCTGACCAATGTCAGAGGATAAGCGCCGGCTTCGAAACGCTCGGCCAAAAGCTTGGTAATGAGGCCGGGTGTGTTGGTCGCCTTCATAGACGGATCTTTCATCTGGTCTTCGACATAGGCTTGGAGTTTACCTTGGCCGTCACGGATGCTGTAGCCTTTCTCGGTAATGGTAAAGCTCACCACGGACAAGGATTCCTGACGGAAAATCTCGACAATCCTGGCCCACTGGTCGGGGTCCTCACCGTCGGCTTCCACCGTCTCGGCAATAGCCCCTACTACACGGAGGTCCAGGTCGCCGTCGCCCTTCAGCGTTACGGCTGTAGACAGGCAGTCGTGGCGGTCGAAGATGAGCTTTAGTTTAGCCGGCTGAAAGGTCTCGGCCACAATCACACCGTAATCTACCAAACCTTCGTCCAAGAGTTCATCTTGAATTCTGGCAGGGAAGGCTCTGAAAATGTTACCGGCACCGAAATGGACCCAGCGAGGATGCTTCTTCGTATTCTCGCGGACCTTCTCAATGTCATATTGAGGCAATTTAAAACCCTGTGCTTCCCAGGACGCTTTTTGCTCTTGTATCGACTTCAGGTTCAAATGTAAGGCTTCCATAGACGCTCCTTTGCAATCGTTTTCAATCATTATACACGGCACTATAGCATTTAGGCAAAAAAGCCTATTCACTTAGGATTATTTTACCCTATTAGCAGGCTTTTTTGTGGACATTTGACGAAAACATGCCTAGGACAGGTGAATTTTCTTAAGCGTCTCCCCGTCCCTTGCTTCAAGCATTTCTCCGTAGGCCCTGTGGCAGGTCGCAAAGATAATTTGCCTATCTTCTTCCTCAGCCAGTTTAACCAGGTAGGCCAAAGCCCGGCTTGCCCGGTCCTTGTCGTACTGAATCAAGGAGTCATCAAAAATGAAGGGGAGCTTATGGCCGTCCTCGTCTTGATAGAGGCTGAGGGCAATGGCCAAACGCATGGCCATATAGACCTGGTCGATTTTGCCGCCGCTATAATACTCCAACTCTTTCATCTGTCGGGTTAAGGGGTCTTCGACGCTGGCCCGAAATTCCCGGTCGATCAAAACATCCGCCCGGTCATCACCGGTCATATAGGCCAAAATCTCTCCGGCTTTTTTGTTAATAGCCGGACCGAAACTGCCTTGCATACGCCGGTCGACTTCGTCCAGGATGGCTTTGGCCAGGTCAATATCCTCGATTTCGGTCTTATAAGAAGTAAAGTCTGCCCGGGCCAGGTCCAGGTCTTCTTGAATTTGCTGGAGGACACGGGTTTCTTTCAAGAGATTTTCCAATCGGCTGGAGAGCCTGCCTATTTGGCCGTGGAGTTCGGCTTCTTCTGCTCGAAGCGCCTGACTTTCCGCTTCCAAATCCTCCGCATCTCGGTCCAGGCCTTCTGCCATTTTCTCGGTCTGATTATCCCCCTGCTCCAAGAGTGCTGCATCCGCCAGGTCTCGGTCAGCCCAGGCTTCCATGCTTAGGTCACCTTGGGCCCTTAATAAGGTTTTGTTGCCTTCTTCTAAAAGAATCATCCGATTTTCCAGACTTGCTATTTGCTTAAGGAAGTCATTTAGGGCTTCTTCCAGCAAATCACCGCTCATGTCTTGTCTTTCCATACTAAAGCCGTCCAGTAAGAGGCCGACTAAAGCCGGAGGCTCTTCCATGCTGCGAGACCGGTTCGAAAGGCTTTGGTCCAAGGCTTTTTTATCGTCTTCTAAGTCTTTCTCTAAAGCCTTCAGGAGGTCCGACTTCTTTTGGATATGGCGGATGTTTTCTCTGAGCACCATCTCTTCTTCGTCCATAAGCTCATCGGGACGCATCTGTTCCAGCTTGTCTTGACCTTCTTTAATAAGAGCGGCTGATTGGGCTTGGTCGGCTCGCCCCTTTTGCCTTAGGCGTGTTAGATTCTCCTCAGCTTGGGTAATTTTCTTTGCCAAGTCTTCTCTATAGGCGGCGTAGTTTTTCCCCTCGGGAAGGCGGTCCATGAGGTCTTTTCTAAGAAAATTCAGATCTTTTTTATTTTCTTCCAGACTACGCATCCGACTATCCAACTGGTCTCGGGAAAGCTTTAGGCGCATAGCGAGTTCTTGGCTCTTTCCCAGGCTCTGTGCTTCTTTTTTTCCCAGACTGTCCAGATCTCGGGCCAAAGCGGTCTTCTTATTAAATGCCGCCACCGCCAGTCCCATAAAGACCAGACCTGCTAAAGCAAAGGCCACAGCCAAGATCAGGACCAAGCTTTGCCTACTCGGGATAAGGAAAAGTGCTATGGCCGCGGCCAGAAAAGCCAAGCCTCCGCCGAGTTTCACCATAGCCTTCTTCTGACCGCCGGCCAGCTTATGCTCCAGGACTTCTTTTTCTTTCTCTGCCGCTTCTCTTTGGCCTTCAGCCCGGCCTAAGCCATCTTCAAGCTCGGCTAGTTCAGCGGCCTGCTTCTCTAAGGTTTCGGTCTCTTGGCGGACGCGCTTGTCCTTATCGGATACAAGGTCATGGACCCTGTCTAACTCTTTCAGGTCGGCTTGGTCTTTTTCCAAGGCATCTTGGGCTTCGTAGACCGCACGGTCTTGGTCGGCCCGACTTTTCTGACCGGCCAGTTCCAGCTGTGCCAGGTCGTCTTTTTGTTTTTGCTTAATCCGGCGTTCTTCTTTTAATTCTTCTAAACCTTCTAAGCCGCGTTTTTCTTCGGCCGCTAAAAACTCGGCACTTCCCAGGCTCTCGATTCTTTGGCCCAGTTCCGCCATGTCTTTTTCCAAGGCTTCGGTCTTTCGGTCATAGTCTTGGATTTTGCGGACAAAAGCCACGGCTAGGTCTCGTTCTTCCCGGTCGGGGATTTGGTCCGGATGGTCGTAGCCCAGGGTCGAAACAGCAGCCTTAACCTGATTTTCCAAATCCTTAACCCGGTCTTGTTGGGCCAAAAGATTTCGGTAGGCCTTGCGGCGTTCCAGGGCTTGGGCCCTTTGTTTTTGCTTATCTAAGTGACTGAGTTCTTCTCGAACTTGGACCAAACGGTCTTGTTTGGCTCCTAGTTGGGCACGGGCTTCTTTGGCCAGGTCGGCTGTTTCATAAGCCTCGGCCTCTTCTTTTTCCAACTCCAAGATCAGGTCCTGAGACTGCTCCAAAAGGGCTTTGGACCTGGGCCTGGTAAGTTCGGCCCGCCTGGTGTTCAAAACCGCTTCCAGGTCCGCCACAGAAGAGCCTAAACCCACACCGGCACTTTGCTCCATGAGCTTGGCACGGATAGCGTCGTTACTTTCCATGGCCATGGAGAGTTGCCCCATATAGACGGAGTTCTTAAATTCATCTCGGTCCAGGCCCATAAGATAGGCTCCGGGTTCTTCGTCTTTGGCCAAAGCGATAGACTCGCCGGTCGTAAGATTAAAAAAGCTAGTCTTGTCCTTGCCCTTGGTATCGCCGAAGCTCCGTTCAATCCGGTAGTGGCGGCCGTCTTTCTCGACTTCCAGATAGCCGCCGTAAGCCTGACCGGACCAGGGTCTGTAGCGGCTGCGCTCGTTTCGCTGCAGGTCCTTCTTACCGGAATAGGTGTCCAGGCCGTAGAGGGCCGACAGGATAAAAGTTAGGACGGTAGACTTGCCGCTCTCGTTGGGTCCCCAAAGGAGATTAAAGTTAGGCCCGAACGAAAGCTCCAGGCCTTGGTGTTTACCGAATTGCTCAATGAAAATACGTTCAATCTTCATGCTGGACCCTTTCTTGGGCACGGAGGATGGTGTCGAGGGCACGGTCGAGTTTTTCCCGGTCTTCCGGAGTCCTTACCCGGGCCTCATAGCTCTGTAAGACTTGGACCAGGGTTTGGCCGAAACCGGGCAGGCGGAGGAGGTGGTCCGGGTCAAAGGGCGGCCTGGTTCGGTCTTTTAGCTCAATATAAAAATACTTACGCCCTTCGCTTGTGGTCTTGTAGAGGTTTAAATCCAGGCCGTAAGCCAGGTCGGGCTTGCCGGTTAAAAGCAGGCGGATGACCTGGTCTTCCAGTTTATAGAGAACTGTTTCCTGCCATTTTGCCAAAGCCTCATCAATGATGGCATGGACGTCGTCCTGGGTTTTGGCGGCCGTAATATCTACCTCCCGGATTAAAAAACGGCCGGTCTCTAAGGGAAAGTTTTCCCAGGTCTGGCGAACCTTACCGGCCAGGCCCGAGCTAAAGGTCCCGATTCTGAAAAAGCCGGGGCCCAATTCGTCAAAACCCCTTCCCTGAGGAAAACCGGGATAGGCCCAAAGGGCGTCATCATAGCCCAGAGATGCTTCTTGGGCCTTATGGATATGGCCCAGGGCTACATAATTGAGGCCCTTACCACATAAGCTTTCTAAGGGGATAGGATTATAGTCCGACTTACCTGACTCGCGGTCGATATCGCCGTGAACGAGGAGGATTGAGATAGGGTACTGGGGGTCTGTCACTATAGCCTCGGGATTCAAGAGGCTTTGTCTCTCATAGATATCGGCAAAACTTTGGGCAAAGACTCTTACGCCTAAGTCATCGTAATCGAAGCTTTCCAAAGAGTCGGCCGGGGCGATTTTTACATTAGAAGGCCAGGGATTTTCCCAGTGCGAAGCGACCATGAAGGGGTCGTGGTTACCGGCCACAATCAGGACCGGGCAGGGCAAGTCCGACAGCTGGCTTCTGACCCAGTCGGTCAAAAGGCGGGATGGATCGGGCTTATCGAAGAGGTCTCCTCCTATGAGGACCAGGTCGACGGCCTTTTCATCTACGGCCCGTCTTAATTCCGAAAAAATCCCTGCCTGGCGGTCTCTTAAGGCTTCCCTTACGGCAGAATCTGCGAAAGAATGAAAATCGCTTCCCAGGTGCCAGTCCGCTGTATGTAAAATCTTGACGCTGTCTTTGGCCAAAATGTTCCTCCTATTGCTCTACGACTTGAAAATCTACCAAGACACGGGTGTTGGGTGCGACCGATCGGGTGATGAAGGCCGAACCGCCCACGACGGATCCCTGACCTATGACGGTCTTGCCACCCAGTATAGTTGCATTGGCGTATAGGGTCACCCGGTCCTCGATGGTAGGGTGACGTTTCTTGCCCTGGAGCGATCTTCCGTCTTCTAAGGATAAAGCGCCCAAGGTCACGCCCTGGTAAATCTTCACGTGGTCGCCGATTTGGCAGGTCTCCCCTATGACCACGCCGGTTCCGTGGTCGATACAAAAATATTGGCCGATTCTGGCACCGGGGTGGATATCGATACCGGTCTTTTCATGGGCAAACTCGGTCATCATGCGGGGAATGAGGGGGACGGCTAAAACCCACAGGTAGTGGGCCAGACGGTAAATTAAAATGGCCTGGAAGGTCAGATAGGACAAGAGGACTTCTTCTTTGGATCGGGCGGCCGGGTCTCCTTCATAGATAGCGTCGACATCTAAGAGGAGTTCGCCACGAATCTGCGGCAAAAAGCCCATGTAATCTCGGGCCAATTCCCGGGCTCTCTCCCAGCTGAGCTCGCTGTTTTCACCGACTAAATACGCCTGGTGGATAAGCCGGGTCAGGCAATCTTCCAGCAAGGCCAGCGTCTCGGGATAGTCCTCACAGTTGCGATTACCCAGCTGATAAAAACCGGGAAAAAGGACATTGCGTAAGACCTTGATGAGCTCTCCTACCTCTTCGGGCCTGGGCAAGTCGGCTCCGCTGGCCTGAAGCAGGGGCCTGGCCTCTCGTTCCCGGCACAAGCGGTCGCTTAAGTCCCTAATAAAATGCTGCCTATCCTCCGCCATGGGTCCGATCCTCTTAGCCTTGGACCAAGTCGGTCGAAAGATAACGGTCGCCGGAATCGGGGAGCAAGGTTACCAGCTGCTGGCCGTCCTTGACACCTACTTCATCGACATACTTGAGGACACCGGCCAAAGCCGCGCCCGAGGAAATACCGACGAAAATCCCTTCGGTCCGCGCCAAAAGACGGGCGTTATCTAAGGCGGCCTTATCGGAAACAGTCAGGACACCGTCGGCTAAATTTTTATCCATGTTGCCGGGGATGAAGCCCGCACCGATTCCCTGGATGCCGTGCTTGCCCGAGGGCTGACCGGATAAGACGGCCGATGTTTCAGGTTCTAAGGCATAGAGTTTAATGTCGGGATTTTGTGCTTTGAGATAACGGCCCACGCCGGTAAAGGTGCCGCCGCTCCCCACGCCGGCCAAAAAGACATCGACATTACCGCCGGTCTGTTCCCAAATTTCAGGTCCGGTGGTCTTCTCGTGGTAGGCCGGGTTGGCCGGGTTGGAGAATTGGTCGGGGATGACCGCCCCGGGTATTTCTTTTTCTAAGGCTTGAGCCTTCTCGATGGCGCCGGACATACCCTTGTCACCGGGGGTCAGGACGACCTCGGCTCCGTAGGCTTTGAGGAAATTACGCCTTTCGACCGACATGGTTTCGGGCATGACTAAGATGGTTTTGTAGCCCCGGATAGCACCTAAGGCAGCCAGGGAAATCCCCGTGTTGCCGGAAGTCGGTTCAATCAGGGTTCCGCCTTTTTGTAATTTGCCTTTGGCCTCTAAATCCAAAATCATGCCCAAGGCAGCCCGGTCCTTGACCGAACCGGTGAGGTTAAAAGATTCAAGTTTCAAATAGAGGTCTAAGTTTGTAAGGCCCACAGCCTCTAACCAGCGCTCGGGCTTATAAAGGGGTGTATAACCGATAAAATCGACAGAGTCGTTAAAAATTTTCGTTTGCTGTTGCATCGTATGTCCTTTCTAATCGATAACATTTTTTAATGGATAGCCTTATTCTACCCTTTATTGTGCTTTGGTCACGTGACCATTAAAATAAAGCCAAAGAAGGGAGGCCCTTTATGCCGGTGATTACTTTGACGCACTTGCCGGGCACCCTGGGCGAAGACATTGCCCGGCGCCTGGCCACGAAATTAGCGATTCCTCTGTGGCTAAGGTCGGACACGGCCCACTTGTTCTTACAGGATATCGCGTCGGATTACGATATCCGCCTTCTAGATGAGAGTCCCAAGCACTACCTCCGAAACGCCTCCAATGGCATCAGTTTTCGCGACAACATTATTCAAGGGATGAGAGCCTATGCAGACCAAGACAACGCCATTATTCTGGGCGTAGTCCCCGGCCTTTTTCTAGGTAACCATCCCAATGCCATCAATATCCATGTCACGGCCCCGCCCGAGCTGCGCGAGGAGCGGCTTTTGGCCGAAAAGGGCGCCACCTTGCAGTCTGTGTCGCAGAAGATGCAGCAGGCCGATCGACTCTTTCGTCGCTATGCCTCTATTATTTTTAACGAAGAAGCCCAAGACCCCTTCCTCTACCACCTGACCATCAATACCGGAAAAATCAGCACCGATGCCGCTGTCAACATGATTGCCGAAGCCTACCGTGACCATTTGGCCCGGGAAATCCTGGTGGACACCATGGCGGACAACGAGAGACTGCGTTTCCTTCGGGAAGAAACAACCAAGATGAAGAATCCTTCGGAGATTTCTTTTGCCAAAGTCTTAGACATGTACCACATTAAATGGGTCTACGAGCCCAAAACCTTCCCGCTGGAATGGAACGCCGACGGGACCATTAAGAAAGCCTTTTCGCCGGACTTCTTTTTGCCGGAATATAATCTCTATTTGGAATTAACGGTCATGAACCCCAAGTATAGCTCGGAGAAAAAGCAAAAAGTCCGCATGATTCAAGAACTTTATCCGGGGACCAAGGTGTCTTTGGTCAGTCGCAAGGACTTCCTCCACGCCTTGCGAAGCCTGGAACGGGCCAGCCGGGCCGCTCTGGTCTCCACGGCGGTCGATGAGGAGCAGGAATGGCATGACGATATAATCCGGACCTCGGACGACCCTTTTAAGATGAGAGGATGGGAGGAATAAGACGTGACTTTAAGAATTCCAAGCGCTTCTGAATATGAAGACCAGGTGCTTTTTAGTGCCGACCAAATCGCCAGAAGAATGGCCGATCTGGGACAGGAAATCAGCCTGGCCTATCCGGACGGCCTTCTCATCATCGCCAACCAAAGAGCTTCTTTAATCTTTTTGGCCGACCTGGTCCGGCAAATTCAAGTGCCGGTCGACTATGATTTCGTCGACCTGGGCCGGGTCACTGTAGACAAGGAAACGCCGGTGCTTTTCGTCCGTCAAACCGGCCGTATCGACATTAAAGACCGAGATGTCCTGCTTTTGACCGACATTGTCCGGTCGGGCTTTACCATGCATTTTTTGATGAAAGAATTGATTACCCGAGAGCCTAAATCCCTGGAGGTCTGTACACTCCTTCATAACCCGGACCAGCAGCTTTTGCCTATCCCCATTAAATTCAGCGGTTTTCGTACCAACGAAAAATCCTGCTGCGGCTACGGCATGGCCTATCACGGTCAGGGACGCCGCTTCCCGGATATTGTGACCCTGGTAGCGGACGCGGAAGAAGATGAAGAGGATGAGGCTTAAGAAGTCCTACCTGCTTTTTTAATCGGCCGTCTTTTCGACCGCTTGGGCCAGGGCCAAAAGTCTTTGGCCTTCTTTTGTAAGTGCCAGGAGGCGCTGGTTGGAACTGCCTCTAAAGGCTAAATCTAAAGTTCTTTTGGCCATAATAAAGGGGCCGTCTATCAATAAGTCGGTCTGATCTAGTAGGGCTTTATAGTCGGCGGCTTGGGGGCGTTTTTCTTCTATGGCCCCTTCCAGATATTCCAAGCTATAGCCGGTATAGGTCACGACATTGGCCTGGGGCGCTCGGGCTTTCAACGTTTTTGCGAAGTGGGCCAAAACCTCACCTTGTAAGAAGGGTTCGCCGCCGGAAAAAGTCAGGCCCATCAGGGCACCGTTTTCTAAATACATTTGAAGGAGGTCTTCCTCAGCATAATAACGGCCGCCGTAACGGACATGGGTAGAGGGATTGTGGCAGCCCGGGCAGCGATGGGGGCAGCCCTGGGTAAAGAGGACCATGCGAAGGCCCGGACCATCCACAATAGATTCTTTGACGACCGAAGCCAGGTAGGGCCCGGATCCGGTCGTCTCTAAATTGTTTTTCTTTATCTGAAACATTATTGGTGCTTGACCCGTTCTTCTACTTCGGCCCTCTTGGCGTCGTTGAAGCGGTCCAGGGTGCCTACTAAGTAGCCGGTAATGCGGCGAATGCGTTCGAAGGGCTGGGCCTGGGTTTCGTGACGACCGCAACGGGGGCAGACGTCACCGATTACGCCGTGGTAACCGCAAACCGGGTCGCGGTCCAAAGGATGGTTAATGGACCCGTAACCGATACCCTTGTCTTTCATATATAAGACCAGGTCTTCAAAGGCCTTGAGGTTTTTGGAGGGGCTGGCGTCCAACTCGATATAGGAGATGTGTCCGGCATTGGTGAAGGCGTGGTAGGGCGCTTCGATGTCGATTTTGCCTTTGGCCGAGATGGGGAAATAGACCGGCACATGGAAGGAGTTGGTGTAGAACTTGTGATTGGTAATGCCGGGCATAACACCGTAGCGCTCACGGTCCATACGGACGAAGCGGCCGGACAGGCCCTCGGCCGGCGTGGCCAAAAGCGTGTAGTTGAGCTGCTCTTGCTGACTTCTCTCGTCGCAGCGTTGACGCATGTAAGACACAATCTTAAGCCCCAACTCCTGAGAAGCGGGCGACTCACCGTGGTGCTGACCGGTCAGGGCCACCAGGCATTCGGCCAGGCCGATGAAGCCGACACTTAAGGTGCCGTGGCGGAGGACTTTCTCCAGGCTCTCGTCGGGTCCCAAGGTCTCGGAGTCGATCCAGACACCCTGGCCCATGAGGAAGGGGTAGTTCTTCTTGGTCTTGGAAATCTGGATGGTGAAACGGTGCTTGAGCTGGCGGAAAACCAGGTCCATACGGTCGTCCAAAAGTTCAAAAAACTTGTCCAAATCGCCCCTGGCTTCGATGCCCAGGCGGGGCAGGTTTATGGAGGTGAAGCTCAGATTGCCGCGGCCAAAGGTTTGAGCCTTCTGAGGATCGTAGGTATTGCCCATAACACGGGTCCGACAGCCCATATAGGCCACTTCGGTGTTGGGGTCACCGGCCTTGTAGTACTGAAGGTTAAAAGGAGCGTCCAGGAAGGAGAAGTTAGGGAAAAGTCTCTCGGCCGAGCAACGGACGGCTTCTTGGAAGAGGTCGTAGTTGGGGTCGCCCTGGGCTGTGTTAAGACCGTCTTTTACCTTGAAAATCTGGACCGGGAAAATGGGGGTCTCGCCGTTACCCAAGCCGTCTTCCGTAGCCCTCAGAAGTTCACGCATGACCAGGCGGCCGGCCTCGGAGGTGTCGGTTCCGTAGTTGATGGAACTAAAGGGGACCTGGGCTCCGGCTCTAGAGTTCATGGTGTTTAAGTTATGAATTAAAGCCTGCATGGCCTGGTAGGTGGACCGACGAGTCCTGGCAATAACCAGGTCCAAGATGGCTTTCTCGTTAGGCGCGGTTTTGGCCTTAAGCGTCTCGGCCATGGCGTTAAAGTCCATTTCTTGGAGTTTTTTGCGGGTTTCATCGTCTACTTCCTTACCCCAAAGCTCTGCTTCGGACAGGACGTCTTTCATGTGCTTTTTGGCCGTCTTGTTGACACCTTCGGCCATGGCAAAATCAAAGTTGGGGATGGCCTGGCCGCCGTGCATTTCGTTTTGGTTGGCTTGGATGGCGATGCAGGCCAAGGCAGCGTAAGACTCAATGGACTGGGGTTCTCTCAGCACACCGTGACCTGTGGAGAAGCCGCCCTTGAAGAGCTTATCTAAGTTAATCTGGCAGCAGGTTTCGGTCAGGAGGTAGAAGTCTTTGTCGTGGATGTGGATGTCGCCTTGGGCGTGGGCTTTGGCCATATCTTCGGGAAGAACGTAGGCGTCGATAAAGGCCTTGGCCCCTTCGGAACCGTACTTCAGCATGGTGCCCATGGCCGTGTCGCCGTCAATGTTGGCGTTTTCGCGCTTGAGGTCGGAATTTTTAGCATCCTGGAGCGAGATATCCCGGTAGGTTTCCATGAGCTTATGGGCGGTCTCACGCCGTCTGGTATGCTCGGCCCGATAAACCATGTAGGCTTTGGCGGTCTGATAGACCTGATGGTCCAATAAGACCTTTTCAACCACGTCCTGGATTTGCTCGACGCCTGGCGTATCCTGTTCTTCAATACCCAGGACCACTTGATTGGTCAGGTAGTCTAAGTCGTCACCCGACAAGGTCTCGCTGGGGACGGTGCGGTTGGCTTTGGCCATGGCTTCTCTAATCTTGTAGCGATCAAAGAGAACTCTGGTGCCGTCTCTTTTTAAAATCCACTGAGGTCCTTTGGCCTCGGGAATGCTGATGGTGCTATACATTGTGTCTGCTGTTTTGCTACCGGTTTTAGTCATAAAAAATCTCCCTTACAAACTTGTGTTCGAGTTTGAGGGAGCTCGCAGTCCATGGGAAAGTCCCAAAGTCCGCCCGCTCCTGTCATACTCCGTGACACGGGCAC
>CAYFQG010000002.1:20790-88530 GCA_964345295.1 uncultured Oscillospiraceae bacterium | reverse complement strand
GGTCAAGGACAGATTAGAAGAAATTTTTAAGCCCTATGACAAAGAGTGCCAAAATAACGACCGGTAAGACAAATGTTATGTAGGGCTTGGCTTTGGCCGGGAAGCGTAACCCTTTGCCGGAATTGGCTTCGTCCAGGAAATTTGTAAATCCCCAACCGCCGGGCAGGGTCACGAAGAGGACGTAGATGAAAGAGCCGAAAGGCAGGATGATGTTGGAGACTAAGAAATCTTCCAAGTCCATGATATTTTTGCCGTGGCCCAGGGGCTGGATATGAGACCAGCGGTTGAAACCTAAGATACAAGGCAAGACCAAGACCAGCATGACTAAGGCGTTTAACAGGGCCGATTTCTTGCGCGACCACCCGAACAGAGCCATGGAAGAAGCTACCAGGTTTTCGTAGACGGCCAAAATGGTCGAGAAGGCGGCAAAGGTCATAAATAAGAAGAAGAGGCTTCCCCAAATCCGCCCGCCGCTCATGTGGTTAAAAATGTTGGGCAGGGTGATGAAAATAAGGCTGGGACCGGCTTCGGCGCTGACTCCGAAGGTGAAGGTCGCGGGGAAAATAATGAGACCGGCCATGATGGCGACAAAGGTATCGAGCAGGATGATGTTGACGGATTCGCCCAGTAGAGTCCGGTCCTTGTCTATATAAGAGCCGAAAATTGCTACCGAGCCCATACCGACACTTAGGGTGAAGAAGGCCTGATTCATGGCACCGATGAGGACGTCGACGCTGAATTTGGAGAAATCAGGCTTCAGGTAGAAGCTGAGCCCTTCTTTGGCCCCGGGCAAGGTCATACTCTTAACCGCAACGAGGACAATCAGGACCAGCAAGGCCAGCATCATGTGCTTACTGACGCGCTCCAGGCCGTTCTGAAGCTTCATGGAGCAGACGATGAAACCGAAGATAACCACGATAAGGGTGGGCCAAATCATATTCCAAGGGTTGGCCAAAGTCTGATCGAAAACGGCCGATACCTGATTGGTGTCGAGGCCCTGAAAGTCACCCGTCACGTGCAAGACCATATAGCGCAAAATCCAGCCCGTTACGACCGAGTAAAACATCATGAGAATGTAGTTGCCGGCCAAAGAGAAATAGGAGTGAATGTGCCAACGGCTCCCCTTGGGCTCTAAGACCTGGTACATGCCCATAGGAGTCTTCTGGCTGGCTCTGCCCAAAGAAAACTCGATGGTCATGACTGGCAGGCCCAGAAGAATCAAGAAAATGATGTAAAAAATGACGAAGATGCCGCCGCCGTACTGGCCGGCCATCCAGGGGAATTTCCACACATTACCGACCCCGATTGCACAACCTGCGCTAATTAAAATAAAACCTAACCTGCTGCCTAAGCGATCTTGTGCCATAGAATGATCCTCTTTCCCTTCAAAACTTCTAATATTTGCTTGTAATTTGTATAAACGGATGTCTTATAAATCGATATCCAGGAGAATGGGGGCGTGGTCTTGCCGGTCGCCCGAGTCGATAATTTCATTCTTTATGACCTTATCTTTAATCCGGTCGCTGACTAAAAAGTAGTCGATTCTCCAGCCCGAATTGTTGATCTTGCTGGTACGGACACGTTGGGCCCACCAGGTGTAAACGCCTTCCACATCGCCGTGGAGGTGGCGAAAAATGTCGACGAAGCCTTTGGCCAAAAGATTCGTGAAGCCTTCTCTTTCCTCGTCGGTAAAGCCGGCCGACCTTCTGTTGGCTTCGGGATTGGCCAGGTCGATGGGCTTGTGGGCTACGTTAAAATCACCCATGGCGATGACGGGTTTAATATGATCCAAGGTAGCCAAATATTCGGCATATTGCTTGTCCCAGGTCTGACGGTCCTCCAGGCGGGCCAAAGCTTCACCGGCGTTGGGGGTATAGACCTGGCTGATGAAGACCTCGGGCAGTTCCAGCGTGATAATGCGGCCCTCGTGATCCATGGTGGTGGGGGCACCTATAAGGGGCATAGAAATCTCGGGTGTCAGCGATTCTTTATAAGCGAACATGGTACCGGCGTAAGATTTGCGGGCCGGTTCTTGTGACATATTAAAGCAAAGTTTATAAGCCGGCAGGCGCTCTTCCAAAATCGCCATATGCTTCTTAGAGGGGCCGGTGTAAGGGAGCTTGGTCTCCTGAATGGCGATAATGTCGGGGTCGAGCTCATCAATTTTGTCTAAAACCAGGCGGGTCATGACGGCCCGGGCCGAGTCACTGGTGAGGGCGGCGTTTAACGAATCAATATTCCAAGAAATGAGGCGCATGGTATCTCCTTCTTTGTCCTAATGTGTCCAAATTATTAATGACTAACATAATAGAACAAAAAAGGAAGATTAACCATAGGGCAAAAAGCAAATTCTGCTTGGGCCAAAGCCTAGGCTCTCTAGTCCACCTGATTCACCACCGCCATAAAAATGGCATTGTAGGAAGTTCCGCGAACAAGCAAAATGAACGGACGGTCCAACCTAAAAAAGGCTTAGCAGTAAAACAAAGGAAAGGGTTTTTTGCAGCGGACGGGTTGTTGGCTTTGTTTGTGGCTTTAGCAACATGATAAAAACCTCCTTGATTCCTTGTAGAAACAAGAACAGGGGGAAAACTCTTTGTTCTTGTTTGTTGTAAATTTACCGGTCACGGCCTGCAATAAAGCGCGGGGTCGGCTATGATTAAGGAAAAAGAAAGTGAGATGATTAATATATGAAGAAGACATTCGGTATTTTGGGATGCGGTTTTTTGGGAACCATTGTAGCCACGGCTTATAAGCGGGGCTTTTTGGACGACTACGACTTTATCGGCGCCTATTCCCATAAGGAAGCGGACATTGACCGACTGTTGGCTGTAGCAGGCGGGGGGCAGGCTTTTACTTCCGTCGATGCCATTATTGATGCCAAGCCGGATATGCTGATTGAGACAGCCTCCGTAGCCTTCTTTAAGTCCATGGCCGTTAAGGCCTTGGAGCAAGGTATCAGCCTAATTCCTTTGTCTATCGGTTCTTTTGCCGACAAGGCTTTCTATGACGAAGCTATGCAGGCGGCCAAAGCCAACGACGCCAAAATCTACATCCCCTCGGGTGCCGTCGGCGGTTTTGATGTACTCCAGACAGTTTCGCTCATGGCCGAAGCGGGCGTCGACCATAACCATCCCTTTGGCCGAGAAAATGAAGTGACCGACCACAAGAGCGAGGTCCACACCCATAAGAATCCGGGTCCTATCATGGGCACCAAGCTCTTCAGCGACGAGGTAATCAGCCAGATGAAGACTGTTTTCGACGGGACAGCCGAGGAAGCCATTGAGATTTTGCCTACGCAGGTCAACGTCATGGTGGCGGCGGCTTTGGCCTCCAGCGGACCGGATCAGACCGGGGCAAAGATTACGACCGTGCCCGGTTTTGTCGGTGATGACCACCGTACGGTGATTGAAACCCACGGAATTCGGGGTGTGGTCGATATTTATTCGTCCACCAGTGCCATCGCAGGCTGGTCGGTTGTGGCCCTGATGCGAAACCTGGCTTCACCCATGGAATTTTTCTAGAAAGCGAGCGTGTGATTGATGGAAAAGTTTAAGAAATTAGTTCAATTGGGTCCGGTGGGCATGGAGCCCTGGGCCCAGGAAGAGCTTAAGCAGTACGCCGAAGTGATTGTGACCAACGATACGGTGCCCGTAACGGACGACGAAGTAGTTGCTATGATTGGCGACGCCGATGCGGTCCTCTTAAGGCCCAAGCCGGTTTTGACCAAAGAAATTTTGGCCCGGGTGCCTAATGTTAAGTACATCGGCATGTGCTGCAGCCTTTATTCTAAGGAGTCGGCTAATGTGGACATCGACTTCGCCCAAGACCACGGCATGACCGTGACCGGTATTCGTGACTACGGCGACGAGGGCGTGGTGGAATACGTTATTTATCAGCTGGTCCGAATCCTCCACGGCTACGACTTCCCTCGCTGGAAGGAACGTCCCTTGGAAATTACCGGTCTTAAGGTGGGCTTCGTAGGTCTGGGGACCTCCGGCGGCATGACCGCGGAAGCCTTGCAGTTCCTAGGCGCCGATATCGGCTATTTTGCCCGAGGACCTAAGCCCGAGAGAGAAGAACAGGGTATGCGTTATATGGAGTTAAGAGACCTCCTGTCCTGGGCCGACGTGGTGGTGACCTGCCTTAATAAGAACACCATTCTCCTCCATGAAGAAGAGTTTGAGGCACTGGGTAATGGCAAGATTATGTTTAATACCTCTATCGGGCCGGCTTCGGATTCAGAAGCCTTGAAGGCTTGGATTTCTAATCCGGACAATATCTTCTGCTGTGATACCGAGGACGCTCTGGGTGACCTCTATGAGGACGTGAAAGACCTACCCAATGTGGTCTGTGTCCGTCACTCGGCCGGCATGACCGACCAGTCCTTTGACCGCCTGAGCCAAAAGGTCTTGGATAATATCCAAGGCTATTTTGCAGGTAAGGATTTTAGGCTCTAGATTTTTAGCTTGTATATAAAAACAGCTCCGAGCTTATGGTTGAGCTTGGGGCTGTTTTTCTTTTACCTTTAAGCAACTAATCCTCCCAGCGATAAGGGTAAACCGGACCTCCTTGGGTGCGGGTTTCCGTCACGAAAAGCTCTCCTTTTTGCTCTCCGTCTGCGGCAGTGGTTAGGTAGAGGAGATTTTGCTTTTCGCCTCCAAACGTGCAGCAAGAGACGTTTTCCCTCGGAACGGCGATTTCTTCCAGTTTTTCTTGAGACTTCGGGTTATAGCAAACAACTTTGGCCCCACCCCACATGGCAATCCAAAGATTTCCCTCTATATCGATGCACATGCCGTCCGGCGACCCGGTCTCCTCGGTCAAATCCAGGCATAGGCTACGCTCGACGATACGGCTTTGGTCAACGACTTTGTAGGCATCCACCCTTCTTTGGGGTGTATCGATATGGTAAAAAACATCCTGCTTTTCATCCCAAGCCAGACCGTTAGGGATGGTGTAGGGCCGGTAGTTTTCGATAATCTTGTTGTCCTTAATACAATAGAGGCTGCCTTGGTCTTTTTTCTCAAAGCGTTCTTGATAAATGAGCATGGAGCCCAGCCAGAAATTCCCGTACGGATCGCACTTACCGTCGTTAAAACGCAGGTCGGGCCCCAGAGGGCTGTCCATGATTTTTTTCGACTTTTTAGTTTCAAAAGACAGCTCATATAAGCCATCTCTTATAGCGGCAACCAGGGTCTTGCGACCGGTGGGGACGATACAGCCTATATAATCGTGTACCGGGATAAAATCCAAAGCACGGTCTGCCGGCTTATAGCGGTAAATTCTTTTTTCTTCAATGTCTATAAAATAAAGTTGTTCTTCCGCCTGATCCCAGAGGCAACCTTCTAAGAGGCTGCCTTTAATGTCGGTAATTTGAGTAATTTGTTCCATCTAAAATCCTATAGCTCCTTGCCGGTGTCATTTGAAGCGTCTTGCCACTGCTTCTAGCGGTAAAAGATAATTTTATCTTCCTCGTAGGTCCTTTCCCTATAGGGTGCTCCTTCTTCCGGATAGCCCAGAGCCACAACCGAGAAGGCCGTGAGATTTTCTTCTAAATGAAGGCGGTTTTTTATTTTATCCATGGGTTCTTGATTGGGATAAAGACCTAACCAAACACTCCCCAGGCCCAGGGCGGAGGCCGCTAAGAGGATGTTCTGGGTTGCCGCGGCACAATTTTGCGAAAAGTATTCGTCCTTTTGGCCTGTGACGATAATGGCGGCTTTGGCCTTCTGAAGTACCTTCCAATATTTACGGTAGCTACTAAGTTCTTGTAAGAGATCGGGATCTTTTACGACGACAAAGGTCCAGGGCCTGGTGTTCATGGCAGATGGGGCGGCCAGGCCGGCTCTGCAAATCTTCTCTAGAATCTCATCCGGGATTTCTTCGTCGGTATAATGGCGGATACTGTGTCGGTTCAAAATGGCTTCGTATGACATGGTTTAACTTCCTTTCCTCTAAAACTTTCGCCAAAACGTTATGTGTATTATTATACGCTGTAAGGCCAAAGCCTGAAGGAGCATCAAGATGAACTACGAAATCAAAGCCTATCGCCATTATGACGCAGCAGAGATATTGCCTTTATACCAAAGTGTCGGCTGGACCAATTATGTCGACAGGGCGGACAGATTAGAGGACGCTTATCAGAATTCCCTTGCGATTTTGGCCGCTTACGACGGCGAGCGTCTGGTGGGTCTCGTTCGTGCCGTGGGGGACGGAAATTCCATCGTCTTTATTCAAGACTTGCTGATTTTACCGGCTTACCAAAGGCAGGGAATCGGAACCCGGCTCATGCGAAAGATTTTGGAAAAGTATAAGGACGTGTATCGGATTGAACTCTTGACCGATAATACGGAAAAAAGTAGGTCCTTTTATGAATCACTCGGTATGAAGGCGGCTGATAAACTGGGTTGCCTGGCCTATGTGAGGATGTAAGAGCTACGCCTAAACGAAACAGAAATACAAAGCAAGAAAAAACACCCGAGTGGCCTTGATGTGCACTTCGGGTGTTTATTATTCTTAGTCGATTCAGGCTTCTGGCCTAGGCTTCCTTATCCCAGTCAATTAGGACATAGGGCTTAATGAGGTCTCTGGGCTTCTCGTCCATCAACTTAAAGGCATCTTCAATCTGGTCGAAACCTTCGAACTTATAGTTGAGGAGTTTGCCCGGATCAACACGACCGGTCCGGATAACATTCAAGAGACGTTCGATTCTCCTGGCACCGCCGCGGCAAAAACCGCCCGTGATGGTGATATCGGACATGCCTAAGCCCCACAGGAGCGCCGGGAAGCTTACCGTTTCGGAGAGATCGTAATAGTTCACATTCGAGATAATGCCGCCGGGTTTTACCATGCGCAGTGACTGCGTGATGTTGTCGGTCGTACCGCCTGCGATGATGGTGCAATCGACACCCTCGGGGTATAAGGCTCTGACCTGGTCGGCCAAATCGCCTTCCTTGTAGCTCAAAATCTTGGTTGCGCCGTATTCTTTGGCCAACTCTACACAATTAGGCCTGGTACCGATAGCAATAATTTCGCCTGCGCCTCTTAACTTGGCACCTGCTACCGCCATAAGGCCTACCGGGCCGATTCCGAAAACCACAACCGTATCGCCCAGTTTGACTTTGGCCATCTCCGCGCCGTAAAAACCCGTGCTCATCATGTCGACGGTCATCAGGGCCTGCTCGATGGTCACATCGTCCGGCATATGGACCAGGTTGGCATCGGCATTGTTCACATGGAAAAACTCGCCAAAGACACCGTCCTTGCTGCTCAAAAACTTAAAACCGCCCATCAGGCTGTGGTCGTGGGCTTCACTGTGGTCCGGGTCTTGCAGGGGAACTGCGTCCCAATCCGGTGTAACGCAGGGAACCACTACGATGTCGCCTTTCTTAAAATTCTTAACATTGTCTGCTACTTCCACAATTTCACCGATGGCTTCGTGGCCCAAAATCACATTGGTTCTGGGACCCGAGCCACCATGGCTCATATGTGTATCGGATGAACAAGGGGCTACCGCAACCGGTCTCAAGATCGCATCTCCGCCGGTCAGGACAGGCTTTTCTTTTTCCAGCCAACCCACCTTATTCACTTCAAACATTCCGTAACCTTTCATCTTCGTACCTCCTAACACAACTCTGAGTCTCTTCTATTCTACATCTTTGAAGATGATTTCGCCATCCTGGACCATGCCCAGCTCGTCTCGGGCCAATTGCTCAATGTATTGGGGCTGGTCTGCCATGGCTTCCGCCCGGTCTAAACGCGCCGCTTCTTCTTCCAAAGCACTTAGCTCGGTCCGAAGCTCGTCGCCCTCGGCAAGTTTCACCTGACGTTCGTTATTCTGGCGGACCAAAAAAGCCACCCCTACCAAGACCAATAAAACAAAAATCAAGGCCAGCATGATGGTGCTGAGGCGGAGGCTAAAGCGCGGTCCCTCCAAATGTACTTGGCCCCGTTCGGGCGGGGCTTGCGGTGCTTGCGGTTTTCTATTCCGATACACTTCCATTGTCTTCTTCTCCCGTGGTGTCGCCTATGATTCTGTAGAGCTCGGCAACATCCTTCTTGTTAACATGTTCCCTGACGTCCATCACCTCAACCAAAACATTGCCTGAGCCGAATTGAATTTCAATCCGATCTCCTTTTTCAATCTGTAAGGAAGGTTTGGCCGGCTTGCCGTTGACTTTGACCCGGCCGTTGTTGGCAATGGAGTTGGCAACGGTTCTTCGTTTAATAATTCGACTGGTTTTCAAAAATTTATCTAAACGCATAATTCTTCATTCCTTATATTGTCTTTTATTCATCATCCAACCACTTGATTTGCAACCGATCAAAGGGCACCTTTTCAACGAATTGGTCCTGAGTGAAAAAGGTTTGGTGCCAATGGGCAAACTCCTGGGTGTTCTTTTGCATCCACAAGGGTACCGATACATCCAAGCTCTTGCAAATATCAAGCAGGCAATTCTCCAGTTGCTTGCTAAAGCCCAGTTGGTCGTCGTGGTGTTCGGATACTATGACTTGGCGGACATAAGTCCCCAAAAACGTTTTCCCTTCAATACGCATGGCACCGTCGTTTCTTAATTCATCAAGGCGGCCAAGGCCGTCCCGACGCAGTTGGCGTGACCGACTTCTATAAGTTCATTGTAGAAGCCGTGCTTTTCGTTAATAAATTCTTTTATGTAATAGTTTAGTTTGAGTCGGTTGATAGGTCTAGCGTAATAAGTGTCCGCCTCCAAGGCTATGGCCAAAGGTTTAATCCGGCTTCGGCCCTTATCCATCACGACATGGCAGGCACAAAGGGTGACGGCGACCCAGCGGGCCACCCTCTCTAGAACATTATCCAGAATATAAAAGAGCATTTCCCGGTCGAAGTCGTTGGCACAGCACTGGCCCAAGACGCCGGGGCCGTAGGGTTTTTGTAAAAAGTCGTGGATTTCCGCATCTTCCAGGCCCGTAATCAGCGAAAAGCGTTCCTCAAAGAAGCCGCTGAAAATGCCGCCTTCCTGGATGGCTTCGCGGATGGTGTACTGAGCCTGCAGACCCTGATAGTGACCGGCTAAGACTTTCTCGAACACGTGGTTGCCCGGTGCGGCTGTGGCTTCATCGATTTCCCGGTCGATTCGGGTTCTGAATAAGGGATGGTAGGTCCCTACCTCGGTGTTGATAATCATCTGATCAAAGGGATCGACATAGGCCATGTTTAGGCCGGAGTCCAGGATAAAGGAAGCGTAACCGTCGTAGACCTTTTCCGTATCATCGATGGAACCGGCCAAAAGCGCAGCCACGGTGTTGTTTAAGACCACAATATGTAAGGGGTCTTTGACTCCGAAAGCGTCCAGGCGGTCTTTGATATTTTCTACCAAGGACGTTCCGATGACCTCGGGGGCCAAAATTTCCTTCGAAAGATTCCTTACGATGCCGTCTAGATTGGGCAAGATGGCCGTTTCATAAGCAAAAGAAAGCCCCACGATGCGGCTGGTTTCGAGATAAGGGAGCAGGGCTTTGGCCAGGGTATCGTAAAATTCGTCCTTGCCGACTTCATGGCCCGATCCCGGCATGGGTAAGGTCTTCTGCCCGGTGATACTGGGCTCCAAGCCCTTGTGGAATGTGACCAACCTGGTCTGGATTGTTTTGCCGCTACAAGCCATAACCACCACCGGCTTCTCCCAAATAGGGGCGGTCTGGAGGTGGATGTATGAGGAAATCATGGGTAGGCTGTCTTTCCTATTAGGCTCGGTGTTAGGGGCTTCCAGGCCTCTCTCGGCGAAGCTTACAAGTCTCTCCAGTTCGGCATCCATGTCCAAGGTCCGGGCATTGAAACCTCTTTTCTCCAGAAAGTTCATCAAGACTTCGTAACGCATAAGACCTCCCCAACTTCAAATGAAAAAATACACTCAGATTATACCGCATCGATTATACTAAAGGCTATAACATGAAGGGGGACGGGCGAGATGGCAGATACAAGGACAAGGCGAGGACCTTATCGGCTGGCGATTATCGGTTGTGGCAGAGTGGCGCATAAGCATGCCAAGGCCATAAAAAATCTTCCCGGAGCGTTTGAGTTATCGGCTCTGGTTGACCGCAATCGGGAGGCCATGGAAGCTTTGAACCGCGATCAGTCACTGGGGCTTGGTTCCGATGTCTTCTTTTCTTCTGTCGAAGAACTTTATAAGTGGAACGCTGCTTTGGGAGACCGGGCTTTGGACCTGGTTGCGATTACGACCCCCAGCGGTTCGCACTATCGTCTGGCCAAAGACGCCCTCTCACATGGCCTTCACGTGTTTTTAGAAAAGCCTATGACCCTGGACTTAGGCCAGGCTCGGGAGTTGGAAGCTTTGGCCCGGGAAAAAGGGCTTAAAATTGCCATGGGCCATATTTACCGCTTCTTTCCTCTGGTGGATTTAATTCAGGATGACATTGCTCGAGGCCTTTACGGCCAAGTTCTGTCGGCCGAAGTTAAGGTCCACTGGGGCCACGACCAGGCCTATTATGACCTGGCAGCCTGGCGCGGCACCTGGAAGGCTGACGGCGGAGCCCTGATGAACCAAACCATACATGCCCTGGACCTCATGGTCTGGCTCTTGTCGCTGAACCCGGTAGCCTGCCAGGGGGCTATCTCACAAAGACTTCATCAGATGGAAGCCGAAGACTACGGCGCTGCTCTTTTTACACTGGAAAACGGGGCCATCTTGTCCGTGGAGGGGACCACGGTGACCCCCGAAAGCGACCAGAGCGCTTCTTTCAGGATTGTGCTGGAAAAGGCTACGGTGGAGGCAGGCCTCAGGCGAAAGAAACCTTATTTTAATATCAAGGACCGGGCCGGAAAATCGGTCGGTCGTTATAAGTCCAGACTTTGGAAGCAGATGCGACAAAAAGGTTTTGCCAAATCGATCCGCTCCTTTATGAATCCTCATATGGGAATCTATGACGACTTAGCCAGAAGCCTGGATGAAGGCCCCGCCCAAGAGCCCCTGGCCGGAGCTAGGTCCGGTGTTCAGGCCGTCGAAAATATTCTGGCTATTTATGCCTCCGCACTTCAAGGAGGCAAAAAAATCCACCTCCCCCTGGACGATTTTTCCTTGGAGGAGATGGAAGGATTTTTTGATTAAGGCTTAAGTCTTAAACTTAGTTTTCTTTGTGGGACTTGCCTTCCGTGGTCGTATCGACACCCGAGAAGTTTACGCCCGTATCCTGAGGGTCTTCCTGGCTGAAGTTGTAGTCTTTGCCGGGCAAGATGGCGTTCAGAATAATACCTACAATGGCGGCGATAGCGATACCGGATAAGGTGATGGTCGCTTCGCCTACGTTGAAGCTGATGCCATTGACCTGGCCGGTGAAACCCAAGGCACATACGAATATGGCTGCGGCTACGATGAGGTTACGGCTCTTGGTAAAGTCTACTTGATTTTCGACCAGATTACGGACACCGATACCGGAAATCATGCCGTAGAGGATCATAGAAACACCGCCGATGATGGCCATGGGGATAGACCGGATGATGTTGCTGACGGCCGGGAAGAAAGATAAGACAATAGCCATTACAGCCGCAATCCGCATGACAGCCGGATCGTAAACCTTGGTTAAAACAAGGACGCCGGTATTTTCGCCATAGGTGGTGTTGGCCGGACCGCCGAAAGCCGAGGCCAAAGCAGTTGCCAAACCGTCACCCAAAATAGTCCGATGAAGACCCGGCTTCTGAAAAAAATTCTTACCAACTGTTGCACCGATTGCCGATACGTCACCAATGTGTTCCATAACCGTTGCCAATGCGATGGGGGCGATGGTAATAATGGCGCTAAGGTCAAATTTCATAAACTGGTCGGGGTGTAAAGGAACCGCAACAATTTTGGCCCCGCTCACAGCCGATAAATCAACCCGTCTTAAGATAAGGGCCAGAATGTAGGGCAAGACGATACCCAGGAAAATGGGGATGATTTTGGCCATGCCCTTACCCCAAATATTAAAGAACACCACGATGGCAATGGCGACAAGGGCCAAGAGCCAATCCTGGCTGGCGTTATTAATGGCGGAAGGTGCCAGAGTTAAACCGATGGAAATAATAATGGGACCGGTAACAACAGGCGGGAAGAATCGCATGACCCTTTCCACACCGAAAAGCTTAATCAGCAGGGCGAAAAGCACATAAATAAGACCGGCCACAAAAACACCGCCGCCCGCGTAGGGAAGCATTTCCGTGTTGGGCTGTCCGTTTACAAAGGGGGCCACGGCTCCGTAACCTGCAATAAAAGCAAAAGAGGAACCCAGGAAAGCGGGTACCTTGCCCTTGGTCAAGAAATGGAACAGCAAGGTTCCCAGACCTGCCATAAGTAGGGTGGTGGAAATATCCAAGCCGGTCAACATAGGGACCAGGACGGTTGCACCGAACATGGCAAACATATGTTGCAAACCTAGAAGGAGGCCCTTGCCCGTAGACAGGGTCCTAACATCCCAAATCGGCTCTTGGCCCAGCCTTGCGGCGGCCTCTTGCCTTTCTTCTTTCGTATATTTCTTACGCGTCATATCTTTACCTTTCTTAAATAGGAATTTTACATTCGGTTCACAATTATAAGGAAAAAGTTCGTCCTTGACCAGGCCAGACAGGCCGGTTCGGCGAAGCGTCCAAAGCCCCGGGCTTAAAAGCCTAGAGGTCTTTGTTTTTTTGGGTGATATCGCTTATGTTTTGGATATTTTCCGTCAGGTCCTCGACTTGGCTTTCTAAGATTGCCAGGTTTTCTTGAAGCTTATTCATCTCGGGCTTGGTCGATTGCTGCAGGAAGGCTAACTTCACTTTTAACTCTTCGGCTAAATCTTTCACTTCTTCAAAAGCTTCTTTGGCCTCTTGTAAATTATCTTGGACTTGATCGTAATTAGGGTTTCTCTTTCTCGCCATAGCGGACCTCCTTTTATACTAAGAACTTAATAAAATTGTACACGTTTATGAGCGCAATGAGGGTGAAAACAGCCATCAACATCTTATCAGTCGTCTTATCGTCCATTCTTTTGCCGACTATACCACCTATAATGCCTGCTGAAACACCGCCAATAATCATGAAAATCAGGTTGACCGTATTGAAATCCGGAACCGTGTTGTTGAAAAGCGTTTGTAATAAAGAAGACAGCTGGGAGAAGAAGATGATGAAAAGCGAGTTCTGAGCCGCTTCCTTAGTGGACATACTAAAGAAGAAATAAAGGACCACTAAGTTCATGGGCCCTCCGCCTATACCTAAGAAAGACGAAATCATACCCAAGCTTAAACCAATCAGGAGAGAAGCCCCCATGCGTTGGTAATCTTTGGTCCGGATACGTTCTTTATAGTGCATATAGGCCATAACCGAAACAGTAATTAAAAAGAGGATGGCTGCTTGAATTGCCCCGACCCGGCTTTGGCCGGACGGACCTACCGCCTTCATTAAGACGGCAAATATCTTGTTGCCTAAAAGGCCGCCGAAAACGGCACCCAGGGCCAAGCAGGGAGACCTTTTCTTATCGATTAACATTGCTCTGGGATTGGCCAGGTTTCGGATGAGGTTCACCAAGGTCATGGCCAAAACAGTAAGGCCCGACATAAACGATGCCTCGGCTACGCCGGCAATACCGGTCATATCCAAGACGGGCTTGATGATGATGCCTCCGCCCAGGCCCGATAAGACGCCAATAAAGGAGGCCACAAATGCAATAATAAAAAACACTAAAAACATCTTAAATTCTGCTCTTTCTTCTAGCCATTAACAGGTCTGTTCCGGTCACTTATTTTGGCCACAACATTCTGTAGTTTAGGTAAGGCATGCTCGTAAAAGGTCTTAAAGGCCGGGCAATAATAATTGAGGCTCATCCGGTCGCCTTGCCTAGGCTCTCGGTCTCTTCTGCAGCCTCCCCTACAAAGGGGGAAGTAGGCACAGTCTCGGCAAGCCGGATCGACCGCAACGGACTGCTCTATGAAATTGGTCTTGGCCCTGTTTTCTTCTATCTCGGCCAGGGTGTTGTGGTTGATGTTTCCAATACGCAAATCGTCTAAAACATAGAAGTCACAAGGATAAACACCGCCGTCGGCTTCTATTACCAACTGCGGTTGGCAAAGGCCCACCATGCCGCAGGCCTCGGGTGGATATCCTAAAAGCATACCCACCAGATTCTCAAAGAAACGAATATAAACAAAACGGCCGGCCATGACATCCTCGTACCACATATCGAAAAGCTTAACCAGGAAGTTTGCATAATCTTCGGGCCTTAGGGAATAGTCGTGGAGCCCCCTCTCTTCTTCGAAAGGATCCAAACAGGGAATGTATTGTTGGTAATAAAGGCCCTTCTTCATGTAGAAGGGATAGATTTTATCGATGGCTTGGGCCACCTGGCGGTTTACTACCGTCAGAATATTAAATTCTACTCCGGCTTTTTGGAACATCTCGGCCACTTGCCAAACCCGGCGAAAGGTGCCTTCGTTTTCCGGACCCAAGCGGTTCTCGTTATGGGTTCGGACTGTCCCATCCAAAGACAGACCCATGAGAAAATTATGGGCCTTGAAAAATTCGGTCCATTCTTCGTCGATTACAAAGCCGTTGGTCTGCATGGAAAACTCGACCGGTGTATCGGACGTGTTATAGCGGTCCACCAGGTCTACAAAATCCCTATAAAAATCCAAGCCGCGCAAACTGGGCTCACCGCCTTGGAAAGCAAAGTGAAGCGACAGGGGATTTTCGGAAAAGGCCAGGCGAATCAGGTTCTCGGATGTCTCCAAAGACATAAGGCCGTAGCTCTTCACCTCTCTGTGGTCGGAGACGTCGGCGTAAAAACAGTAACGGCACCGCATATTACAGAGGCTGGAAGAAGGCTTTATTAGAAAATGCAGGGGTCTGGTTTTAGGCATCAGGCGCCTCGACTCCGTCATCTTCTTTGGGTAAAAAGGTCACTTGGCTTAATTCTTCTTCAGTAAAGAGGTTTTCTCTGGTCCCGTTAGGTCTAACGGCATCCAACATGGGAAGCCCCGACGAATAGTTGAGCTGACGTCTCTCGTATTCTTCATTTTCTCTCTGGCGGGTATAACCGGTGTAATCCCATGTAGGCTTTCTCGCGTCATCGCGCCAGGGCCGTCTTTCCCAGTAATAGCCGCGGAAGGGATCCCTAGTCCGATTCATCCAATCCAGAATCTCGTCATGGAGCTTGTTTCGAACGTCCTTGTGGTCATCGGAATCAATCAGGTTAAACATCTCCGCCGGGTCTTCTTGCATATCGTAGAGTTCATCTTGGGATAAGAGGTGGATACTTAGCTTGTAACGCCCGTCAAAACAAGACCGCATGGGCTGGAAGCCGCCGAATCCGTCGTGGTCCACTTCATAGCGGTTAAACTCGGAGAAGATATAATTGTTTAATTTATAGGAAGGGTCTTCAATCATGGGTCGCATAGACTTCCCTTCCAGAATCTTGGGCTGCGGTAGGCCGGCATAATCCAAAATGGTAGGTACCATGTCGATATGGCTGGCCGGATGCTCACAGACCGATCCGCCGGGCGTATCGCTCGAAGGGTCGTAGATAATCAAAGGAATCCGACAGATTTCATCGTACATGCTGGGGCCTTTGGAATAGAGTGCATGGGAGAAAAGGGCATCACCATGGTCGGAGGTATAGATAATGAGCGCATCGTCGGCGTAGTCTTCAATGGTTGCCAACACTCTGCCAATCTCACTGTCGACAAAGGAATTGCAACCGAAGAAATACTTATGGTAGATGTGTAGTTCGTCCATGTTTAAATCCAGATTCTTACCTGCCCAAACCCGTTGGTAATCCGGTTTGTCTTGCAAGTCGTCCCAGACATTGGGGCTCTTGGGGAATTCATAATCCTCGTACATGGAGCAGTAGGGTTCGGGGCACAGATAAGGATCGTGGGGCTCATCATAGCTGACCACCAGGAAATAATCGTCATCGCGGTTTTCTTTAATAAAATCAATGGCCCGATTAGAAACCTGATGGGCGTAGGTCTTCTCTACCGGAATGGCCTCATGGTCCATGGTCCTTTGATCTCTGGACTTATAGCGTTCCAAATCGGTCATCTCTTCAAGATAGTTACGCATGTCGTACCAGTAATCCGGATCCCAACCGTCCGAGGCATAACCCAGGCCAAAATAATCGCTGCCATCCAGGTGGTATTTACCGATATAAGCCGTATGGAAGCGGTTGTCTCTTAAGCGCTGTCCAACGGTTTTAACATTGGCACCCAGGGGGATGGAGTTGGCCCAAGAGCCGTTGGAGTGAGGATAAAGGCCGGTAAAAATTGCCGACCTGGCGGGTCCGCACACCGGTTGGCAAGAAAAAGCCCATTCATAGCGCACACCTTTGGCCGCCAGACTGTCGATAGCCGGTGTCTTCATATCGGGATGACCGTAGCAGCCCACCATGTCGGTGCGCTGGGTATCCGTCATGATAAAAATAATTTTGCGACCTAAGTGTGAGTAAGCCTCGGGACCCGAATTTTGCATAGAACGTTTCTCCTCATCTGCATTCGAAATAGATATAAACCGACTTAATTTTATCCTATGGCTAAAACTTTGTAAAAACGGCCCTCAGTGGCTCTAATCCTCGTCTTCGTCGTCATCGATTTCCATCTCAAGCTCTTCGTTATGAAGCAAATCTAAGACATAGGTCGGCAGGGCAAAGGCGCCGCGGTGAAGTGAGGGGTTGTAGTAGCGGGTCGGGATATTTTTCTCTTTCCAGCCTGCCTCGTCCTGGTCTTCCAAAGGGTGGTAACGCTTGGAAAAGAAACCGAACAGCCAGTGGCCGGATGGATAGGTCGGGATATGGGCCTGGTAGAGCAGATTAATGGGGAAAATGGGCCTGGTTTTCTTATAAATATTGCGTACTTCCTTCGCATCTGGGGGGTAGAAGGGGCTTTCGTGCTGGTTGACCAGGATGCCGTCTTCTTTAAGGGCATTGTAGCAGTTTCCGTAAAATTCTCTGGTAAAAAGGCCTTCTCCCGGGCCAAAGGGATCTGTGGAGTCAACTAAAATCAGGTCATAGAGATCTAATTTCTGGCGGACAAAGCGAAGCCCGTCGGCAATCTCCACGTGGACTCTGGGGTCGTCAAAAGATTGGGCCAGATTGGGCAAATAGGTCCGGCAGGCCTCGATGACTTCCTTGTCTATCTCGACCACATCGATGTGCTCGATTTCCGGATAGAGCAAGAGCCTCGACAAAGCGCCCCCGTCACCGGCTCCTATTAACAAGACCTTTCGGACATGGGGGTGGACGGCCATGGGCACGTGGACCATCATTTCATGGTAAATAAATTCATCTTTTTCGGTTAGCATCAAGGTGCCGTCCAAGACCAGAATTTTTCCGAATTCCTGGGTCTGCAGGATATCAATCCGTTGGTACTTAGAATGGGTCGTATATAAAGATCGGTCCACTTTTATTTGCAAGCGGACGCCTGTGCTTTGTCTTTCACTAAACCAAAGTTCCATCTTTAGTCCTTTCTTTTATAGCCAAAGCCTTACATTTTTTAAGGCTCTAAGGCGCTAACACATTCAGGTTTTGCAAGGTGATGTCTTCTGTTCCCGACATGGAGGAGCCTTTTTCTTTGGCGTAGCGGATATAATCCAGTTGGTCACGCGTTACCAACTCGCCCGGGGCCAAAATGGGGATACCGGGTGGATAACACATGACAAACTCGCTGCATACATAACCTTCCGAATCTTCAATGGGAACGGAAATAGTAGGCGCGAAGAAGGCTTCCTTGGGGCTCATCACCACGGTAGGCGCGATGTATTCGTTACTCAAAAGTCCCTTGGGCGATCCGCGCCTGGTCCTGTAGATATCGGCCAAGGCCGCAATGAGTCTTTCGATATTGGCCTCTGTATCACCTACCGACAAGATGGCCAAAATGTTACCCAAATCACCGAACTCAATCTGAATCCCGTAGTCGTCTCTGAGGATATCGTAGACCTCAATGCCGGAAAGTCCCATGGACCTGGTGTGGATAGAGAGCTTGGTCTTGTCGAAATATTTAAAAGCATCGCCGTCACAAAGCTCTTCACCGAAGGCATAAAAGCCGTTTAAAGCCTTGATTTCCTCTCGGGCATACTGAGCCAGGCCGATGACTTCGCTATAGATAGCCTCACCGTGAAGCGCCAGATTTCTCCGGCTAATATCCAAAGAGGACATTAAGAGATAAGACGCTGATGTGGTCTGGGTCAGGTTAATAATCTGCCTGACATAGCCGTCCCAACCCTCCATAGATTTACCTAAAAGAAGCATGGAGCTCTGGGTCAAAGAACCGCCGGTTTTATGAATGCTGACGGCCGCCATATCCGCTCCGACTTCCATAGCCGAAGGCGGCAGGTCTTCGGAGAAATAGAAATGAGTGCCGTGGGCCTCGTCGACCAAAACCCGCATACCGGCCTTGTGGGCAATTTTTACGATTTTTTCCAAGTCTCCGCAAACACCGTAGTAGGTGGGGTTGTTTACCAGAACCGCCTTGGCGTTGGGATGGTTGGTAATGGCTTCTTCGACTTTGGCAATGGGCATGGCCAAAGGAATACCCAAGGCCTCGTTTTGGCCCGGATCGACATAAATGGGCTTGGCGCCGGTCAGGATAAGGGCGTTTATGGCCGACCGGTGGACGTTTCTGGGCATGATGATTTCGTCCCCCTCACCTACGACCGTCATGAGCATGGCCTGGACCGAAGACGAGGTCCCGTTGACCATGAAAAAAGCGCTATCGGCTCCGAAGGCATCGGCCGCCAAATCCTGGGCGTCGCGAATCACCGAGACGGGATGGATCAGGTTATCCAAGGGTTTGGACGAATTCATATCCGCTCCCAGGCAGGCCTTGCCTAAAAACTTGGTTAATTCGGGATTGCCTCGGCCCTGCTTATGGCCCGGCACATCAAATGGCACAATACGATTGTCGCGGTACTTCTTCAAAGCCTGGTACAGGGGTGCTTTTTGCTGATTCATCAAATATTCATGCCACATAAAGGCCTCCTCTCTATTCTCCGTAAAGGTTGGAACCGGAGTAAATTTCCCACATCTCGCGCTGCAGTTGCTTCATGATGCTTTTTTGTTCTTCTTCCGACAAGTCCGAGACCTTTTGGCCGAAAACATAATTTTCCAAATCCAATTCCTTAATCATCATCTTGGTATGGAAAATATTGGATTGCTCGACGTTGACATCCGTTGCTTCGTAAAGGGCCAGGGTCTCTTCGGAAATATAATCCTGGATAGACCCGATTTCATGGTCGATAAAATATTTCTTACCGGCCTCGTCCCTGGTAAAGCCACGGACTCTGTAATCAATCGTCATGATGTCGGAGTCAAAGCTGGAAATCAGGAAATCCAGCGTGTTCAAAGGGGATATGGTCCCGCAAGTCGCCACCTCGATATCGACACGGAAGGTGGAAATGGTCTGGTCGGGATGGTACTCGGGGAAGGTGTGAACCGTGATATGACTCTTGTCTAAATGCGCCAAAATTTCATCTTCGTAGTCGTTTAAACGCAATTCTTCGTTGGCAATAAGAAAATTTACCGACGCACCCTGGGGCTCGTAGTCTTGCCTGGAAATATTCAAGACTTTGGCATTAATCCCGCTGCTGACTTCCATAAGAATATTGGTAAGCCGGTCGGAATTGTACTGATTGTCAATATAGGAAACGTATGCCTGCCTCTCTTCTCGGGTCTTGGCATAACAGACATCGTAAATATTATAACTGAGCGTCTTCGTGAGATTATTAAATCCGTAGAGAACTAATTTTTCTTGCATGACTTTCTGTCACCTCACTTATAAGATGAAGTTTACGCTAACGCCTAGCCGTAGAACTTAGCTATCATAGCAGATATGCGTTATAATTGGGCATACGAAATTTCATTTCTCTAGGAGGAATTGTCAGATGAAATGCCCGACCTGCGGCAAAACCATAAAGGAGAGTGACCAATATTGTCCTTTTTGCGGGAGCCCTACCGGCGCCGGAGGGGCTTCGGATGAGGCCGAAGTTCATGCGCCTGCGACGGAGAAAACTTCACCGAACCAGGCGGACACGTCGAACTCTGCCGAGTCTGAACCGGCGGACTCCTCTAAGCCTTCCGATACACCGGTCGACCAGCCCAGCTACTATAAGCCCATGGATGCCAGCGGCGCATTCCTGCCCGGTGCCGGCTTTAACGGTCTAAGTTCTCCTGAACCCAAGCCCGAGCCCAAGTCTAAGATCGATTACGACACCTATCCCGAAGGCTTTACCGGCCCCGGTGCGTCCTCTTATGTAAACAACAGCGATGACGAAACAGCTGCAGACAACGAGCCCGAGTCTTCCGATTCCGATACGATTTCCGATACGGCGGCCCATGCCTTCTTCTATACCGATGAAGATGAAGATAAAAGGAAGTGGGTCTATTACGGCCTAATCGGCCTGGGCGTCATCCTGCTCATTTTGCTCTTTATTTTTATTATCCGAGGTATTAACGGCAGGCGTGATGTCGATAATACCAAGTCTCACCACTCCACCGACGGTACGGATCAGACCGACAAGACCGAAGAAGTCAGTTTCCAGACCAAAGAAACACTGAGTCCTATTACCGGCTTTACCCTACCTAACGGATCGGTGGTCGAACCTCCCACAGGCGGCGGCATTATCTACGTAAGTCCTTTTGCCACGCCCACACCGGAACCCACCCCGACGCCTGAGCCTACGCCTACCCCCAGCCCTACACCGGCTCCGACACCTACGCCCGAGCCCAGCCCGACTCCCGAACCGACGCCTGAGCCGACAAGTCCCTCTACGGTCGAGCCTACTCCGGCTCCCTCTACTACGGAAGCTCCCTCTTCTGCCTCCAAGCCCTCCCCTACGCCGGTTCCTCCTTCGCCCACGCCTCGGCCCACCACTTCTCGGGTCGTTTCCGTGGATGAGAGCGAGGGTCAGGCCCTTTTGACCTATGTACAAAACAATCTCCAGAACCTTAACACCATCCCCGACGGGAAAACGTCTACCCCGATTCAGCCTATGGAGTTGCCGCAATTTCAGGATATCCGAAACCTGAATGACAACCAGTTGGTAAAGCTCTTTGCCTCCAAGGCTTTATCCCATATCAATCCCAAGGGCAGTGCCAACCCCTTTGATACACCGGAATTTACCTTGGACCAGTTCCAAGATTTTCTCCGGGCCAAAGTAAACGACCGCTTGGAGCTAAATCCCAAGTCCTCATACGATTTGGCCCCTTATGTTTATAAAGACGGCGTCTTCAAACTGGATAAGTCGGCCCAAGAGGTGGAAGAAAAACAGGACAATACCGTCCTTCCTACCGAACTTTTCGTGAACCTGGTCCAGCAGGCGGATGACACCTATGTAGCGCGCTTCATCCCGCTTTACTTTGTCCAAAAATCCGAACTCGATTCTTCGGGAAAACCTTCTACCTACCGCGAAATACGTGATAACCAGGGTCAACTGATTGGTATCAGTACCGACCAAACCGACGCTATCCCGAGACAGATTCGCTACCTGGATAATTCAACGGATGTTATTTACTACATTGATAAGGAGTACATCACCGAGGTATGTCCCTATGTCGATTATCGCCTGGAGAAGAATGCATCGGGCGGCTTCAATATTCTGTCTCGAATCGAGTATCCTGCGCCCGTGGTATCGGGAATAGACAAACCCGTCGGCACCGGGAGCTCTTATCAGACCGAGACCGATGTCGATAAAGCTTTAGTAAAAGCTGTTGAAGACTTGCTTCATATCAGAGAATCTTTTGAATCCCTGGGTCCTGTGAAGGTAACCGATAAGAAGGGCGTGGGCCTTTATTATCTGGAGGCCGACCCTAAGGTAGCCACCAAGGCCACCTTGCCCGAAAACACGGAATTTCTGGTTTTCGAATACGGCAATCCCGATTATCTGATTGGTATTGTAAACGACAGCCAGGACAGCAACATCGGCTTTGTCCGCGAGAAGTTGTTTGACGAAGGCCGCCTTGAATTTGTTGAAGATACCAACCCATCTGCAACGACGGAGGAATAGTAAAGTAAGATGACATCCCGAAAAATCTCCTCTCTCACCGTTTACTGCGCTTCCTCCCCGGGTAAGAAGCCTGTTTACCAAAAGGCAGCAGAAGACCTAGGTTCTTTTTTGGCTAAAAATAAAATTAAGCTGATTTACGGCGGCGGTCAAAGAGGCCTCATGGGGGCTTTGGCCGATAGTTGCATGAAAGACGGTGGCCGGGTCATGGGAATCATCCCGGACTTCATGGTCGACCTGGAATGGGCCCATCCCGATATCCAAGACTTGAAAATCGTCTCCTCCATGACGGCACGAAAAGAATTACTCTTGAACGAAGCGGATGCCATTATGGTCTTGCCGGGCGGTATCGGAACCTTGGAAGAATTCTCCGAAGTTTTATCCTGGAGCCAGCTGGGCTTACACAAAAAGCCCATCGGTTTTTACAATGTGGAAGGCTTCTATGATAGTTTTCTAACCTTCTTAAACCATATGATTGATGAAGGTTTTTGCCCTATTTCCACCCTGGACTTGATTCTGGTTGACGAAGATTTGCCGACACTTTTTTCTCGTATGGCTGCCTTTGTCCATCACGGCCGAAAAAAGACCCAAGACTAGGCCTTATCTTTAAGAATTGTTTACGGAAAAACAAATTGCTCCTTAAATTGTCGTGCTACTATAAAAACACTTAATTCATGGTGTGGGTCCGGGCTTATTTTCCTGACCCGTTTTATGCGAGAAAAGGATGGTGCATAGCTAAGTATGGCACGCTATTGCTTCTATTGTGGTCGAAAATTGAAGGAGGCCGAGCGGTGTGATTGTCGAGACCGCCAACAACAGACCTCTAATACATCCGATAAGTCTGCCTCCGGTTCCGGCGAGGCAGGCGGCACAAACGGAGCCTCCGGGTCTAAAACTTCCGGGAGCTCAACTTATTCATATGCCCATAGTAGCCAAACGGGTTCGACCCATAGCACTTACGGCCAGCGGGCCGGTAATTCGAAGGCTAAGAAGTCCAATTTTTCTTTTAGATCCGTTTTACATTCTTTACGTAAACTCTTTACCAAGCCTACCGCCATTATTGAAGATGCCAAGACAGCCGGGGTGGCCCGTATTATTATTTATAACCTCATAGCTGCCCTGCTTTTCTCGGTCCTTTTATTAATCTTCGTACTCTTTTCGTCTATTTCCAGGCTGAGCCTCTTACGCCAAGTGGAATTATCCACCAGTACGCTCATGGGCCAGGCCCTCTTAACCATGCTGCGCGGTTTTATTTCCGCCGTGGTGATTGCCTTCCTCAGGGTCTTTTTCGCCTACATCACCTTGCGCGTTGTAGCCAGGCAAAAACATAATTTCCTGACCCTCTTTCGCATGTATCTCCCCGGTACTTATTACGAAATCCTCGTTACGATTTTCGCCCTGCTCTTTGTGGGCGGGCCGGGTTTAAGGTCTTTGGTCATGCTGATTGCGGGCCTTTCGATTCGCACCCTGATTGACTATGTCAGCTACAAGCACACCTTGAAACTCCAAGACGATCGACTCTTGGTCCAAAATGCGCTTATCAATATTTTGGTCTTCATATCGATGTCTTTCCTCTTGAATTTCGCCGTTCCCAACTTGACCAACTTCAACATTTTGCCTGCCGATAAGCCCGGCGGCTTTACACCCAACCTGACTGCTTATACTATTGAATCAAGAATTTAATAATCCTTAGGAGACTAGTAAGTATATGAGCCATTTTCACCGTGAACTCGTAGAGTGCCCTTATTGTTTTAATGAAGAAGAAATCGTCATTTGGGATAGTGTGGATGCCGGTTTAGACCCGGATTTAAAAGAGAAAATTCTCCAAAAAGACCTGCAGAATTTCTATTGTCAAAACTGTAACCGGGTTTACCTTTTAGAAAAACCCTTCTTTTATATCGATCGCGGCAAAAAACTAATCTTCTACTACAGCCCCGGCCACGGTGATTTTAATAAGAAAGAATCCCGTCAGCCCAACGG
Source organism: uncultured Oscillospiraceae bacterium (assembly GCA_964345295.1). Classification (GTDB taxonomy): domain Bacteria; phylum Bacillota; class Clostridia; order Saccharofermentanales; family Fastidiosipilaceae; genus JASBZA01. The sequence goes on along the minus strand of CAYFQG010000002.1, from coordinate 64,564 downwards.
CAGCCTAAGAGAAGATTTAGCCTCGGCACTTCCGACGGATTTTGCTTTTCCTCTGGAGGGTTTTCGCCTCCGCCTCGTCTCGTCCTACAACCATTTAATCGAGAAAATTCATATCTTCGACGAAGGCTATAACGACCGTATTATAGAAGTCGTTAAGGTCGCCTTAGACCAACGCATCCGCCAAGACCAAAAAATCCGGTCCCAAGAATCGGAACCGGATTTACCTTTGGATTTATTATTTTTAAGTCAGGCCCAAAATCAGCTGATTTTCCAGTTTCTTAAGGAAGACGGCCAGTGGGACCAGGTCGCTTTGGAAGAACAAGTTTATAAGCAAGCCTTGGGTCTTCTGGAAAGCTTCCTGCCTGAAGAAGGAGCCTGGGATATTGTAGACCGGACTTATGCCGGCCTACTCAGTCACTACGCTTCAGAATCGCTTTGATGCTCTTCTGCCTCTACTTCTGCCTTGTCCTTTTCTCCGTCGCCGGATGCTACGGTCTGTAAGGAGGTCGGGACCGGTGTAAAGACCAGGCCGTTTTCATCGGCACTGAGACTTACCGTATCGCCTCTTTCGATGACACCGTCCAGCATGAGTTCTGCCAAGCGGTCCTCCACATCGGTCTGAATCTTACGGTTCAGAGGTCTGGCACCGTATTTAATGTCTGCACCTTCTTTGGCAATCCACGAAACAGCCGTGTGGTCCGGTTGCAAACGGATTTCTACATCCTTTAAACGTGTCGTCAACTGCTTCAACAGAATCTCGACAATGGCCTCCATGGATTCTTGGCTTAACATATGGAAGAAGACGATATCATCTACCCTGTTCAAGAACTCGGGGTTGAAGGTTTGTTTCAACTCGCCTAAGACCAATTCCTTAGCTTCCTCGTAAGACCTGCCTCCGTAGAGGTTTTCATCCAAGTCTACGACATTATCATCGGACGGCTGCGCAAAGCCGATGGTTCTGCCCTCCGCCGACGTCAGAAGTCTGGCACCGATGTTGGAAGTCATGATGATGATGGTGTTACGGAAGTCCACCGTCCTGCCTTGTCCGTCGGTCAACCTGCCGTCATCCAGGATCTGGAGCATGATGTGGAAGATATCCGGGTGGGCCTTCTCAATTTCATCAAACAGAATAACACTGTAAGGACGTCTCCTGACCGCTTCGGTCAGCTGGCCGGATTCTTCGTATCCGACATAGCCCGGAGGCGATCCAATAAATTTATTGACATCGAATTTCTCCATGTATTCGGACATGTCGAAACGAATCAGGGCTTTCTCATCACCGAACATCTCGATAGCCAGGGCCTTAGCCAACTCGGTTTTACCGACACCCGTGGTACCCATGAAGATAAAAGAACCTACAGGTCTTGAAGGATTTTTTAAGCCCAGACGACCACGTCGAATGGCTCTGGAGACTGCTTCAACTGCTTCATCCTGGCCGATTACCCGCTTCTTCAAGGCGGCATCCAAATTCTTCAGACGTTCCTGGTCTTCTTCGGTCAGCCTGGTGACAGGGATACCGGTCCAGTCGGAAACGATGTTGGCAATGGTTTCTTCGGTCAGACGATTGTGCTCAAAGTCCACTGAACGCTTCCAATGGGTCTTCAACTGGTTTCTCTTCTCCTCAAGCTGTAACTCTTTTTTCCTCAGTTCGGCAGCCTGCTCGAATTCTTCCTTCTCGGCCGCTTCCTGTTTCTCTTCTTCAATCACACGAAGTTCTTCTTCCAGTTCACGCAACTCATCGGGTTCGGTGAAATTACTTAGACGAATCTTAGAACAGCCTTCGTCGATGAGATCAATGGCCTTATCGGGCAAGAAACGGTCGGTAATGTAACGCACCGATAAGTTGACGGCCGCTTCAATGGCTTCATCGGTAATCTTAACACCGTGGTGGGCCTCATACTTATCCTTAAGGCCTTGCAAGATTAAGATAGAGTCTTCCGGACTGGGTTCTTCCACCATGACCGGTTGGAAACGTCTGGACAAAGCCTTGTCCTTCTCTATATATTTTCTGTACTCATCAATAGTTGTCGCACCGATGATTTGCAACTCACCTCTGGCCAACAGCGGTTTCAATATGTTGGCAACGTCCAAGGAACCTTCACCGCCGCCGGCTCCGACAATCATATGAAGCTCGTCGATAAAGAGAATGGTGTTGTCCGCTTCAATAGCTTCGTTTAAAGCCTTTTCAATACGCTCTTCAAACTCGCCACGGTACTTGGCACCGGCCACCATAGACGTTAAGTCCAGGGCAATTAAACGCTTGTCTTTAAGGTCATCCGGCATATCGCCTTCGATAATCTTGGTTGCCAAACCTTCGGCAATAGCAGTCTTACCGACACCCGGTTCACCGATGAGGACAGGGTTGTTCTTGGTTCTCCTGACCAAAATCTGCATGACACGGTTAATTTCGTCACTCCGACCGATAACAGGGTCTATCTTTTGGTCTCGAACCATCTGGGTCAAATCCTTACCGTATTGATCCAAGGTCGGTGTGTCACTGTCTCGGTTAGGTCTCTCAGAACCACCGCCCGCCATGTTTCTGATACCGGAGCCGCTCTTAGCGCTGTTGCCGGCGGAAGCTTGGCGGAACAAGTTAATGTAGAGCTGCTTAATATCAATACCTAAAGTTACCAACACGCGGTAACCGACACTTTGGCCTTCACGTAAAATACCCGCCAAAAGATGCTCGGGATTGATGGTATCTTGCCCTCTCCTGTTACCTTCATAAATGGCCATCTCCAGCACACGCTTGGTTCTGGGTGTCAACAGTTGCATCAGGTTTTCAACCGACGTCTTATCGGTGACTTCGATATCACGAGGCGTGCGGCCGTTGACCCGGGCCAGGGTTTCCATATAAATATCATAAGTAAGACCGGCTTGGTTCAGAGCCTCGAAAGCATCGCCGCTTCCTTCGGCTAAAATACCGGCAATTAAATGTTCCGATCCGATATAGTCCTGATCGAAGGCCATAGCGGTTTCGTAAGCCTTGACGAACACATCGGCCGTTCTGTCGTTATAGCGCATTATCATATGTTTCTACCTCCAAATAAGTGATGATTTTTATATGCATGTTTAAACATTTTCTTCGTTATAAAGGAGAATCTGGATGAGGAGATTTTTCAAAATCGTCATCCGTACTTCCGCTACCATGTCCGTGGGTATGGCTTCCAAAGTGGAATCCGAGGTCGCCGCCATCAAGAGACTCGCCGTATAAGGGTCAATGATGTCGTGGTCCAGGAAATTTTCGATATAAACATCTGCTTCCTGCTGGCTCAGGCGGTCGCCCAAAGCATTAACCGTATGCATAATGTAAGAGGCCTTATCTCGGCCGGTATCAATCTGGTAAATTCGGATGTAACCGCCGCCTCCCCGCCTGCTCTCCACACGATAGCCCTGGCCGTTAGTAAAGCGAGTGGAAAGGACATATGTAATCTGCGAAGGCACACAGTTCACCTTATCCGCCAGACTGCCTCTGGTGAACTCAGCCAAACCGTCGTTCTCTTCGAGCATCTCCTTAATCATTTCTTCAATGATGTCACTAATCTTAGCCATCCTAGTATCCTTTCTTGTCTTTGACTATCTTTGACATTTATTATATAAAAAAATTCGCCCTTGTCAAGGACGAAATCATACATTTTTCGAGATTGTTAATTGCAACTTAAACTGAAATTTAATTTACTAGTAGTTCTTTTTTCAAGCTACAGCTTGAGAAAAGTTTTCTGCACTGTGACCATCTAATAATTTTCTTGGATACTTGTTAATAAATTCTTCTAGTTCCTTTATCTCTTGTTCTCTAATCTCTTTAAGTTTGGTACCCTTAGGTATGAAATAACGTATAAATCCATTTAGGTTCTCATTGCTACCACGTTCCCAGGAATAGTATGCATTGCAATAGTAGACATGGGTTCGATTCTGCTTGCCAAAAATTGATCTTTCCAGTTGATAAACTCTGAGCCATTGTCCACAGTAAAGGACTTAAACTTTTCCCTGAATACATCTGGACCAAGATTACGCTCTAAGCCATTCAAACGACGTGTAACTGCTGATTGAGTCTGCTTACCTATCTTAAAGAGTAAACACTCTCTGGTAAACCTATCCACCATAGTCAAAAGGCAGGTCTTGTCAGACTTTACAGACTCGATGCAATCCATCTCCCAATGTCCTGGCTCAAGACGTAATTCAGCCTCTTCAGGACGTTCGTCGATCCGCTTGTAGTCAGGAGCTTTAAGACACTTTTCAATGCGTTTACGGCGTTTATGGCGTTTTTTACCTTTACGGGGTAAGTCCGTTAGCGTCACGTTCAAAAAAACATCATCTGCTATGTAATTGTAAATGGTCCTGCTACAGAGGCGAGTCGCTGTGGGCCAGCCCTCTTTGTCAAAATACATTACGATCGCTTCGGGAGAATATTTAAGCGGCTCTATGCCTTTAACTTTCTCTCCTAAAAGCATTTGTTCAATCGTGTTGGACAGCTTATGGTCCGCACCAATCTTCTGCTGGGGGCCCTTGCTCTCCCAATTCGCTTCGATTTCCTCCTGCGCTACTTTTGCTGAGTATGCATAGTATTCCTCTAACATACTAGTTAACTACAATATCCGCCCTCTCTTTAACTCTCTACTTAGAGTCGCTTCACTCCAACCTAGATCGTAAGCTATTTCTTTCTGACTCTTACGCTTTTTCTTCGGCCTTTTGAGATTTTGGTCGTAAAGGTACTCCAACGTTTTTCTGTCTTCTAGCGTTAAGTGCTGACCGGGTTTGCGTTTACTGATACAATGTAATTGGCTCAAGGTTATTCTCCTTATGTTTGTTGCTATTAACATTGTACAGAATTTCTGAGAGCTTTTTTTATTTCATTTCACTCTACAACTCGCCGTTTTAGATTATTTGTAAGTCTTGCTTTGTGTTGGGGGTTGTCCATAGTATGCTGTATAGTCGTGCGGAATTGACGCATTTACAACATAATAGCTTGTACCATAAGAAGCAATGCTACGCTTAAGTGCAGCTGGTGTGTTTGGAGAACCGGCATTTAGTTTTGTACTAGATATAGCATTCCATACTCTAGTTGCAAATGATGAACAGTTATTGAGATATGTCCATTTGTCACTAGTTTTAATAATTTCATTAATTTTATCTAAGCCAGTCTGAGTAACTGATAATCCCATAGAGTATGAATCTTTATAAGCGGTATTATGGTACCTAAAATAACCTTCAAGACAGAACCATAAACCACTGTGCTCACTTTTGTTTCCCCAGGTACCTATACTAACACCCTTATTTGGAGCAATATATAATCCACCTATATTTATATTGGAAGAAGAACGATTGTAAATTACTAGAAAAGCATGGCCCTCAGTATTTAAAGAACTAGATGAGTCGTTACCTGCATTACTCGCGAATATTCTTACTTCAGCGACTTTAGTGGAGTTGGTAGAATATTCATTTGAAGAAAAGCTGGAAGATTGAATGTTGGTATTTGCCGGTACTAAATCCTCTTCTGGGAGAGGTTCTATATCAGGAGGTAATGTGGACCAATCTTCTTCGTTATTATTTTCTAGTATATCACCGTGTTGGATAGGGTCGTTTTGATTTATTGGTAAATTTGTTCTAGTAGTAAGTTCAAGAGCTTTTAAAGGGGATGCCATTGATAAACTGAAGGAAAGGGCCAATATAATTGCATAAACTTTTTTGAGCATCACTCTACATACCTCTCTTTAATGAAAATAAATAAAATATAATAAGGGCGACTAGTATAATTGCGATGACCAAAAAAGGAATAGCATAAAGGACTAATATTCTTTGGTCGGCACTCCATTCAGGATGAGCATCTATTTTGGTGTACTTAGTAAAAATAAAGATAATACCTACTACAATATCGATTGCTAGCAGAGCCGACAGTAAAAAAAGTTTGTTTTTTATTTCCATAGTTTACTTCTTTCCTTTGTTATCGATAATTTACGATCCATATTGTTGATTATAGCATATTTTTATCTCGACACCAATATGTCGACGTACATTAAATCTTTTGCTTGAATTGAAAAGGTCATTGCACATAGGGTAGGTGCAATAACTTCGTAAAATAGAGTGTTGCATTGAGTTCTTCAAACTTTGTATGCTCTTTTTGTTTTGTAGGACATGAGAAAGGATAAGGTGAAAACATGTCTTATAAAAGAATAACGAAACAAGAAAGATCATCTATTGAACAAATGTTAAGAAAAGACGATTCCATCTACCATATCGCTACAGAGCTTATGCGTAGTCCTTCTACTATTACGAAAGAGATTAAGGCTAATAGAACCCAAACCTCTCTTAGGAGTGCTTTCAACAAAAAGTTTCCGGATAATAACTGTGCTCGGGTGATGCTCTGTGACAAAAATCATCTTTGTAAGATCTGTAATGGCACTGTAGATGCTTGCAGACAATGCATGAGGTGCAATGCGGTTTGTGAGGCTTTTGAGCCTGTCTTTTGCCCCAAAAGAGATAGCAGCCCTTGGTGCTGTAATGGTTGCCCTAAACGGCGTCGTTGCCACCTGGTGAAATACGATTATCGGGCGAAAGAAGCACATCTTTATGCACAAAAGAAACTTGTAGAATCTCGTTCAGGCTTGGCTCTGAGCGATGAGGACGTTCTCTATTTGGATCGTCTTATGACCCCTCTTCTTAAGAAGGGACAATCCATTCACCATATCTATGTGAACCACAAAGACCAGATGCTTTGCTCGGAGAAAACTCTCTATACTTACCTGCATGCCGGACTCTTTACAGCTACTCTTTTTGATTTACCTCGAACGGTACAAAGAAAACCCAGAAGAAAAAAGCCACAAAGAAAAGTCGATAAAGCCTGCTACATTGGACGCTCTTATAAAGATTACGAGCAATGGCGTTTGAATAATCCCGGTGTTCCTACGATAGAGATGGATACGGTAGAGGGTTCTAAAACCTCTCGAAAGGTCCTTCTGACCTTCGTGTGGCCCCAGAGTAGTTTTCTTATGGCTTACCTATTAGAAAGAAAAACCGCATCTGAAGTAAAACGAGTTGTAACCCATCTTCAAGACATTTTAGGTACAGAAATGTTTAACCATCTGTTCCCGGCACTATTAACGGACAGGGGAAACGAATTTACAGACCCTTTGGCTATTGAAGGCGAGGCTAACAGATGGACGTACGTTTTCTTCTGTGATGCGCGGAGGCCAGACCAAAAGCCTCATGTAGAGAATGGCCATACGCTTCTAAGAAACAAATTACCCAAAGGTTCCAGCTTTGACAGCTTAACGCAGGAGGATGTAAAGATAATTCTCTCGCATGTGAATTCCGTTAAACGCAAAGGTAAGAACGATAAATCGTCCATAGAAATCTTCCGCTTCACGTATGGACAAGCCATTTTGGATCTCTTCGGAGTTCAAGAAATGGAACCGGATGCCGTTGATTTAACCCAGTACAAAAAGAAAGACTAGCCTCTCAAAGACTAGCCTTCATGTCTTACAAAACAGACAATTTACGAAACAATTAAAGCTTAGCATTAAATTTTTCAAAAAGTGTTAAGCTTCGCTTGAAGTAGCCTTTTTCTACAAAATATCCAATTGAAAAGGCCAATTTCATGCAGTTTTACATGCATTTTTGAAGAACTCAATGCAAGGTCTTCAAATTTAAGGACAATCTCTTGCAATGACCTTTGCAATTAACCCATTTTATGAAAAAGCAAATAATTTTTTTGAAACTTAGATCAATCTGCCTTATAAGGGCAGCTGAAGCTGTACTTTGGCCTGACCTTGCCAAGCGGGTGTGGTCGGCTTTTCCTTGCTATTAAAAAATAAGGAAACTTCGACATTGACTATGCCGTGTTCGGGACAATGCAGTTTGCGGTAAAAATGTGTCTCTTTGCGGGTCTTCCACAAAGCGTGGCCTGTCAGCTCCTTGCCGCAGGCGGGACATGTCCAAGTCATCTTCTTAATAGACCTTTTGGCCGCTTTAATATTTTTAAAAGCCGGCAGCTTAATTTTGGCCCTGGTGGTTAGGGTCGGGTCGATCGATAAGGACTTCATTACCTTATAACAGGCAGCATTATCCTGAGGTAATTTGGCCCTTGCTTTTAGGTCCGAAACCAGGCACTGCAGGATTTCGGCCGTGTAGTAGGCATCGTTGATAGCCTTATGAAAATCACGGTCAGCCGGTATATTGAAGTGCTCCAAAGCGAAGCAGACACTTTTTTGTTCTTTCAGATTCTCGATGTGGTGGCCAAAGAGCCGCTGGACGTCCAAGACTTTGGCCTTGACCCTATGCTCCAGCTTATAGTGGGCCATGTTGGACAGCCAGGGATCGATATCGGCCTTGGACCAGGTGCAAAAGATGTAGTCTTGCACCTCATTTTCCTCCAGCCAGTTGTAAAAGGCTTGTAGGGCTTGGGGAAAGGGCAAACCTTGGCTTAAGCTCTCCTCGTCTCTTCCGGTCACTTCCTCTACGTGTTTATCCAGGAAGGTAAAGTACTTGGCCTTTACGTCTGTGGAAAAAGCGGATTGGATAGTAAAGCCCGAATCCAATAGGACGGCACCGATTTCCATAATTTCTGCGGAAAAAGGGAGCTTGTCCTTTAGCTTTCGCCTGGTTTTCCAATTCGCTGTATTCCATTCTAAGTCTATAACAATATAGGCCAAGTCGATTCCCCTTGCTTCTAAAAGAAACCGACCCTGGCGGGCCGGTTTCTAAAGCTTATAATGTGTGGCTTTTTATTCTGCCTGATGCTCTTCTAAGATTTCGAGCTTTTCTTCCAAGAGTTCTCTGTTTTCCTCAATGACAGGGACAGGGGTCACATTTCTGTAATGGACCAAGCCTGTACCGGCCGGGATGAGGGTACCGATAATGACGTTCTCCTTTAAGCCACGGAGCTGGTCAACCTTGCTCTTAACCGCTGCGTCGGTAAGGACACGGGTGGTTTCCTGGAAGGATGCGGCAGACAGCCAAGAGTCGGTTGCCAAGGAGGCCTTGGTAATACCGAGGAGGATTCTGTTACCAATTGCGGTTTCTAATCCTTCTGCCTCGGCCTTGCGGTTGGCCGCTTCGAAAGTGAAGCGGTCTACGGTACCACCGGTTGGCAAATCGGTATCGCCTGCATCGTCCACTTTTACCTTACGCATCATCTGACGGCAGATGATTTCAACGTGTTTATCGTTAATGTCAACACCGTTGTTGTTATAGACCTTGACGACTTCGGAGATGATATAGCGCTCCACGCTGGGGATACCGCTTATCTTCATGATGTCGTGGGGGTTTACGGAACCGTCGGTCAGAAGGTCACCGGCTTCGACATGGTCACCGTTTTGAACCACCAAAGAAGCACCGTAATTGACCTGATAGGTCTTGGCTTCGCCTTCTTCATTGGTAACGGTGATGTCACGTTTACGCTTGGCGCCGTCCTTAATCGAGACAACACCGGCTACTTCGGTCATGAGGGCCTGACCCTTAGGTCTACGAGCCTCGAAAAGTTCCTCAACACGGGGCAAACCTTGTGTGATATCTTCACCTGCCGTTGCAATACCACCGGTATGGAAGGTACGCATGGTGAGCTGTGTACCGGGTTCACCGATAGACTGGGCGGCCATAATACCGACTGCTTCACCGACCACCGCTTCTTTACCGGTAGCCAGGTTCAGGCCGTAGCACTTGGCACAGACGCCGTAAGGGGATTCACAGGTCAAGACGGAACGGATAGGCACTCTCTCCAGACCGGATGCTTCAATCTTCTCGGCCAAATCCTGCGTAATGAGGTCGCCTTTGGCCACGATGACTTCGTCGGTCGTAGGATCAACGATATCTCTGCCGGCATAGCGGCCGCTGATACGCTCGGACAAGGTCTTAATCACACGCTTACTCATAGCAGAGCCGGAGGTGAGGGCCTTAATCTCAATGACTTCATCCGTACCGCAATCGGCTTCGGAAATGATGATGTCTTGTGCAACGTCTACCAATCTTCTGGTCAGGTAACCGGAGTCGGCCGTCTTCAGAGCCGTATCGGACAGGGCCTTACGGGCACCGTGGGAAGAAATGAAGAACTCCAACACGTTCATACCTTCACGGAGGTTAGACTTAATAGGGATTTCAATCGTATTACCGGATGTATCGGACATGTTACCACGCATACCGGCCAACTGTTTGATCTGGGAGATAGAACCACGGGCTCCGGACTGGGACATCATGGCAATGGTGTTGTACTTGTCCATAGATTCCTTCAAAGCTTCGGTAATGTCGTCCGTGGTCTTGTTCCAAATTCGGATGGCCGCAAGCGATCTGCCTTCTTCGTTCAACAAACCGCGTTGGTGCTGTTTGTTAATGTATTCAATTTGACGGTCGGCCTTATCCAAGAACTCCTGCTTAACGCCGGGCACAATCATGTCGAAAACACTGATGGAAATACCGGACTTGGTCGACATGTGGTAACCCATGGCCTTGATGTCGTCTAAGACTTTGGCCGTGTTGGAAATACCATTAATACGGATACAACGCTCGACAATTTCGCCTAACTTCTTCTTGCTGACCAGGAAGTCCACTTCCAGATCCAACTCGTGGCCTTCCACGGTTCTGTCCACATAACCTAAGTTCTGAGGCAGGATGGAGTTGAACATGAAGCGACCCAGGGTGGATTTGACCAGGCGCTTGATGACCTTGCCGTCTACTTCCTTCTCCATCATGATAGAGATTTCGGCGTGGGTACCGAGCTGGCCTTGGTCGTGGGCCATGATGGCTTCGGCGTAGCTGGAGAAGACCTTGCCTTCACCGATTTCGCCGGGCTTGTCGATAGTCAGATAGTAAAGACCTAAAACCATGTCCTGCGTAGGAACGGTAACGGGCTTTCCGTCCTGGGGTTTCAAAAGGTTATTGGCATGGAGCATGAGGAAACGTGCTTCTGCCTGAGCCTCGGCCGACAAGGGTACGTGCACAGCCATCTGGTCACCGTCGAAGTCGGCGTTAAAGGCAGTACAGGCCAAAGGATGAAGCTGGATAGCTCTGCCCTGGACCAGGACCGGCTCGAAGGCCTGGATACCCAAACGGTGCAAGGTAGGTGCACGGTTCAGCATAACCGGGTGGTCGACAATAACTTCGGCCAGGATATCCCAAACGATATCGTCGCCTCTTTCGACCAGATTCTTAGCGGTCTTAATATTGTGAGAGTAGTTCTCCTCTACCAAACGCTTCATAACAAAAGGCTTGAACAACTCGATAGCCATCTCGGTTGGTAATCCGCATTGGTGCATTTTCAACTCGGGACCAACAACGATAACCGAACGGCCGGAGTAGTCTACACGCTTACCTAAGAGGTTCTGGCGGAAACGGCCTTGCTTACCTTTAAGTAAGTCAGACAAAGACTTAAGGGCTCGGTTACCGGCTCCCGTAACGGCACGGCCTCTACGACCGTTGTCAATCAGGGAGTCAACGGCTTCTTGCAACATGCGTTTCTCGTTACGAACGATAATGTCGGGCGCACCCAGTTGCAAAAGCTTGTTTAAACGGTTGTTACGGTTGATAACTCTTCTATATAAGTCGTTGAGGTCGGAAGTCGCAAAACGTCCACCGTCCAACTGAACCATAGGACGCAGGTCGGGAGGAAGGACCGGTAAAACATCCAGGACCATCCACTCGGGCTTGTTGTCGGACTTCTCAAAAGCTTCAACCACTTCCAAACGCTTGATTAAACGGACACGCTTTTGGCCCTTGGCCTCACGGACTTCTTCTTTCAGCTGAGCGGTGAGCTCCTTGGTATCAATCTGCTGTAAGAGCTCTTTTACCGCTTCGGCACCCATGCCGACACGGAAGGCATCTCTGCCGTACTCTTTTAAAGCGTCACGGTATTCGCCCTCTTCCAGGATCTGGTGGTTGGCCAGGTTGGTATCGCCTTTGTCCAAAACAATGTAGTTGGCAAAGTAAAGGACACGCTCCAGTTGTCTGGGCGAGATGTCTAGAATCAGACCCATACGGCTGGGGATACCTCTGAAATACCAAATGTGGGAAACGGGAGCGGCCAGCTTAATGTGACCCATACGCTCACGACGTACCTTGGACTTGGTTACTTCAACACCGCACTTGTCACAGACGATGCCTTTATAACGGATTTTCTTATACTTACCGCAATGGCACTCCCAGTCTTTGGAAGGACCGAAGATTCTTTCGCAGAAAAGACCGTCCTTCTCGGGTTTTAATGTACGGTAGTTAATGGTCTCGGGCTTTTTTACCTCACCGTGCGACCATTCCAAGATTTTTTCCGGAGAAGCCAGACGAATGCTAATCGCTTCGAAGTCTAAATCCTTTTTGTTATGTTCATTGGGTTTATTACCCGATGTTAAGCGCAAATCAGCCATGATTTATCTTGTCCTTTCTTACTCTTCTTCCCCGGTTGCAATGGAGAAACCGGATTTCTCAAATACCGAATCGTCTTCTTCTTCTTCATCGATGGAACCGATCAACTGGCGCAAGCGGTTAACATGCTTGGTCGAAGCTTCGTACTCTTCATCATCCATATCTTCCAAATCGACTTCTTCGTCCTGATACAAAATTCTGACATCGAGACAGAGACTTTGCATTTCTTTAATAAGAACCTTGAAGGATTCAGGTGTGCCGGATTCAGGGATGTTTTCACCCTTCACAATAGCTTCGTAGGTCTTGGTTCTACCGGCTACGTCGTCAGATTTGACAGTCAGAATCTCACGCAGAGTGTAGGCCGCACCGTAAGCTTGGAGGGCCCAAACTTCCATCTCACCGAATCTTTGGCCGCCGAACTGAGCCTTACCGCCCAGAGGCTGCTGTGTAACTAAGGAGTAAGGACCAATGGATCTAGCGTGAATCTTGTCGTCTACCAAGTGGTGGAGCTTCAGATAGTACATGATACCTACGGTGACACGGTTCTCGAAGGGTTCGCCGGTTCTGCCGTCGTAGACGACTGTCTTACCGTCTTCGTCGAAACCGCAATCTCTGAACATTTCCTGAATGTCGTGCTCATCCGCACCATCGAAGACAGGCGTGGCCATCTTCCAACCCTTGTGGAGGGCACAACGACCTAAGTGAACTTCCAGGAGCTGTCCGATATTCATACGAGAAGGAACGCCCAAGGGATTTAAGACGATGTCCAAAGGTGTACCGTCTTCTAAGTAAGGCATATCTTCCGAAGGAAGAATTCTGGAAATAACACCCTTGTTACCGTGACGTCCGGCCATCTTGTCACCGACCGACAGCTTACGTTTCTGAGCTACATAGACGCGGACCAACTTGTTGACACCGTGTCTTAACTCATCGCCGTTTTCACGGTCAAAGGTCTTAATATCTACAACAATACCGTCCTCACCGTGAGGAACTCTGACAGAGGTATCTCGAACTTCTTTGACCTTCTCGCCGAAGATGGCGCGATACAGTCTTTCTTCTGCCGTCAGCTCGGTTTCACCCTTAGGTGTAATCTTACCGACCAGGATGTCTCCGGCTCTGACTTCGGCACCGACTCGGATAATACCGTGCTCGTCCAAGTCACGCAGGATATCGTCGGAAACCTGAGGAATTTCACGTGTAATTTCCTCGGCGCCCAGCTTGGTATCTCTGGCCTCACACTCATATTCTTCAATATGAATCGAGGTGTAAACGTCGTCACGAACTAAACTTTCGTTAATCAAAACAGCGTCTTCGTAGTTATAACCTTCCCAGGACATGAAGCCGATGAGGGCGTTACGGCCTAAGGCCAACTCGCCGTTGTCGGTAGCCGGACCGTCGGCAATAATGTCGCCGGCTTCAACCTTGTCACCAACTCTTACCAATGGTCTTTGGTTGACACAGGTAGAGTGGTTAGATCTTCTATATTTAATCAGGTTGTATTCATCCTTGGAAGCGGCTGAAGTTCTGATTTCAATGTGGTCAGCCGTTACTCTTTCAACAACACCGCTGTTTTCGGCAATGACACAGACACCGGAGTCTTTGGCCGCTTTGTACTCCATACCGGTACCGATAATAGGTGAATCCGTCTGGATCAAAGGAACGGCCTGACGCTGCATGTTGGAACCCATCAAGGCACGGTTGGCGTCGTCGTTACCAAGGAAGGGAATCAACGAGGTGGCAACCGAGACAATCTGCTTGGGCGAAACGTCCATCAAGTCAATCTTGTCGGGCGATACCTCCATAAATTTATCCAACCAACGAGCGGTAACCTTCTTAGAAATGAAATGGCCTTCCTCGTCCAAAGGCTCGTTGGCCATGGCGATAAAGAAGTTGTCTTCTTCGTCGGCAGTCATGTAGCGTACTTCTTTGGTAACGATGCCCTTCTCCTTATCATAAATACGATAAGGGGTTTCAATAAAGCCGTATTCGTTGACCTTGGCGTAGGTGGCCAAAGAGTTAATCAAACCGATGTTGGGGCCTTCCGGTGTCTCAATCGGACACATACGACCGTAGTGCGAGGTGTGAACGTCACGGACTTCGAAGTTGGCCCGGTCTCTGCTAAGACCGCCCGGACCTAAGGCCGACAGACGTCTCTTATTAGTCAATTCAGCCAAGGGGTTATGTTGGTCCATGAACTGAGACAGCTGTGAAGATCCGAAGAACTCTTTAATAATGGCACTGACAGGTCTGGAGTTAATCAGTTGCTTGGCGGTAACGGTTTCAGGGTCGTTTAAAGAACGCATTCTCTCTCTAACGATACGCTCTGTACGAGAGAAACCGATACGGATCTGATTTTGCAACAGCTCACCAACAGAACGGACACGTCGGTTACCTAAGTGGTCAATGTCGTCCAGTCTGCCGATATCATGATAAAGACCTATGAGGTAGCTGACCGAAGCGATGATATCGTCTACGGTAATGTGCTTGGGGCAAAGCTTATTGCTGTGCTTCTTCAAGAGACGGTTGATTTCTTCAGCCTCGTCACCTTCGCCGTTTTGGACTTCGGCAACAATGCTGCGTAGTTCGTTGACTCGAACCATCTCGGTAATGCCGGCAGCTTCGGGCTTAACCTTATCCAAAACTTCGGGACTGAAGAAATGTGATAAGAAAAGCTTGGTGTCTACACGACCGTTACCAATAACTCTAACCGTACCCACGCCTTCGGTTAAAACATCACCAACCAGAACCATCGGGGTAACGACGACTTCGTTGACACCGGCGTTTTGAATTTCCCAGGCGGCATCTTCGGAGATGATTTGGCCTTCTTCAGCCAAAATCTCACCGTCGGGAGAAAGAATATTTTCGGTTGCCTTGTGGCCCATAATTCTGGACGCAATAGCAAATTTACGGTTGGTTGTGTAAATACCGACTTTGGCCAGGTCATAGCGTCTGTCGTCGAAGAACATGGAGTTGATGTGTGCTTCGGCACCCTCGGGCGAAACCAACTCACCCGGACGCAACTTATCGTAAAGCTGGAGTAAAGCGTCATCGCGGTTGGTTGTGTTGTCTTTGGCAAGCGTTGCCAATATACGTTCATCGTCACCGAACTTAGCAATAATCTCATCGTTGGTTCCGAAACCTAAAGTTCTTAAGAACATGGTGAGGGGAAATTTACGGGTACGGTCAATACGGATGTAAATAACATCGTTCTTGTCGGTCTCCATCTCAATCCAAGCACCGCGGTTAGGAATAATCTGTAAACCGTAAAGATCTTTACCGGTTTTATTATTCTTAACAGGTGTGAAATAAGCACCGGGAGAACGAACCAACTGAGAAATGACGACACGCTCGGCACCGTTAATAATAAAGGTACCGGTAGGGGTCATAATAGGGAAATCGCCCAAGAACACTTCCTGCTCCTTGACGTTGTTGGTCCTGCGGTTGACCAGGCGGACCTTCATTTCCAGGGGAGCTTCGTAGTTGGCATCTCTGTTTCTACACTCATCCATGGAATATTTGGGCTGGTCCATCTTAAAATTCGTACTTAAAAGATGGAGTTCTAATTCACCTACTCCGTCGTCTACAATCGGAGAAATGGAATCCAAAACTTCCTGTAAACCCTCTTCAATAAACCACTCGTAGGATTTCTTCTGGATATCCACCAAATTAGGCATGTCAATTACTTCTTCGAGTTTCGAGTATGACAT
Source organism: uncultured Oscillospiraceae bacterium (assembly GCA_964345295.1). Taxonomy (GTDB): domain Bacteria; phylum Bacillota; class Clostridia; order Saccharofermentanales; family Fastidiosipilaceae; genus JASBZA01. The sequence goes on along the minus strand of CAYFQG010000002.1, from coordinate 48,515 downwards.
CCTTTCTGCTCGCCCATACTTAACCGGATGCACCATTATGCTTTCACCTCACAAAATTCTAATGGCCTAAAGACCATTTGCTACCAAATAAAGGTAGGCTGATAAAAGTAGCCCTAAAAAGAATTAGGGCTACAGTAGTTCACCAATAGTAGCATTGAGAAAATCAATTAGCAAGAATCTAAGATTTTGTCAAGTGCTTTTCTATGATTTGGAGAAAATCGAAACTATGAGAGAATTAATTCTCTATTTTGCACAAGTGTTGTTTAAATTTGCGACTTATCCCACCAGGAGGAAACCCGGATAGGTCTTGGACACCTCGTTATTTGCGGGATCTGCCTTTTCGGCATGTTGATCCTGATAAGTCTGCATTTGTACCTTTTCTTCGGCCTGGACATACCAGCTGGCCTTGTCCTTGTTGGCCAAAACCGTCACTACGTAAACTGCCTGATCCGTATCAATCAGTTCGGCCTGACCGGCTTTGGCTTTGTCCGATAAGGCAAAGTCCAAAATCTCGGGAGGCAGAGATGCTGCTTTCACGGGCGTAATCGACTCAATTTTCACGGCCTTTTGTGCTTTAGGTACACCGGCCTGGGCCTCGGTCTCATCATAGGTATTAACCGCTTCTTCAGAAGTAAACTGCTTGACCAATGCCTTAGCCGCCTTCATGATTTTCTCATTGTCTTTTTCTCTTTGCTCTTCGCCTTCTTTCATTTCGGGCGTTTTGACAAAAGTAGAAATCATGACATCGGTAACCTGCCTTTCATCCTTATCTCTGGACTCAAAGCGGACAATCTCGAAATCATTTCCATTCTTGAAGTAAGCGGCATCTCCGGCTTTTCTTTCAGCGTCATAAAGCCAGGTTTTAACTTCCTTGTTTCTGATTTGGCTGTCGGCACGGTTTTCCTGAAGCGTTTGGTCTCCGTCTTTGGCGTAGAAATCTTTAATCTTCTGATCTTTATTGTGCTCTTGTGCCAAAGCGTCCATATTATCATCGGCCTTTAACTTCTCTACGATGTCTTTGGCCAAAGTCTCTGTTTCATCGACACGCTTTGCCTTCTCCTCATCTGACAAGGCATCCTCGCCTTCCTTAACGGTCAAAGGCGTCTTCAAGGTAAAGCTGTGGTAGGTCACCATATCCAGCGTATCCTTGTTTTCGTCATAGTATTTATTGATTTCATCCTCGGAGACTTCAATAGTTTCCGGAACTGACGCGGCATAATTCATGGCCATATATTGGCGAGCCATTAGGTCCTTATATGCCTTAACATTCATGGATCTGCCGTACATACCTTGGAGGTAAAGTTCAAAATCCAAGGGCTTACCGACTTGTTGCTGCAAGGACTCGACCATGATGTCGACATTCTTACGATCTTCATCGGTAATGGTCTTGCCGTTTTCCAGCGCTTCCTGGTAGGTCACCACATCGTTAACCAAATTCTTAACGGCTTCACGGTGGAAGAATTCTCCCCAGCTTAAGTCTTCTCCGGTGACAGCCTTGGAACTATCTTTCTTATTTAAGACCCCGCCGCCTTGGCCTAGCATCTGGTTGTATTGGTTGGCAATAAGGTTGTAATAAAAGTCATATTCATTAACCGTGACCTTCTGGCCGTTAACTTCCATGGCTTTCATATTTCTCTGTGGAATACCCATTAACCATGAGATATAAAAGACTAGGACCAGGGCGACTAGAACACCAACTACGGTACCTATAATCTTCTTCTTTTTACGCTTGCTTTGAGGGGGCTTCATTGCCTGGCCTCCTCTTTTTCTAATCTCGGCCATGCGAGCTTCGCGCTCTTGGCGGTTTTGCTCTGTCTTGGTCAGATTATTATCTTCATGTTCTTTTTTTCCGTGTGCCATAAAACACCTCTCCTATTTACGCATGGCAAAAATTATATAGTTTAATGGAGCTTCTGACAATAAACATCCCCGGGGAGACATTCTAGGTCAATCCTGCTTAGATGTTTTTTCCTTGCGATTTTCTTTTTCGTCAGACGGATTCTCTTTCTTGATTTCTTCAAGTTTCGATTCCGCCTCCTCTTCCATAAGTTGTCTTTGTCTTTCTTCATAAGAGGCCAAAGTCTCGGTAATATGGAGTTGCAAACGGTCAATACGTTTGTCATCCATTGACAACACTTTAAACTCCATGTTTCTATACGCACATTCGGCTTGTTCATCGTCGTCGGGAATACGGCCCAGGAGACTTATGATAAGTCCGGCTATGGTATCGTAGTCGGACTCCTCATCCTCGGGGAAAAACGCGTCAGGCAGGACTCTGGTAATATCTTCCGGATCTAAGAGCCCGCTCATTTCATAAGTATTTTCAGCTACTTGTTTTATGTCGTAATCTTCCTCGTCGTATTCGTCTTGGATATTACCGACAATTTCTTCCAGGATATCCTCAATACTGACAATACCGGCTGTTCCACCGTATTCGTCTATGACGACGGCCATGGAAACGTGCTCTCTTTGCATTTCACGGAAAAGCTCGTCCACATTCTTGCTTTCAGGCACCCAGTAAGGTTCTCGGATTAGCGTACGCAGATTAAACTTTTCGCGATTGGAATCCGAAGCGGCATAATATAAAAGGTCTTTAATATTTAATATACCTTTAATATTGTCGATATCCTCTTCATAAACAGGAATACGACTGTACTTCTCATGGACTGCAATTTCCATAGCTTCTTCGTAATCGGAATCAATATCTAAGGCAATGACGTTGGTACGGTGGGTCATAATCTCCGAAACTTCTTTGTCATTGAATTCAAAGACGTTGACAATCATTTGGCTCTCTTCCGAGTGAATACTGCCCGATTTACTGCCTTGTTCCAGGAGCATACGAATCTCTTCTTCTGTTGCGACCTGTTGGTAATCGTCGGGATTAATCCGCAACAAACGCAGAATCAGGCCGGACGAATGGGAAATTAGCCAGGTGAGGGGTCTGAAGATATAGTCAAAGAAAACCAGTAGACCTCCTACCGCTTTGGCAAAGCCGTCGGGGTTAGCCAGAGCAATCTGCTTGGGAACCAATTCACCAATAACGATAGATATATAGGAAATAATAAGTGTAACCAGAATTAAACTGACGTTTAAAACCAATTTCGAAGGATTATCGTTAATCAGATATGCCATGCGATAAGCAAAAGTTTTACCTGCAAAAGAAGATGACAGAAAACCGGCAAAGGTTACACCGACCTGGATGGTGGCCAGAAATTTTCCGGGATTCTCCATAAAGCGCAAAAGTCTCTTGGCTTTCTTGGATCCCTCATCGGCTTCTTTTTTTATTGCATTGTCATTTAAAGAAACAACTGCCATTTCGGTGGCAGCAAAAAAGGCGTTAAATAGGATAAGGATTAGAATAATCAAAATTTCTAAAAAAATACTTCTTTCCATTCCCATTGATTCGGTAGCCTGTAAAGCAGTAGGTATGGGTAAAAACCTACATAACCAGCCATCGTCCACTAAAGTAGTCCTCCACCGAGTCCAAGGTTGCGGACCGCCTGCCAAGGCTCCCTCTAATCGAGAACATTTGGCCTAAAAACGCCGGTACCCTGAAACCCACGATACTCATTGATAAATTTTGTGAGAGCATCGATTAATTTATCCCAATTATAAGGCTAAATCAGGCCTAAATTGTAAGAATTAGAATAAACTTTTTTCAAAATAGCACAGAATATAGGATATAGCAAATTGTATCACGTTGGTTCTTCGTTTATAATGATTGGTAATTTTTGAAATGAAGGAGCTAACAGCATGAACGATGATTACACCATCTTAGAAGTTGCAAACTTGTTGGAAATTACGACTCAGGCAGTTTATAAGCGTTTGCAACAAGATAGTGAGGTCCTGGATGGCTTTGTTTGCAGTAAGGGCGGAAAAAAAGCCTTAAAAAAAGAAGGCGTGATTGAGCTTTCTAAACTGATGGGCTTAGAGAATCCTTTTGAAGAGGAAGAACCGACACCGACTAACGTAGAAGAAACGGAAATCAATCCCGGATATGAAGAACTTCTCAATTACCTTCGTACCGATAACGAAAAGCTGCAAAAGGAAATTGAAGAATTAAAGCTGGAACTTACCCGAACCAGAAATTTGTGGGAGAACGATTTAAAAAACAGAGACGAAGAAAGAAGGCAACATGAAGAAGCCCGTATGCGCTCCGATGCCTTGCTGATGAAGGCCATGATGAACCAGGAAAAACCGCGCCTTTTAGATCGTATCTTCAGAAAAGATAAGAAGAAAAATAAAGATAAGGCAGAGAATCCGGATTTATTCAACAAATAGGTCCAGATTCAACAAGTCGGCCAGGCGTTCTAAATCTTCTAAGTTATAATAGTCCACTTTAAGGCTGCCGCCTTTATCCTTGTCGTAGGTTAAGCTTACCTTCGTTGAAAGTTGTTGACTCAAGGATGTTTCCAGTTTGGCCAGATATTCTTCTACATACGATTTGTTATCCGATGAAGACTCCTCTACTTTACGTTTAAGGGAGTCTTCTCTTTTATTTCTGATAAAGTCATCAATGGCCCGGTCTGCTTCTTTAACCGACCAGGCATTTTTTATTATCTGAGCCGACATATAAACGACGTCTTCTTCTTTTCTCAGCCGCATCAGAACCTTGGCATGGCCGTTGCTAAGCTTACCATCCGTTAATAAATCTTTGGTAAAAGTTGGCAATGTCAACAAACGTAGGCTATTACTGACCGCCGAACGGCTTTTACCCACTGCTTTGGCTACGTCTTGATGCGATAAATCAAAATTATCAATAATAAACTGATAGGCTTGGGCTTCTTCGATAGGGTTGAGGTCTTCTCTTTGCACATTTTCTATGAGTGACTGGATAGTCTTATCATAGAAGTCCAAGTCCCTTATGATAGCCGGAATATATGTCTTATTTGCCAGCATGGAGGCACGCCAACGCCTCTCACCTGCAATAATCTCATATTGGTCAGGACCAATAGGCGTTACCAATATGGGAGAAATCACACCGTTTTCTCGAATGGAATCTGCCAATTCACGTAATTCTTCATCTTTAAAGTTTTTTCTGGCTTGGTCCGAATTAGGTGTCACTTGAAAGATGGGTAAGTTAACGATTTCTTCTGCCATAAAACCTCTACATTACATGAAGATTACAAAGTTACACGTGGAACATTCAAGTATTAGGTGTCAATCTCGGCGTACTGGGCGTTTTCTTGAATGAAGTTACGTCTGGGCTCGACTTCGTCTCCCATCAGAAGGGCAATGGTCTCATCCGCATCCTGGAAGTTCTCAGCTGTAACCTGGAGTAATTTACGTCTGGACGGATCCATGGTGGTCTCCCACAGCTGATCGGGATCCATTTCACCCAAACCTTTATAGCGCTGCATTTTGGGATTGGTCCAACCGGTCTCAGCCTTAATTTTCTCCACGTCCTTTTCATCATAGGCATAGAAGGTCTCATTACCCTGATAAACCTTATACAAAGGCGGGCAAGCAATGTAGATATTACCGTTGTCTACCAAGGGTCTCATATATCTATAGAAGAAGGTTAACAACAAGGTCCGAATATGGGCGCCGTCAACGTCCGCATCGGCCATAATAACAACTTTATGATAGCGAAGCTTGGTAATATCAAAATCTTCGCCTATACCTGTTCCCAATGCTAAGACAACGGGTTGCAACTTCTCGTTGTTATAAACTTTATCGATTCTGGCCCTCTCGACATTAAGCATTTTTCCCCACAAGGGCAAAATCGCTTGATATTTAGGCTCACGGCCTTGCTTGGCTGTACCACCGGCCGAGTCACCCTCAACGATGAAGATTTCACTTAGGGCGGGATCTTGGCTGGTGCAGTCGACTAATTTGCCGGGCAAAGAGTTTGATTCAAAAACACTCTTTCTTCTGGTTATTTCCCTGGCTTTCTTAGCCGCCAAACGGGCTTGTGATGCCGCAATACACTTGTTGCAAATGGCTCTGCCTATTTGAGGATTCTCTTCTAAGAAGATAGCCAGTTTTTCGTTCATTACGGATTCTACAATACCGCGAATCTCACTGTTACCTAGGCGGCCCTTGGTCTGACCTTCAAACTGGGGTTCGGGGAGCTTAACACTGATAATAGCCGTTAAACCTTCTCTTACGTCATCACCGGAGAAGTTGCTGTCCGAATCCTTTAAAATACCGTTCTTCCTGGCATAGTCGTTGATAACCTTGGTAAGTGCCGATCTGAAACCCGTTAAGTGCGAACCACCTTCAATGGTTGCAATGTTGTTGGCATAAGAATAAACATTTTCAACGTAAGTATCATTATATTGCAAAGCCATTTCAACAAAATTATTGTCTTCCCGGCTAGCAATATAGATGGGCGGTTCATGGAGAACTTGTTTTTTGCGATTCATGTACTCCACAAAAGAAATAATACCGCCGGCATAATGAAGATGTACTTCCTGAGGCTCATCTGATCTGTTGTCAACCAGATCAATCGTTACCTCCTTGTTTAAAAAGGCAACTTCTCTATAGCGGCTAATCATGGCCTGGAAATCAAAGTGAATATCCGGGAAGATTTCATTGTCAGGATAAAAGGTCGTAGTTGTACCTGTATCCTTCTCATCCGTTGTTCCGACAACTTGTAAGGGCTCTACGGTCTTGCCTCTGGAGAATTTAATACGGTATATTTTACCGCCTCTACGAACTTCTACTTCCATCCATTCGGATAAAGCGTTGACAACAGAGGCACCAACGCCGTGTAAACCACCTGAAATAGAGTAAGCACCGCCGCCAAACTTACCGCCGGCATGGAGCATGGTGTGAACAACTTCAACGGTCGGTATGCCCTTTTGCGGATGGATGGCAACAGGGATACCCGATCCATCGTCCACAACGGTAACAGAGCCATCCTTGTTTAAAATAACATTAATAACGTCGCAACGTCCTGCCAATGCTTCGTCAACGGAGTTGGCAACAATTTCATACAAAAGATGGTGGAGACCTCTTGAGGTTACATCTCCGATATACATACCGGGTCTCTTACGGACAGCTTCCAGTCCTTCTAAGACTTTAATATCACCCGCATCATAGTGGCTCTCATTAGATGTATCGAACTGGTCCTGACCTGTGGTATCCACATATACTTCCTCAAAACCATCATCCAAATCTGCCAAGGCATGAACATTTTCTGCCTCATTTTGCAAAACTAAATCATCATCCATGTTCTCAAACGTATCTTTAGTATCCTTCATATCTTCCATAAAAACCTCAAAACAAAATTATAATCTAGACTTGATTCCAGGGTTCACGTATACGTTCCGCCAAGGTACTTACATTAATAGGAGACAGGTAATATTTAGTCTCCGTTATAATAAGCGACCTGGGAAGGTCTTCGGAAACCGTCTCAAGCATTAGGTCTTCTTCCTTCTGACTTAATAATTCCAGGTTATAATCACCGGAATCTTCTGTAATCTTATCGAAATCAAATAGACCGATAATGGTTCTAACGGGTATCTGATATTCTCCTCCGATGTTGAGGTACATTATAACATAGCCCCCCTCTTATTTCTCTTTTTGGAACTCGACCTGAGCTTGGTTCACCTTGAAATAATAAATCTCTTCAGAGCCCAGAGACTTAAGCCAATCCTTATCTAATTGGTCCGGATCGGTACAGGTAATAAAGATTTGTATGTTCTCTAAACTAGTTACCAATTGTTTTCTACGCTTACCATCCAATTCACTCATAACGTCATCCAACAACAAGACGGGTGCCTGGCGGGTAATCTCTTCAATAACCTTCAGTTCGGCCATTTTAAGCGCTAAAACAAAGGTTCTTTGCTGACCTTGTGAGCCGTATATTTTGAGCGGTAAATCGTTTAAACTAATATCCAAATCATCCCGGTGAGGTCCCAACGAAGTATAACCTCTAAAAATATCTTGCTCACGGTTGGCATTTAACTTCCGTAAAATAACTTCCTGAATGGCCTCTTGATCTAAGCTTTCATCAATGCCGCTAACCGTTTTATATCGAATCTCGGATCTTTCCAAACCATCGGAAATGTTCTGATGAATTTGGCAACTGATGGCACTTAACTTTTCAACAAGTTGCAAACGTTCAAGAATAATAAAGGCCGCCTTAGCTGCGTAAACATCATCCCATATATCTAATTGCGCTGTTTCCAGAGAGCTAAGTTTTCTGCCTTTTTCCTTATAGGTCTTAAGAAGTGCGTTACGTTGTCTTAAAATCTTTCCGAATTCTTGCAAGGCTTGAAAATACACAGGCTTTACTTGCGATAATAGCAAGTCCATAAAACGTCTTCTTTCACCCGGACCGCCCTTAACGATTTGCAAGTCTTCAGGCGCAAAAATAACGGCATTAAATATGCCGACAAAGTCCATAACCCTGTCCAAGGCCAGATTATCCCGATAAAGTGTACGTTGTTTTTGTTTAGAGTTATTGGTAACTGATGGCAATATTTGGTACTTCATACCAACTTGCTCGTCTATGTCGTTTTTTTCCGTATAATCTAAAGAAATGTAATAATAATTCTCACCGTGCTTAATGAGTTCCTCATCTTTGGCCGTACGGTGACTCCTGGCACAGGCACACATATAAATAGCCTCGATGATATTGGTTTTGCCTTGGCCGTTGTTGCCAAAGAAAACATTAACACCGGGGCTAAAAGACAGTTGCAATGAACTATAGTTTCTAAAATTTTCTAATTCTAGAACCCTAGCACGCATGCTCAATAATACCTTACAAGCAAAATCTTCCCTAAATACGCCTATTTACGCAAGGGCAAGACCAGGTAGTTAAACTTATCTCCCTCTAAAGGACGTATTACACAGGGGCCAATAGGGCCGTTTAAGCACAAGTTGATTTGCTCATCTTCGATTACCTTCAGACATTCCACAAAATAGCGTGGGTTAAAGTTAATATCGATGTCTTCGCCGGTAAGCTTAACGGGAATCTCGTCATGCAGATTACCGATCTCGGTATTGGCCTGAATAATCATGGTGTTGGCATCATTAAAAGTAATGTTCATAGGAAAACGTCTGTCTTCGGTAGGAACAATCAAAGTCGCCCTATCCACGGCTTGGTGGAAAAGTTTGGTGTTTACAACAACTTCCGTCGTGGACGTCTTGGGGAGGATGGACTCGTAGTTCATAAAGTCCTGCTGAATCAGTCTGGACACCAACTTTACGTCGCCCATATCAAATTCAATGTGATTCTTGGTCGTGTAAATAGCCACATTGCCGGTCTCGGATAATATGGGTTGAATCTCGTTCAAAGCCTTACCCGGAATAAGGAAGGTTTCTTCCGGCAATTCTTCTTCTAATTCCTGCCGTCTCAAAGCCAGTCTGAAACCGTCCACAGCTACTAACTCCAGCTGGTGACCCTGACTCTTAAATAAAATACCGTTAAAAGCCGGGCGGGATTCATCAGACGAAACCGAGAATATGGTCTGAGCAATCATGCTCTTAAGAACCTTTTGGGGAACACTGACCTTCTCGCTGGCATCCACTTCGGGAAGCTTGGGATAAGCCTGGCTGTCCATACCTTTAATCTTAAATTGGCTGTTACCGGAGCTGATTGTAGCGATGAAATGATCATCTGTTTCGATTGTCACCACATCATCGACCAGCTTCTTCACAATGCTGTCGAACATTCTGGCATTCAAAACGATACTGCCTTCTTCCAGCACATCTCCCGGTAAATAGGCTTCAATACCGGTTTCCATGTCAAAACCGGTTAACTTAATCGAATCACTCTTCGCTTCGAATAAAATACCGTCCAGTAAGGCATTGGTAGACCTTACAGAAGTAGCTCTCTGTGTAAACGATACAGAGCTAACCAACTGATCTCTAGAACATAATATCTTCATAAACCTCTCCTTGCCGGTTGATAATAATTACGTATTAATAAAGTTATTTTAACACTCTTATTATTATAGTTGGTGGACAATCGGGAAAACCTCGTAAATCCCTGATATATCCGATGTGTAGACACTTTTTTGCCGTGTATAACTTCGGGATAGAATTGTGGATAAAAATAGGCTTTTGTGGATAGTTTTCAAAGCTCTTATTTTTCCACATTCATCCACAATGAATCCTCCACACTTTCAGCAAAATTATGGATAACTAGAGCGAAATCCTTTTTCTGATGTTGGCCAAATCTTCCAGGATGTCGGACTGTTTGTCCTTACTCTTTTTCTCGATTTTGGAACAAGCGTGCATGACCGTGGAGTGATCCTTATCGAAAATTTCTCCGATTTTGGCATAGGGAAGATTCAGGATATCCCGCATAAAATACATGGCGATTTGCCTGGGCTCGGCAATGCTCTTAGACCTCTTATTAGAGAGAATGTCGCTCTTACTGATATTAAAATAAGACGCCACCATTTCGATAATCATGTCGGGCGTGACCTGCTTAATAGCTTGAGGCTCAATAATGTCTCTCAGAGCTTCCTTAGCCGTATCCAGGTCCATAGTTCCGGCCAAAAGGGAATAGGCCATTACCGTATTATAGGCACCTTCCAGCTCACGAATATTGCTGGTGATATTCTCGGCAATATAGTTAATGATGCTTTCATCCAAAGTCGTCTTATTAATCTTAGCCTTGTGACGTAAAATCGCGATTCGGGTCTCATAGTCGGGCGGCTGGATATCCACAATAAGACCGGAAGAAAAACGCGTTCTAAGCCGCTCTTCCAGTGTCAAAAGGCTCTGCGGCGGTTTATCGCAGGTAATAACGATGTTACTGCCCGCCTGATGGAGCGCATTAAAGGTGTGGAAGAACTCCTCTTGCATCTGCTCCTTACCGGCAATAAATTGGATATCGTCAATAAGCAGCAAGTCACAGTTTCTATACTTATTACGGAAAGTGTCATAATTATTTTCCTGAATAGTATATATAAACTCATTAACAAACTGCTCGGACTGCACATAGAGAATCTTTTTTTCCGGATAATGTCTGCTGACATAGTTACCAATAGCATGCATGAGATGCGTTTTACCCAATCCCGAACCGCCATAGAGAAAAATAGGATTAAAAGTATTGGAATTAGGATTCTGGGCCAAAGCTACACTGGCAGCCTGGGCAAAGCGGTTACCGTTACCGACGATAAAGTTCTCAAAAGTGAAGTTGGCATTGAATTTGCCTCGATTGGTAACGTTACTACCACTATTTGCAACAGTGTCGGTGGGAATCAGGGGCTCACCGGAATAATCTCTGGCACTTAGTTCGTTCTCAGCTTCTTCCTTACTCAGCACATAGTGGATAGTATATTTCTGGTTGGTAACTTTGGCCAAAGTATTTGCCAACAAAGGCTTGTACCACTCACAATACTCGATATGCCAGTTGTTGGGGGCGATGAGGTAAAAATTATCATCATAAATCAGGCAAGCTTGTAAGGGCTCCAAAAAGGTTTTATAGGTGATGTCCGAGACTTCATTTTTTAGGAGAGCGGAAGCACGCTCCCAAATTTTTTCTACAGTCATATTAAACTCCACTTGGATTTTTAGGCTGTCTTCCATTGTAGCAGAAAGCCGGGGATATTTTATAGCATAGACCTAAAATGTAAAAATTAAGAGTTTGTGTAAAAATATTTTCAGAGCAATTCGTTTAAAATTACTAAAAATGCTTAATAAAATTTGGATATTCTCGTAAGATAAGAAAAATAAAGGGAGTTTATGAAAATATAATTATTTTTTAATACAGGGCTGATATAATGATTATGTTTTAGGCCAAAGGCCGACCACAAAATTATATAGATATAAAGATAAGGAGATAGGTAGATTAGATGAATTTAGAGTCTCATGTCTTTGTGTCAAAGGTGGTTCACGATCAGATTAGTAAAGTATTTCCGCTAGTAGTCAGTAGAAAATTATTCAGAGCAGGTAACGTTTTATCCGATTATAGCTTATTGGTATGGACCAAGCCCCATTACTATTTGGTTTCCTGGGAATTTATCGAAGAATACATAGACAATGTGTGCAGTTTGAAGACGGACGAGGATGCAACCGATCCGGACTTGCTTTTGTCCTTCCAACTCGGCATTATTTGTCACTACATTACGGACTTTTTCTGTCGTGCCCACATTGGGACGGGTATCGGACCCAAGAGGGAACACCTACAATACGAAGATTTTTTGGATAATTACAGGTATTCCTTTCAAGACCAATTAGAGAATTACGATTGGTTAGAAGGAGTAAAAGCAGATGTATCACCCAGAATGGTTAAAGAAAATTTGATGCGCAACATCGAACTTTACAGACAAAGTCCCGCTTCACCCGAGAGAGACATCACTATGGCCATTGCCAACTGTGTGCAAGTGATGTTGTCAATCATTGCCATCCGTTTAAGACAGACTGCAACAAGAGATATTTTCTCTATCCTGCATTCTCCTGTCTTGAGCATCAATTGGCCCGACGTCACCATGACCGAGCTTTACCAAATGGTTATGGAAAAGAAGTACAGCAAGGTTCTGGCTTATATCCAGCCTTAGCCAAGCAGCAGTAAGAAGAATTTAAAATTTAAAATTTAAAAAATAAAAAAAATTAGACAAAGGCCTACTTGAGCTTCAATGCCCGGTAGGCCATATTTATGGCCGCAACTTGTTCGTCTAAAATATCCTGGGCCACATCGGTACCCTTCTTTAAAAGCTCCACACTTACTCGCCCTTCTTCAACAGCGGACGAGAATTGCTCGTAAGACTCGGTTTCATATTCTTCCGCATCCATAGTATTTAAAAACATATCTGCGTGATATAGGAACTCAAAAGATTTCATCATCCGATGTTCACGCATGAGTTCTTCATAGTGATCAATGAGTCGCCAACCGAGGTTACTGGGGGTGAGAGAGGCTTTTAAATCAAAATTGTCGTCGCCCAGAAGAGCAGATGTTTCTTTTAAAAATGCGGGTATATCTTGGTGAGGGAAACCTGCAAAATATAAGATTGACTCTTCGGGCTGTTCACCGGTGTAGTCTCCCGAAACCTCTAAGACAAGCTTTCCTCCCGGTCCTTCTTTAGAAAGAGGGGTGCCCAGGCCTACGGCTTGTCCCAAAGTCCTATTAAAATCTTTAGGATGTAGGACGACCAGTTTGGCATTGTGTTTAGCGGCTAAGTCTTCAACTTTGGCCAAATTATCGGAAGATAAGTCAGGCGCGTATACTAAAATCTGCTTTTCTAAATCCTGCCAAGTCGTCATAAAAATTCTCCATCCTAATCTATAGTCAAGCAAAAAATATTATTAGTCGTGCTTCTTATTAATCATATTGTACCAAAGTACACCCAGAGATTCGGCGATATTTTCGTTTTGAACCACAATCTCATCAGGCACATGCAAAGTCGTCGGTGCAAAGTTCCAGATGGCTTTAATACCGGCGTTGACAATGGTTTCGGCAGCCCGGTCAGCCTCGGAAGCCGGCGTACAGATAATAGCCAAATCGATGACGTTTTCGGCCACAAAGGCTTCCAACTCGTTGAGTGTCAAAACTTTGTCCTTCAGTGTGCTGTCGTGGGTGGGTTTAACATCGAAACCGGCCAAAATATGTAGCCCGTTTTCTCTGAAACCTTCGTAATTCATCAGAGCCCGGCCCAAATGACCGACACCCAGGAGAACGGCATTCTTTTCTTCGTTAAAGCCCAGCGTATCGCGGATATCATCCTCTAATTTATAAATATCAAAGCCTGTTCTGGGCTTACCGGCATCACTCACACTGGCCAAATCCTTACGGACCTGGACGCTGCCATAACCCAATTCCTCGCTGATCTCAGCGGAAGAAAGCCTGGTCTTACCGGCGTTTTTTGCTCTGTGAATAACATCCAGATAAGAGGGAAGGCGCAACAAGGTGGGTGTTGAAATATCTTGGGGTAAATTCGTAGTCATACAATATCCTTTCATCAGACTGTAGTAACTTGTTAAGAAACATTATAATAGAAATATAGCATAAGCAAGGAAGCAATAGAACATATTTATCGATTAAAACTACTCAATTAAATTGAGAGACAAATTGAAGGGAAGAACTCTATGCTCCGACAAGCTCCGGACGGCGGAAAAATCAAGGCCTCAGGATCATGCCTCAATTGGAACGACCTTTTGTCAACCCAGAGGATGCGGCCCAGCCATGGCCATAAGAACCAATACGATGGGCGAAACGCCTTTGAAAAGGATTACCATCGTATTATTTTAAGTGCTTCATTTAGACGTTTGCAGGATAAAACACAAGTCTTTCCTCTAGACCAAAGCGATTTTGTCCGAACCAGGCTGACCCATTCTTTGGAGGTGTCATCCTTGGCCAAATCTTTAGGCGAGCAAACCAGTGAACTTCTGAGACAACGGGGTATAGAAGGGGCCCCTAATCCGGACCAACAAAAAGAATTAAGCGATCTTTTACTTTGTGCCGGGCTCATTCACGATTTAGGTAATCCGCCTTTTGGTCACTATGGAGAAACAACGATTCGCAACTGGTATAAGACGCATCTCAGAAGCTTGGAATTTAGAGGAAAGCCTTTATGGACCTGGCTTAAGCCGCAGATGCAGGCCGACTTGGAAAACTTTGAAGGTAACGCCCAGGCTCTACGGTTGGTAAGCAAATTGCATTTCATGGTGGACGAACACGGGATGAACCTGACCTCGGCCTTACTCAATACACTCATAAAGTATCCGGTTAACTCGTTGGCAATTGATGCCAATACCGAGGATGTCCGTTACCACAAGATGGGTTATTTTTATCAGGAAAGAGACCTGTTTGAAACAATTTGCAACGCAACCGGCACTATGTTGGTTGAAGAAAGGCCGGAGGCTTATATAGCTGAGAATACCGGAGAAGATGCCGGCCAGATGAGTTTTGGTCCGGATAATGGCTTAAGGCGTTCCTGCCGTCACCCCTTGACTTATCTTTTGGAAGCGGCCGATGATATTTCCTATCGAACGGCGGATTTGGAAGATGCCTCCAGAAAAGGCAAGATCACCTTCGGACAATTACAAGATAGCCTGGAACACAGCGAGCGTTTGGCAGATATAGGAGACGAGAAATTACTGGAACAATACCGTGCAGTGGTAAGAGAACTTTCGCACCGTCTCAGCATAGCGCGCGAGAAAAAAATACAAAATCCTGAACTTTATGCCATTCAGAATTGGATTATTTTTGTTCAGACCCAGCTGATTCAGTCGGTTATAGAATCCTATGCCGAACACTATCCCAAGATTATGAGAGGCCAATACAACTACGATCTTTTCCACGAAAACTTCGCAGGCCTTCTATTGGATGTCTTGGGCGATATAGCCTACGATTACGTATTTTCCTCTCAGGCCATCGTCCAGCTGGAAGTCGCTTCAGATGCAATCATAGGAGGACTTTTGGATAAGTTCGTCCCGGCCTGTATAAACTTTGATACGGAATTAGAACAAAAACCGGTTGACAAGCGTTTAATGGATTTGGTATCCGACAATTACAGGGCGAACTACTACAGAGAGGCTGCCGGCCGCGACGAAGGATACAGGCTCTATTTGCGTCTCTTATTAGTCAACGACTACATTTGTGGCATGACCGATAGCTTTGCCAAAAATCTTTACTACAAATTTAACGGTATCTACTAAGAAGGCCATTCTTAAGGAATCAGAATTCTCTTGATGAGGTAGTCCTTACGGCTCATCGTTTTAATCAAGTGTTCTTCTTTTAAGTCAAAGGCCTGACGAAGCCTGTCTAGACCGTCCTCACTGATGTCGTCACGGCTGTATCTGGCACGGATGATTTTTTCTTTAAGCGTGAGCCAATCGACCAAATCAGGATCCAGATTATGCCAATCCGTCAGGATGTCAGCTTCATTTTTCCAGACTTCCGTTTGGTAAGCGTTACCAATCTTATAGAGTTTAAGTAAGTGATTCCAGTAGAAATTCAACCGGTCTTGCGGGTCCGGATATTTTTCTTCGACCCAATTCAGGTCATGAAGCTTAGAAATAAGTTTACGCCTATAGCGTATATAGAGATAAAGCGCCAAGATTAAGAGCAAGAGAATCAACAAGATTAAACCGATGATTTGTAAGACGCGGCCCAATACGCTCGGAGGATTCTTATCTGAATCGGCAGGCGGAGTAGGACTATTTTCAGGCGTAAGAGCCGGTGTGGGTGTGGGGCTAGGAGTCGGACTGGGTGTAGGACTAAGATCATCGACCTGGCCGGACGGCATAGGTGTGGGCGTGGGGCTGGGGGTAGGGCTGGGCGTAGGAGAAGGGGCCACGTGCTTATCCGGACCTCCCACACCGCCGGGAGTAGGGTCCACATCAATCCAGCCCAAGCCGGGTAAAAAGACCTGGGTCCAAGCATGGGCATTTTTAGAATTTAAACGAATTTCTTTACCGCGATTAAGTTCCGTGATGTCTCTTGCTTCTAGGCCGTAACCTTCGACATAGCGGGCCGGTATGCCGTTTAAGCGAGCCAGGAGGGTCATAGCGGATGCATAGTAGGTGCAATAGCCTTCCTTAGTATCCAAAAAGTGCGCCACGAAATCCTCTCCGTCTTCCAAAGGAGGGAGGTCCAGCCGGTAGGTAAAGTCCGGATTATTGGTGAAATAACCGAGAAGCTTGGACGTCTTGGTATAAGGACCGTCCTTTGCGTCGACCAAGCTAAGGGCCAAATCGTAGACCTTGCCGCCCGGCTTGTAGAGGTCCTTATCGGGGACTTGTAAATAATTTTCATAGGCCAAAGCTGCATTAGCCTGTTCCAAGCCCTTGTCTCGATAGGTTGCTGCGGCCCGGTCCAAAGAGACCAATAAGTCAGGACTTGCAGTAAGAGGCGTAAAATCAATGACACGACTTTGGACCTTATAAGCATGGTCCAGGTCAAAATTCTCCCGAGCATAAAGGGTTCCGGCCTGATTAAAATAGAATAATAAAGCCTCTTCACGACTGGATTGAACCTTCTCCGGCCGACCGGAGACAAAGAGCAGTTGGCTGCCGGTTTGCAAAGGTTGAAGACTATATTGGTAATTTTTGTAAACAGAAGACCAATCTATTTCGGGAATCAGTGAAGTAAAATTAGGGTCTTCGGGCCCGTTAAAGACACGGTTTTCGGCTTCTTTGTTAAAAGGAGAGTTGAAACGGTAATTGGGATTGTTTAATAAGGGTTGCCAGCTGTTACCGGTGTAGCGGTCAGAGGATTGGACTGCCAGGAGGGAAGGGCTTTGGCCGCGCATTAAGGCAAGCTCTCGATCTTTAAGGTCGGGTTCGCCGCCTAACTTACCGCCGTTGGGATAAAAGCCTTCATCGCCCAGGCTAAAAGGACTGATGGTCAATTCCTGCTGGAAGGAGGCCGGGAGTCTGGTGCTCATATCGTCTAATATACCCTGCCAGTATGGAGAATAAATGTCTTTATAGCGTATAAAACGGACCCCTACCAAGCCCAAAACAAGGGCTAAAAGGCAAATCGGAATCAACTGGCCCCAGGCTTGGAAGACATGTTTTAGGCCGGATTTTTTTTGCAGAATTGCTGCCATATCGCCTGAGCCCAGTAGAAGGATTAAAACCGCCACGATAAACATGGGAATCAGCCAGAGCATGGCCCAGGGGTGGCCGGTTTTGACCGAAAGAGGGATAAGAATCAAACCGGTCAAGAATAAAACCCAATAAAATCTGGCTTTTTGGACAAAGAGGAAGGTCAAGACGCTTAAGCCAAGTAAGAACATGGAAGCAAAAAAGGCGTAGGCCTCTTTTTGAGGTTCCGCTAACGTTTTTCTGAAGAAGGCATAACCTTGGTCTATCAGGTCTTGGCCCAGGACTTCTTTTAAGACAGGACCGTGAGTAGAAAACTTTCGACCCAGCTGGCCTATGAATTTTGCGTCCGTACTTTGGCCCAGAACCAGGACCAGAGCCAGAACGAGGGCTATGGCCAAACTTACGATACTTGTTCGGATGTCAAAAAAGGCCAGGCTTAAAATCAGGAGAACGACAAAGCTTTGGACCAGAATTTTCCCGTAAGAGAGAGGGAAGTTAAACATCTCGGTCAAGGCAAAGGACAAGGCAACTTGGAAAATAAAAGCCAGGACAAACAAGAGAGCTTCAAACTTCACTTTACCTATAAGGCGGGACCGATTTGCAGACGATTTAAGCATTATTTGTCCCTCCTTGGGTCTCATCCTCCAAGGCTTTCAGCGAAGGCAAACGGACAGGGAGGACCTGAATTTTAGAATGGGCCATGGCCGATAAATAAGACCGAACTTTTTCGTCCGTCTCATTGTGGAGAAAGAAAAATAGAACCTGGCTGCCGGACTTCTGAATCTTATGAAGTTCCGAGGTCAGCTTGGGGTAAATACGACCGCCCACCAAGACCACAGCCCGGTAGCTCTGTTTAGAGGCTTCCCTTTGTAGAACATCGGCCAAATTAAGCGGGAAGGGCCCTTGCTTAGCTTGCCAGGCACTCAGAGCTCGATAAAAATGCACCGGCTCGACGCCTTCACCCGGCTGGTCATAATAGTTATCTTCGAGCAGCAAGGTTAATGGTCCTTCTTTTTTGGCCAGTTTATGCATAACTGTCGCCATGAGCTCGGCTGCCTGGTCGAAATAAGCGACCGGGTCGGCAATAGAGTTGGGGAATTTGGGGTCCATGACAAAGAGGATACCGCCCTGTCTGGGGTCTTCGAATTCTCGGGCCAAAAACTCGCCCAGGCGGGCACTGAGTTTCCAGTGAATTTGCTTGATACGATCGCCGGGCATGTAGTCGCGGACTTTGGCCAAAGTATCCACTTCGTTACTGACCTTAATATTTTCTTTACTGATAAGCGTTTCTTCGGCAGCGGCCAAATCGCGGTTGGGCGGGGCCTGGGCCAGTTCGGGATTGGGCAAAATTTGTAAGTTCAGCAGGGTATAAGACGATGCCTGACCCTTCCGGGACCGGTTCTGGCGGGGGAGAGGCAGGCGGAAAAAGCCGAAGATATCTTGTAGGTAAATCTGGTCGGAGCCCAAGGTCAGGCTGCCCTTATGACAGGCTCTTACGGGAATTTCGCGACGGTTATGGCTGTGGCGAGGCAAGACCATATTGAGGCGGCGCCTATCCTGAAGTGAACGGTTTCCGCCGACAATTTCGATATAAGTCGGATCTTTGGGGTAATTTAAATCAATACGGACTCTAGGAAAATAAAAGGGCCCCCGGTTTTCAATCTCCACCGTGATTCTAAAATCTTCCAAGCGATAATATTCGCTTCGGTCGGTCAAAAAGCGTACCCCAACGAAATAGCGGCCGATAAAAAGCATGAGAAAAGAGGCTATGGGCAAAATAGCCAGGAAGATAAGGAGGAATAGCAGTTGCGGCAGGGCGTAAAAGCTGTAAAAGGCATAGCAGAGTCCCAGAAGCAAGAGATAGAAAACAAATCTGAGACGCATGGACCAAACCCCTTCCTATTGCTTGGGAGCGGGGGTAGATTTGATAATCTCGTTTAAGACATCCAGGCTGGTCCGACCGGCCAACTCGTTGTCACTGTTAAGAAGCATACGGTGGGCCAAAACATAAGGTGCCAGGAACAAGATATCATCGGGCAGGCAGTAGTCGCGCCCCATCAAGAGCGCACGGCCTTTGGCGGCTTGCACCAGCATCAGCGCACCTCTGGGACTGACGCCCAGGCTGACCGCAGGATTCTCTCGGGTTTTTGCCACCAGGCGGGCGACATAGTCGTAAAGAGCCGGAGCCAGATAAACGTCAATGGCTTCTTTTTGCAGTTGCAAAACCTGGTCCAGACTGACCTGGGCCTCCAGACTCTCCAGTGGAGATATACCGGCATGGCGCTGATAAATGGCCACTTCTTCCGAGGTACTGGGGTAGCGCAAATGGGTTTTAATCATAAAACGGTCCAATTGAGCTTCAGGCAGGGGATAGGTACCAATCTGTTCCACCGCATTCTGTGTCGCTACCACCATAAAAGGATTTGGTAAAGGATAAGAAACGCCGTCTACCGTGACCTGTCGGTCCTGCATGGCTTCCAAAAGGCTGGACTGGGTTTTCGGAGAAGACCGGTTAATCTCGTCGGCCAAAATCAGGTTGGCCATAATGGCGCCCTCATGGAACTGAAACTCACCTGCCTTGGGGTTATACATACTAAATCCGGTAATGTCGGACGGCATGACGTCGGGGGTAAACTGGATACGGTTAAAAGACAAATCCAGCGTCTTGGCCAGGGCGGAGGCCAAAGTGGTTTTTCCGATACCCGGAACGTCTTCTAAAAGAACATGACCGCGGCTGACTAAACCAATCAGAAGCAGGTCAATGGCCTTATCCTGGCCAATCACAACGCTCTGGATATTGGTGCGAATACGGTTCAGCATCGTTTGTATTGTGTTGGTATCCATTGGCAATACCTCCCGTTAATTTTTTTATTCTATCATTGAGCCCTTAAATAGGCCATATTTATTGCGTATACGCAAGATTTGCTTGGACAAGAGGGGCAAGAGTGGAATGAGGAAAACGACTGTCGAGGCTGCATGGATCAGATTAAAGGGAAGACCCATCAGATAAACGGTCAAAACAGCCACTTTTTTCTGGTACTGATACATGAATAAAACGCTCCCCGTATCGACCCAAAATCCGTAAAAAAGCAAGACAGACAAAAAAGATCCCAGATAAATCTGCCAATATTTTAAGGTCTTCTTTTCGAAAGCTTTTTGACCGAAACCGGCCACAAAACCCACCGTCCCCATGCCCAGCATCTGAAAGGGCATATTAATGGATTGGCCGAAGAAGAAGTTCGACAAGAACATGGCCAAAAGACCTACCATGAAGCCCGGTCCCTTGCCGAGGCATAGGCCGCTAACAATGACCAGGGCGGCCACGGGTTTTACTTGGGGGACCGCCATGAATAAGACCCGACCTAAAAGGGCCAAAGTCGCCAGAGCGGCAATCGTAGCCAGTTCCTTAGCCGGCAGGCGGAGGTGGTCTAAGTAGGCCATAGAATAGAAGAGGACTTCGATAATCAGGAGGACCGACACGATAAAGAAGTGGCGCGAAAAGAAAAAATACCACAGCAAAACGGTGATAAGAACGACAAGAATGAGGGTCAAATCCAGGATAAGCGTTTTTTTATTTTTGGGACTTTTCATGACCTGCTTCCTCCAATTTCTTCATTAAATCTGCGTTGGTAACGGTTTGGTCCGGCTCCAAATCCAAATAAGCAGCCAGTCGACTTGCGTCCGTTGTATAAAAATAATTTTGCGAAAAGAAATCTTGGGGGGAGAAGACACCGCTGATTTCCCCCTGAAATAAGAGACCAACATGTGTGGCATTTTCGGCACAAAAATCCAGGTCATGGCTAACGGCAAAAATCGTTCCCCCGGCTTTCCGATAAGCGCCAAGCTCTCGGGCCAGATTATCGCGGCCTTGGGGAGACAGGTTATTGGACGGCTCATCTAACAAGAGAAGGTCGGGCTCTCCTAAAATCAATAATCGAAGTGCCAGGCTTTGGGCTTGGCCGCCGCTTAAGTCCAAGGGATGTAAGTCTTTAAGGTCATAAAGACCTAAGGCCGCTAAGCCAGAGAGTGCCCGGTCTTCCTCCAAACCCCGGCTCGTGAACTCCTCCAAGACCGTGTCTTCTTTAAAGAGCAGATAGGCGTTTTGCGGTAGGTAAGCCAGACGGATAGTATCCTTAGAAGCCTTGCCCTTATAGAGTATTTTCCCTCTGAACTTCAGAGCACCGAGTATACATTTTAAGAGTGTGGACTTGCCGGAACCGTTACTGCCCAAAAGAAAGAAGAAAGCACCTTCATCTAAAGTCAGATTTAAACGGTTTAAAACAAGTGGTCGGTCCTTTTGGTAACGAAAAGACAAGTCTTTAATCTGCAGTAAAGCCTTATTTTTAGGCCCATTTATGTTACTATTTTTAGAAATCGGCCGATTCATCCTAGCCTTTGTTGGTGAATCTTTGTCAACTATTGCAGATTCCGGTTGAAAAGTTTTAAACCGGTCTAACAGAGGTCTTATTTGGGCAAAGGTCAAGGGTAAGCCCTCCGAAAAAGACTTTTCGGACCCGGTACCTAATATAAAGGAGGCTTGGCTTGGCGCAGGAAGAGCACGAGCCAGGGGAGACCCGTTTTCTAATAAATACGAAGCGAAAGCAGAAGCCGACGTGAAACTTTCTATAGACTTATCTTCTAAATATAAGACTTGGCTTATCAGAGGTAGGACCTTAGACCAATTATGCGAACACAGTAAAACGGTAAGGCCCAGGACTTCGTTCAAGCGTTTAACGGTGTCCCAAAATTGTTCGCGCATTAAGGGATCCAAGTGTGCATCCGCTTCGTCGAGGATAAGGAGGTCGGGCTGTAAGACCAGGGCCGAGGCCAGGTTTAAGATTTGTTTTTGGCCGCCGGATAATTCAGACGTCTTTTGCCAAAACCAATCTTCAATACCGAAAAAATTACAGACGTCGGCAATGCGAAGCCGCATGGTATAGGGGTCCATGCCTAAGTTTTCCGGAGCAAAAGCCAATTCCAGCCAGACCGATTCACTAACCATCTGCCGGTCGGGATTAGGGCCTACATAGGCAATGGACTGTATAAGGTCTTTGCCGTCCCAAGTATCCAAGTCTTTGCTGCGGAAAATAATCTGCCCGGTCCTCTGCCCGTGGGGTGCTAATTTATAAACCATGTGACTTAAGAGCGTAGACTTGCCGGAGCCGTTGGGGCCCGCCAGCAAGGTCACAGAAGCTGGCTCCAATGAAAAATTCAAATGCTCCCATAGAAAATCCGCATGGGGAAAGCTGAAACTTAAGTCTTTTACATCTAACAAAGCCATCTTAATAGGTCCTCAAATCTATGATACCCGGAAGAAAGTAGAGAAGAGCCGGCAAGGCCAGCAAGAAAAAACTAAGAGGCGTTAGGGGCGCTAAGTATAAATAAGGTTGGTAAGAGACCAATATAGGCAAATAGTGCACGCTTAACTTAGGACCCAGCAAGGGCGGAACAAGGACCAAAAGCTGCAGGCTTTCCTTAATAGTCCAGCGATAGAGCTTATAGGACGTAGGCTTAATGTCCAAGCCGTAACCTCTTTGCTGCATCAGTTTGGCCGATTCGATACTGTCTTCCAAGGCCCAGCCGCTAAGCGTAGACAAAAAAACCGACATTTCGCGGGCCTGGACTTTCATAGGCATTTTCGGCAGGTCCTCCTGCGGGCCCTGCGGACGGTTAGCGGTCTGTACCAGGCGTAGTTCTCGGGCTTCATGCCTAAAGCGGGGGAAAAATTTAAAAACGAGGCTAAGTAAGAGGGCAAAACCGGGGAAGAGCGGTTTAAGAAGATAGAGAAGTCCGTTCATGTTGAGGACCCGACCCAGATGTGAAAAGACCATCAGCGACAAGCCCAGGCGAAAGGCACCGACGAAACCTTCCAGGAAGGCATCGAGTGTCCAGGTCCTACCCGACGAAAAATGCATCAGAGGATAGATGCCGTAGTCTCGCAAGAGCATGTTAATCAATCCCATCAGAAGGCTGAGTATAAAAGGCATGGCATAGAGACGGAGACTTTGGCCAAAGTCCTGCTCCTTATTGAAGTAGCTGTGGATCTCTAAAGACCAGACCAGGCCCAGCCAGACCAGGGCCAAACTTAAAGGGTGGTCGGTAAAAAAGACCAGGCCCAGCGCAAGACTATAGTAAATAAAGTGCCAGGCCGGATGTAGGTTGGAAAAATTACTCAGCAATTACTTGCGCCGCCTCACGATAACCGATACGACCACCAGGATAGCGGCCAAGACCAAAAGAACAATGGCGATAATGGCGCCTACATTGCTTTCACCGGTGGGCACGATATCGACCGCAGGGGGAGCCGGTTTGGCTTGCAAGGCAAAGATTGTACCGGAGTCGTTCTTGTAATAAATCGTTCCGTCCGGTCCCATTACAGGCGAGGAAAGGGAGTAGTTTTGCTGATTATCGGACGGTGTAAACAAGACTTCCAAGTTCGAGAGACCTTTGTCCGTAGCATCGGAGAAAGCGTAAAGAGCACCCTTAGCTTCGTTCAAAACAAAGTAAATCTGTCGTTGGTCGTCTTTTGACACGACCAAAGGACTGCCCTGGCCGTAAGCCGGCAGGTCGGCCTGATCCAAGATAGATAAGTCTTGGGCATCCAGGACAAAAAACGTATTTAGTGCCGGTAAGTAGAGACGACCGGAAGCAAAAACAGGTGTCGCCGTAACCGCCGTGCCCAGAGCCTTTTTAGCTCGAACCTGTAAAGCTCCGTTGGTATCCACAGTAAATTGATAAAGCGTACCGGCCTTATCTACTACAAAATACTTGCCGTCGGCCTGAATCACCGTGGAACGAACCCCATCAGAAGTGGGAAAAGACCCTAATTTATCGCCGGTCTTCAGATCATAAGAAACCAACTCGGAAGCCTCCGAGCCCACAATATAGACTGAGCCGGAGATAAGACCGCCGGCATCATAATATCCTGCCTCAGAAGGCTTAGACCAAAGCGCCTGCCCGGTCTTGGCATCGATTGCTACCAGATTGGCTTGGCCGTTGGGGTTATAGAAAGACGCCAGGAGAATGCCGTCCTGATAGGACAAGGGATTTTGGCCCTGGCCGCCCATAGGATCGACATAGGTCCACAAGGTTTCAAAATTCGTAGCCCTTAAAGCGACGACCGTTCCCCGGTCTAAACTGACGAAGAGGATACCATCCGCATACAAAGGCGCTGTGGCAGCATAACCCTGGCCCTGAGGGAGTTTGGCTGTCTTAACCGTCTCGCCACTTTGCAAATTCAAAGCAGTCAGGTTATTACCTTGTACAAAAACCAGGCTATTGTTGACGATAATAGGCTGGCTCGGCAGGTTGGAAAAGTTTGCTTGAGCAAAATTTTGAGACCAGAGGAGCTCAGTCTTATCCGCCGAAATCGGATAGGAAGTCTGGTTTAAATCCCCGTCTTTCAGAGTGGCATTATTAGACACATTGCTTCTAAAAGAAGGCCAGAAAGCTGAGACTTTTTCCAAAGGAAGGGTCAGAGAAGGAGAGGGTTCTTCGGGCGTAGGCGTGGGCGCTTCTTCCCAGGTAATAAGAAAATCAATACTAATCTTGTCACCCGGCTTTACAAGTGTATCCCCCATGCCTTTTTCGGGGAATTCTCCGTTGACGGTAAAGCCCCAGCCCGGCCATTTGGCCCCTTCGATAACGAAGTCGGAACCTAAGCCGTTAATAGAACTCAGATAATCGCCATATTCACTGGGCGTAATCACATAATCCAAATGGTTGTCATCGGCGAACTGCTTGAAGAAATCCAGGACGGTAATATCTTTCCAACCGGGTTTAGAGAAAAAGCACGCATCGGTGTAAGGGGCAGGTTCAATCTTGCCGTCCCATTTTGCACCTTTTTCCACGGTCAAGACATCATTTTTGACCTCAATCGTGGCCGATTCATAGCCTATAGAGAAGTAAAATGTAAGTTGATCACCGGCCTTAAGCTCTTGTTTGTCAGCTCCGACCTGAATATCTGTACCGTTTAAGGAAACCGTCCAGGACGCCCATTGAACGCCTTTCCAATCATCACCTTGGGGAAGGGTAGAATCTCCCAAACCATTAATCGAATGTATCCACCCGCCCTCTTCATTCAGCTTTAAATCATTTGCCTCACAGACTGCCTTCAAAGCCTCCATAGCGGTCATGTTTTCTTTATAGTCAACGGCTTTAGCGTCTTCCGCTAAGAGTTGCCCCTCCCAGGGCGCCCCGTCGGCTTCTTTATACACTTCATTTTCAATGGTGACATAGACCTTGCCCGGGTCGGCCGGCTCATTGGCCCACACATTCACGGGCAAAAGCCATTGCCAGGCCAGTAGTAAGGCCAATAAGAGCACACTAAAAGATTTTCTTTGGCTAGATTTCGATTTCATCTCATACCCTCCGTATATTTTTTCTTCGGGCAGGTCTCCTGACTCCAAGCTCATCCGCATAACCTTCCCCCCGGCCAAAGCGCGGCCCAAGAGTGGTCACCTATGCGAACATAAAGTCTTGTTACAGTAGCGGGGGCTGTTACAGAATTTCACTGTATTCCCTATTCTCCCTATTTATATAGGGCACCTGAAGACTTACGTAAAATTGTAAAGCATTCTGGGATAGGGTCAAGGACTTTGGCCACGACGGTCCAAAATGCTTTTATGATTGAACCTTAAGATTGGATTAGCTTCACATGGTCGACAAAAGCTAGAACGCCTCTTTGCAAAAAATTTCTGGTCCTGTCAACCATTTGGCCTTGTTCATCAAACAATGTATCGACTTTGGCCAAATAAATTTCCGGTTGTTGCATAGGAATCATATTCACATAGACAAAAGACTGACGCAAAGCGTGGTTTCCCGCCATAGCGCCGTAGCCTCCGGTCGTAGCACTGAACACGGCAGCCGGCTTCTTCGCCCAAATATTGGCTTCCTTATCTCTTGATCCGATGTCAATTACGTATCTAAAATGTTCTGCTATTTATCAAACAATGCCTAGTCTTGATTATTTTGCAAATCAAAAAAATCATGTGGAATGTGACAATAACCGCCCGGATTTTTCTCTAAATATTTCTGGTGATAATCTTCTGCCGGCCAAAAATTCTTCAAGGGTTCCACTTCAACAGCAAAACTTTCACCGGCCTTATCCTCCTGCGATTTATAAACCGTCTGAATATCCGGAAGCAATGAAGAATCTTTATAGTAAATACCGGTTCGATACTGTACACCGATGTCGTTTCCCTGCTGATTTACAGAAACGGGGTCAATAATCAGAAAATAATAATCTAGAAGTTTGGCCAAAGAAATCTTTGCCGGATCATAGACTACCCGTACCGTTTCCGCATGACCGCTGCCTCGGCTGACCTCTTCATAGTCGGTTTTTTCTTCGGGTCCGTTGGCATAGCCTACTTCGGTGAAAACAACCCCGTCAAACTGGTCAAAGAATTTTTGCGTTCCCCAAAAGCACCCACCGGCCAGATAAATTTCGGATTTACCGGTTAAATCCAACTCTCTTTCGGTCTGTTCCGCGTTTGGATTGTTTCCGGCATCGGCAGAGAGGAGCGGGTTTTTAGGTGTGGCTATTGCTTTCAATATGAAGCCTGCTGCAAAAACCAGCAAAAATATCAAAACCAAGCTCCAAATCTTATTAGCTTTCATAGCCCCTCTCCTTGCCTGTATAGGTTACTTATAGAATAACAAGCTTAGAGAGGTTAAGTAGAATAAGAGGTTACGATATTTAGATGGAGAAATTACTTTAGTAAAGGTCGGGACAAAGAAAGAGCGAAGTTATTTTACATTAAGTTCTAATCTCAGACCTTAGCTAGGCCTATAATAAATATATATATGAACTATCAAGAAGGAGGCCTAGTATGAAAAAGAAACTTCTAGTTGTATTCTTCCTTACCTTAATTATGGTTTTTAACCGTCTTAATAACCATACAGAAGCGTCATATTCTAGTTCTCCCCAACAGGTATTAACGGCGGAAGTGAGCTCCGAGAAAAATCAGAACATCTTTGAGTTTATTATGGAGGACCAGACAAGCGTCTCAATTCACCTAGATATTTTAGAAGGAAAAATCCGCGGGGTGAAATCTGTTGAAATCATTAAAGGTGAAGACAAAACTAATATTCCATGTAAGTACCAAAAAGAATTCGAGTTAGACGCTAGCAGCAAATCGTACGATTTCTATACCTTGTCTACGCCGTCCATTAAATTAGATACTTACACAATAGAGGATACCGGAGAAAAAATAGCTGTCCGACTTAACACGCATTTAGAGGATGCCCAAGGACAAGCTTTCTTTAATGAG
>CAYFQG010000002.1:0-20690 GCA_964345295.1 uncultured Oscillospiraceae bacterium | reverse complement strand
TGTCCGACTTAACACGCATTTAGAGGATGCCCAAGGACAAGCTTTCTTTAATGAGAGATATTTGGACTTTATGATTGTGCTCTAATCACGTTTGGGTTAATTGAAAAGGTCATTGCACCTATCCTATTTGCAATGACCTTTTCAATTTAAGAGTTATCACATTTTCTCCCGCACCTCTTGCCAAGGGGCTAAAGTTCGGATAGAATGTCCTTTGCTATCGACAAATTGACTTGCTTCATTAGCTCAGGCGGTAGAGCGCATCCTTGGTAAGGATGAGGTCGTGAGTTCAACTCTCACATGAAGCTCCACATTTAGGCCCCGAGAAACATGTTTTCCGGGGCTATTTTTTTAACGTTTTAAGGAGATGGGAAGTGCCACACAGAAAAACACAATGGACAGTTATCGCTTTGGCCGCCTTAGTTATCCTCATAGTCATCTCGCTTGTCCTCGTGCAGAAAAAGAAAGGGCATATAAACGGAGAAAAAGCTATGGGGAATTTTCAGATTGAAGCAGTGAATCTGGGCAATAAGCGGTTTTGGCTTACGCGTGATCTGACCGGCATGGACTTAGAAGGTCAGCTTATGGATATCCACTTTGACGGCGATGACTGCATTGGAGCACGATATCGTTTCATATTAGAAGATGAGATAGCTGAGTCCTATCCACCGCAGGCCACTGCGCATACTTTTGAAAAAATAGAGGACCAAACCGGACGAATAGCCATCGGCTTTGATCAGGCCAAGGTGCTTACCGAATTTGCAGACCGGGTGGTCTTAATCGATGTCAGGACCCCTGATGAATTTGCCAAAGGGCGGGTGCCCGGAGCGGCCAATCTTCCTTTGGATCGGATTAGGACAGATATTCAAAACTTTGGGACACCGGAAGATCTTGTACCCCTTGTCTATTGTAGGAGCGGAGCCAGGTCCAAACAGGCGGCTCAAGCCTTACTAAAAGACGGATTCAACCTGGTTTTCGATGCCGGCGGTATCATTTCCTATAAAGGTGAGATTGAGAAATAATCCTCTCTCCTTGTGAACCGTCCTAAAATCTTGTCTTATTACAAAAAAACACAAGAAAAGTACGGACTGTCTTATGGTGAATTGTAGAAGGCGAATAGATAATAGACACAACAACTGATTCCCTTAGAATCAGATTAGCAAAGAAGGAGTGTTTATTATGAAAAAAATCCTATCCGTCGCATTGTCAGCTATCTTGCTGTTCAGTGCTGCCGCTTGCTCCAATGGCGGTAATACCAAAGGCACCGAGACCCAGAAAAACGACAACAAAACCGAAAAGACCGAGATGTCCCAGAGCGCCGAACCCGGCACGAGCCAAGCCGGCGAGAATACCACAGAGCCCGAGGGAACGGTTGTGGTCTATTCACCGCACGATGCCGATCCTTTGAACGCCGGCATTAACGCTTTTATGGAGAAATATCCCAATGTCAAGGTCGAGGTCGTAGCCGCCGGCACCGGCGAGCTTTTGAACCGCATCAAGGCCGAGAGCAACAGTCCTTTGGCCGATGTTCTCTGGGGCGGAGGGGCCGACAGCTTGGCCGCTTTTAAGGACTATTTCGCACCTTATGTTTGCGCCAACGATGAATTCATCGATGAGAAGTTTAAGGATAAAGACGACCTCTGGATCGGTGAGTCTCCGCTTCCCATGGTCCTCTTCTATAATAAAGAGCTCTTAGAAAAAGACGGTATCCCCGTTCCGCAGAGCTGGAATGACCTTTTGAAACCTGAATTAAAGGGCAAAATTGCTTACACCCTCCCGTCCAAATCCGGTTCTGCTTACACCCAGTTGGTTACCATGATTCTGGGCCATGGCGGCAAAGAAGACGGCTGGAAATTCATTGAAGACTTATACGCCAACTTAGACGGTAAGATGTTGGACTCTTCCAGCAAGGCTCATAAGCTGGTTGCCGACGGCGAATATTATGTCGGTTTGACTTTAGAGAAAGCCGCTGTCCTTTATAAAGACAATGACAATGTTGGTTTCGTTTACCCCAATGACGGCACCTCCGCCGTTCCGGACGGTGTAGCCTTGGTCAAAGACGGACCCAATCCCGATAACGCTAAGCTCTTTATCGATTTCGTAACGTCTAAAGAATGCCAGATGAGCCAGATGAATGACTGGTCACGTCGCCCCGTCCGCAGTGACATCGAAGTGGCCGAAGGCCTGGAACCCCTGACCGAGATTGAATTGGTTGACTACGACTTTGACTGGGCAGCTAATAATAAAGAAGAGATTATCGAGCACTTTAACGACATCATGGTCGGTTAAAGAGTCCTAAAGAAAATTTAGAGTCGGCCGACTTCCGAAAATGCTGCATAAGCCTGAGGGAGCCGGCCGTTTTAGACTAAACGGGAGACATACAATGAGCCATCAAGTGAATATTAAAAATGCAGTCAAAAAATACGGAGATTTCACCGCCGTTAACGGGGTGAGCATGGATATCCGTGAGGGGGAATTTTTTACCCTCTTAGGCCCTTCCGGTTGCGGTAAGACCACTTTGCTTCGCATGATTGCGGGCTTCAACAGCATAGATGGGGGCGAAATTTATTTCGATGACAAGAAGATTAACCATGTGGAAGCCCATAAACGCGACATCGGTATGGTTTTCCAAAACTATGCTATTTTCCCCCACCTATCGGTAAAGGATAATGTCGCTTACGGCCTTAAGGCCCGTAAGATTAAGGGGGAGGAATGCGAAAAGCGTGTCGCAGAGGCCTTGAAAATGGTCCAGATTGAGCAACTTAAGGACCGTATGCCCAACGAACTGTCCGGTGGTCAGCAGCAGCGTGTGGCCTTGGCCCGTGCAGTCGTGATTGAGCCGGGAGTGCTCCTCATGGATGAGCCCTTGTCCAACCTCGACGCCAAGTTGAGGGTGCAGATGCGTACCGTTATCAAGCGCCTGCAAAGAAGCTTGGGCATTACCACCATCTATGTCACCCATGACCAGGAAGAAGCTTTGGCCATATCCGACCGCATCGCTATCATGAACCACGGCAACATCATGCAGATCGGCAAGCCCAAGGATATTTACCTGAATCCGGCCAATGCCTTTGTAGCCAACTTCATCGGGACGTCAAACTTCATGGATGCGGATATTCAAGGTGAAGATCCGGTCAAAGCTATGCTTGAGCTGACAGGCAAGAATGCCAAAGTCCAAATCCCCCTTAAAGAAGCCTATTCGGGTAAGGCTCAGTTATCGGTTCGGCCCGAGCAATTCTATTTTGTCGATCAGCCGGGCGAAGATGTTTTGGAAGGCGAAATCGAGCTGTCGACCTTCCTGGGAGACTTTACCGAGTATGAGGTTGCTTTGGCCGATGGCAGCATCATCCAGGTAAACGAATACTTGCAAAACACCGACCATCTGCGTTCGGTCGGCGAGAAAGCCTATGTGAAATTCCATCGCAAAATGGTGACTTTGTATGGGGAAGACGGTGAGGTGCTATCATGCTAAAGGCCAATCGCAAATTCGGAAAGCCGGGCTTTTGGACCGTCGTGAAAATCCTGGTCTTGGCTTTCATGTTGCTTTTCTTGCTGTATCCTTTCTTCAGCTTAATTACCCGAAGTTTTTTCTCGCCCAAGGCGGAAGGCTTCACCCTCTATAACTATGTACGGTTCTTCACGAAAAAGTACTACTACGATTCACTCTTCCGAAGCTTGTTTGTTTCCTTGGCTTCGACTCTGACCTGCCTGGTAATCGGCGTCCCCATTGCCTACCTCATGACCCGCTACAATATTTACATCAAGCGCTATCTTCATATCTTTATCATCATGAGCTTGATGAGTCCGCCTTTTATAGGGGCTTACAGCTGGATTGTTCTATTCGGCCGGTCGGGTTTGGTTACGAAGTTTTTGGAAGGTTTAGGTATGAACGTCCCTCCCATTTACGGCCGGGCCGGTATCATCCTGGTTTTTACCTTCAAGCTTTTCCCCTATGTCTACCTCTATGTTTCGGGCGCCATGGGCAGTATCGACTCCAGCCTGGAAGAAGCGGCGGAGAACCTGGGAAGCTCTAAGTTCAGACGCGTCATGACCGTTACCTTGCCGGTCATTATGCCCTCTATCGCCGCCGGAGCCCTTATGGTCTTCATGACCTCTTTGGCCGACTTCGGTACCCCCATGTTAATCGGTGAAGGGTACACAGTCTTGCCCGTGTTGATTTACAACGAATATATGAGTGAGATGGGCGGCAACGCTAATTTAGCCAGTGCCTTGTCGGTTATTGTCGTGCTTTGTTCTCTGACCATTCTCCTGGTCCAAAAACACCTGGTCTCGAAAAAGAACTACGTGATGACCTCCATGCGGCCGCCGGTTGAAGTGAAACTCAAGGGCTTGCCCCGTTTCCTGGCCAGTCTCCCGGTCATCTTGGTGACCTTTATCGGTATCCTGCCTCAGATTGTGGTAACGGTTTCGAGCTTTATTCAAACGGACTTCTCGGGTTTTGTGGGTGGCTTTAGTTTAGATAACTACATCAACGTTGGCAGAAAACTTTCGACCAATATTCGCAACACTTTTGTCTTCTCCACCATTGCCATCATCTTTATCATTCTAATCGGTATGTTCATAAGCTATATTATCGTTCGCCAAAAAGGTTTTACGGCCAGTGCCATGGACTTGCTGATTATGTTCCCCTATGTCATACCGGGTGCGGTTTTAGGTATCAGTTTAATTGTGGCTTTTAATAAACCGCCTCTGATTTTGACCGGGACCGGAGCCATCCTCATCATTGCCTACGTTGTCCGAAAGCTCCCTTATACGGTGCGAAGCGGATCGGCCTTCCTCCAGCAAATGGACCCCTCGGTGGAAGAAGCGTCGATTAACCTAGGTGTGTCGCCCATGAAAACCTTCTTCCATGTAACCGCCAGGCTCATGATGCCCGGCATCTTGTCCGGTGCCATCTTGAGTTGGATTACCACCATCAATGAACTGTCTTCCAGTGTCATGCTTTACGGCGGTAAGACCAGTACCATTTCCGTCGCAATTTACACGGAGGTCGTCCGTAACAGCTATGGGTCGGCGGCGGCTTTGGCCACCATCTTGACGGTCACAACCGTGGCATCCTTACTCTTGTTCTTAAAAGTCAGCAAGAACAAAGTCTCTATTGTATAAAGAAAGGTAGGGCAGAGGTGAAAGAATCCGAAAAAATTTGTGCCATTATCTTCGATATGGGAAACGTCCTGATCCCCTATACGCCGGAAGACTATATAAAAGAGTATGTCGCAAAACCGGAGGAGGTAAAACTACTCCGGGAAGAGATTTTTCAGAGTGTGGAGTGGATGAGGTTGGACCGTGGGACATTGACGCCCGAAGAAGCGACCTTGCTGATTCAGAAGCGTTTGCCCCCGTATCTACACCGGACGGCGGAGGCTCTGATCCATAACTGGCACAAGGAGATTCCGCCCTATCCCGAGATGGAGGCTCTCCTTCAGGAGCTAAAGGACCTGGGCTATAAGCTTTACATTCTAAGCAATACGTCTAAGCTCTTTCATCGCTTTCAGGTCAACATTCCCGGTATAAGGCTTTTCGACGGGACCTTCATTTCAGCCGACTGTGGCCTTTTGAAGCCGGACCCGTGCATTTTCCGAAAGTTCCTGGAAACCTATCAACTCCCGGCAAACCGCTGCTTCTTCATTGATGACAGCGCTGCCAATGTGGAGTCGGCTATGACCTTGGGAATGGCAGGTTCTGTTTTCCGTGGCCAAACCTCCCGACTCCGTCGGGACCTAAGGCAGGCCGGTGTAGCGGTGGAGCTAGCAGTTGAGCCTTAACTTAGCGTGACCTTTCCTGGTATTCGGACGGGGTCATACCGTAAAAACGTTTAAAAAGCGCACTGAAATAAGCGGTATCGAGGTAGCCTACCTGATAGGCTACCTCGTATACTTTTACCCGGATATCGGTGAGGCGTTTGGCTGCCTCACGCAGGCGATAGCGGGTGAGGTAGTTTACCAGGGTGTATTCGGTTTCTTTTCTAAACATACGGCTCAGATAGCCTTCGCTGATTTCCAAGGCTTCGGCAATGTCGCTGATGCTCAGGTCGGGATCGACATAGTGTTCTTCAATATAGTCCAAAGCCAGCTCCACATATTTGTGTTTGGCCCCTTTGGATAGGTTTTGCCGTAAGGGCAAGAGCTCCTCGATTTCGCTGTCCGGCCGGCGATTGCGTTTTTCCAGATGGCCTATAACAGTTGCCACGGCTTCTTCTAATTCCTCTATGGCGAAAGGCTTCAAGAGATATTCGGCAGCCCCGGCCCGCAGCGCTTGCTGAGCATAGGCGAAGTCACTGTAGGCACTGATAACGATAAATTCCGCCTCGGATCCCTCCTTGCGGGCCTGTGCCAGCATCTCGATTCCGGTCATTTCGCCCATGCGAATATCGGTAATAATGATATCGGGTTGGTGCTTTCGAATCAGGCTAAGGCCGTCTTCGGCCGTACCGGCATCGCCTACAATCATGGCACCGTAATGTTTCCAGTCCACCGTCATCAAAATGCCCTGGCGGGTCAGGGGTTCGTCTTCGATAATAATTACTTTCCACATAAGTCCTAACGGCTTTGGCCCTCCTTTTCCTCTCTGAACAGAAGAGGCAGGTACAAGGTCACCTCGGTCCCCACCTTTTCAATGGAGTGAATGGTCAGTGTAGCCTTATCTCCCCAAATTCTTTTTAGTATCTGTTTCACGTTATGAAGGCCCAAATGGTCACCTTTAAGATCCGGACAATCCAGAGTGTTTCGAATGGCCTCCAATTTATCGGGAGCCATGCCCCTGCCGTTATCCGTCACGCTTAAGACCAGCTGATCGGTTCCTTCTTGCCGGGCCTGAATATAGATATAGCCTCCCTCACGGTTTTTGAGGCCGTGAATAATGGCGTTTTCCACGATGGGTTGGAGAATCATGTTGGGGACTAGTGCAGCTTCCAGGCCTGCCGGGAAATAGGTGCCGTGGACAAAATTCCCCGAGAAGCGGATGCTTTGGATTTCCAGGTAACTTTCGATGGTATCGACCTCTTCTATCAGCGATACCAGATGACGGTTAGACACACAGCGGCGGAGGAGCTTGGCCAGTTTTTCCGTCATAAAGGCCGCATCGTCGGTCCGTCCCAGCATCGTCAGCCACTTAATGGTGTCCAGGGTGTTGTAAAGGAAGTGCGGCGTGAGCTGGGATTGCATGAGGAGGATGTGGGCCTGGTTCATGGCATTGGTCTGGCGGATTTTTTCATCGACATTGTATTGGAGTTGGCGGAGAATTTCGTTAAAACTCTCCATGATGTCGCCCAGTTCATCTCGGCGGTCATGCTTAATTTTGACATTGAGGTCGCCTGCTTTGGCCCGGTCCAAAGTCTGGTTTAAGGTCAGGATAGGTCCGGACAAGCTGCGGCTGATGAGGAGAGAGAAGAGCAGCGAAAAGGCGAAAATGGCCAAAAGCGAAAGGAGTCTTAATTGGCGAAACAAGCTGTCGACATGGGTCGATAAGGGCTTAGGGAAGCGCAAGAGCAAGGTATAGTCATATTCTTCGTTGTAATCGGCCAAAACAAGCGACGCGCTGCCTGCTTCATCGGCCAAAGCCGAAAAATAGGAGTCGGGGTCTTGGCCCTGTTCCATCAGCCATTGGCGGAAACTTTTTTCATAAGCGGTTTGAAGCGGATTGGAAGTAAAGAGCGGCCGGCCGTGCCTGTCTAAAACACTTAATTCATAATCTGTGTGCAGCGGCTGCTTCAAATAGTCTTCATAGACCTTGGGCGGATAGTCGACGCAGACATAACCCACTCGGATGCCCGAGTAGTTGAGGGCTTTGGCCGTCGTAAGGGTCATGGCATCGGGGTTCTGGCCCGTTGTCTGACGAACCGGTCCGTCGCTTTCCCTGGCTATTTTTAAGATGCCCCAATTTACGGGCAATTTTGTCGGGCCGTATTCTTGACTGGTTGTGTACTTGAGCTTGCCGGTGGTGTCGTAGACATTAATTACCGGAGGAACTGGATAGCGCAAGGTTTTCTGGTAGAGCAAGAGATAGATGGTATTGGGGTTGATGCTCTGGTCCACCAAAGACCGGCATAAGAGTGCTTCGTTACTGAGCTTAGTAGCCATGTCGGTGCTGATTTTATTTAGTTGCGAGAGCCTGTTATCAGCGTCGGCCAAAACCGCTCCTGCTTCTTGTTTGGCTTGAAAACGGCTGATTTGGTTCAAGGAAGAAGAGAACAGAAACGAGAAAAGAAAGATAGGCAAGAACATCAGGAGCATGACCCCGATGAAGACTTTGCCGGAAAAACCAAGTTTCAAGCGACCTTGCTTCATGGAAGTTCCGTCCACTGTTTGATCCACTCTTGAGTGAGGTCCGGATTTTGAGCCGGGAGATAAGAGAAGTGCCTGAGCAGGTCATCGCTGACCTTATTTTTTAAAACCGATTGGCGACAAAGACTGTCCTGTAAATAATTCTGGCAGGACGGGGACAAGAGAAAATCCAGAAAAAGCCCGGCTTCGTCCGGATGGGACGAGTCTCTAAGCAAAGCCGCGGCGGCAAATTCATAACAAAAGAAGTCATCTGAAGGGCTGACATAGGCAATATCCATGTGATTTTTAGAGGCCCACTTGGCCCAGTCTTCATAACTGATGCCCAAGGGGCAGGTGGCATTGGCGACGTCCGTTAGGACCTCATAGGCACCGGAGACCCGGTGATTTTCCGTATTCTTCTTCCATAAAGAAAGCCAATGCTCTGTGTCCGTTCTTGCATCTTCCATGGCCCTGACCAGAGGGTAGAGGCCGCTTTCGGTCCCACCCGCCAGAACCGGGTCGGCTATACAGAGCTTGCCCTTATAAGCGTCGGCCACGAGGTCCTCCCAACTTTGGGGCAGATGTCTTTGTTCGCTGACCTTGGTGTTATAGAGGATGACCGGTGTTCTAAGGCTTATGGGGGTCCAATTTTTTTCGTCCGGCAGAAAGGTAGGGGGAATTTCGTCTAAAATAGCGGAAGTGTTTTCGGCAAAAGCGTCCAGGTAGGGTAAGAGCATTTCAACATTTTCGGCCAGGATGAGGTCGGGTTTATGCCGGGTTAGGACTTCTTCAGATAAGGGACTTTGGCCGGAGTCGGGACCGATATTTTCAACCCAGATATCGGTCTGTCTCTCAAATTCCAAGAATATTTCATCGTAGATACCGGAGCTATCGGTGTGGTACACTCGTAAGATCACCGGTTTATCCGGAACATTTTGCAGGAAGGCCAGGCCCTTTTTATCCGCAGCACAAGAACTTGTGAAAAAAATCAGGCACAAGGCCAAGATAAAGCATCCGGGGCGGCTCATGAGGATGCCCTTGTGGTGTGTAAAGACCCGTTTCATCATGTTTCGGATTATAGCATAGGAATGGTCGCAGCTTTTTGAAACACTGCAAAAGTCAAAGAAAAGGTGCTTTTATCCTATATTAAGTGAAAAAAAGGCTCTTATAATATAGTTATCAAAGAATTTGGGAGACAGACATATGGATATTCGATTCGGAACAGGTGGTTGGAGAGAGATAATCGGTGAATCTTTCACCAGGGAAAATGTGGAGCGGATTGCCGATGCCATGGCACAGCGCATCTTAAGAGAGGGCGACCCCGACACGGGTATTATCATCGGCTACGACAGGCGCTTCTTGAGTGAAGAAGCGGCGGCCTGGGCGGCTTCGACCTTTGCGGCATCCGGCGTTTATACCGAATTGATTTCAAAGGCGACCCCCACCCCCCTTATCATGTTCCATGTAGAGCGCAATCCTAATTTTTACGGTATGGCCGTGACGGCCAGCCACAATCCGGCTATCTACAACGGGATTAAGCTCTTTCAGCGAGGCGGCGGTGATGCCAATTTGGACTTTACCGAAGATATTGAATCCATTATCCGCGAACGGCAGGCGTTAAGCCTTCCTCACATGGATTTTGAAGAGGCCAAAGCCCGGGGCCTCATCCGTATGATTGACCCCACCAATGCCTATCTGGACAATATTATGGCTACATTGGACACCGAGGCCATTCGAAAACGCGGCCTCAAGGTCGCCTTTGACCCCATGTTCGGTGTAGGGAGAACCCCTATGTTGACACTTCTCTACAGTCTTCGCTGTGAAGCCGATATCATCCATGCCCAAAGAGATCCGCTCTTCGGAGGCCGCTTGCCCGCCCCGACCGAATATACTTTGGCCAATCTCATGCTCCATGTAAGAGAAGGCAATTTCGATATCGGTCTTGCTACCGACGGCGATGCAGACCGTCTGGGTGTCATCGACGAACTGGGACAATTCGTCCACTTCAACAAGGTCATGGTCCTTTTATACTGGTATCTTCTGGAATACAAAGGCTGGCGCGGTCCTTGTGTCCGAAACCTCTCCACAACACATCTTTTGGACAAGGTAGCGAAGTCTTACGGCCAAACCTGCTATGAAGTTCCGGTAGGTTTTAAGTATATTTCCGAGAAGATGAACGAGACCGGGGCGATTTTGGGCGGAGAGTCCAGCGGCGGTATGACGGTGGTAGGCCACATCCGAGGTAAGGACGGCGTTTATTCCGGAGCCCTCTTGGTCGAGATGCTTTCCGTTACCGGCCAAAGCATGAGCGAACTTTGGCAAAAAATCCAAGACCTCTACGGCAAGTGCGAGATGCTGGAGAGAGAATACCGTTTCAGCCCGGAAGAAAAAATCCGTGTCCAGCGCCAGCTCCTGGTAGACAGAAAGGTTCCCACTTTTACAAAAGAGGTTCAAAAAATCAGCTATATGGACGGCTGTAAGGTTTACTTCACGGACGATAGCTGGGTCAGCGTAAGGTTTTCCGGTACAGAAGATCTGATGCGCATTTTCTGCGAGACGCCGGACGAAGAAGAGGCCATCTCGGTCATCAGGACCTGGGAACGTTTCTTAGATATTAATGCCTAGGCAAAATGGGTGTGCTTAATGACCCACTTACGCATTTTTATGTGGAGCCAGAAACCGTAAATGCCCAGCGTGATGAGGGTCAAAAACCACCATTTAATATAATTCCCGAACAACTGTGTGGCCGTGCCGTCAAAATAAAGACGCCGGCCATTTATATAGGTATTATTAATCTCCCATCTTTTGATGAGGACGACGGACCATGGATAGAGGAGACCTAAAGAAAGAAGGGTCATCAAAAAACCGGCAATGCTGCGGCCCACATAAGACAACAAGCCGCCTCTAAATTCTGAGTTCATAGACATACACCTCTGATTAATGAATGTACATCCATTATAAATGCTTTTTCATTTAGGAAATAAACTTATAGAGAAATTAAATCTGCTAGCATTAATTTGAGTTTAGCAAAATTATGACCTTTTCAAATTAAGGACCGATGAGGTTTTCCCAATTAGTTGACCTTAGCGTAGAACTTTGCTATTTTGATTCGGTAAGTTCTTACTTCCGCCTGAGAGGCAGGACTAGAAAACTTATAAATATGATTAGAAAGGGGACACAATTGATGATTATCACAAAAATAAGAAACCACATGGTTGCTACATTGAGATAATCCTATTGATGTTATTACCCCTTTATTCTTAGGCGTAAGACTCATCAATAGGTAGGGATAGACCCAGGCGAGGGTCCGTTATAGTTATTGAGGAGTGTTATGTTTGAATCCTATCGGTTTGTATGGCCGTTTGTAAAAACTCAGAAAAAACGTTATTTCATCGGTATTTTGTGCTCTTTTATCGACAATATGCTGAGCGCTTTGCCGATTTACCTGGTCGGTGTCGTGGTAGATCTTTTAGCCCAAGGCAATTTGACGCTTAAACGTGTCGGCTTTTATATGGGTGTTGTGACCCTGGCCTCGATTCTCATTTATATTTCAGGTTTTATCTGGACCGTTGCCCTTTACGGATCTTATAGCGTGGCTCAGAAGTTTTACCAGGACCACTTTATTTCGGTTTTTCTTAAGCGTAGGCAAATTTTCTACGAAAAGTTTAATACCGGCGACCTGATGAGCCGGGCGACTCTGGACGTAGAGTATATTGCCGACTTAATCAGCTGGGGTGTACAGCTGCTGTTTTCTACCGGTTTTAATATCGTCCTTTATCTGGTCCTCATGATTCAAAAGGGCGGCCTGACCTTTTCTCTTATCACCATTATTCCTTATCTTATATTGATGGTTCTAAGCCATTTCCGCGACAAGGAAGTGGACAAGCGTTGGCAAGAGCGCCAGGAAGCCTTCTCCCGTATGAACGACCGCGTTTTGGAAGGTGTCGAGGGGGTTCGCCACATCCGAGCCTTTGCCCAGGAAGAGGCCTTCCGTCAGCGTTTCCACCGTCAGACCCACGAGTTTTCGGATTTGGCCAACCGAACATCGGTCATTTCCAATACCTACTCCCTGACCACGGCCATTGCCGCAACGCTAGTTTTCCTACTGACTATGAGTGTCGGCTCTTACAGGGTCGTCAACGGCCAAATGACCATCGGAGACCTTATCAGCTTCCAGATCTTCGTGACCTACCTGGCCAATCCTTTGGCCAACTTTGCCATGAACATCAACGTTATCAAGAATGCTAATATTTCCAGCAAAAGGATTAAGGAAGTCTGGAATTTCGACGATCAGATGGAAAAAGGCGAAGTGGTAATTCAAAGTTTTGCCAACGTTAAGGTGAAAGATTATTCTTTCGCTTACCCCTCCAGTGAGCAGAAGAATTTGGACCATATTGCCTTGGAACTTCATAAGGGCCAGGTCTTGGGTATGTGCGGTAAGACCGGGTCGGGCAAATCCTGTTTCCTCCAACAATTTTTGAGAGAGTATCCGGCAGGTGAGGGGACTTTTGAGCTGAACGGTGTGGCTTTGGCCGACATCAAGCCGGGCGGTCTGTACCCAATCCTATCCTACGTGACCCAGGACCATTATTTCTTCTCCGGAACCATAAGAGAAAACGTCTTGTTTTCCGTCGGTGAAGCGTCCGATGAAGCCATTATGAAAGCGCTGGAGTGGGCGCACTTTGATATCGGTGACGAAGTCATTCGAGACGGTCTGGATACCCTGATCGGTGAAAGAGGTATCAGCCTATCGGGTGGCCAAAGGCAGCGCCTGTCTTTGGCCAGGGCCCTATTGAAAGACCCCGACCTCTTGATCCTCGACGACTCCTTGTCGGCGGTAGACCAGGTGACCGAACAGGCTATCGTTCGGAATCTACGCCAAATCCGTCAAGGGAAAACCACCATTATTTCGTCCCACCGCCTGTCCGCCTTGACCCATGCCAACCAAATCGTAGTTTTTGACCGGGGCAAGATTGCGGAAAAAGGCACCCACCAAGACCTCATGGCCTTGGGAGGCTGGTACCATGACCAGTTCCTCCACCAGGAAGAGAGAGCCTAACACATGAAAACCATTAAACGTTTATTTTCTTATATTAAGTACCATTGGCAAGTCTTTGTTATGGGGAACATTTTGCTGATTATTTCCGTGGTCCTGGGGCTGATCATGCCCAGGCTGGGCAAGTACATTATTGACGAGATTATCCACAAGCATGTCGGCGCCGGTCTTTTTCCCTGGCAGGAATTGATGTCGGTCCTGGCCCTTTACGCCCTGGTCGGAATTGCGGCTGCCATTTTGGACTTCGTTGCCAAAATCTTGTTGGTAAAAAGTTCCAACCAATTCACCGAGACCATGCGTAACCAGGTCTACGACCACATCCATAAGATGCCGATTTCCTATTTCGATCAGGTTCCGGCCGGTACCATCGTTTCGCGTATTACCAACGACACGGAAACCATCCGGCAGAGTTTCTATGTCCAGGTCTTTTCGACGCTCTTGGTTGCTTTGGCCAAAATCGTAGGCGTCTATGTGGCCATCTTTTTGCTGCGTTGGGAAGTGGGCATATTCTTGCTGCTCCTCATTCCCGGCGTCTACCTCTTCCAGAAGGTATATAGGAAAAGGGCCACCGAAATGCAGGCGGAGATTCGCGAAATCAACGGCAAGATTAACGGGACCTTGAACGAAAACATTAAAAATGTCCAGCTGACCCAGTCTTACGGCCGAGAAGAAAAGGTTATGGCGGACTTCAAAGCCTTGACGGCCAAGCAACTGGAAATTAACGAACGTTTCTACCGCTTCGATTGGGGCATGTTCAATATTACTTTTGCCCTGTCGAGCCTTGTTATGTTCATGGCGGTGAGCTGGCTTCTCTACGGCCACCTGAATTTGAATATGCCGGTCACGGTCGGTTTCGTCTACCTTATTGTGAACTATGTTTCTCAGCTTTTTGTCCCCATCACAGCCATTTTGGATGTCTTGGCGACGATTGTGAAATCCATCGTTTCGGCCGAACGTGTCTTTAATGTCCTGGACCAGCCTATAGAAGACGACGGAAAAGGCATCATGGACCATGTGACCGGTAACATGACCGCATCCGATATCCATTTCGCCTATATCGAAGGCCAAGAAGTTTTGAAGGGTATCGACTTTAAGGCCGACCCGGGCCAAATGATTGCCATCGTAGGGCCTACGGGGTCCGGCAAGAGTTCGCTGCTGAACTTGCTTTATCGTTTTTATGACCCTCAGGAAGGCCGGGTTTTGATGGACGGGACCGATATTCGTGACCTGGAAAGAAACGGTCTAAGGTCTCACATGGGCATTGTCCTCCAGGATCCTTTCCTTATTGAGGGCACTATTTACGACAATATATCTTTAGGGAATCCCGCTATTAGCAAAGAAATGGCCATAGAAGCCCTCCTTAAGGTGGGCGGCAAGCCATTGCTGGACCAACACGAAAAAGGCATTGACGAGCCTATCAGTGAACGCGGTAAGAACCTCTCCAAGGGCCAAAGGCAGCTCATCTCTTTTGCCCGGGCTTTGGCCTATAACCCTAAAGTTTTAATCTTGGATGAAGCCACGGCGTCTATTGATACCGAAACCGAGCAGATTATCCAAAAGGCCATGGAAGTGGTCCAGGAAGGTCGGACGACTATTGTTATCGCCCACCGCCTATCGACCATCCGAGACGCCGACTGTATTTATGTCCTGGTAGACGGGAAGATAGTTGAACAGGGGACCCATGACGAATTGGTGGCCCGAAAAGGTTTCTACGAAAACCTGCTCCACCACCAGTTAAGCCGTGCCGGGCAGCAGGGGGCTTAAGTCTATGAGCGAGACAATTCCGGCTTTTTTAGCCCCCATGGCCGGCTATTCGGACCTGCCTTTTCGCATTCTCTGCCATGAGGAAGGGGCCTCGGGTCAAACGACGGAACTGGTTTCGGCAACGGGAATCCGCCATAGCGGCTTGGACAAATCTTGGCGCTATGTGGCGGTAGATCCTAAGCTGGAGGGGCCGGTCTATATCCAGCTTTTCGGTTCTGAGCCGGACGATTTTCTCTATGCTGCGGATAAAATTCTAGAAGATAAGAGGCTTACAGGTATCGAGGGGATTGATGTTAACATGGGCTGCCCGGTCCCTAAGGTCGTCAAGACCGGGGCCGGTTCGGCGCTTATGGACCGGCCGGATGTGGCGGTTCGGATTGTTTCCTGCCTGGCTAAAAAATTAGAAGACACAGGCTATAAACTATCTTGTAAAATTCGCCTGGGCTTTGTGGGAGAAGAAGAGACCGCACCTGCCTTGGCTCCCCGCTTAGTGGAAGCCGGGGCCCGAATGCTTACCGTGCACGGCCGTTTCAGAGACCAATACTATGCGGGTCAAGCCGATTGGCAAGCCATAGGAAGGGTCAGCCGAAGTCTTACGGAGACCGGCTTAAGAGACCGGGTTTTCCTGGTGGGAAACGGCGACATCGAAAATCCCGACGAGGCAAGGCGTTTAGCTAAAGAGGCCGGAGTAGACGGTGTGGCCATCGGCCGGGCGGCCATGGGAAATCCTTGGATTTTCCGTCCCTTTAATAGTCTTTCGCCTTCGGCAGAACCTACTGATGCGGATAAAAAGGCGACCATTTACCGACACGCATCTATGCTGTGCGAATTTTTGGGTGAAGCAAGAGCCATGTTGGAATTTCGTAAGACTTTGGCCCGTTACAGCCAAAATCGGCCCAATGCCAAGTCACTTCGTCAGGCTTCTAACCAAATCCTCAAACTGGCGGATGTAGAGACCTGGCTGGCGCTTTTCTAGGAAAACTCAGGAAGATGCACAAGACACTTTTAGAGAACTTATACAATCAGCCCATATGAATGGGTAAAGGAAGGCCTTTCGCTTGTTTAAAGTGTCTAGTATAATGTGGGACAGCACATTCAGGAGGTGACGGAATGAAAGCATATTCCGCGAAGAATATCCGCAACGTGGCCATTCTAGGGCACAGCGGATCAGGTAAGACGAGTTTCGCAGAAGCCATCCTCTACAAGGCCGGCGCAATTAAGAGAGCCGGAAGACGTGAGGATAAGAATACGGTCATGGACTTTGATGACGAAGAAAAACGCCGTCAGATAAGTATCGGGACCAGCGTGGCCAGTTGTGAGTGGGAAGGCGTTAAGCTCAACCTCATCGACACACCGGGAG
Source organism: uncultured Oscillospiraceae bacterium (assembly GCA_964345295.1). Classification (GTDB taxonomy): domain Bacteria; phylum Bacillota; class Clostridia; order Saccharofermentanales; family Fastidiosipilaceae; genus JASBZA01. The sequence goes on along the minus strand of CAYFQG010000002.1, from coordinate 4,231 downwards.
ATTTTGATTTCTTGGGTGAAGTGGTCCAGGCTCTTCGTGTCGCCGACTGCGGTATTGTTGTTATTGAGGCAAAGGACGGCGTTACGGTCGGTGCCGAGAAGGCGGTTCGCTTTTTGCAGAAGCGTGATATCCCCTTTGCGATCTTTGTAAATAAGTTGGAAGATCCCAGTGCAGATTTCCAGAAGACCATGGTCGATATCAGGAATCACTTTGGCCGGGACTGCACGGTTATGATGCTGCCTTATAAGGAAGGCAATTCTTATGCCGGCTATGTTGATATTTTGAATCGTAAGTCTTTTGCATACGATAAAGACGGTGTCCGTCACGAAGTCGATACACCGGAGAATATGAAGGCTGAAGCCGAGCGTCAATATGCTAATCTCATGGAGCAAGTCGCCGAATCCGATGATGAGCTCATGTTGAAATATTTCGAAGAAGAGCCTTTCACCGAAGAGGAAATTCGCCAGGGCTTGAAGAACCGTATGAGCGGCGGTTACATGATTCCGGTCTGGACCGGGTCTTCTTTGAACCGCAAGGGCATCCGTTTCATGATGAACCGCCTGCTGGATAATATGCCTTCTGCCGAAGAGCATGCGCCGATTAGTGCCGTTAAGCCCGATGGTTCGACCGAAGAGATTAAGGCCGATCCTAACGGACCTTTGGCCGCATTTGTCTTTAAGACCATTGCCGACCCCTTTGTCGGTAAGATTTCCTTATTGCGAGTCTATTCGGGTACCTTGAAGCCCAATATGACCTTGTGGAATGCTAATAAAGAGACAGAAGAAAGAGGGTCTGCCTTGTCTGTTATGCTGGGCAAGAACCAGATTAATGTCGATAAGCTCGAAGCCGGTGATATCGGTGCCTTGACGAAACTAAACGTCACCTTGACCGGAGATACCTTGTGCGAGAAATCCCATCCTCTGGTCCTCCCCAGAATCGTCTACCCCGATGCACCTTTGAAGATGGCTATTTACCCTGTTAATAAGGGCGATGAAGACAAGATTGCCCAGGGCCTGACCAAGCTGGAAGAAGAAGACCCGACCGTTTCGTACTTCTTGGATCCGGAGACTAAGGAAATGATTATCCAAGGTCTAGGTGGGCTCCAGTTAGACGTTATCTGCTCTAAGCTTAAGTCTAAGTACAATGTCGAAGCGACCTTGCAAGAGCCTAAGGTCCCCTTCCGTGAGACCATCCGTAAGAAGGTCAAGGTCCAGGGTAAGCATAAGAAACAATCCGGCGGCCACGGCCAGTACGGTGATGTTTGGGTCGAATTTGAGCCGGCCGATACCGACGGTATGATTTTCGAAGAAAAGGTCTTCGGCGGTGCCGTACCCAAGAACTTCTTCCCGGCTGTTGAGAAGGGCTTAGAAGAAGCACGTCAGGAAGGTCCTCTGGAAGGCTATCCTGTTGTAGGCTTTAAGGCTACTTTGGTAGACGGTTCTTACCACGATGTCGACTCCTCCGAATTGGCCTTCAAGATTGCGGCGTCTTTGGCCTTCAAGAATGCCATGGAAGAAGCCCAGCCGGTCTTACTGGAGCCTATTTACAAGGTAGAAGTCCATATTCCGGAAGAACTTATGGGCGATATCATGGGTGACCTTAATAAACGCAGAGGCCGCATCTTAGGTATCGATTCTAAGTCCGGTATGAGTGTGGTAACGGCCGAAGTTCCGCTGGTCGAGATGCTCCGTTACGCCACAGACCTTAGGGCTATGACCCAGGGCCAAGGCTGGTATAACATGGAATTTGCCACCTACCAGGAGAAATACGAATAGGTCCTGAGGCACTTTATGAAGACCAATCACTCTAATATTTGGAATTCAGATTTAGAAACCATTGACCGGGAAGAAGCCCAAGAAGCCAACGCCCGGTCCTTGGCTTTTATGTGGGACTTAGTATGGAAGGGCGGGACAGACCTCCATACCCATACCAATACCTCGGACGGCAAGTCTTCGCCGGCCCAACTGGTCCAGGAAGTCATGGCCAATGATTTGAAGAGCTTTGCTTTGACCGACCATGATACGATTCAGGGTAACGAAATCATTTCTACGGTTTATGACAAGCTATCGCAGCTTCGTATGGATTTGCCGATTTGCGTGCCCGGAGTGGAGATCAGCTGTGACTATAAGGGACAAGAAGTCCACCTGTTGGCCTATTACCCGGATGGTAATGTCCGCCGGATTGATGATTTTTTGGCCCAGAGGCGTCGGGACAGAGACGAACGTAACCGCCTTATCTGTCAGAAGCTGCAAGACTTGGGTATCCCTGTCAGTTACGAGGATTTAAGTAACGAGGGCGGCTATGTGGTGGGCCGTATCCACCTGGCCCAGCTCCTGATCCGCAAGGGTATTGTGACCAGTGTAGACGAAGCTTTTGATACCTATCTTAGTGAGGGCAAGGCGGCCTATGTGCCCCGGAAGCGCCCGCCTGCCAAAGAGGCGATTCAGGCAATCCTAGAAACAGGCGGGGTGCCTGTTTTAGCCCATCCGGCCCTTTATAAAAACTGGCTTCACGGAGATCAGGCGATGACTCCGGCAGAATTTGCCGAAACGTTGGAGACTTTTAAGACTTTCGGGCTCCAAGGTGTAGAAGTTATACACGGTGAAACCGGCGAAGAAGATTCGGATCGAGTTTGCACCGCGGCAGCCGCTTTAGACCTCCTGCCTACGGTAGGGTCGGATTATCACGGATCACACAAGCCTTGGATTTGCCTGCGTCACGGATCGGACGATTACAGACCTTTCTTGGAGTCGCATTATGGTGCAAGAGCCTAGGCTCCGTTTGGCCTTCATAACCGGAGCGTCCTCCGGTTTGGGTCGGGCTTTTTGCTTAGAACTGGACAGGCGAGACGATTTCGATCTGTTCTATCTGGTCTCTCGGAGGAGGGACCTACTGGAAGAATTAGCCAACAAGCTCCACCATCCGGTTCGACTTTTCCCCGGTGATGTCACGGACCCTGCTTGGCAGGCCGAACTAGCTGACGATTTGGCCGACAGTTCTACACGACCCCTTATTAAGTATCTGGTCCAATCTGCCGGCATGGGCCGGGCAGGTCTTGCGGCAGACCTGGGTCAAGCCAATGCGGATACGGTCCGTCTGAACTGCTTAGCCCTAACCCAGATGATTCAACTGACCCTGCCTTATATGGATAAGGGTTCTCATATTTTAAATATCGCATCCGTTGCGGCCTTTATGCCCCAGCACGGTTTTGCGTCTTATGCGGCCTCCAAGGCCTATGTCTTAAGTTATTCCAGGGCCCTTCATTCTGAACTTAAGGCCAAGGGGATTTCCTGTATGGCCGTTTGTCCCAACCCCATGGAGACCGAATTTTTGACCAAGTCCGGCCAAAGTGCCCAGGTCAAGGGTTTCAAACGCCTGGGTGTAGAAAGTCCGGAAAATGTCTGCCGTAAGGCCCTCCGAAAGTTGGACCGGGGTAAGGATGTGTCGCTTTCGAACGGAGCGGCCCGCCTGGTTTTGGCCCTATCCAAACTTCTGCCCCACCGCCTTGTCTTGTGGTTTGTGCGAAAATTCGCTTAAGGCGAGCCTATTCCTAATTTGTCCTAAGGTCGTAAACGGCCAGATTGTCTTGATCGGGGAAGAAAGCCACGCGCGGGAATAGGCGACTTAGGCCTTCTTCTTCTATGGCATAGTCGGGATTTTGCCGGAAGCTATCATCGATCATCAGGTAACTTAAATTATGCGCTTCGGCATAGGCCCGAAGTTGCTTGTCATCTAAGCGCATGGCCAGGAAATCCCTTATTTCTCCGTAACGGCCTGCCGTATCGTAGCCGGCAGAAGCCGCATAGTAGGCGTGACCGTAGAAACTTTGCCGGCCGGTCAGAAAATAGCTGTGCATGGCCCAGGGAGGCGTCAGGGAAACGGCATCTTGCGGGGCGTTTTTTAGGACCCAACGCGAGAAATCATCGTCCGTATCTACAATGACATTATGGGCCAGCTGGTTTTGGTAGGCCCAGGTGTCGGTCAGGCCGGTGAAGGTGAGGATAGGGATGACAAGACAAGCCAGGAGTACGGCCAAAGCCCTTCTAGGCCAAAATGCTTCGCCTGTATCAGGGCGCCACAAAAAGTCCCATAACTTTAACAAGACCCACACAAGCAAAGGCAGGTATAAGAAAAGGCTAATCATAAAATACTTATGGTTGACCGTGACATCGGGGGTTAGCGAAACGGTGAGGCCAAAGAGGACGGGCAGGGCAAAAGACAGGTAGACCGG
>CAYFQG010000001.1:130354-144528 GCA_964345295.1 uncultured Oscillospiraceae bacterium | reverse complement strand
AGTCCTTGACTTTTCGTCTCTGGGAAGACAAGTATAATATTTTGATAAATTACTAAATGACATTATATTAACCCCTACCCAAAGAGGCATTTGACCAGAATAATTTTGGTCATGATGTTTGATTATTAATGTATCGCAATTGTAATTATGCTCTCTTTCCAGCGCTTTCATTATGCTATTAAATGTAGATTTATTAAAATAATTGCTAGGATCATAGTGCTGGTTATAGGGTGGTGTATTACACAGATTTAGCGAAGCGTAATAGGAAATTCTTGTCCTAAATAGTGCTTCAATACTATCTAAATATGTTAAAAGCAGACCTCTCATTTCTTGATCGAATAAATAGATTGAGTACAAGGTTTTAATATCTGTTCCCGGAAGAAAATCACTAGCGTTTGGTTTTTTTCTAAACTGGACACCGTATCCTGTTAACCTATAGTAATTAACTTGGGACAGTATTTCTTCTGCAAACGCATGATTATTAATGATTAACCCATGTTCTAATAATTTTTGTATTTGTTTCTCATATGGTAAAGGCTGTTTTAAATCCATAATATCTTTAAGCAAAAAAGGGGATTGACCGTGAGTCAATCCCCTTTGGTCCCCAAACGATAAGATTTCTCTTAACATGGGCAACACTATTGACTCAATTTTAGTCGGCAATATAATTTTTTGTCAAATATTGTTTGCTTTATCCTCCTAAATAACTTTATATGTATGTTAGATTTTACGCAGGTACAATATGATTATAATTTATTAATTCATCTTTCCTAGCATTACGCAATATAAAAAAGCTAGAAAGTCCGACAATGTACTTCATTACCCCTTTATATAGACAGACCGGGCCTATATTTGGTAAAATCTTTATCTGATTCGATTTGACATAAGTCGAGATTACTATAAAATAATTGAACGTGAGCAGGAGGTGAGATAGATATGCCAAATATTAAGTCATCAATCAAGAGAGTACGCATCGAGAGCAACAGAACCGCTCAGAATAAGCACCAGAGAAGCAAAATGCGCACAACTTTGAAAAATGCCTTTTTAGCGATTGAGAATCAGGAAAATGCAGAAGAAGCGGTTAAGAACGCAACGAAGCTCTTAGACCAGGCTGCTAACAAGGGAATTATTTCCAAGCAGAAGGTTGCTCGTCACAAGTCTCAATTGCAGAAAGCTTTGCAAGCTCAAGCTTAAGTTCATAATGAAGCCTTTACATTATATTGTTACGGCTTTTGATGCCTTTGGCGGTGAGTCGGTAAATTCCGTAGAAGAAGTCTTAGAGAATTTGCCGGACTCTTTCTTTTGGAAAGAAGACCCCTCAGAGGCATTTTTTATGTCCGATAATAGGGAAGAAGCCGAGGAAGGCCATTCTGTTCGTCTGACTAAGCTACTGTTGCCCACTTCTTTTAAACAAAGCGAAAAAATTCTCGAAGAGATTTTCCAAGAAGAAAACTTCGACGGTATCTTGAATTTGGGTCAAAATGCTATGGCGTCCGCCGTTCATTTGGAGCGTGTGGCCATTAACATAGATGATGCCCGAATCGCCGATAATGAGGACTATAAACCGGAAGATGCTCCAATCTTAGTAGACGGGCCGGCAGCTTATTTTTCAAAACTTCCTCTGAGGCACCTGGAAGCCAAACTTAAAAATGCCGGTATCCCGGTTCTTATCTCGAATTCAGCGGGAACTTTTGTTTGCAACCATGTCATGTATAAAACACTGGATCTGTGCCGCAAGAGAGAAGAAAGGGGTCTAGAAACGATTCCGGCAGGCTTTGTGCATTTGCCGTCTTTGCCCTTGCAGACACTTGCTGCACCAAACAGACCTTCTATGGCCTTGGCTATGATGGTTCAGGCGATTGAAATTATTCTGAAAAATCTCCAATAATATTATTCCGGATTTTTCTTAACACACAAAAATAAAAGCCTCTCTCGCATAAGCGAAAGAGGCTTGTTTATTCTTAATATGAGTAGAGATTCTTATTCTGCTACGACTACTCTGTGATGTCTCTTCTTACCGCGGCGGATAATGATTTCGTCATCTACCAGGTCATCTGCCGTAACAGTATAACGGGTATCGTCTACGGTTTTACCGTTGAGACTGATACCGCCCTGTTGGACCAGACGGCGGCCTTCGCCGTTGCTGGAGGCTAAGCCTGTTTCGACCAAGAGATTTAAGAGGCCGATGCCTTCATTTAAATCTGCTTCAGCTAGCTCGGTCGTTTCCATGTCATCAGAACTTTGGCCTTCGACGAAAATGGAGTAGGCCTGGGCTTCGGCAGCCTTAGCCTTTTCTTCGCCGTGGATAAGCTTGGTGACTTCAAAAGCCAGACGCTTCTTGGCTTCGTTAATATCAGCGCCTTCCAATTTCTCGTACCGGGAGATTTCTTCTAAGTCCAAGAAGGTCAGAAGCTTGAGACATTTGATAACATCCGCATCGTCCACGTTACGCCAGTATTGATAGAAGTCATAGACAGGCATTTTCTTCTCGTCCAACCAGACGGCACCGTTGGCGGTTTTGCCCATCTTGACGCCTTCACTGTTCAGAAGGAGGTTGGTGGTAAGGCCCTGGGCGTCATCATTACCGGTCTTACGACGAATGAGGTCGACGCCTGCAATAATATTGGACCATTGGTCATTACCGCCTAACTGCAGCTTACAATCATGGTCTTCGTAGAGACGGTAGAAGTCGTAAGCCTGGAGCAGCATATAGTTAAATTCGATAAAGGTCAGACCTTTTTCCATTCTGGCCTTATAAGCTTCGGCTGTGAGCATGCGGTTTACGGAGAAGTAAGAACCGACGTCACGCAAAAACTCGATGTAGTTTAAGTCCATAAGCCATTCGGCGTTATCGACGACCATGCCTTTGCCTTCCGAGAAGTCCACCAGGATGCCCATCTGTTCGCGGAAACGGTCCACATTGTGCTGGACGGTTTCTCTGGTCATCACCTTACGTAAATCGGTCCTGCCGGAGGGGTCTCCGATCATACCGGTACCGCCGCCCAACAGAGCGATGGGATAGTGGCCGGCCCTTTGCATATGGGCCAAAATCATCATTTGGATAAAATGGCCGACATGCAGACTGTCTGCTGTGGGGTCAAAGCCTATATAAAAACGTACACCCGGCTTGTCGAGCATTTTGCGTACAGCGTCCAGGTCTGTAGATTGGGCCAAATAACCCCTGGCCTCCAGCGTATCTACAATGTTTTCGTAGGGCTTGTTTTGTTCCATTTGATCCTCCTTATATATCTATAATAATATTTAGATATTCCTAGGAATTCTACTGAATTGATTGGGGCATGTCAAAGTCAGACGAGAGGACTAAAAATGCCTCAGCTTTTCATAATATTTCTCGGACAAGATTTCGACTTGCTTTTGATAGGCCAAAGTTTCGTAGGGGCTTTTTTGTACTTTGAAAAGCTCTTGTTTTTGGTTGATTAAAGTTAGGCGACTTAACTTTCGCATGAGTCGCAAAAGATAGCGACCGTTGGCGTCATAGGCCAAAACTTTAGTGAAGGCGGGGCCTTCCGCTTGGGCTTTGGCCCATTCATCCTTACGTATACCCCAAAGATAAGCTAAGAAAGTGCGGTTTATTCGGGTTTCGGGGAAATAAGGCGTTGCCAGTTCTTTGGCCAAAGAAGAATAGGTCAGAGGAGCCTTCAAGGACGAATTTAGACCGTTTCGAATGAGCCCAGCCAGGTCTTCCGACATGTCACGATATTGTGCGGCATCCTTATCGGAACGCAGATTGAAGAAAAGAGGGAGGAGTGAAGAGAAGGGCTCGGATAAAACCAAAGGCGATGATAAGAGTGTTGCTAGTGTCTCTTCCGGCACCAGCTCTTCCAGGGCCGAAATCCTCCGACTTGTGTCGTTTTCTTCCCGGAGCAGATCACGGATATGGCCGGCGGATATGGCTCCTTCTTCACCGGTTCGTGGAATCAAGTGTAATTTTAAGTCTTTTAAGCCCAAATCCCGGCGCACTCTGTTTTCTTTTTCGATGGCCAAGGCGTATTCTAAAGCCAGAATATTATTGGGTTTTCTTATGAAGGTATCGATTTTAGCGGCATAGTCCGGGAAATAGTCTTTCAGGGCTTCTTGGCGAGCAGACATATAGGGAAGGCCTTTGGCTAAATGTTCCGCCAAAAATTCCCGATAGGTATCGGGTTCTTGGTCCAATACCGGGACCATGTCCGAAATAAAAGTCCTATCTTCATGGTTTTCCGCACCGCAGGCGATATCCAGGCAGACACCGGATCTAGAAACGATTTTGACACCGGCAGCGGCGAAGTCTCTGGCGCCCGAAGCGGAAAAAAGAGAGGGAATCGATAAGACCAAGGATGCCCCTTGAGATAAGGCCAGTTCGGCTCTGCTTTTCTCATCCAATAGGGCAGCTTCGCCTCTTTGGACAAAATTACCGCTCATAATGTTTAGGATTCGAACCGGATTCTTAGGATCGGAAAACTGCTCCAGAACACGCTCGTATTGCTTCTTATGTCCCAGGTGAAAAGGATTGTATTCAGCTATTATGGCTAGGGTTTTCATCTATTGTTTGTCTATCTTTCACTAAATATTTTTCTATTACGGCTATAATACTATAACGAGAGTTTTTAGAAAGTAGGTAGGAATATGGATGATATTAGGAAAAAACTGGAATTAAAGAATCAAGAACTCATAGTCCTTCGTCTACCGGATGAACTTATTAAAGACTTCAGCCGTGAGCGAAACTGGACGCGCTATGATGAGATGCCCGACCTAAGCCCTGAGGCTCTTTTGGCCTTCGCCAAAAATCGCGAAGAATTGGCTATGGTTTTACAGGAAGTCCTGCCCCACATAAACCCTGCCGCAAAGCTGTGGTTTGCTTATCCCAGAAAGAATTCGGAGCGTTATAAGACCGATATAAATCGTGAGGAAGGTTGGGAAGCTTTACAAAAAAGAAATTTTCAACCGGCTAGACAGGTAGCCTTAGGTGAAGATTGGCAGGCATTGGGCTTTCGCCATGCTTAACAAACAGAGGGTGTTAGGCTATACTTTTCTGTAGTAAAATTCGGTGCATTTTTGTGCCTGTATTAAGAAATTTTTTAGTTTGATGAGGATGAAAGGACGGTAAGTTAAATGGCTTTTATGGACAAGATTAAGGCTAAGGCCAGAGAAGATGTCAAGAAGGTGGTCTTGCCTGAAGGAACGGACGAACGTGTATTGAAGGCGGCCAGAACCGCTACAGACGAGGGCATTGCCCACATTATCTTGACGGGTAGCAGGGAAGAGATTGAGGCTAAGGCCGAAGAGTTTGGCGTTTCGCTCGAAGGTATCCAGATTGTTGACCCCACTACTTACGAGAAGAAGCAAGAATACATCGATTTATTCGTGGAATTACGTAAACACAAGGGTATGACTCCCGAGAAGGCCAAAGACATTCTGACGGACCCGGTTTTCTTCGGCAACATAATGATTAAAGATGGCGATGCGGACGGTTTGGTATCCGGTGCGATTCACAGCACGGCTGATACTTTGCGTCCCGCTTTGCAGATTATTAAGACAGCCCCCGGTACTAAACTTGTTTCCGGTTTCTTTGTCATGGTAGTCCCCGATTGCGAGTACGGAGCGGACGGTGTCTTTATCTTCGCCGATTCCGGCCTCAATGAAAATCCCGATCCGGATCAGTTGTCCGAGATTGCCTATTCTTCCGCCGCTTCTTTTGAATCTCTGACCGGCGAAGAAGCCAAGATTGCCATGCTCTGCTATTCGACCAAGGGTTCGGCCAAGTCCGAGCTGGTCGACAAGATGGTTGAAGCAACCCGCCTGACCCACCAAAAATATCCTCAGCTTTTAGTAGACGGTGAGCTCCAATTGGATGCCGCTATCGTTCCCGAAGTTGCTCAGTCTAAAGCACCCGGAAGCCCTGTAGCCGGCCAGGCCAACGTTTTGATTTTCCCCGACCTCAATGCCGGTAATATCGGCTATAAGCTGGTCCAACGTTTAGGTAAGGCAGAGGCTTACGGTCCTTTAACACAGGGTATTGCCAAGCCGGTTAACGACCTGTCCAGAGGCTGCTCGGCCGATGATATTGTCGGTGTTGTAGCGATTACAGCCGTTCAGGCACAAAACGCCGAAGCCTAAGTACGCCTTAAGCAAAGAAAAAATCAGAGAGAAAGAGATAAGTATGAAAGTTTTAGTTGTAAATGCAGGCTCGTCTTCCTTAAAGTTCCAGTTGATGGATCCCGAGACGGCCGAAGTGATGGCCAAGGGTCTTTGTGAGAGAATCGGTATTGACGGTTCCATGACTTTTGAGGCACACGGAGAGAAGATTAAAGAAGAAATCGCCATGCCCACGCACGTGGAAGCCATGACTGCCGTTTTGGAAACCTTAACCGGTCCCAAGGGCGTCATCGAATCTATGGATGAGATTGATGCGGTAGGCCACAGAGTGGTTCACGGCGGCGAAATCTACACCGAGTCCGTACTGATTGATGACGAGGTAAAAGACGCCATAAAGAAGTGCAGCCCGCTTAGTCCTCTGCATAACCCTGCTAACCTTATGGGTATTGAGGCTTGTGAGAAGGCCATGCCCGGTAAGCCTATGGTGGCCGTTTTCGATACGGCTTTCCATCAGACCATGCCGGCCAAAGCTTTTATGTATGCCTTGCCTTATGATTGTTACGAAAAATATTCAGTAAGACGTTACGGCTTCCACGGTACTTCACATCGTTATGTGAGCCGGATTGCCGCTGAGACGGTAGGCAAACCCATTGAAAATTTGAAGATTGTGACCTGTCACTTAGGTAACGGTTCGTCTATCACGGCTGTTGACGGCGGTAAGAGTGTGGACACCTCTATGGGTTTGACACCTTTGGCCGGTGTACCTATGGGAACTCGTTGTGGCGACATAGACCCGGCTATCTTACGTTATCTCCACCAGCAAAATCCCGATTTGGACTTCGATGATTTAGACAGAATTATGAATAAAGAATCCGGCGTCTACGGCATCTCGGGTGTTTCCTCCGACTTTAGAGATCTGGATAAGGCCATTGAGGAGGGTAACGAAAGAGCTCGCCTGGCCGTTGATATGTTCTGCTATCAAGTAAAGAAGTACATCGGTGCTTATGCAGCGGCCATGGGCGGCGTGGACGTTATTGTCTTTACGGCAGGTGTAGGTGAGAACGGCTCCAATATTCGTGAGCAGGTTTTGGAAGGCTTAGAATTCTTAGGTTACAACCTGGATGAAGAGAAGAATAAAGAGCGTGGCAAGGTCAATATCATTTCGACTCCCGATTCTAAGGTTAAAGTCGTTGTCGTGCCGACCGATGAAGAGCTGGTAATCGCTCAGGATACCAGAGCTTTGGCAAAAGATTTAATCTAGAGCCTATTCCTGTAGCCTTTGGGTAAGTATTTAATTGCTTAAAAGTGTGATTCAAGAAAAGTGCCTTCCTTAGCGAAGGCACTTATTTTGCTCAATAGGCTTCTTAAATGTTAAGCTAAATTCACAAAATGCGGCCCATAAAGTTCTAGAATATATTAAAATATTGGACAGCTTTTGTTTTAGAAAGAGTTCTATGAGGAGGATTTATGTTTAATAGCGGTAGAGAAGATGTTTTTATAGAGAAGATTGTAAAACGCAGGATGGGAACGAAGGATTTCCTTCTAATCGGCCTTTATGTATTGGCTTTCCTGGTGGTACTCTACCTGGTCTTTTTATTTCTGCCCTATCTTTTCAGTTTTGCCCTCCTGATTGTAGTCGGTGCCGCTTATGGTCTATATTTCCTGATTACCCGACGTGACTTGGAGTTCGAATACGTTTGCACCAACGGAACTCTGGATATCGATGTTATTGTGCATAAGAGAAGTCGCAAGCGTAAACTGTCCGCCAAGGCTCAGAATATGGAGATCGTGGCGCCTGTTTCGTCTTCCGACTATAAGTCTTTTGAGAAGTCTAACTTTACCAAAATGGACTTATCCTCAAATACCGACCCCAAACGGGTGTGGTTTTTCGTCACAGAAGCCACTTTGAAAAATAAAAATGAAAGGGTCTTAGTCTTATTTGAACCCGACGACAGGATCCTGACGAATTTAAGAAGATTTAATCCTTCTAAGGTCCAGTACAATCCCCACAGGCCCATAGAAGGTTAAGAATTTTGCATTTACGGAGGCAAAGATGATAGAGATTAAAAATCTTGTAAAGTATTACGGTGATAAGAAGGCTGTGGATAATGTCTCTTTCACCGTTGAACAAGGCGAAGTTTTAGGCTTTTTAGGCCCCAACGGCGCCGGTAAGTCGACGACCATGAATATCCTGACCGGCTTTTTATCGGCTACATCCGGTACAGTTAAGATAAACGGCCACGATATCCTGGAAGAGCCTGAGGAGGCCAGAAGCCATATCGGTTACTTGCCCGAACTACCGCCTCTATATATGGACATGACAGTTTTGGAATATTTGCGTTTTATAGCAGACCTTAAGAATGTCCCTATGGACCAGCGTGATCAGCAATTAGCCAGAATCATGGCCCTGGTTCGTATTACCGATGTAAGAAAACGTCTTATCCGTAATCTTTCCAAAGGTTACAAACAAAGGGTAGGCATTGCCCAAGCGTTGGTAGGAGAACCGGAAATTATTATTCTGGATGAACCGACCGTCGGTTTGGACCCTAAACAGATTAAAGAAATTCGTTCGACAATTAAGAACTTGGGCAAGAAGCACACGGTTATTTTGTCTTCCCATATTTTGTCCGAAGTTGCGGCTACCTGTGACCGTGTCATCATTATTAACGACGGTAAATTGGTTGCTTCGGGTCCTGCTGATAGCTTGGGTGAAGCGGTAGACGGAGTATCCCGGGTAGAAGTCAGCGTGAAGACCGATTCGGACAGGGCCATGGCTATTCTTAAGTCTATTGAAGGTGTTGAGCAAGTCCTCTTCTTAAGACGCCAAGGTCAGGCTGCGGTGTACGAGTACCAGACTACAGAGAATGTGGATGTCCGTGAAGAGGTTTTCTACCGTATGGCGGAATCCCGTATTCCTATTATCGGTATGAAGACCCTGAATCCGACTCTGGAAGATATCTTCCTCAAGGTCACCAGCCAGAGCTATCACGATCATGCAGCCATTTTAAATTCCGAGAAGAGCGAGGCCTAAGATGCGACAAGTTTTTGCTATTTGTAAAAGAGAGTTCAACAGTTATTTCAAATCGCCTATGGGCTGGGTGCTTTTCGCCATCTATGCCTTTGTCAGTGGTCTGTACTTTTCATCCATGGTCTTGAGCGGCTATTCGGATGTTGCAGCCATCTTGCAATTCATGAAGAGCTTATTCTTCGTACTGATCCCTATCATTACCATGCGGACGATATCCGAAGATAAAAAGAACGGAACCCTAGTTTTACTGGCTACGTCACCTGCCGCTACCGGCCAAATTGTAGTCGGTAAATACCTGGGCGTTGTCTTAATGTTCATGACTGTTTCGTCCGTAAATCTTATTTATCTTTTCACAACTTTGGGCCTTGGCGGAACCGTAGACAGTCGTTTCTGGGGTACATTGATTGCTTATCTACTGACGGCTTTTGCTTATATTGCTATCGGTATCTTTGCTTCGGCTCTGACCGAAAATCAGATTATTGCAGCCATAATTTCCTTTGTTATCTTTATCGGCTTCGATATCTTGAATGCCTTAAGTTCTATTATGGGTACTTTGGTCACCAGCTTCTTTAATAAAATTGACTTCTTCAATATTATTCCGCCGACCTTTGACCAGTCGGCAGGCCATGCCGTGGTAGCGGCTCTGGAATGGATTAATCCGACCAATCGTTTGTCATCTTTCTATCAGGGTACATTTGATTTGCTGTCGGTGATTTACTTTATCGGCTTGATCATGATTTTCCTCTACATTACTTACCAAATCATGGAAAGTCGTCGCTGGGCTGAGTAAGGAGGCGTTCAAATGACAGAAGATAAAAATAAAACTGTAAAGCAAACTAAAACTAAAAATAAGAAAAACGGACCTCATAGAGACAGACGTAATAAAACGTTGAAGAGGACGGCTATTTTATCGGTAGTTGTGCTTATTGCCATTGTTATTGCCGTAAATTTGATTTTGCAACAGACCTTAGGTGCCAAGCTCCAATTTGACTGGACACCTAATAAGGTTCAGACCTTAAGCGATGTGTCCAAGAATCTCTTGAAGCAAAACGACAAGGATATTAAGGTCACTGTTTTAAGTTCCAGAGATGCTTTCCCCGGTCCTTACAGCCAGGGAGACCTGACCTTTGTGCCCAATCTTCTGGATGAATATAAAGATGCCTCAAACGGCCACCTGGAAGTATCCTACGTTGACCCGGTAGAGAACCCCGCTATCCTGGATACATTAGACCCTAACAAGGTACATAACATCCAGCGTTATCAGGTCGTCGTATCCAACGATGACTATTCCAAGTTGAAGGTCTTGAAGTCCTCGGATTTCTTGGCTATTCAGTCTCAACAACAACAACTCTATTTAACGGGTTACACGGCAGAAGAAGCCATCAGTTCCGCTATTCAACTGGTGACCAGTGATGTTACCCCCGTCGCCTATTTCATTGAGGGACACGGAGAGAGCACACCCGAAGACGGCTTCAAGATGTTAGGCCTATTGCTGGAGCAAAATCGCTATTATGTCGATAAGCTTGATACGAGGACTGCAACATCTATCCCCGACGATGCCGAGCTCTTAGTGCTTCTGGAGCCTAAACAGGATCTGTCGGAAGAAGAAGTGCCGCTTTTGGTAGACTTCTTAATGAAGGGCAGAAACCTTCTGGTGGTAAGCTCTTTTAGCACGACAGAATTTACGAATCTCAATAAGGTATTAGCCGAATTTAATCTGAAACTAACCAACAACCGTGTTCAGGAAACCAATCAGGATAAGGTAGTCCAATACTACGATAATGCCTTCCTGGCCGAGATTCCGTCCAGTCCTATCTTTGACCAGAGTGCGGAAACAGCAGGTGCTTTGGTGGCCGATGCGGCTCAGATTGTGACGGCGGATAATGCCAAAGACTGGATAGAGACTTCCTCGGTCCTCCAAAGCTCTGCAGAAGGTGTCTTAGAGTTAGGCGGAGACAAGGACAAGAGGTCTCAGTCAGGCTCGGTTCTTTCTATCGGTATGTACGGTAAGAATAGAGGTAGTGTAGACGGATCCAATGTGACCGAGCCAGCCGAAGTAACGGTTATTGGTTCCTCCTGGATTTTCTCCGACTCGGCTATGATAAACTTCCCGGGCAACTATCTTTTGGCCAACGGTTCAGTCAGTACGATGAGCAATACGGCAGATCAAACGGGTGACCTTATGATTAAGCCCAGCCCGGTAGTAAGTTACTACTTGCCGGCCAGAAGCCAAAATATCTACCAGCTCTTGTCTTGGACTTTCCTCTTATTTATCCCCGTGGCTTTATTAATTACAGCCTTGGTCGTTTATAGGAGACGTAAGAAACTCTAATATCAGATTGGCCTCAACCTAGCAAAGGAGTTTAGGATGAAGAAAACCAAAAATTTAATTATTATGGTGGTGATTCTGGTCCTTTTAGTAGGAGCCTATGCGCTCTATCGCATCTTGGACACAGGAGAAGAGGGACCCAGTGAGGAGACCGGATCTTCCTCGCCCAAAGTCGAGGCCCTGGTAGAAGTAGAGGCAGACAATGTCGATACAGTAACCATTACAAATGCCGAGGACCAGATTGTGCTAAAGTCCGAACGCTTCACACCTACACCGACCCCGACTCCCGAAGACTATGTACCTGTTACGGGCAAGGCAGAAGAAGAACCCAAGCCTATCCAAAAATGGATTTGGGAAGGCGAAGCACCGGTCGGTTTAGACCAAGGCAAGCTGGACAGTTTAGGTAAAAATCTCATGCGGCTTTCTTCTATAGAGGACTTGGGTGAGAAGGAAACAGAAGCTTTGGCCGAATACGGTTTAGACAAAGCTCAGGCAAGCCTAAAATATGCTCTCAATAATGGCGATAGTATAGAAGTCCTCTTGGGTAACCAGGTCCAGTCGGCTTCCTCCAGCCAATATTATGCCTATAACAAGACGACAAAACGTCTGGGTGTCGTTTCGTCGCCTGCTCAATATATGTTGACCACGCGTTACGACCTCATGGAAAACAAGTTAGTGCCCTATAATGCTTATGAACTTAAAGGCTTTGATCTGACGCGCTTAGGTGAACCTTATCCCATTAAGGCCAAGAATTTAGCGCCTTTGTCTCATGAAGACAGCATGGATGAAGAAAAACTCCATGAAGCAAAGGCGGAATGGCAGCTGGAAAGCCCCGTTAGCTGGGCAGGAAACAGCAATACGATTTTGGCCTTTTTGACCGAGCTCCAAGACTTGCAAGCGGACAGTTTCCTTCCTTATAAGGAGGAAGATTTGGCCAAATACGGTCTGGATACTCCCCAATATCAGTTAAGCTTGGAGGGAGAAAACGGTACGATTCAATATGCTTTTGGCCAAAGTGTGTCGGGCGATGTCCGCTACGGTATGGTTGAGGGTCAGGATAGGATTTTCTCTTACAAGGCACAAGACTTAAGCAAAATCGGAGCTAAAACCTTAGAGTTCTATGATCGATTCGCTGCCTTGGTTAATATCCAGGATGCCGGAAAGCTTACCGTAGACCTAGGTCAAGACGGTGTTTATGTATCCGACATCTTCCATCCTTCTAAAGAAGAAGAGGAGGCTGCCGGTGATAAGGAGTTGGAACCTAGCTATGCACTCAACGGCAAGGATGCTAATGTAAAAAATGCCAGTGATAAGAAGCTTTTCAGTAAGTACTATCAGGCGGTCATCGGTGTGCGTTTTGCCGGTATTGATGAGGAAGCTAATCCTTCGGCTGACGAGGCGGCCGTTTACAAAATTACCTATGAAATGCGCACGGATAAGGACGATATTCGCTTGGCATTCACTAAGAGAAACGATAAAACGCTCTATGTTTTCAAAGACGGTGTCTACACCGGCTTTTATGCGGATATAATGGACTTTGAGGATAATGGCGACTTGGATTCGCCCAGTGTAAAATTAGCTTTGCAAGAATTGGAAAAAGCAATTAACTAAGACTTCATGTGAGGGAAATGGCCAAATCGTTTAAGAACAAGACCCATAAGTTATCAGGCTCGCTGCTCTTGCCGGGCCTGACCTTTTTATTGGCTCTGCTCATTATGGCGGTCCTTTTGGTCCTGCCCCAAGATAAGCTCTTGGCAGGAAAAGACCAGGCTGTGGCGCCGCCTGTAGAGCTGAATAGTCAGGTTTTATTGAGCCTTAACAAAGGCGAAAGCGACCGCTATTACCCTTATTCTGACCAGTACTTGCTTAGACTTTCCAACGACTTGGTGACTTATCTGACTTTGACCGGCCGAGAGGAGATGTCCTTTCCCATCCAAGTGAACAATCTTTATATGGATCAGGCAGGTTCCTATTTTTTGATTGGAGATTTAGGCGGCTATAATTTCTATCTCTTTGATCAAGAAGGTTTACAGTACTATGGAAGGACCGACGAGCCAATTGAGGCTTTAAGTGTATCTCCGACGGGGGCCTCTTCTTTTATTCTTAATGAAGCGACCTCTAAGGGAATCGTCAGAATTTTAGACGATAAGGGTAAGCACCTTTTAGACTGGAGAATTAGAGATAGACTTTACTCCGGCTACCCGCTTAATATGGCTTTCACACCCGACGGTAAATTTCTGGATGTGTCCTTGATTAATACCGACGGTGCAAGTCTGGGACCCATTTATTATCAAATTGATTTGGAAGCCTTACAGCTTTCTAAGGCCGTTTATTTAGATGGTGACTTGCTCTATCCGCTTTTGTTGGCCAAAGATGCCAACACGGCTTATTTAGTCAGCAGTTCCCATGTGGTCAAGGTCGAAGAGCTCAAGTCCAACATCCTTTTGGAATTCTCCGAGATTTACGATGCCGTGCCCGGCGAGAAAGGTTTGGGAATTTTGGGCAGACAGACAGAAGGCGACGAGAAGCGTTTTTACTACATCCCTTATGTCGAAGGACAGACCCATCCTATTGAGGGTAATTTACAGGCCAAAGAAATCGGTCGGGATGCCTACCTCCTGATCAAAGGTCATGGTAAAATGGCCCTTGCGAATCCGGAAGGTGTCTACATCTTAGATGAGAATCGGTCTGAGGCTTTGAACTTTCTGTCTTTGAAGTTAC
>CAYFQG010000001.1:104814-130344 GCA_964345295.1 uncultured Oscillospiraceae bacterium | reverse complement strand
GTGCAGAAGATGGCTTTTATTAAAGAAGATGTTCTTCTGGTCATCATGGAAGACCAGGTTCGTTTAGTAAGAGTGTAAGGTCATAGTATGGAATTAGAATACAAGTATTACGTACCTTCTACTTATGAGGTAGAAGCTATAGTTGATAACCCCTATTGGCGAGGCTTTCATTTGACTCCCTGGACCAAGGTCCTTCATAAGGCCAGGTATCTTTTAGACCAGGAAGATATATTGAGTAAGCATTTTGTGGCCTGTCGTCTGCGTTTAGAAACAGAGGGCTATATGCTATGCTTTAAGAAAAGTCAGGGGCCCGAAGGTACCTTATCTCATCGGATTGAATTAAACTTCCCCTGGAACGAGACCATTCCTACGATAAATGAATGTAAAGACCTCTTAAGCCGGTCGGATGATCCGGATGCAGCCAAGGTTTTGCAAGTGCTAAACCTTATTAAGGAAGATTTTTTCTCCTATGTTTTAGTGGCGGACTGCTTACGTTATGAAACGTTATTGGAAGAGGAAGATTTACATGTTCAGGTTACGGTAGATCGCGGCGAATTGTCGGTTAAATCGCATTCTAAGCCCTGCTATGAGCTGGAGGTGGAATACCTGTCCGGAGACTTGGATCGCTTTCATAGCCTGGCTCAGGACATACAGGAGGTCTTCGGGCTTCTAGCCCCTACCGAGAACAAGTTCTCACGCCTTCATGCCATGTGGAATCGCTATTATGCCTAGACACGATATAAGTGAAAAATATGATCTCATAGTAATAGGAGCGGGGGCCGCGGGTCTTTTCACTTCTATTTTGTATAAGAGAAAAAAACCTGAAGCCAGGGTCCTCATTTTGGAAAAAATGGATAAGCCTTGTAAGCGCCTGCTGGCAACCGGAAACGGCCGTTGTAATTTTCTACCTTTGAGAGACTCTAAGAAGGCTTTTCATTCAAGCGAAGAAAAAGAAGCTTATGCCTATCTTGAATCCGTATCCGTTGAAGACGTTGAAGATTATTGGGCCTATCTGGGACTGGAGTGGACCTTGCTTGATAACGGTTATTATCCTTCCAGTCTAAGGGCAGAGACTCCGGTGGAAATCTTGCTTTTTTGGGTAAAAAAACTGGGCATAACCTTAAGGACAGATTCGGAACTGCTTGACTATGAAAAAACAGGGAAGGATTTTAAAGTCTTTATCCGTTCTAAAGCAGAGAAGAAGACAACTTATATTAGTCGACAGGTGCTACTGACTACAGGTGGACAGAGCCAGAAAGCCTTGGGTGGGAGCCCCAATATTTATTCTTTTCTTGCCGGTCGGGGCTACGAGCTGGAAGAAACTTTTCCGGCCCTGTTAGGACTACCCCTGGTAAAACCTTCTAAGAGGCTACAAGGACAAAGAGTTCGAGCCGGCCTCCGCCTTTATCGAAAAGACGGTAAACAAGCGGTGTTGCTGGGGACGGATGTAGGTGAAATACAGTTTAATAAGACCGGCCTTTCCGGCGTACCTGTTTTACAGCTGAGCGGAGCTTATGCCGCAAGCCAAAAGGGCCTTAATCCTTCACCTTATATTTATAAAACGGAAGAACTAAGTCTTCTTTCCGCTATCTTAGATTCAAGAGATTTAGCTTCTTATTTAAAAGATGAGCCGAATTTTGACCGGGTTTCCTTGTCTGATGTGGGTCCGTATTTTTTCTTGCTGGATTTCTTTCCGCAAATCAGTCGTGAGGATTTTTCGGCCTATTGGGAAAAACGCATGGATCTGTTCGGCGGAGACCTAGAGCAAACGCTTCTTAATACGCTTCCTAAACAAGTGGCAATATATTTGGCCGGCGTTTTGGCCAAAGACAGGCATAAAGTGTCTAGCTTAAAGGCTTGGCCTTGGACCATAGCGGAGGACTTTGTAGCTGATAATGCCCAGGTAACGGGAGGCGGCGTAAAGTTTTCTAACTTAAGAGACAAGCGTCCGGAAAGCCGTCTTGAACCGGGACTCTTTTTGGCCGGTGAGATTCTCAATATCTACGGCGACTGTGGAGGCAATAATCTACTGTGGGCCTGGAAGTCTGCTATACTTGTCAGCCACGTACTAGATTAATTATAAATGAGGAGGACAACCCTATGACGAAGACCGCATGGCTTAGCTTAGATCAGGCCAAAGCTATTAAAGAGAAAATTCCTACACCCTATCATATTTATAATGAAAGCATGATTAGGCAAAATGCCAGAGCACTTTACCAAGCTTTTAGCTGGAATAAGGGTTTTAAAGAATATTTTGCGGTTAAAGCGACCCCTAATCCTCAGATTTTAAAAATCTTGCAAGAGGAAGGCTGCGGGGTAGATTGTTCATCACTTTCCGAACTTATCATGTCCGACCGGGTCGGTTTTAAAGGGCACGATATCATGTTCTCGTCTAATGCGACACCTGCCGAGGATTTTCGCAAAGCCTTTGAACTAGGTGCCATCATTAACTTTGACGATATCAGCCATATTCCTTTCTTCTTGGAACATGTTTCTTCCGAACTTCCGGAGGAAATCTCTTTTCGTTATAACCCGGGCGGTATTTATGAGGTATCCAACGGCATCATGGATAACCCCGGCGAAGCCAAGTACGGCATGACCCATGACCAGATTATGGAGGCGGCCCGTTTGGTACGAGATAAGGGCGTCAAGCGCCTGGGCCTCCATGCCTTCCTGGTCTCCAATGCTATAGGAAACGACTATTATCCTGAGTTGGCTAGGACACTTTTCGATCTGGCGGTTGAAGTGAGAAAAGAATCCGGCCTGGAGATTTCTTTCATAAACCTTTCGGGCGGAATCGGTGTTAACTATAAACCGGACCAAGAAGCTGTTGATATCCATAAGGTAGGAGAGGGCGTAAGGAAAGTTTATGAAGAGGTCCTGGTCCCTGCCGGTATGGGGCAAGTGAGACTATGCACGGAGTTGGGACGCTTTATTTTGGCCCCGGCCGGAGCGCTCATAAGCCAAGTGTTGCACCTCAAGCATACCTATAAGACCTACGTCGGCCTGGATGCCTGTGCAGCTAATCTAATGCGGCCCGCTATCTACGGTGCCTACCACCACATTACCGTTCTGGGAAAAGAGGACCTGGACAAGGACCACACTTACGATGTGACGGGCGGTCTTTGTGAAAACAATGACAAATTTGCCATTGACCGAAAATTACCGGAGATTTCCGAAGGTGATATCCTCTATATTCACGACACGGGCGCTCACGGTTTTGCCATGGGCTATAACTACAACGGAAAATTGAGGTCAGCTGAAGTTTTATTGCAAGAAGACGGTGGCTTTAGAATGATTCGCCGTGCCGAGACGGTAGAAGATTATTTCAGAACTTTGGAAGGCTTTTGGCCAGAAGCATAAGTGAAGGAGACAGTAGATGAAAAACAGTAAGCGTATGACGAGATTTTTTAAGACCGGCCTAGTTATGGCTATGGCCCTGGTCTTTATACTGGGCTTAAGTGCCTGTGGTAAGAAAAAACAAAACAAGGACGGTTGGCCTGACTTTGTTGAGACGGAAGACGTGACCAATTATATTGAATTTACCATGGATGACGGCATGGTCTTCATTGCTGAGTTGGATCCCGAAGCCGCGCCCGTAACCGTAGAAAACTTCCAGAAGTTAGTAGGGGAGAAGTTTTACGACGGTTTGACCTTTCACCGTATTGTAGAAGGCTTCGTAGCCCAGGGAGGCGATCCTCAGGGCAACGGCATGGGCGGCCCCGGCTATGCCATAGTAGGAGAATTTAATGCAAACGGTCATCCAAACCCTATCCTGCATAAGAAAGGGACCTTGTCTATGGCCAGATCGCAAGACTACGACAGTGCCGGCTCACAGTTCTTTATCTGCCTGGATGACAATTCTGCTTCGCACTTAGACGGCGAGTATGCCGCTTTTGGTCACGTTATCTACGGCATGGATATTGTGGAAGACTTCTCTAAGGCCTACTTGAAGTCTAAGGATAAGTCCAAAGTACCGACTATGAAGACGGTACGCTTCGTAAAAGAAGAAGCGCCGACTAAATAAGCTTATTTTAAGAGGACCTCCAGGTCCTCTTTTTCTTGGCCTAAAGCAAAGAACTGATCGTATAATTTTTCTAACTCGGCCGTTTTATCGGCATAGGCTTGGTAGGTTTCAGGGTCCTGGTCCGGAAGAGCCATTTTTTCTTCTAAATCTTCCAGCAGGACTTCCAGGTCATGAATCTTATTTTCCAGGTTATTTAGGTCGATTTGCAAGCGCTTCAAGCGATTCTTGATTTTGCCCGGGGAAGGGGGCTTGACCGTAGCTGCCGGCCGAGGCTTTTTTTCTTTGACCGCTGTTTCTGTTTGCTTGGTATCGGCTGCATTTATTTTGGCCAAATTCGCAAAGTGCCGATAAGAACCATAATCTCTGTAAGACGTTAAATTGTGGTCTATAAATCCCAGGACCTCAAATCCGCATTTCTCTATGAAGTAACGGTCGTGGCTAACGGCTAAGACAGCGCCGTCATAATCCAGGATGGCGTCTTCCAGAACTTCCCTGGAATGGATATCCAGGTGGTTGGTCGGCTCATCCAAGAACAAAACGTCCGGGTCTTCTTCCAAGAGGCAGCAAAGATAGAGCCTGGCGCGTTCGCCACCGGACAAGACCGATATGGTTTTATGGACTTCTATATCTCGAAAACCGAAACGGGCCAAAAGATTTCGGGCCGGTGTTTCCAAAAGATTGGTCCTGGAAACCAGTTCTTCCATAAGTGTTAGAGACTCATCTTGAAATTCCGTGTACTGGCCTAGGTGGCCGATTTTTAGACCGGGCAATAAGCTTAAGTCGCCTGCAAAATTTTGTGTCTGCCCCATCAACATATGAAGGAGCGTGGTTTTTCCTGAACCGTTAGGGCCTACGATAACCTTTTTCTCACCGGCCAAAAGTTCCAGGGAGACATCCTCAAAAAGTGCCGGCTGCCCCTCCCAGGCCATGGTAGCGTTTTCCAGCTTGATTAAAACTTGTCGGTTATTGACCTTGGCATTTTTCGGTGTGAAATGGAAATTCATCCGCTTTTCCTGAGGCGGTAAGAGGTCACGGACTTCTTTGATTTTATCCTCGAGCTTAGACACGACCTTTTGCCGTGCGTGATAAGACGCTATTTTACGGTGAGACAGGAGGGTTTGGGTAACTTCTTCCTGGCGGTCTCTTTCTTCCTCCAAGCCGGCCAAAGTTTCCAAGCTTCTTTCGGTCGCGGCCTTTTTCTGCTCGGTATAGTCGGTGTAGTTTCCCTTATAAAGTGTGAGCTTGCCGCCGGCTAATTCACCGACACGGTTAGAGACCTTGTCCATAAAATAACGATCATGGGATATTAAAAGCAAGGTTCCTTTGTAGTTCATGAGATAAGACTCCAGCCACTCTAAAGCATCGATATCCAGGTGGTTCGTAGGCTCGTCCAAGAGGAGCAAGTCCGCATCTTCTATCAGTTTTCTGGCCATGAGAGCCCGCATTCTTTCACCGCCGGAAAGGGTCTTAATAGGCCTATCCAGGATTTCCCCTTCCAAGCCTAAGCCGGCCAAAGCCTGGGCCAGGCGCGACTCATAAGAGTAGCCGCCACTTAACTGAAAACTTTCGCTTAATAGTTGGTAGTCGTTGAGAAGTTTGTCTTGTTGGGGCCCCGGAGCTGTCCGGCTGATTTTTTCCGATAAGGCATCTAAGTCTTTTAAAATTCGGTCCAGATGGTCACGATTTAAGACCTTTTGATCCAAATCGTGAAATTCCTCCATTTGTTGGGAGAGGTAAGAGACTTTGACACTTGACGCAATAGAGACCGTTCCGGCATCGGCCGGGATTTGGCCGGCTAAAATCCGCATCAGTGTCGTCTTACCCGAACCGTTCTCGCCGACCAGGGAGAATTTATCGCCCTGGTTCAAGGTCAGGTTGACGTCCTTTAAGACGTCTTTGGCAAAGTAAGATTTTTCGATGTTGCTTAGACTTGCGACAGCCATGTGAATAGTCTCCGATCCTTTCCTGTAACTGCTCTATCATAACAAGTTCGGTCCGTATTGGATAGGGAAAAGTTTGCTAAAATACTTTAGGTAGGCATTTAAAAGACTAAAAAAGAAATAGAAGGGAAGCATATGCTTAAAGTTGTACTGGTGGGCGTTAATAGTCGCTTCAGCCATATGAATCCGGCGCTTTACTCGATTTATGACTATGTGGACGGGCATTTGGACCCTGAGCTTCGCAAAGATTTTGAAATCGTCATAAGAGAATTTAATATAAATCAGGATCGCCATGATGTACGAGCGGCACTTCTTCATGAACGAGCCGATCTTTATCTTTTTTCCTGTTACATCTGGAATATTTCTTATATAGACCATCTTTTGTCTTACCTGGGCCAAAGCCTACCGGAAGCGTCTTTAATCGGAGGCGGACCTGAGATCCAGCACGATATTAAAGAAGAATATCTTAGACAAAAACACTGGGATTTCCTGATGCCGGGAGACGGCGAGGTGGAAGTTTTAGATATTTTAAATCGTTTAACAGGAGAAACGACACCGGCCGAGCTAAAGGTCTTTTGGAAAAAGCTTAGACAAGATAAGTCCTATTTGGATGTTTTAGACCTGAAGGCAGACCGTAAAACGGTGGATATGGATACGCTTCCGTTTTACTATCCGCATTACCGAGACAAGCTTTCTCATAAGATTGTGACCTATGAATCTTCCAGGGCTTGTCCATTTCGGTGTTCTTACTGTGTGTCAAGCTTAGAAGGAAGACCTCGTTTCAAAAGTCTGGACCGGGTATATAAAGAATTGGACTATTTTTTTGAAGAAGAAATACCCCTGGTGAAATTCCTGGATCGGTCTTCTAATTTTCCGGCGGAACGGTCTTTTAAGATTTTTTCTTATTTAATCGATAAGGCCAAAGTTAAAGAGACCTACCCTTGCTTTCATTTTGAACTGGAGGCTTCACTTTTAGACGAAGCAACGGTAGAACTTCTGGAAAAGGCACCACAAGACCTCTTTCAGTTTGAAATCGGTGTTCAGTCTATCCACGAAGAGACTTTAAAAAAGGTGAACCGGCATCCCATGCGTGAAAAGGACTATGCTTATTTGAATCGCTTGATTAAGGCCCGAAGACAGCACATTCATTTGGATCTTATAGCCGGTCTGCCGGGTGAGACTTTAGACCAATTAGAAAGTTCTTTTAATAAGCTATGGCAGCTTCAGCCCGACATGCTTCAACTAGGACATTTAAAACTTTTGAGAGGGACAGGCGTAAGAGAAGATGCTATAAGGCTTGGCTATGGTTTTAATCTTCTACCGCCCTACGAGGTCTACCGGTCCGATGCTATGAGTGCCGAAGATATTATTCTGACTGAACAGGTAGCTCATATGACCGATGTTTATCCTAACAAGGGCTTATTAAAGGACTCCATGGACTTTCTCTTAAAGTACACAGACCTTAGCCCCTTTCGGATGCTGGCTGAACTTTTCACTTACTATCGGGCTTGGCAAGGAGAGTCTTTCCGTTCCTTGTCTTTGGACGAAACGCTTTTCGTTTACTTAGACTATCTTTTTTTCGAGTGGCCAGAGCTCTTTAAGGAGGGCTTGGAAGTCTTCAAGAGGGACTTTGAAAATGACCGCAAAAGCGGGTCTTTGGCCTGGTCTAAGGTCGTGCAAAAGTTGGGTCAATCGGGTAAAATCAATACAAAACTCTATACATTTTGTAAGGAGGCAGAATCACATGATTAATTTTTCATATAAGAACGCCCTGAACTTCTTGTCCGAGGATGAGGTGGCTATGTTAGAAGACCAGATTAAGCTGGCCCATCGTACATTGGAAGAGAAAACCGGACCCGGCCATGACTTTTTGGGCTGGGTGGATTGGTCCGAGCATTACGACAAGGAAGAATTCGCTCGGATCCTAAAGGCTTCTAAGAAGATTCAGGAAACGTCGGATGTTTTGATTTGTGCCGGTATAGGCGGTTCTTATCTGGGAGCCCAGGCCGCTATCGACGCCTTGACCCACCAGTTCGGCTTGGACTTGGAAGAAGGCAAGGGCACGCAAGTTATTTTCTGCGGCAACCAGATTTCGGCTACTTATCTTAAAGAATTAATGGAGACCTTGGATGACTTTGAGGTCAGCGTTAATGTTATATCCAAGTCCGGTACGACGACCGAAACCGCTATCGCCTTCCGTGTATTGAAGCAATATATAGAAGAGCGTTACGGTAAAGAAGAGGCCAAAGAGCGAATCTACGTTACGACCGACAAGTCCAGAGGTGCGCTTAAGACTTTGGCCGACAGAGAAGGCTACGAGAGCTTTGTCGTCCCCGATGCCATCGGCGGTCGTTATTCGGTCTTAACCGCAGTAGGTCTTCTGCCCATTGCCGTAGCCGGTATTGATATCGAAGAGATGATGCGAGGCCTTAAGGCCGGTGAAAAGGCCTTCCGAAACGAAGATCTGGCCCATAACGCCGCCTACAAATATGCCGCTGTCAGAACAGCTCTTTACCGCAAGGGTTATGCCATTGAAGTCCTGGTGAATTACGAGCCTTATTGCACCACCCTGACCGAGTGGTGGAAGCAGCTTTACGGCGAGAGTGAAGGCAAGGACCACAAGGGTCTGTTCCCGGCAGGCGTCTCCAACACGACCGACCTGCACTCCATGGGACAGTATATCCAGGACGGCAGATGCATCCTCTTCGAAAGCGTCTTATGGTTTAAGGAAAGCAAAGAGTCTTTCATTATCCCGGAAGATGAGGAGAACCTGGACGGCCTTAATTATCTGGCCGGCAAGGATATGCATGAGGTGAACTTCAAGGCCATGCAAGGGACGGTCTTAGCCCACGTAGACGGCGGTGTGCCTAACCTCATGATTGAAGTCGATAAGTTAGATGCCTTCCACTTCGGAGCTTTGGTATACTTCTTTGAGAGAGCTTGCGGTATCAGCGGCTATCTCAACGGTATTAACCCCTTTAACCAACCCGGAGTCGAAGATTATAAGACCAACATGTTCGCCCTTTTAGGTAAGCCCGGTTACGAAGAAAAGAAAGCCGAACTGGAGAAGAGACTTTCCTAAATATAGCGACCTGTTCCTATTACGATTTAGAAAGCCTTTATGAAAAAAAACAATTTAGTTACTGCCCTCTTACGGGCGGTAGAGCTCCCCGGCCGCTATGTCGGCGGGGAGTTTAATCAGACCAAAAAAAGCTGGCAAGACTTGGCAGCCGACGGTAAGAGGCTACTGCGTTTTGCCTTTTGTTTTCCCGACACGTATGAGATCGGTATGTCCAACCTGGCCTTGCGTATCCTCTATGACGTGGTAAACCGTGAAGAAGACCTTTTGTGCGAGCGGGTTTTTGCCCCCTGGCTCGACATGAAGGCTATCATGGAAGAAAAGGATATTCCGCTTTTTAGCCTGGAAAATCATTATGCCGCCAAGGATTTCGATTGCCTAGGCTTTACACTGTCTTATGAATTAGCCTTCAGTCCGACTTTGGCCCTGATGAAACTAGCCGGTATACCGCTCAGAACCTCGGACCGCAGGGAAGAGGACCCCATTATTATTGCCGGTGGCCCCGCTACCTATAATATTGAACCTATGGCGGACTTCCTGGATCTGGTCCTGATCGGAGAAGGTGAAGAGTCCTTGCCGGAGCTACTTAAGCTTATGCGGCAGATGCGGGTTTTAGGCCAAGCGACTCGAGAAGAATTTCTTATCGAAGCTTCTAAGCTCAAAGGTGTCTACGTACCCTCTTTATATGACATAAGTTATAAGGAAGACGGGACGATTGAGGCCATCCGTCCTAAGCACGGAGCAGCATTCCCGGTGAAGAAGAGGGTCATTATGGACCTAGACCGGGTGGCTTATCCTATTAAAACGCCCGTTCCCAATATTCGGACGGTCCACGACCGTGCCTTTTTGAAGGTCTTCAGAGGCTGTCCCAGAGGATGTAGGTTCTGCCAGGCGGGCCAAATATACCGGCCGGTTAGGGAGAAGAGTGCCGATGTTTTAGCCGGGCAGATGGAAGCGATTCTGGAAGAAAGCGGCTACGATGAAGTGGGTATGTTGTCCTTGTCGACCTCGGACTACAGCCAGCTGCAAAATTTGATGGACCGGGTCCTGCCCGGGGCTTCGGACCGTAAGGTCAATGTCTCCTTGCCGTCTTTAAGAATCGACAACTTTTCCTTGAATCTTTTAGAAGAAATATCTAAGACCCGCAAGGCCGGACTGACTTTTGCACCCGAAGCAGGGTCTCAGCGTTTAAGGGATGTCATTAATAAGGGCATAGATGAAGACGAAATTCTTAGAGGCATGGAGCTGGCCTTTAGAGGCGGCTATAGGGGAGCCAAGCTCTACTTTATGTTGGGGCTTCCCACCGAGACGGATGAAGATGTCCTGGCTATCAGTGCCCTATGTAAAAAGATTATGGATGTTTGGGCCGGACTAAAGGCGGAGGGACTTAAGCTCAAGCGACCGGAAATTACGATTTCTACGGCACTTTTTATCCCTAAACCCTTTACCCCTTTCCAGTGGGTGGGCCAAAGCACCATGGACGAATTAGAGCATAAGGTAAAGGTTCTAAGAGAATCTCTGCCCGGTAAATCCATACGCTATAACTGGCATACACCCGAGACATCTCGCTGGGAAGCTGTTTTGGCCAGGGGAGATCGGCGTTTAGGCCGTGTCTTAGAAAGAGCGCTTTTGGAGCACGATGTGTATTTGACCAGTTGGGAAGAATTTTTTGACTTAAGTATCTTCCAAAAGCTTATGGATGAGGAAGGCTTATCTATGGCCTTCTATGCCAATAGGGAAAGGTCTATGGACGAAATCTTCCCTTGGGATATGCTGGATCCCGGCCCGACCAAGGCCTTCCTCCGTCGTGAATACGACAAGGCCAAAGCCGGTGAATTAACCGACCCTTGCGGCGAGTTTTGTTCTTATTGCGGTGTCCATTCCTGGGATGCTCCTTTGTGTGTAAAAGGAAAGGAGGCCCGCCGTGCTCGATAGGGCTCAAGTCTTAAGAATACGATTGAAGTGGGAGGGCCCTTTAATGTGGGTCAGTCACCTGGACAGGATGCGGTCTATGGAAAGAGCTCTTCTTAGGGCCGATTTTCCTCTGACTTACTCCAAAGGTTTTAATCCCAGACCGCAGATGGTCTTTGCCCTGCCCAGTTCTCTGGGAATAAGGTCCGAATCGGAATATATTGACATCAGTCTGTCAGAGAAAGGACCGGCCGAACACTTGCTTTTTCGCCTAGAGGAGCAGTTGCCCGAAGGCATAAGCTTAATGGGCTATAGGGAGAGAGATCCGGAGAATGCGAAAAACCTTATGGGCCAGGTCTATCAAGCCGATTATGTTTTCTCTAACCCCGGACTCAGTGAAAAGATAGAAAAACTTTTAGTTTGTCCGGAACTCATCATTGAGAAGATGAGTAAGAAGCGACTGAAGGATGAAGATATTAGACCCTTGATCCTATCCTCCGAAGTCTTAGATGCCGATCGAACCCGGCTCAGGGTTTTGGCAGGTTCTAGGGCTAATCTAAGGCCGGACACCCTCTTACAAGCTTTAGAGAAGTATTTAGCTTATGCTGAAGCGCAAAGTGTTGATGTTTTGCGTGAGGAACTTTGGATAAAAGAAAGTGAAGACGGACCATTATTAAGGCCTATGGAGACAAACGATTAAGATAAAAAGAAAGATAAGCAGGATATATGGTGAATAAGCAGGATTTTTTAACTTACTTGGACAAATACGGTATTGAAGCCAAAAAAGGTCTGGGGCAGAATTTTCTGTACGACGAAGCTCTTATAGAGCGGGTTTTAGAAGAGGCTTTGGACCTTCCCTTGGATAATGTCTTGGAAATAGGCAGCGGGGCCGGTTCCTTGAGTCGGGTCTTGGCCAAGCATGCTCAAAAGCTGGTCAGTATCGAAAAAGACGAAAGCTTGGGACAGCTTTTACAAGACCTAGGCTCGACTTGTCCTAATGCGTCTTTTATTCTGACCGATGCGACTCAGTTGGATTTATCCTTCCTTTTTACCGACGACGAGAAAGACAGCCTCCATGTAGTGGCTAACCTTCCTTATTACCTGACAAGTGAACTGATCAGTCAACTTATCCTGGAATTACCCCAGGCTCAAGCCATGCTGTTTTTAGTCCAAAAGGATGCCGTACCCAGGCTAAGCGGGGTGGAAGGTGACGGCAAGAGCAAAAGTAAAAATCAAGGTTGGATCAGCAAGTGGATTTCCTGCTACGGAACGTTGAAGCCTTTGCAGACGGTGGGGAGAGATAAGTTTTATCCCGAGCCCAACATCAGCTCACAATTTATTTTGTTAGAGCCCGACATGAACTTCAAGAGACGAAATTTTCTAATCCGACACGGTGACTTGCTTCTTCATACCATTAAGCTGTCTTTTGGCCAAAGGCGAAAGAGCCTGGTGAATTGTCTGGACCAGGTGGGGCTAAAAGATAGGGCCTTACTTTGGTTGCAAGAAGCAGGGAAAAGCCCCACCGAGCGGGCGGAAAATTTGGACAGTGATGACTTTATCTCTTTGACAAAGTTTCTCTTTCTTTAGAAAGGTCATGGACAAAGATGCGCATCCTTAATGATTATGTAAAACGCTGGGTTGAATCTTCGGCCCGCTTTCTTAAGCCGGACCAAATTTATTGGTGTGACGGTTCCGATGAAGAAGAGGAGCGTTTGACAAAGCAGGCGGTAGAAGAAGGTATTCTGAAACCCTTAAACCCCATTTATTATCCTAATTCTTATCTTTATAGATCTGCCGACGGGGATGCCGGTCCGGAAGGTGTCGAATCCTTCCTATGTACCGAGTCCGAAAAAGATAGGTCCGATAGCTTTTCCTGGCGGCCGCCTCAGGAGATGTACGAGTTTATTCTCCAAGAGATGCAAGGGGCCATGGAGGGCAGAACTCTTTATGTGGTGCCTTATATCATGGGGCCGGCCAATTCACCCTTTGCCCGAGTCGGCATTGAGTTGACCGACTCACTTTATACGGTTCTTAATATGTTTAAGCTGAGCCGGATTGGCGACAAGGCTTGGAAAATAATAGGCGATCGAAACGACTTTTTCCGGGGTGTCCACTCCAAGGGTAGCCTGGATCGAAACAATCGCCTGGTCGTACACTTCCCCGACCGAAACCTATGCTACAGCTTCAATATGGAATACGGAGGCTATGCCTTCCAGACTAAGGCTTCGGTGGCCATGATTAACGGTTCTTATTGGGCCAGTCGAGAAGGTTGGCTGGCTGAGCATATGACTATTTTGGAAGTAGAATCACCCCGGGGCCGACTCTACTATTTTGCCGGCGCCTTTCCTTCCTTTTGCGGTAAGAGTAATCTGGCCTTTATGAAGGTGCCGCCTTATGCCAAGGGTTATAAGTGTCGTACCATCAGTGATGACTCGGCCTGGCTGCATTTAGGGCCGGACGGAAGACTCTGGGCTGTCAATCCGGAGACCGGCTTTTTCTCGAATTTGGCCGGAGTGAATGCCGTTTCAACACCTAATGCCTATGAAGCGGTCAAGTCCGATACGATTTTTTCCAATGTTGCCTTAGATTCAAAAAATAGGCCTTGGTGGCGCAAGAAGACAGCCGAGCCTGAACGGGAGATGACGGATTGGAGAGGCCGAAAGTGGGTTAGGGGGCAGGACGACCCGGAAAATCTGGATCATATTAACAGCCGTTTTAGTGTAGCCGGCGAAAAGATGCCTTCCTTATCCAAGCACTGGGAAGAGCCCACGGGCGTGCCGATTTCGGCCTTTATCTTCGGCGGACGATCATCGGATGTGGATCCCCTGGTAAGGGAAGCCAGAAACTGGAGTGAGGGCCTTTATTACGGTCTTACTTTGCAGGCGGAAAGGCAAAATGACCTGATCAGAAATCCCTTCGGCATGATGCAATTTATGGGCAGTGACTTGGGTAGCTATTTAGAAAATTGGCTATCCTTAGGGCGCAATTTGGTAGAGACCCCAAAGATTTTCCGTGTTAACTGGTTTAGAAAAGACTCAGACGGTCATTATGTCTGGCCGGGTTTCTGTCAGAATTTCCGTGTTATAGAATGGATGATCAAGCGTATAGACGGCCAAATTTCGGCACACAAGACACCCTTAGGCCTCATTCCGCAACCGGGAGATTTGAATTTTGAGGGACTGGACATGCCAAAAGAAGCGTCCTATGAAGCCCTATTCGGGATCAACAAGGACGCTTGGATAAAAGACCGTAATCATCTTAGGGCTTATCTCAATAATTATGAAAATCTGCCCCGACTTTTTTATGATGAGATGGATAAAGAAGCCGGAGCCATAGAACAGTATTAGTTAGCCTTCTTACATGACCTCTTTCAAAGCTTTTACGATTCTCTTACAGGCTTCCATAATCTGAGCCCTGGGACTGGGATAGCACATTCTCTGGAAGTATTGGCCTTGCTCGGGGTCGTGGTGGCTACCGTCCTGGAGGATGACTTTGGCCTGGTTATAAATCTGCTCATGAATCTCGTCGGGACTAAGACCCAAGTCGGAGAAGTCAAACCAGAGAATATAGGTGCCTTCGGGATGGCTAATCTTGACCTGAGGAAGATTTTTGGCAAAATAATCTTCTACCTGACGGACCGTCTCATCCAGATAGTTGTTTAAGTCGTCCAGCCATTGGGCGCCTGCCTCGCTATAAGCCGCGACTTGAGCTTCCAGAGAAAAGGGATTAATACCGCGATCTCCGTGGACGTAGCGGACTTGTTCTCTCAGACGCTTGTTGGGAATGATGGCATTGGCGCATTGCAAACCGGCACAATTGAAGGTTTTTCCGATACCCATAATCTGAATGACCTTGTCTGATGGCTGGGCAAGTTTCAAAATCGGCGTGTGCACATGGCCAAAGCGAGTCAAGTCGGCATGGACTTCATCGGAAACCAGGATGATGTCGTATTTACGGCAAATTTCTAAGACTTTATTAAGTTCTTCAGCGGTCCAGACCCGGCCGACCGGGTTATGGGGCGAGCACAAGACCATGACGCGGTTGTGGGGATTACTGCATTGTTCTTCCAAGGCATCAAAGTTCATAGTGTAGTAGTTCTTATCGTCTTTTAGGAGCCTGGCATCTTGGACTTTGCGGTGGCATTCGTCTTCGATTATTTGAGTGAAGTGACCGTAAACGGGTCTTTGGATAATTACGCCGTCACCGGGCTGAGTAAAAGCGAAGAGGACGGACTTTAAAACCTCTAAGGAACCGTTGGAGTATAGCACCCACTCTTCCTCTATATCCTGGTCAAAGCGTGTTTTGAGCCAATTTTTAAGACTCTTTTTAAAGGTATGGCCGGCGTCTACGCTGGTATAACCGTAAATGGAACGATCGACCACTTTATGGAGGGCTTCTCGTATGACAGGGGCGACCGCTATATCCATATCGGCCAGGCCTAAGGCAATATACTCTTTACAATCATCCAGGTTCTCGCACTGCATGACCTTGACGGCATGGGTGCCGAAACGGCAAATTTCTTGGTCAAAATTACTCATGATAGGACTCCTTTAATATTGATTAACTGTTCCTTAGTATAACACGGCTAAGGCCCTAAAGGTTAGCTTCAGGAAGAAGACTTTGTGCTAAACTAAGCCGAGATTGAATGCCTGAGGAGAAGAAATGACCTTGAATGAAACAATGTTATTGAAAAATATAAGCTATCCGGATTTTGACGACATGTCCTGGAAGAAAGCTTCTGTCCTTATTAAGAACGGCCTTATTGAAGGTGTTTACGAACTAGGACAAGAGCCTGATAGGACAAATTCCTCTCTTACGGCTGCTGCGATAAAGGATCTGGAAGGAAAGATACTAATCCCCGCTTTTCTGGATTCGCACTTGCATCCTCATAATTGGGCAACTCGAGAAAAGATGGATCCTCTTTATAGCATTAGTTTATCCATGAAAGACCCTAGAGGCCCTGCCTTCTCTTTTGATTTTTTACAGGCCTTGGAAGCTTATAGCAAAGGCAATGCAAAAATCTGGGGTTTAGAGGATAGTTTGGGCCAAATTAAGCCTTCCTATCAGGCAAAGTTACTTATTTTAGATGAAACAGACCCCGAGGTTTTGGAGGACCCGGACCGCTTAATGAACGTAAAGATTTTAGAAAGAATGGATTGAAGCTTATCATGGCCAAAAAAAGAACACATGTAGAACTCTTGGGACCGGCCGGGTCTATGGAGGCCTTTGAAGCCGCTTTGAATTATGGCGCCGATGCTATTTATCTGGGGGCGTCGGACCTGAATGCCCGTAATGAGAAGGCCCAGTTTAAAGAAGAAGACTTACCCGAATTGGTGCGGCGTGCGAGCGAAAAGGGTGTAAAGATTTACCTGACACTTAATATCTTGCTTTACGACAGCGAGCTGGAAAAGGCCTTAAACTTGGCCCGTCAGGCCATGGAGGCAGGCGTTTCTGCCTTCATTGTGCAAGACAGAGGCTTAATGCGTATTCTAAGGCAAGAGCTTCCGTCCATGCCCATACATGCATCTACTCAGACGACTTGCGGGACCAAGGAAGCGATTTTGGCCTATCGTAAGCTGGGCTGCTCCAGAGTGGTCTTACCCAGAGAACTCAGTTTAGAGGAAATTGAAGACCTGACCTCTTATGCCCACAGTTTGGGTGTTGAGACCGAGGTCTTTGTCCACGGCGCCTTATGTATGTCCGTGTCGGGACAATGCCATATGAGTCACTTTCTGGGCGGCCGGAGTGCCAACCGGGGAGATTGCGCCCAGGCCTGCCGTCAGTCCTATAAACTCTTACAAGACGGAGCGGATTTTAGAGATTGGGGTGCCTATTTGTCGCCCAAGGACATCAGTGCCTTTCCGATTTTAGATAAGCTCTTGGAGACCGGCGTAGACGGCTTGAAGATAGAAGGCCGATTGAGAAGGCCGGATTATGTGGGCCAGACCCTAGCGGTTTTCCGCCGGGCTATCGATAGCCTCGTCCGGGGGGATAAGGCATCCTCTGTGCTCAATTCGGAACGGGAAAGAGACTTAAAAATTGCCTATAACCGGGGTGGTGACTTCACGGATGCCTTCTATTTAGACCAACGCGACAAAGATTTTTTAAGTTCGGACAGGACCGGTCATTACGGCCTTTACCTGGGTTCTGTTAACGGAGTACGCGCTTACCAAGGCGAAATCGAGATTAGACCGGACCGCCATTTGGATCAGGCTTATTTACCGAAAAAAGATAGTATCATCAGCCTGCGGGACCGGTCGGGAGCGGAGATTGCCTCTGCTCCCTGCGGCCTTATTGACAGCAAAGGTCCTTTCATTACGGCCAAAGGTTTTCACCCTAAGGTTTTGGAAAAACTGAGCCTTCCGTTAGAAGCCTACCAGATGAATCAAGAGGAAAATGAAGACCAAGTCTATCTGGATAGGCATGTTAATAAAAGACCTATTGACCTAAGGCTCTATGAAGAAGACGGCTTAATCAAGTTAGCCATGGCCGACGATTCTTTCGAGACTGTTTTCAGAGAGGATTTCTTAGAGGCTAAAGCTTCGCCTATTGACCGCCCTATAGAGCCTGATCGGGTTAAACAGCAGCTGGAAAAATTGGGACAAACGCCTTTTGAAGCCCGGAAGGTACTGGTCGAGTGCAATTTGTATTGGCGTATTTCGGATTTAAATCGCTTTAGGCGAGCAGCCGTTGCTTATTTTCTGGCTGAAGAAAAAGAGCAACGGAGGGCTGATAGAAGCTTTGGGGCCCTGACACAAACGAAGCCCGATTTATCCACTGATGTGGCCGTCCGAGGCGTTGTATATTTGGCTTTCTGGTCCGGAGAAAAGCTTCCTCAAGCACTCTTGGAAGAAAAAAAGGATATCATTCTTCTACTGCCGTCAGGGAAATTCTTAGCCATGGATAAGGAGCACCAACAAGCGTTTCTAGAAGCCCTTCCTACTAATGTACATATGGGCCTCCACCTGCCATCGGAAAGTACTCCGGACTTGGACATGGCTTTACAGACTTTGGACGGAGATAGCCCTATAAGAATTTGGGGAGCCGGACCTTCAGGTATAGCAGATCGAGCTATCCGGCAATCGGGAAAAGACGCATCGAATATGAGGTCCATCCAATTAAGTCTTCAAGGTAACCAGCTTTGGAACAGCCGGACTTGGTCTTTACTGGAAGAAGAGGGGAATCACTATATCTTGTTGTCGCCCGAATTAGATACAGAGGAAACGAAGAAGCTATTAGATCGAATTAACAAGACAAAGTACGGAGCAACAGCTCTATATTGGGCCTACGGGAGAACCCAGGCCATGTATACCCGCTTCTGTCCGGTAGGCTACAGCCAAGGAAAAAAGGGCTGCAGATTATGTTTAGACCATCGGTATAGCCTTTTGGATCAAAGAGGACGCATTTTTCCCTTAAGACCTGAAAGAGAAGAGGATTGTAGTCTTCAAATATTCCAAAGTGAGGCCTTGGATAGGACTTTGGCCTATAATAATTTGAAAGCCTTGCCTTATCTGGTTTTTACAGATGAAGACAACAAGACCATGGAAGATATCTTGGCCAAAGTATTAGGTTAGAAGATAGGAGATACAAGTGAAAGAAGACATAAAATTAGAGATAAAAAGGATTAGGTCCGAGGCCAAGCTGCCCTTTTATGCCAATCTCGGTGACGCCGGTATGGATATTTGTGCCGCTGAGGATGTTTTCATTAAGCCCGGACAATGTGTAGCCGTATCGACCGGTTTGATTTTGAATATCCCTGAGGGCTATGAAGTTCAGATTAGGCCTAGATCCGGCTTGTCTTTTAAAACCAGGCTGAGAATACCCAATAGTCCCGGAACTATAGATAGCGGCTATAAGGATGAATTAAAAATCCTGCTTTATAATGCCAGCCCCGAAAGAACGCTGGGGGAAGAGGCCTATCCCGTTTATGATTTAAGTGAAAAGCATAATCGCGCAGGAATTTATCAAGTACGCCAAGGAGACAGGATTTGCCAGATGGTCGTAGCTCCCGTATCCAGGGCACGAGTGGAGGATGTGGAGGCCTTTAGTAGTCACGATGTCGAAGACCGGGGCGGCGGTTTCGGTTCTTCGGGTCTTCGGGCCGAAGGAGACAGAAAATGATTGTGCTCGGTATAGAAAGTTCCTGTGATGAGACGGCGGTTTCTGTTGTGGAAGATGGCCGCAAGGTCTTAAGTTCTATCATTGCGTCGCAAGCCGACTTACATAGCCTCTACGGAGGCGTGGTGCCGGAGATTGCTTCGCGTGAGCATGCCAAGGCCATCACACCTGCCCTAAGAGCTTGCTTGGATCAGGCGGGGATGAGCCTTTCGGATATAGACGCCTTCGGTGTTACGTACGGTCCCGGCCTTATCGGTGCCTTAATTGTAGGCGTTTCTTATGCCAAAGCTTTGGCATATGCTCAAAAGAAGCCCTTATATGCCGTCCACCACATTGCCGGCCATGTCAGTGCAAATTTAATTCAGCACAAGGACCTGGAACCGCCCTTTCTCTGTCTGGTTGCGTCAGGCGGCCATAGCCATATCGTCCTGGTTGAAGATTATACGTCTTATAAAATTATCGCCGGCACCAGGGATGATGCGGCAGGGGAGGCCTTTGATAAGATTGCCAGGAGAATCGGCCTGGGTTATCCCGGTGGGCCTAAGATTGACAAAGAGGCTCGAGGCGGCAACAAGGAAGCCATTGTTTTCCCTCGAAGCAAGCTCAGCGGTAACAGTCTGGATTTTTCTTTTAGCGGCCTTAAGACTTCGGCTCTAAATTTTATTAATCAGCTGGAGCAAGAAGCCCGGAAAAGAGGAGAAGACCCCTGGAGCATTTATTCCAGGAAGGATTTTGCTGCCTCTTATCAGGAGGCGATTGTATCGGTCTTGGTAGACCACACCATGGAAGCGGCCCGTCAATACAAGATTGACAAGATTGCCATAGCGGGAGGCGTGGCCGCAAATTCGTCGCTTAAAGAAACATTCATCCGTGCTTCGGCTAAGGAAAATAAAAAGTTTTACCATCCCGATCCGGTTCTATGTACCGATAATGCTATGATGATTGCGTCCTTGACCTACTTCATGGCCCAAGCCGGCATGGAGCCGTCGGATTTGAACCTGGATGCTAAGGCCAGCCTGAATTTGGAAGCTTTTGCTAAAATGGCTTAAGAAGAGAGTCAGAGGAGGAATTATAATTTGGCTAAGTCCAATGAAATTAAAATGATCAGCAAGAATCGCCGAGCCCGCCACGACTATAATATTGTGGAAACTTATGAGGCCGGTGTGGTTCTGACCGGGACGGAGGTCAAGTCGCTAAGGCTGGGCAATACATCCCTTTCGGAATCTTATATTACGGTTATGAACGGTGAACTCTTTGTCATCGGCTGGCATATTGCTCCCTACGAGCAAGGCAA
Source organism: uncultured Oscillospiraceae bacterium (assembly GCA_964345295.1). Classification (GTDB taxonomy): domain Bacteria; phylum Bacillota; class Clostridia; order Saccharofermentanales; family Fastidiosipilaceae; genus JASBZA01. The sequence continues at coordinate 109,975 of CAYFQG010000001.1, read as the reverse complement.
CAGGGAAAATGTGGATTCCTTAAGGAGGCGTAAGCTCCTCATGCATAAGAAGGAAATTCACCGCCTCATGGGCCAAGTCCAACAGGAGGGTCTTAGCTTAATCCCCTTGTCCGTTTATTTTAGTCGTGGTTACGTAAAGATGGAAGTCGCCCTGGCCAAGGGTAAGAAGCTTTATGACAAGCGGGAGACCAAGAAGAAACAAGACCAAGAGAGACAAATTAGGTCCAGTCTTCGCCGAGACGACTAGTTAAAGGCAAAGATTTTTTGTGCAATCTTATAACCCGACTTTACGACCACACCTCTTAGGGGGTGGGGCAAATGAATCCCTCTGGAGAAGAGGGATTTACTTATGCGGATATAGGCTTGGGGTTGCTTGTCCTTAAGATAGGCCCAGAGTGCCTTTAACTCCGGTTCTTTTTCCTTACCCAGTTTAATTAAAAGGATAGAAGAAATCGTCATCATCATATTAATGTATTTGGTCATATAAGCTTTAAGATTGGGGCAGCTGATTTTTTCTAAGTCATGTGCATCGATGATAATGCGGGTAATTAATAGCTGTTGCTCATAGGGCTTAAGCATGTTTTTTTCGTTCACGGATTGGTCGTCGCGGCCAATAAAATAGTGGTAAAAATCTACGTCCAAATAATAGAGGGTTTTAACATAGGGCAGGGGCTGGTAGACAAAGATATTGTCTACGTAGAAGGTATGTTTGGGAAGGACGGTACCTGCTTCTTTTAAGACAGAGGTCTTATATATTGCCGTGTGCATAAGGAGATATTGATGAAGGCGAAGCTTAGATATATCGTCCCAGGTAAATATTTTTTCGACCGGTAAGGCGTTTTTATAGTGGATTTCCTTGTGTTGGTTGGTTTCCAATTTTTCGTAAACATAGTTGACCAGGAGAAGATCCGGTAAATTGTCGGGATCTTCCTTGAGCTCTCTAATGGTGTGCATGACTTTGGCCAAAGCCTCCGGCCCGGCCCAATCGTCACTGTCGATGACCTTATAGTAAAGGCCTCTGGCATGGCGTATACCCTGGTTGACACCTTCGCCGTGTCCGCCGTTCTCCTGGTGAATAACCCTGACCAGGTCGGGATAACGGTCTGTGTATTCATCGGCTATCTGACCGGTCCGGTCTTTAGAGCCGTCGTCGATAATAATAATCTCAGCTTCATCACCGGCCGGCAGAAGAGATTCGACCGCCCGGTACAAATAATCTTCTGAATTGTAAGAGGGAATAGCAAAGCTAATTAGTTTCATAGAAGCAAATTCCTATCCTAACTAAACTTCCAAATTTGCCCTCATCATAACAGAATTGATTTACTTATTCATCTGATATTGAGCCTCATAAAGTTTCTTATAGGGGCCGTTGTTAGCCATAAGGTCTTCATGGCTACCTTCCTCGCGAATACCCTGTTCATCCAGGTAAACAATCTTATCGGCATTGCGAATCGTGGACAGTCTGTGGGCGATGATAAGGGAGGTTCTGCCCTTGGCCAGGTCATCTAAGGCCTTTTGGATTTTGACCTCCGTAGCCGTATCCAGAGCCGAAGTGGCTTCGTCCAGAATCATGATCGGCGGGTTTTTCAGGAAGATACGGGCAATCGAAACACGCTGTCTTTGGCCGCCGGAAAGGGTCGTACCTCTTTCACCGACCACGGTATCGTATTGTTCGGGTAAAGACATGATGAAGTCGTGGATATCGGCCATCTTGGCGGCTTGGACCACTTCTTCAAAGCTGGCGTCGGGCCTGCCGTAACGGATGTTTTCCAGAATAGAAGAAGCGAAAATAAAGACTTCTTGCTGGACAATACCGATTTGGGCCCTGAGAGACTGTAAGGTCAGCTCTTTAATATTGTGGTCGCCGATTGTAATTTCTCCGGACTGAATCTCATAGAAACGCGGCAAGAGCTGGCACAAAGTCGTCTTACCGGCACCGCTGGGGCCTACGATAGCAACCTTTTGTCCTTCGGGAACTCTGAGGTCCACATGTTGTAAGACCGAGGAGACGTCCTTGTCTTTGGGATTATAAGAGAAGGTGACATTCTTATAGAGGATGTCGCCTTTTACTTTAATATCTTGGGCATAGGGCTCGTCTTGGATTTCCGGATCCAAACGCATAATCTCGGCAAAACGCTCCAGACCGGACATGCCCTTGGAGAATTGCTCGAAAAAAGCTACCAGGTTACGGATAGGTTTTAAGAAGGTATTGACGTAGAGGGTAAAGGCCAAGAGGTCAACAATCGTAATCTTACCCTGGGCAAAGAAGTAGCCGCCCAGGCCGATTACAATCACGTTGAGGATGGAGGTCATAAATTCCATACCGGACTGGTAGACCGCCATCGATTTATAAAATTCTTTCTTGGCGTCCTGATAGTCTTCGTTACCCACTTTAAACTTGGAAATCTCGACGTCTTCGTTGGCAAAAGCTTGGGTAGTTTTGGCACCGGAGATGGAGGACTCGATTGTGGAGTTAATTTGGCCGGTAGATTGCTTGACTCTGTAAGAGGAGTCGGCCATGCGTTTTCTCTGACGGATGGTCAGGTAGACGATGGCAGGAATCATAAAAATGATGACTAAGGCAAGGGGCCAGTGGATTCGAAGCATCAAGATAAAAGACCCGATTAGGGTGATGGCCGCCATCAGGATGTTCTCGGGACCGTGGTGGGCCAGTTCCGTAATATCAAAAAGATCGGAGACTATTCTGGTTAAAAGATTACCCGTACGATGTTTGTCAAAAAATGAAAAAGACATCCTGGACATGTGCGTAAATAAATCTCGCCGCATGTCGGCTTCCATGAAGACACCCATCTGATGGCCCCAATAGGTCACGATGTATTGGAGGACCGATCGGACGGTATAAGCAATAACCATGGCTAAAACGATAATGGCAAAGAAACGATAACGCCCTTCCGGCAAGACGACCTGGAGCGCATGGCGGGAAAACCAGGGGAAGAGGAGGTCAATTAAGGCGATACCCAGACCACAGGCCATATCCAGGAAGAAGAGTTTCTTATGAGGCCCGTAGTAGCTCACGAAAATGGAAAGCAGGGACTTGTTAAAACGGTTCTTTCTTTGTAAATCTGTCATATTCATCCTTCTTAACTTGTTAAATGTGCTAAAATTCAAAGCACTACTATACCACAAAGGACCAGAGGATTATCGAAATCAAAAGTTACACAACTCTAGCCGGTGACGGTTTTTATACCTTGGAAGAGAAAAAGTCCATTTTTTATGCCCAATGTAAGCGGGTAGAAAATGAGGCCCAGGCCAAGGCTTTTTTAGATCAGGTTAAAGATCAGTACCCGGATGCCAACCACCATGTCTATGCCTGGTACATAGGCGGGCGTGACGGCCACATGTTGCAACGCTTTTCTGATGACGGAGAGCCCCACGGAACGTCCGGTCCCCCGGTTTTAGATGTATTGGCCAAAGCGAATATCCTGGATGCGGCAATTGTCGTCACCAGATATTTCGGAGGTACTTTACTGGGTACGGGCGGTTTAGTGAAGGCCTATGGCTCTGCTGCTTCCGGTGCAGTCCGACAAGCCGGCTTAGTCGATAGGATTCCGGCCTTCTATTATCATATTTCCTTTCCTTATTCCTTTGTGGACCAACTGACCCATCGCCTGGAACAAGCTCAGATTGAGATTCGGGAGAAGACTTTTCTGGCTCAGGTGCATTATGACTTGGTCGTACCGGCCGAGTCCGTACCGGCTGTCCTGGATCTCATCCAAGAAATCAGCCAGGGACAAGCCCTGGTTGAGAAGGGTGATCTGACTTTTTTTGACCGGGCTTTGGGCAAAGGAGAAGGAGCAGGTTATGAATGAAAAAGAACGTGACGATGTAAATTTAGCAGTCCTTATCGATGCCGATAATATTTCTTATCAATATGTAAAGCCCATGATGGACGAGATTGCCCTTTACGGTAACCCTACCGTCAAGAGAATCTACGGTGACTGGACAAAACAAAATATGAACGGCTGGAAGACGGTGCTTTTGGACTATGCCATTACACCGATTCAGCAATTCGGTTATACCTACGGTAAAAATGCGACCGATACGGCCCTTATAATCGATGCTATGGATATCCTGTATCAGAACGATATCGATGGCTTTTGCCTGGTTTCAAGCGACAGCGATTTTACCAAGCTGGCCACTCGTTTAAGAGAAGCCGGTAAGCAGGTAATCGGTATAGGGGAGCAGAAGACGCCCAATGCCTTTATTGCGGCCTGCAACCGCTTTATCTACCTCGAGATTTTAAATTACGAAGACCGGGAAGAAGAGGCCAAAGCCCATATCAAGCCCCATACACCGCCGGCATCCAGACCCATGACGACCAATATTAAGAAAGTGGACCAGGAGTTAACTAAGCTGATTTATAGTTTTACCGAACAGCTGGCAGATGACAGTGGCTGGGCCTTTTTAGGCGATGTGGGGAATATGCTCTTAAAGACAGCCCCCTCTTTTGACTCCAGAAACTACGGCTATGCCAAGTTAAGTAAACTTATAAGAGATTTACCCGAGATAGAGATAGACGAAAGACCGACCTCTTCTCCTAATGTTAAGCATATTTATATCCGCCATCATTAAGTGCAAGGACTTTAAAAAATATTATGAAACAACATAAGCAAGATAAGACAGGGGAGATTCTGGTCCAAAATGTCGATTTCCCCAAAAGTGTAAATAATCCGATCGGAGATTGGTTTATCCGCCTGGTTAAGGGCATTATTATAGGTATCGGTTTTATCCTACCCGGCTTGTCGGGCGGTGTTTTGGCCGTTATTTTCGGCATGTACGATATCATTATCCGCTTTTTGGCCAATCTCAGAAGAAAATTCTGGGAACACGTACGCTTTTTCATTCCGGTAGGTATAGGCGGCCTTATCGGTATCTTCCTGTTTTCCGTCGTTGTGAGCGAGGCTTTGGCCAATTATCAAACCATAGCCGTCTCGCTTTTTATAGGTTTTGTGGTGGGTACCTTTCCCTCACTTTACAGGAAGGCCGGCCTAAGAGGTCGGGAGAAGTCCGATATATGGCTCATGGTTCTGATCGGCCTTTTCTTTTGCGCCTTTATGGTCTTTATGGGAAAACGCGAATTAGCCAAACTGCCTCAAAATATCTTTACCTGGTTCTTATCCGGGGCACTAATCGGTTTGGG
>CAYFQG010000001.1:100695-104804 GCA_964345295.1 uncultured Oscillospiraceae bacterium | reverse complement strand
GTTATTGTGCCGGGGATGTCACCTTCTAATTTCTTGCTTTATTTCGGCCTTTACGAGCCTATGACCCGAGGCATTTCCAACATCGATTGGTCGGTCATTATTCCTCTGGGACTGGGCGGTCTTGTCTGTGTTTTGCTTTTGGCCAAACTCGTAGAATGGCTCTTCGAAAAATACTACAGCAAGATGTACCATATGATTTTAGGTCTGGTTATAGGCTCCACCTTGGCTATTTTCTTTACCGAAATTATGCCCGGTTTTAAAGCGGAGGCTTTGGCCATGACTAATATGAGTTTCGGCAAGACATTATTATTATCCATCCTCTTATTTGTTATAGGTACTATATTGTCTTGGCTTTTCAGCAAGGTAGAAGATCGCTACGATCCCGAGAAGGTCGTAGTGAATGAAGACTGGAAAGAGGAGTCTTAGACTTATGAAGCGTGCATCGGGTGTTTTGCTGCACATCTCGTCTTTACCCGGCCCTTTTGGTATAGGGACATTAGGCCAAGAAGCCTATGCTTTCGTAGACCAATTGGCCAAAGCCGGCGTGGCCTATTGGCAGATTCTGCCCCTAAGTCCGACCGGTCCGTCGCATTCGCCCTATTTTAGCCTCTCGCTTTTTGCCAACAATCCTTTTTATATCGACCCCAGGTCCTTGGCTCAGGCCGGTTTTCTGACCGACGCAGAGGTTGAACGTTTTCTATATGACGGACCGGAGGGGAAGACAGACTTTGCTTTCGCCAAATCCAACTCCGATGCTTATTTGAAATTGGCTTATTCCAGGCTTAGCGAAGAACAGGAGACGGAGATGCTTACCTTCGTCAATCAGTCCGGTGCCTGGCTCAACCACTATGCTATGTTTTCTTGTCTTCATGCCCGCTTTGGCCGTGTGAACTGGCAGGAGTGGCCGGAAGATTTGGCCTCTTATGACGAGAAAAATTTGACCTTGTATTTTGCCGATGATGAAAGGCAAAGAGAGTTGGAATACTATTATTTCATCCAGTGGCAGTTCATGTGTCAGTGGCAGGCTCTGAGAAACTATGCCAACAGCAAGGGGGTTAAACTGATAGGTGATTTACCTATTTATCCGGCCTTAAACAGTGCCGATGTCTGGGCCGGCAAGGACCAGTTCCAGTTAGACGAAAAAGGTCTGCCGGTTGTGGTGGCCGGTGTCCCGCCCGATTATTTTTCCGAGGACGGACAGCTTTGGGGGAATCCTCTTTACAACTGGGATAAGATGGAAGAAGACAATTATCGCTGGTGGGTTTCGAGGGTCCGCTATCAGATGGTCTTATACGATGTCATAAGAATTGACCATTTTAGAGGTTTTGAATCTTATTGGGCTGTCCCTGCTACTAGTGAAACGGCTCGTCATGGGGCTTGGTGGCCCGGACCGGGCATGAAGCTCTTTACCACCTTGAATGAAGAAATTGAAAATCTTCAGATTATTGCCGAAGACTTGGGCGATATCAACGATGATGTCCTCCAGCTGGTGGAAGACTCCTCTTACCCCGGCATGGAAGTGATGCAGTTCTCTCTGGGGGACAAAGAATGGGGGGACAACTTGCCTTATCGCTTTACCGGTCATAAGGTAGTGTATACGGGCACCCATGATAACCAGACCGTATTGGGCTGGCTAAAAAGTCAGTCTCCGGATATCAGAGATTTTGCCTTAGACTATGTAAGGGTTCCGGGGCGCGTGATGGGCTCTACATCTGAAACAGAAGGCTTAGATGAGACGCTTTACGAAGCGGCTGTAAGAGCCTTTATCGAGTCGACCCTGTCGCTCCCTTGTATTTTGGCCGTTGTGCCTATCCAAGACCTTTTGGCCATGGATGATGATCGGCGCATGAATACGCCGGGTACCTACCAGGATGAGAATTGGGTTTTCAGACTGACTTATGAAGAAATGAACCGTCTGGACTTGGCCTGGCTTTACCGTTTGAACCAGGTTTATCAGAGGCTCGAATAGTAAAAGAAAGCATTAGAGAATGAATTTATTAGAAACTTATTGGATAGGATCTTATCCCGACTTGGATTTGGAACCACTCCAAAAAGGGGTGGCTTCTTTTGTTATGGGTAAGAGGCACTTAGGCCGGGTGGATTCTAATGATCCTTTTTTGTTAAAGGACATGGACAAGGCCGTAGACCTCTTGCTGGAGACTATCGCTAAGGGAAAAAGAATTTTTATCCACGGTGATTACGACGTAGACGGACTGACCGCCAGCTCCATTTTGCTGGATTATTTGGCGGATTTTCCGATTGAACTTTATCCTTATATTCCGAATCGCCTGGATGAAGGCTACGGATTGAAAACGCAGGGTGTGGAAGAAGCTATAAACTGGCAAGCCGACTTACTTATTACTGTGGACTGTGGGATTAAGTCTGTTGAAGAAGTGGCTATGCTCCGGGAAGCCGGGATTGATGTGATTGTTACCGACCACCATGAAGTAGGCGAAATTCTCCCCCCGGCCAATGCCGTTATCAATCCCCATAGAGCGGATGATAACTATCCTTTTAAAGACTTGGCCGGAGCGGGTGTGGCTTATAAATTGGTCCAAGCCTTGGGTGAAAAAGGCGGTTTAAGACCGGGACCCAAGCCTTGTGCCTACGCGGCCTTGGGTACCATTGCCGATATCATGCCGGTCTTAGGCGAAAATCGCCTGATTATTCAACGAGGCATAGAGGCTATAAAAGAAGGGGCCTTGCCGGCCGTGAGTTTATTGTTTGAGGCGTCTGCCGGAGGAGAAGAAGAGATAAGCGCCTTGTCTTTATCCTATAAACTTATCCCTAAGCTTAATGCAGCCGGTAGGATGGGCCGGATAGACCCGGCTTTAAATCTCTTAATCAGCCGAGATCCTTCTCAATACGAGAGCCTGGTACAAGAGCTTTTAGGCCTTAACAAGGCCAGGCAGGACGAAGAGAAAAAAGTTCTGGACGAAGCTCTTACCATGGTAAGGGAAAATCCTCAGTTGTTGGACGATCGGGTTTTGTTTTTACGTAAAAGAGATTGGCATCCGGGTGTCCTGGGCATCGTTTCATCCAGGCTCAGACAAAGTTTCCAAAAGCCCACTGTTCTATTTTCTGAGGCTAAGGAAGAAGAAGCAAAGGAAGGCCAAATCCTTTGGAAAGGTTCGGGCAGGTCCGCTGACCGCTTTAATCTTTATGAGAGCCTGGCACAAGGCCAAGAGCTTCTGGAAAGCTTCGGTGGTCACAGTCAGGCCTGTGGCCTGGCTGTATTAGATGAGAACTGGCAAGTCTATAAAGACAAGGTAAATAGCGGCCCGGAACTTTGGGACAGCAGAAAAGAAGAAGCTTTTGATGCCGTTTTAAGCCCGCTTGCCCTGAATCTGGATGAGGTAAAAGCACTTAGTATTTTAGAGCCTTTCGGCAAGGCCAATACCGAACCGAACTTTGTTTTTAAAGATATGCCGCTAAGCTTGGTGCAGGCGGTCGGGCGAGATAAGACCCATCTTAGATTGGGTTTTTCTGTAGGTGGTGAGACCTACTACGGCATTGGCTTTTCCTTGGCGCCTTATGCGGAATTTCTAAAACCGGGTGACCATGTTACGGTACTGGGGAAATTGCAGATTAATAGTTGGCAAGGCCAAGATTCGCCGCAAATCATGATGGAAGATTTACTGGTGCCGGGGGAAGAAAAGACCGCTATCCTCCTAGGCCGACCGGACAGCGAAGAAGACCTTGAGAAGGCGGAGGATTCTGCAAGAGAAGCTTTAAGAGCGGATGACGTGGTGGCCTTTTGGAAGACGCTTAGTCCTTTTTTGAGTGAAGAATCTTCCCTTGTATCTTTAAAGAGGCTTAAACGGATTCTGGAGCAAGTGAGATCTAGGACCTACAGCTTGGACCAAGTGGAAGCTATGTTGGAAATCTTTGTGGACGCAGGCTTGCTGTCTCATCCCGGGCCCGTAGGCCCTGACTGTGTCTTACTTAATATCTTAATTCCGCAAAACAAGGTAAAATTAAGTGACACGCCCAGCTGGCAAGTACTAGTAGAGAAAGGAGACCTGCTTTTATGATGGACACACATAATAACAATGATCTAAAAACGAACGACAAGGATCAGACGCCTTTTGAGCCGGTCTTTCCTATTA
>CAYFQG010000001.1:13490-100595 GCA_964345295.1 uncultured Oscillospiraceae bacterium | reverse complement strand
GATCTAAAAACGAACGACAAGGATCAGACGCCTTTTGAGCCGGTCTTTCCTATTATAGAAGATGCCATTGCCCAAGGCGTTAAAGGCATATCACAAGAGATGTTAGAAGAGGTTTTGCTTAAGGCCAGGACCTTGGTTTTGAACTTGGCTTCTTATTTTCCGGGCCATGAGGATGTCTATAAGGATTTGATTGACGCCATAGAATTTGCCTTTAGAGCCCATATAGACCAGGTCCGTTCCAGCGGGGAGCCCTATATTCTCCACCCCTTGGAAGTTGCCTTGATTTTGGCGGATTTGGAAATCGATCCCGATACGCTTATTGCGGCCATGCTTCACGACACCATAGAAGATACGGAAGTATCTTTGCAGGATATTTCCAACCGTTTCGGTGAAGACGTAGCCATCATGGTGGACGGTGTGACCAAGCTGGAGAAGATGACCTACACTTCTAAAGAAGAACTTCAAGCCGAGAATTTCAGGAAGATGTTTTTGGCCATGGCTCAGGATATTCGGGTGGTTCTAATTAAGTTGGCAGACCGCCTGCATAATATGAGGACCTTGGGTGCTCTGCCTGCCTATAAGCAGGAAAGAACCGCTCAAGAGACCTTAGATATTTATGCGCCTCTGGCCGGTCGACTCGGTGTCTACCGCTGGAAGTGGGAGCTAGAGGACCTTTGCTTACGCTATCTGGAGAGTAAGGTTTACTATGAACTGGTCGGGGCCATATCGCAGCGTCGTATCGAACGTGAACAATATTTGGACGAGGTCATCTTACGTTTAGGTGAGGAAGTGAAGAAGGTGGGCATTAAAGCGGAGATAGCCGGCCGCCCCAAGCACTTCTACAGCATTTACCGCAAGATGAAGACCAAGGACAAAACGCTAAGTGAAATCTATGACCTGTTCGCTTGTCGGGTTATCGTGCCTACCGTAACGGATTGCTATGCCGTATTGGGTATTGTCCACGACATGTATAGGCCCATGCCCGGCCGTTTTAAGGACTATATCGCTATGCCCAAGTCCAACGGCTACCAGTCCTTACACACCACGGTTATAGGACCAAAGGGATTTCCTTTTGAAGTGCAGATTAGAACCGAAGAGATGCACCGGACGGCCGAGTTCGGTGTAGCCGCTCACTGGCGTTACAAGGCCAAACAAGCCGGCCTCAAGGTAGCCGATACCTACGAGAAGAATTCAGACTCTAACATGAACTGGCTCCAGCAGCTATTGGACTGGCAAAAGGACATGAAGGGGAGCTCTGATGAGTATATGGAGTCTCTTCGTAACGGTCTGGTCGACGACGATGTCTATGTCTTTACACCCAAGGGTGATGTGGTTTCACTCCCGGCAGGCTCGGTGACTATCGATTTGGCCTATAAGATTCACTCCGGCGTCGGTAATCACATGTACGGGGCCAAAGTGAACGGTCGTATTGTGCCTATCGATTACGAATTGCAAAACGGCGATATCGTGGAGATTTTGACATCGGATAAGGTCCACGGTCCCAGTCGAGATTGGCTGAATCTGGTCCGATCTTCTTCGGCCAAAAATAAGATTAACCACTGGTTTAAGCAGGAAAGTAAAGAAGAGGCTGTAAGCCGTGGAAGAGAGGCCATCGAAAAAGAAATCCGTAAAGAAGGCTTCGTCTCCTTACAGCTCTTAAGGCCGGAATTTTTACAACCGATATTAAAACGCTATTCTTTTAAGAGAGTGGAAGACCTCTATGCCGCAATAGGCAACGGTGCATCGGGACTTACGGCGGCCAGGATAGTGCCCAAACTTAGAGACGAATATATCAAGTCTTTATCTCCCCAGGAGAGAGCCAGACTGGGCTACCGGATAGGCGAAAACGGCCAGGTCCTCTTTAACCCGGTCGATCCGGTCTTAGAACAGGCCAAAGTCATGGCCGAGAAGGGGGAAGAAGGTAGGGCTATAGCCGATAAGAAACCCAGCACCCGAGCCAACGAGTTCGGTATCGTGGTAGAAGGACTGGATAATGTGCTTTTATCCATGGCCAAGTGCTGTAACCCGGTTCCCGGTGACCCCATAATCGGCTATATCACCAGAGGTAAAGGTGTGTCCGTCCACCGTAAAGACTGTCCCAATATTAGAGCCATCCTATCCGCCTCGCAAGATTCTGCGGAGAACATGGAAGAAGCATCGCGCCTGATTGACTGCCACTGGGACGGTGATGAAGGCCACGGCCTATTCCAGGTGCCCATTGTAATCACGGCACGTGATAGGAATCATCTTTTGGGTGATATTTCCAATGCCATTGCCGAGGAACGTGTGTCTATTGTTTCCGGCCAAATGCAGGCCGTACGAGATGTCACGGCGACTTTGCATTTGACGGTTGAAGTAAAAAGTCAAAGCCAATTCGACAGGCTCATGGGCCGTATCAAGTCGGTCCGAGATGTTATAGATGTCAGCCGGGGCGGGGTCTAAAAGCCCGTCCCTTAAGGCTTTGGCCCGGCATTATTTCAGAATCAAAACGTTTGTCACCAAAATGAAATATTAAATTATCCATATTTAGTGGTGCTTGCCCTAGCCACCCCACAATATATGGTGTAATATGGCATTTGCTAATTTGCTTGAACCCGACACACTTACCGGGTCGGGAATGAAGAGCAAACATTATACAAGATGTGGAGAGTACTATGGCAAAAGAATTAAAGGACTTAATCCGTCGCTATTACACGAAAGAACTGGAAGGTAAGGGAAAAAAGAAAACCGTCTACGATCTATTTGATTGGGAGAAACGGGATGTCATGTTGAAAGATTACAAGACCGGCAAAGTCTTGACCGAGATGAAAGGGGTATCCTTTCCGACCCACTATTCTCAGAATGCGGTAGACATTATCGTCTCTAAATATTTCCGCAAGGCCGGCGTGCCCAAGACGGGTCACGAGACATCTTTGCAGCAGGTCGTTCACCGTATGGTGGACTTCTGGGTCGGTGCTCTGGTCGACGAGAAGATGGTAACAGAAGAAGAGGGTAAGATTCTCTATGACGAAATCGCCTATCTAATGATTAGCCAACGCTTCGCCCCCAACTCCCCCCAGTGGTTTAACACCGGTTTGAAAAGATCTTACGGCATCACCGGCGGTAAATCCAACCTCTATTACTATGACGAGCAAGAAGGAAAAGTAAAAATTTCCGAGGACGATTACACCAGAACCCAGGCCTCGGCCTGCTTTATCTTGTCTGTCCAAGACAAGCTTTTGGGCCCCCACTCCATTTCGGAGTCCTATGTAACCGAGACCAAGCTTTTTAAGGGCGGTTCCGGAACCGGGTCCAACTTTTCGGCCATTCGCGGCTTAGGGGAGAAGCTTTCCGGAGGCGGCGTGTCTTCCGGTCTGATGTCTTTCTTGCGCGGCTTGGATCGAAATGCCGGAGCCATCAAGTCCGGCGGTACCACCAGAAGAGCTGCCAAGATGGTTTGCTTGGATATTGACCATCCCGATATTGAGTCTTTCATTAATTGGAAGAGCCAAGAAGAGGATAAAGTTTTGGCCTTGATGAAGATGGGTTATGACGGCGATATCGACGGTGAAGCCTACAATACCGTATCCGGCCAGAACTCCAATAACTCTATTCGTATCCATGACGACTTCATGGAGAAGGTACAGAAATTAGATATTCATCCCGAAGCAACCATCACGCTCAAAGGTCGGGTAGACTCCAGCGTCAACAAGGAAGTGTCGGTTTCCAAGCTCTGGGAAGAGTTTAATACAGCTGCTTGGCGCTGCGCCGATCCGGCTCCCCAGTTTACCGATACTTTTAACGCCTGGCATACCTGTCCGGCCGGTGAAGACGGTGAAGTAGGGGCAGCCCATAACCGTTTGAACTCTACCAACCCCTGCGGTGAATATGCCTTCCTGGATGATACTTCTTGTAACTTAGCTTCTATTAATATTTATAATTTCTACGATACCGAGACCGGTACTTTCGACTTAGAAGGCTACCTCCATACGATTTCTCTGGTACAGCTGGTTTTGGAAGCCTCCATCCACTGGGGACAATTCCCCACCGAAGATATTGCCAGAAGGACCTATCTGTTCCGCACAACGGGCTTAGGTTTGGCCAACTTATCTTCCTTACTCATGGTCATGGGCCTTCCTTATGATTCGAATGAGGCCAGAACTTATGCCGCCAGCTTAGTCGGTGTTTTGACCGGCCAAAGTTACCTGGTTTCCGCCCTCATGGCACGCCAGTTGGGACCTTTTGCCAAATATGAGATTAATAAACCTTATATGCAAAGGGTCATCCGTAACCACGCCAGAGTAGCCGGAGCCAGACAGGACAAGCCCGAAGAGCTCAACTATGAGCCCATCATGATTAACCATAAGATGCTGGAAATCATGGAGCAGAAGCAACTGTCCGAGACCTTGGTTGAGGTTTGGAAAGAAGCGCTTAAATTGGGCGAATCTTATGGTTTCCGTAATGCCCAGGTCTCCGTTATGGCACCTACCGGTACCATCTCTTTTGCCATGGACTGCGGTGCTACCAGTATTGAGCCTTTCTTCTCCCATATCAGCTACAAGAAGCTGGTAGGTGGCGGCGCCATGGTTATTACTAACCCCGTCATTGCCGATGCACTTAAGAACTTAGGCTACAGCCCCGAAGAAGTGAAGGATATTGTCGACTATGTCGGCCGCAAGGATGAAAACGGCATGATTATTGACGGCAAGATCGAAGGCGCTCCCCACCTCAAAGATGAGCACCTGCCTATCTTTGATACCGCCAATGTCTGCGGAACCGGTAAGCGTTATATTGCGCCCAAGGGCCATGTTCTCATGGTAGCCGCCTTAACACCTTTGGTCTCTGGTGCTATTTCCAAGACTGTAAACCTGCCCAAGCATGCTACGGTCGAAGACTTCAAGGATGTTCATAATTTGGCCTGGAGAACCGGTGTCAAGGGTATTACCCTGTATCGTGACGGCTCTAAAAATGCCCAGCCTTTAAACAACACGGTGGACTTAGAAGATTCTAAGCAGGAGTTAGACAATCTGAATTATCAGGACTTATTAGCCTATGCCAAAGAAGCCCAGAAGACTATCCAGATGAGAGAACACAATCCCTCCATCCGGACCAAGATTAAGGGTATTCGCTCCGGCAGAACCCACCCGGCTCAGATTGATAATGTCAAAATCTACACCACGGTAAATCGTGATGACGAAGGTAACATCTCCGAGATTTACATTACGACAGACCGCGAAGGTACCACAATCATGGGCCTTTTGAACTCCCTGTCCAAGACCATCTCGGTTATGCTCCAGTTTCACATCCCCGCCGAGAAGGTTTCCAAGATGCTCCGTGGCCAAAAGTACGAGCCCTACGGCTTTGTACAACGCCATCCTAATATTAAGTACGTGTCGTCTATCTCGGATTTGATTTCCAAGATTATCGATATCGAGTTGGGAGACTACAGTAGAGTCCAGGTGAAACCGGACGGCAAGACCAACGTCAAAGCCCTGCCCGAACCTGAGGAGTCCGCTGAGCTTCAGGGCGATAATCTCTTCATGGATGAAGAAGATGCTAAGTGCAGAGAAAACTTCAACCGTATTGTAGAGGAGAAGACGCAGGAATTGATGGACGATGATGAGGAGGCTTACGATGATGCAGACTCCTTTACACAGAGTTTCATCCACGAGTCGGCCAGAGAAGCGGCTACACACGGAACCCGCCTCTATGACGGATCGGTTTGTCCCACGTGTTCATCCACCCGTATGGTCCAAAACGGTACGTGTAAGGTCTGCCTTGATTGCGGTACCACCACCGGCTGCTCCTGATAGACCTATAAAATAAAAGCCTAAGCCCGGAGTGAAAACCGGGCATAAAAAAGCGGCATCTTTTTAGGGATGTCGCTTTTTTTGCTTAATTTAGTTGAAAGCAGGTCTTAGATTTCGGTTACCGACACCAGGGTCACAGGCCGGCGACCGGTTTTACCGTAGAAATAATTTTGCAAATCGTTTCTAAAGTGGCGAGACCTGAGGCTTGAGACCAGCTTGTTGGAATTTTGCCGGTTCTTTTTGACATAAGATTCCACGAAAGAGGCTATCTGGTCGTTGATATCCGAGAAATCCCTGTCGGTGTCCAAGATAGCACCGTAAGATAAGATGGAAGGCTTAGACACTAAATTACTGTTCTTATCTAAGACAATGGAAACAGAAACTACACCGTCCGAACTTAAGTCTTTTCTTTGCAGCAGGGCCAAAGAATCTTGACTTGTTACCTGTGTACCGTCAATCAAGACCGCTTCGGCCGAAGTGTAACCGCCGATTCGGGCATGATTCGGGTTACATTCGAAGATATCTCCGTTATTCAAGATAAAGATATTTCCCCAATCCATACCTAATTCATGCGCCAGGGCACCGTGATTATAGAGCATACGGTATTCTCCGTGGATGGGAATAAAGTACTGCGGTTTCAAGAGGTGGTGCATGAGCTTATGTTCTTCACGGTTGGCGTGGCCGGAGACGTGGATGGCCGCAATGTCCGAATAGACTACCTTGGCACCGCGCTTATAAAGCTCATCTATCACGCGGAAGATGGGCTTCTCATTGCCGGGGATAGGGGTAGCCGAGATGATTACGGTGTCTCCGTCCTGAATCTCTACGGACCTATGTTCGGCGTAAGCCATCCTGATCAAAGCCGACATGGGCTCACCCTGCGACCCGGTCGAGATAATACAGATTTCGTCCGGACGGAAATTATTGACCTCTTGAAGTTCTATCAGCGTATTGGCCTTCATATGGATATAGCCCAGTTTATTGGCGGCGTTAAAGACGTTCAGCATAGACCGGCCGACCAAAGCGACCTTACGGCCGACTTCTTCGGCTGCCGAGATAATCTGTTGGACGCGGCTGACGTTGGAGGAGAAGGTAGCAACAAAAATTCTTCCCTCGGCCAAGGCAAATTGCTGGGCAAAGGTCTGACCTACTGTCTTTTCGGACATGGTAAAACCGGGACGGTTGACGTTGGTCGATTCCCCTAAGTAAAGGAGCACACCTTCTTGGCCCAGTTGAGCCAGCCTGGCCAGGTCAATGGATTCGCCGTTAACCGGTGTGTAGTCGACTTTAAAGTCACCCGACGCCACGGCTATGCCGGCCGGGCTCTTGATGGCCAGACAGAAGGCATCGGCTATGGAGTGGTTTACATTGATAAACTCAATCTCGAAGACACCGGCTCGCCTGCTATGGCCGGGTTCTACGGCATAGACTTGCCTGCTGTATTGGCGAATGCCCCGGTCTTCGAACTTGGTCTTGATAAGCTCAGCGGCTAGTTTACCGGCATAAATAGGCACGTTTTTCTTAATCTTGGGCATGAGATAAGGCAAAGATCCGATGTGATCTTCATGACCATGGGTAATAAAGATTGCTCTAAGCTTATCGACATTGTCTAAGACATAGTTAAAGTCGGGGATAACCGCATCAATACCGGGCTGGCTTTCTTCGGGGAAGAGTACACCGCAGTCGACAATAATCATGTCATTGCCGTATTCAAAGACTGTCATGTTTTTGCCGATTTCCATGAGGCCGCCCAAGGGGATAACCTTCAAGGTATCGGATGATAAATTCTTGGTGTTTTCTTTCAGATGGTCTTGGGCTCTTCTGATATTAGTACCGCGTATGGCGCCCGGTCTGAAACTGGGAAACTGCAATTGCGGACTCATGACGGGTTCGGTCTTGCCGCTGGGACTATGGTTATCACGACCGGTCTTATGCTTGGCATTATCGGTACGGTTTTTGGCCCAAGTGGGGCCGCCGGAACTTTCTGTCTTTCGCGTACGATTTTTATTATTGCGGTTATAAGACTTATTCTTATTCGAATTAGAAGTGCCGTTAGCTGCTTTGTGATTACCCTTGCTAGGGCCGGAATAGCTTTTTTTGCCGTTGGTGTTCTTAGACCGGGGTTTGGCGCTGAAGTTGCTGCTGTTATTGTTCTGATTGTATTCTTGCGTTCTCTCTTTAAAATTCTTCGTTCGTCTGGGCTTGTCGGATGGAGCATGAGACTCCTTGCCCCTGTTTGTATTAGACATAGAGGTCCTTTCTTATATCATGAAAAATAGCTAACTGCATTATACATGTTTTTCCATTATAATGTTGGCCAAAGCTTTGCGAAGGAAGGAGACTATAAGAATATGAATGATGATAAACAAAAGCTCAGAGAAGACGGCTGCTGGGATTTAAGCCCGCTTTATGAGAGCCCTGAGGACCCTCGGATAGAAGAAGATTTTAAAACTTTAGATGAATCCATAAGGGATTTGGCCAAACTATTAGAAGACACACCTGTAGAAGCCGGACGAAGCAAGGAGCTGGCAGAAGTAATCGAAAAGTTAAGCGATCTTTTACGTGTCGCTTATCGCTTATCGGCCTACTACGGCTTATCCGGTTCGACGGATACCAAAGCTTCCTGGGCATTGGCCGGAGAGATGCGTTTAGGCCAGGCCTGGGCACCTTTAGATGCCTTGATGGTAGAGGTCCAGACCTTAGTCCAAGCCCAGAAAGCGGACGAGATAAAGGCAACACCGGCCCTTGAACCCTATGCCTTTTGGTTAGAAGAAGTGAAGTCTGAAGCCCGCTTCAGCTTGGCCCCTGAGATGGAAGAACTCTTAGCCAATGTGAATCTGTACGGTGTATCTGCTTGGTCCAACCTCCAGTCCGCCCTTACCAGCAGCGTTACGGGTACTTTCAGAGGCGAAGAAAAGAGCCTGACACAGATTCGAAATTTGGCCTATGACCCCGATAAAACGGTCCGCCACGAGGCTTATGAAACCGAATTATCCATGTACCCTAAGATTGAAGATTCTTTGGCACCGGCCCTTAGCTCTATCAAAGGCTATGTTGTTTATATGGGGAAGAAGAGAGGCTATGAGAGTCCTTTGGATGAGAGTCTCTTTAAATCTCGTATGACCCGTCCGACTTTGGATGCCTTAATCGGCGCTATGGAAGAACAAAAGGATGTTTTTGTTCGCTACTTTTTGGCCAAAGCAAAATATCTGGGAGACGAAAAGCTCCACTGGGCCGATTTATTTGCACCTATAGGAAAGATGCCTTCGGGATACAGCGTGGAAGATGCAAGAGACATGCTTGTGAAGTCTTTTAATAAACTTCATCCGCCTATTGCGCATATTATTGCGCGTGCTTTTGATGAAAATTGGATCGATTTCTATCCCAGACAAGGCAAGGTCGGAGGCGCTTTTTGCTCTAATCAAGGAGAGTTAAAGCAGTCTTATGTATTGACCAATTTCGACGGATCTTTCTCGGCGATTGATACTTTGGCCCATGAATTAGGTCATGCCTACCATGGATCGAGAATTGAAGACCACGAGATTCTAAATCGTTCCTACAGCATGCCGGTGGCCGAGACCGCCTCGACCTTTAACGAAACACATTTCTTGTTGGAATCTTTGGAAAAGACTCAAGATCCGGAAGAAAAACTGGGGCTCTTGGATGGCTTTTTGATGAATACCAGCCAGGTTATTAACGACATCTTATCGAGATTCTTGTTTGAGTCCGAAGTCTTTGACCGAGTCGGTAAAGAAAATTTGAACAGTAAAGATCTACAAGACATCATGCACAGAGCCCAAGTGACCGCTTACGGGCAAGGCTTAGTAGAAGACAGTCTCAATCCCTATATGTGGGCTTGTAAGGGCCATTATTATTCGGCCGGACTGAGCTTTTATAATTTCCCCTATGCATTTGGTGCACTTTTTGCCATGGGACTTTATGAGAAAGTTCAAGAAGAAGGTCCTTCTTTTATGGAGAAATACGATGCTATGCTGACCGCGACAACGATTTCGACGGTAGAAGAAGTCGGCCAAAGAGTCGGTTTTGATTTCCAAGATAAGGCTTTCTGGGAAGAAAGTCTGGAAGCTTTCTTACCTTATGTGGAAGAGTTTGAAGAACTGGTTGATCAGTTAAGTTAGTAAAGCAATATAGTAAAGACAAGACAGAGTATCCTGGAGGTCGTCAGATCTTCAGGATATATTTTATCCACAGTAAAAGTACAAAATGAACGGGATAGAAGAGATAGAAAAATATTCTTTTAGCCTGACTGGGTTTAGCTTCCTTTTCGTATAAAGGAAAAAGGAAAACGGCTAAGACCGACCACATTTGTATCCAGGTGCCATAATGGTTCAAATCTTTATAAGCCGGTAAAACATTTAAGACGTTTAAGAGTAAAAAGCCCAGAAAGTATTTGGTCCAGCGCCTTTTTTTGAGGTCTTTTCTTAAAGTTTTTTCATATTGGATTTCATTTTGGTCAATTCTTTGGAATAAAACGATCGTGGCAATGCCGTAGAAATTATAATCCGGCTGAATAAAACGCGTTAAGAAGAGCGCCAAGAGAATAAAAATCATGCCCAGAACTTGTCCCGACCAACGTGGGATGCGGATGCCTCCCGGGCTGAAGTGCTTGGTTACTTCGCCTTCGGAGCTTAGGGGGCGGAGATTAATCATCATGTCCAGTGAAGAATTTTCAATAAGGTCCATGCCGGCCAAAACGACCAGGCTCAAAGAAAAGGTAATAAGGACATTGTAAAAACGGTATTGAGGGAAATCAAAAATATAAAAGGCTGTTTCAAAAACGACTTGGGTGCCTATGGCCATAATGGTTATGCGAAGAAAATAATTTAAAAAATTGGACGTCCTATTGTAACCTCTGGCTAAGGCATAGCAGAACAAAGGAAAGGACAAGCGTCCGATGGACCTTGCGATATAATAAATTTCCTGACCCCAGACATCGGCAAAAATCCACGCCACATGATCTAAAAGCATTAGTAAAATTGCGATGAGTTTGAACATGACGGCTTCCTTTCTCTTAAATGAGATTGTACCAAGTCCGACGGCGAAAATAAAATAAATTTCAATCCTATGCGTTGGTCAGGGCTTTGTGAGCCTTGCCGAATTTTGAGGAAAAATGTAAATTTTGTGGCAAGATAAAAATTTAATGATAGAATGTAACCATTAAGCGATTGAGCCATCTTTTCTTGGCTTTTTCCGACAAGCAATTTATTTTATGATTTTTTGAAGGCTTTTTAAGAGCCTATCTTTTCAAGAGAAAAAGGGGTTTACATGGAAGATAATATTTTTGCGTCAAAAAAGAAGGCCGATCTCATGCAGATTGTCCGAGTATCCGGGATTTTGCCCATTGGCCAAGCTCAACGTATGAAAAAACAGGAGTTGGCGGACTTCCTTTTTGAAAAGATGCAAAATGAAGAAACTGCGGGAAATCTTTCTTCCGATGTAGAAAAAAGCGGTGGCAAAGAAGAGGCTTCGACTAATAGTGAGACTCCTGTCGAAGCGAAGCCGGCAGCTAAGAGAAGAGGCAGAAAACCCAAAGCAGCTGTTTCTGAACAATCTGAAAAGACAAGCACGAAGAAAACGACCGGCACAAGAAAACGCAAAAAAACCGAAGAGGACAAAGCTCAAGAAGAAGTAAAAATCGATAGGGTCCAAGTTCAAGATGAGGATGAACAAATCAGTCTAGAGGACTTATCGAAGGAAAATACCAAGGAAGACACTAAGGCTCAAGAGACCGAGGCCGAAACAGAGGAATCTTCCGAAAAAGAGACTTTAGAAGTCGATAATTTTGTGGCCAGGCCACGCCCCAGAAATAAAAATCAGGAAAAAGATAAGAAAGAACAAGTTCAGGAGACCGGTGAAGGTGTTTTAGAGCTTATGCCGGACGGCTACGGCTTTTTACGTTTCGAAAATTATATCCAGGGACCTAATGATGTTTACGTATCGGCCCAATTAATTAAAAAATTAAATCTCAGAGCCGGTGACTATATTAAGGGTACGGTTCGAAACAAAAGAGATCAGGACCGTTATCAGGCGCTCAGCTATGTTACGGAAATAAACGGTGAAGAGCCTGAAAAAATGGCCAAGAGACCTCACTTTGATCGCCTTACACCGATTTATCCCAATGATCGCTATGTGTTAGAAACCAAGCGCCAGGAACTGTCGACCCGCATTATTGATTTATTCAGCCCTATCGGCAAAGGCCAAAGAGGTATGATTGTTTCTCCGCCGAAGGCAGGTAAGACTATACTTCTGCAGAAAATTGCCAATGCCATATCCATCAATAATCCGGAAGCCAAATTGATTGTACTTTTGATTGACGAGCGTCCCGAAGAAGTTACCGATATGCAGCGCAGGATTAAAGGAGAAGTTGTTTACTCCACCTTTGATAAGACTCCGGAAAACCATGTCAAGATTACGGAGCTGGTTTTAGAGCGGGCCAAAAGGCTAGTTGAGTTAGGCCAAGATGTGGTCATCCTCCTAGACTCCATGACCCGTATGGCCAGGGCCTATAACCTTACCATCACACCTACCGGTAGAACCCTGTCCGGCGGTTTAGATCCCGGTGCCCTCCACCACCCCAAGCGTTTCTTCGGTGCAGCCCGTAAGATTGAAAACGGCGGTTCCTTAACCATAGTCGCCACGGCCTTGGTTGACACAGGCTCTAGGATGGATGAGGTAATTTTCGAAGAATTTAAGGGAACCGGTAACATGGAAGTGGCATTGGACAGGAAATTATCCGAAAAGCGTATTTTCCCTGCTATCAATATCAATGCGTCTTCGACCAGAAGAGAGGAACTTCTTTTGAGTCAAAAAGAATTGGAAGCGGTCTGGGGTGTCAGGAAGGCTTTTGGCCAGTTGGACACTGCCGACGTAACCGAGCTCATTATCAGCCTGCTTCTTAAGACGAAAGATAACGAGCATTTGGTAGAGTCGCTGAATCTGTCTTTGAAAGATCAAAGCATTATGTCGCAGATGCATGCCAATGTGGCCACAAACGGCAACCAGGACAGCAACGGCCGGAGTAATTTTAACGGTAACGGCCGGACGGTCAGTCGTTTTAGTTAAGTCATTTGACACGGATAAGATATCTGCTATAATATCCAAGTTAATAAACCGAGCCGACATACGTAGGCCCTAAACTTACGCGTCGGATTTCTGTGAGGAGATGAGAATATGAAAGAAGGAATACATCCTAATTACCAGAAGTGTATTGTGACCTGTGCTTGCGGCGAGACCTTTGAAACACGCTCGACCGTACCCACCATTAACGTTGATATCTGTAGCAAATGCCATCCTTTCTATACAGGCAAGCAGAAGCTGGTTGATACCGGTGGCCGTGTTGATAAGTTCAACAAGCGTAGAAATAAGGGTCAATAGTCTGTTTGAAAATTTAATGAAAAAAAGGATTGCTTAAGGCAGTCCTTTTTTTGATGAAAAAATCGTGAATACCGGGCGAAGTAAAAATACCCTCATAAAATCGGGTTTAGAAATTTTAAGAAAATCCCCCCACTATCATGACCTGGAAGAGTTTTGGATTCGGTCGAATTTAGAAGAACTATATAGAACGTTAACTGAAGAAAAGGCTCTTGATCAATGGGACGAAGCTTTAGATAAGCTGGCCCAAGGTTATCCTATGGGGCGGGTTTTGCCGTGCACCTATTTTTACGGCTTTAAGATTTTTAACCACCCCGATGTCTTAATCCCTAGGCCGGATTCGGAGGTTTTAGTAGAAGCTGTATTAAACAAGGCTTTAGACCTTTTAAAAAAGGCTTCGGATAAGAGGACTCTTCGTATTACGGAGCTGGGCTGCGGAACCGGAGCACTTCTGTTGGCTTTGGCCAAATTGCTATTAGAAAAAGGTTATAATAACTTTAAACTATATGGTACGGATATCAGTGAGGCGGCTGTAGAGACCGCTTTATGGAACCGAAACTATCATGGCCTAAAGGATTATATTGAAATCGAGCAGGCGGACCTTTGGCCGCTTGAGATAAAAGAAGGAGTATGGACGTGCGATTTGCTTTATTCTAACCCCCCTTATCTTAGACACGATGAGTTCATGTCGAGCGACTTGGATTTATACGAACCCGGTTTAGCTTTGGACGGCGGGTCCGAAGGCTTAGACATTATCCAGAGGATTTTGGCCGAGGGAGCCCATTATCTGACAGAGGGGACCGAAGTTTATATAGAACACGGACCTGACCAGGCCGAATCGATTAGACCTTTGGCCGAGCGATATGGTTGGAAGGACTTGGGCGTAATCGAAGATTTGGCCGGACGTGACCGGGTATCCTGTTTTTCATTAAAATAAAAAGATAAGGATAAAGCATATGCAAGAAAGTACTTTACATAAATTACAACAATTAGAAGATCGCTACGAAGAGTTGCAGACTCAGATGGCGGATCCGGATATTATGAACGACCAGAACCGATACTTGGAAGTGGTCAAAGAGTCGGCGGACTTGACGGATTTGATTCAGTGTTTTGACCGTTATAAGAAAACTTTGCAAAACAAGGAAGATTGTCTGGGCATTTTAGAGGATTCCTCGGCGGATCAGGACATGCAGGATTTGGCCCAGATGGAGTTGGATGAGGCCAAAGAAAAGGAGATTGAGTTAGAAAATGAGTTGATTCGTCTCCTCCAGCCTAAAGACCCACGAGATGAAAAAGACATTATTATGGAAATAAGGGCCGGTGCCGGCGGTGAAGAAGCTGCGCTTTTTGCTTCGGATCTATATGCCATGTATTGCTCCTATGCCGAAAGTCAGGGGTTCAAGGTAGAACCGGTTGATGAGAGTGCAACCGAAATAGGAGGCTATAAGGAAATTTCTTTTATTGTTTCCGGTAAGGGCGCTTATAGTAAATTTAAGTTTGAAAGCGGTGTCCACCGTGTTCAGAGAGTGCCGGAGACCGAATCAGGCGGCCGTATCCATACCTCGACCGTAACGGTAGCGGTGATGCCTGAAGTTGACGAAGTAGATTTTGCTATTGATCCTAAAGACCTTAAGATTGATACCTATAGAGCTTCGGGAGCGGGTGGTCAGCACGTTAATAAGACCTCATCGGCTATCCGTATTACCCACCTTCCTACCGGTGTGGTGGTTACCTGTCAGGATCAGAGATCTCAGCATAAGAATAAGGACAGGGCCATGCAGGTCTTGAGAGCCAGGCTTCTGGAGATGGAAGAAGAGAAGAGGTCGGCTCAAATTGCCGGTGACCGTAAGTCTCAAATCGGTACCGGTGACCGTTCCGAACGCATCAGGACCTATAATTTCCCTCAAGGCCGGGTGACCGACCACAGGATTAATTTAACTTTATATAAGTTAGATGATATTTTGGGCGGCCAATTAGATGCTTTGGTCGATCCTTTAACGGCGGCCAAGCAAGCCCAGGACCTTACGGACAATGAACACTAAACTACTTTATATCAAAGAAGATTTATCGAATCTCGATGAGCTTGAACCTATAGCGCGTGCCATGGACGAGGGACAGGTGGTCTGTTTCCCCACGGAAACGGTTTACGGTTTGGGGGCCCGTTATGATTTGGATGAGGCTGTAAAGGAGATTTTCCGTGTTAAAGGCAGGCCCCAAGATAATCCTTTGATCTTGCATGAATCATCCGTGGAACGGATGGCGGCCTATTATAAAAACTGGGATAAGGTAGCGGAAACTCTGACGGCGGCTTTTTGTCCGGGCCCTTTTACCTTGATAATGGAAAAGGCGGGCGATTTGAAAACCGTAGCTTCCGCTGGTCTTAACACCATTGGGCTTCGTATTCCGGATCATCCTGTGGCGCATGCCTTGATTAAATATTTGGGAAGGGCTATAGCGGCTCCGTCCGCTAATATAAGCGGCAGACCTTCTCCTACCAACGGGTCGGACGCCTATGAGGATTTGGCAGGAAGAGTACCTTATATTGTCGTAGCGGACCAGTCTCGCGTGGGTTTGGAATCTACTATTGTGTCCTGGGTCGGAGGAAAGTTAGAGCTCCTGAGACCGGGTGGTATTTCGGCCAAACAAATCGGCGATGCGCTGATTAAGGCCGGTATCGACCCTTTGGACTTGGGTTTTAAAGTATTCTCCATGGAAGACTATGAAAAAGAATCTAAACCTAGAGCTCCGGGTATGAAATATAGGCACTATGCCCCCCGAGCCAACGTTCATATTATTAAAGGAGATAATTTAGAAGATAAATTGTCTTATGTAAAAAAACAGATAGAGCAAGCTAGCTTAGGTCTTAAACCGGGTTTTTATATCTCGACCGAGCTCAACAAAAGACTTCCCGCCAATCACTGGCCGGTCTTGACCTTTGAAGATACGGCCGACCACCATGCAGGCAGCCATTATTTATTTACTGCCTTCAGAGAGCTGGATAGGGAAGCGTGTTCGGATATCTGGGTGGAAAATCTGGATTTTAACGGCTTGGGTCAAGCTTATATGAATCGTTTGGAAAAAGCGGCCTGTAAAACGTTAAGAGATCCATCCCAAGGTCCGCATTTGTAGTATTTTGTGGATTTTTGTGTAAACTATTCGCTTGAATTAATAGGGTCTCTTTGCTAATATGGTCACTGCTTATTAAGAAGCAAATCCTTATCTTGTACGGCTGTACAAGATCGTAGAGTCCAGAAGGAGGTGAAGTTTAGTTATGTCCAAGAAGTATGAATTTATGTACATTCTTTCCCCCACATTAGAGGAGGAAGAGAATCAAGCTCTCCACACTAGGGTCCAGGACCTTATTGCGGCTAACGGTACCGTTGATTCCGTTGACCACTGGGGACGCA
Source organism: uncultured Oscillospiraceae bacterium (assembly GCA_964345295.1). Taxonomy (GTDB): domain Bacteria; phylum Bacillota; class Clostridia; order Saccharofermentanales; family Fastidiosipilaceae; genus JASBZA01. The sequence goes on along the minus strand of CAYFQG010000001.1, from coordinate 84,007 downwards.
AGCGTTTCGCATACGAGATTGACGACCAGACCGCGGGGGATTACTGCGTGGTATTATTCACGGCTGAACCCGAAGTTCCGGCTATCTTAGAGAATCAGCTGAAGATAACTGAAGGCGTCATGCGTTTCATGATCGTAAATGTAGAAGAAGAGTAGTCGAGTCTTTTGAGCTCGGCCGAACAAAGAAAGCGAGAGACTAGTAGATGAATAAAGCGATTTTGATGGGACGATTGACCAAGGACCCCGAGCTTCGGAGTACCAACGGCGGCGTAAGTGTTTGTTCTTTTACCGTTGCGGTAGACAGACGTTTTAAAAACGCCCAGGGAGAGAGAGAAGCGGATTTTATCCCCGTAGTTTGCTGGAGACAGACAGCAGAATTTGTCGCCAGATATTTCCAAAAGGGCCAGAGAATTGCACTCGTCGGCTCTATTCAGGTAAGACACTGGGATGACGAACAGGGCAACAGGCGCTATATGACCGAGGTTATTGCCGATGAAGTCTATTTCGCCGACAGCAAGCAGGAGTCTTCCAACTACTCCAATCAGTCGAACAACTATCAGAATGCTTATTCTTCGGGTTCTTCTACTAAGGAGTCCGGATCGGACTTTTCCGACGGCTTCTTTGAAGCGCCTGACGACGATACAGCTCTTCCTTTCGACCTATAATTTTATAGAAAGGATATAAATATGGCTGATAACAGAAGTTTTAACAGAAGAAGGCCGCGTCGTAAGGTTTGTGCCTTTTGTGCCGACCATATCGACAACATCGATTATAAAGATGCCGCTAAGTTAAAGAAGTTTGTTTCTGAGAACGGCAAGATTTTACCCAGAAGGATGACCGGCACCTGTGCCAAGCACCAACGCAAGTTGACGACGGCCATCAAGAGAGCCAGACAGATGGCCCTGCTTCCTTACACTGAAGCCTAAGTCAGATTGACATGTGAAACCTCGGCTCACCATGGGTTGAGGTTTTTTACTTTAGAATGTATTTTAAGGAGATTTAAGATGAAAGTAGTTTTACTGGAAGATGTTAAGAACCTGGGCAAAGCGGACGACGTGGTAGAAGTGAAGTCCGGTTATGCCAATAACTTCCTTTTTAAGAAGGGCTTGGCTGTACCTGCTAATTCCGATAAGCTTCATGAGTTGAAGCAAAAGGCCGGAGCACGTAAGGCTCAAGAAAAACGTGAGCTGGAAGAGGCTCAAGCTATGGGCGAAAAATTAGATGGTCAAACTTTCACCGTTAAGAAAAAAGCCGGTGACAAGGGAAGACTTTACGGCACTTTGACCTCTATGGACGTAGAAGAAGTTTTGGCCCAAGAAGGTTACAAGGTAAACAAGCGTAATATTAATCTGGATACAGAACTTAAGAACGTCGGTTCTACCGGTGCGGAATTGAAGCTGCATAACGACGTTAAGGTAAAAATCACGGTTCAGGTAGAAGCTCTGTAATTTCTAAGGAGAAGTCATGGCATTCGATAACAGACAAGTTCCCTCTAATCCCAATTTGGTAGAAAAGGTTATTCCGCAAAATCTTGAGGCGGAAGAATCTCTTTTGGGGACCTTGCTGACGAATGAACATGCCAGGGCTCAGATGGGCCTCTTGGAAGAAGAGGACTTTTATAGCCCGCGTAACGGCGTAATTTATGAAGCTATACGCCGCATGCACAGTTTCGGTAAGCCCATTGATATTTTGAGTGTGGCCGACGAACTGGAACATCAGGGCAATTTACATATGGTGGGGGGGACTACTTATCTGGCCTCTTTGGCGGATAAGACCCTCTACCTTAATAATACAAGCGAATACATAGAAATGATTAAGGAGAAGAGTCTCTTACGTAAGATTCTTCGCCTATCCCAGGATTTAGAGACCGCTTGTTATAAGGGTCAGGAGACAGCGGATAACCTTCTGAATTATATGTCGGACTATATTGTTCGCATCAGAGAAGGTATCGACAGCAAGGACCTGGTCCATATTAATTCTATTTTGAATGAAACGCTTAATGATCTGAAGAAGCAAGATTCGGATAAACTTTCTATCGATTCCGGCTTCCCCAGGTTAAACGAGTATTTAGGGCGGCTTAGAAGGCAGACACTTAATATTATTGCTGCAAGGCCTGCTATGGGTAAGTCGGCATTAGCCCTCAATATCGGACTTAATGTTGCGCTTAAAGGTAATTACGTTGCCATTTTCAGTTTGGAGATGTCCAGAAGTGAAGTCGGCTTGAGAATTCTCAGTTCGGCTTCGACGGTTCCGTCCGATGCTATAAAATCCCGTCTGGAATCCGATAATATGGAGGACATTGCCCGTGCGGTTCGTACTTTGGTAGGAACGAATTTATATATCGATGACCAGGCAGCTACGACACCGGCTGATATCAGGTCCAAGTGCCAGAAACTTTACAGTGAGACCAGAAAACTCGACCTTATTATTATCGACTATTTGCAGCTTATGGGTTCGGATGGCAAGCCGCAAAACCGCCAGCAAGAGATTTCCGAAATTTCACGTGCCTTGAAAATCATGGCCAAAGATTTGGATGTGCCGGTTATCGCCTTGTCACAGTTAAGCCGCGGGGTCGAATCCAGAGAGAGCAAAAAACCTATGTTGTCGGACCTTCGTGAGTCCGGCTCTATTGAGCAGGATGCGGACGCCGTTTTATTCATGTATCGTGATGCTTATTATCACCCTGAGAACAAGCAACCGGGGCCTGAAGAAGCCGAACTTATTATTGCCAAGAACCGTGCCGGTAAGACCGGACCGATTACCTTACATTGGTTCCCGGAAATTGTGACCTTCAGAGAAAAGGAAGAAGTAGATTATAGGGAAGCGCCTCCCGAGCAAGCTTTTGATCCGGGGATTCAATTGGATCCGGGGCCCTTACCCTTTTAGAGCAGGAGAGACGAGGCTAAGTTATGGCAGACTTATTAGATGCTTTTGCCTCCTATATCAAACAAAAAGATTTATTGCCGGAAGAACCGGCACTTTTAATCCTGGGTTTGTCCGCAGGAGTTGATTCCGCCTGTCTGCTGGATTTGTTTTGTCGTTATCGTAAAGAGTATAGACAGGACTTATCTCTTGTTATCCACCACCAAGATCATCGTATTCGAGATTTGACGGCCGAAAAAGACCGCTTACTGGTTCAAGAGTGGGCCAAGAACCGCCTGATTCCTTGTTATGTGGATATTGATGATGTCCCGTTACTGGCCGATAACAATAAGAAAAATTTGGAAGATCAGGCCAGGCAGGTCCGCTATCAGAATTGGCGTAAACTGTTAGAAGAGCTACAAAAAAATTCGGACTATAAGGCATGTAAGACCTATGGGATAGCTACGGCTCACCATGCATCGGATCAAGCCGAAACAATCCTACTCCATTTGGCCTACGGAGCGGGTTTGGACGGCCTTAAAGGCATTTTGCCAAAGCGGGATTGCTTTATCAGGCCCTTACTTTTTGCCACGAAAGAACAGCTTTATGCTTATGCTAAAGACAGAAAACTGACTTGGAGAGAGGATGAAACAAACCTAGATACCGATTATAGGCGAAATTTCCTTCGTCATGAGCTGCTCCCTCTATGGCAAGAAAGAGAAGAGAAAAATTTAGGCCTGTCTTTGGCCCGTTCGGCGGAAAATCTTCAAGATCTATATTACTTCTTAGAAGATTACTTTGCCCACAGCATGGAGCAGATGACCTTGACTTCCAAAGATTTTTTCATGGATCCGGACTTGGCTTTTTATAGAACGGCACAGTTTAATAATTTTAATTCTTATCTTAAAAATCAATTCCTTGTTTATCTACTAAAGTCCAACGGCGTCGATAAAAATTATGGCAGTGACCACATTTTTAAGATACGAGAGCTCTTGGAAACAGCAGCAGGTGAGAAAAGTTTGAGCCTACCCGGAGGCATTCGTTTTACGTGTAATAGACATTATTTTTACTTTTGTCCGGAAGGCTATGACCCCTTCGCCTTTATGGATTTTGAAGGTCAGTATCTTTTAACTTACAGTCAGAATTTAGAAGAAAACGCCGCGGACCAAAACCCCGGTCCGTCTTATAAGCTTCTGACCGAAACGCTTATTCCCGTGACTATGATTAAAGACCTAAGGATTAGGACTTATGAAAGCCGTGACAAGGTCTTCGGAAGCAATGAATTGTTGAAAGATTATTTTGCTTTAAGGGGAGTTCCCCTTGCTATTCGTCATAAGATTCCGCTTTTAGTTCACGGTAAAGACGTCTTAGCCTTTGTGACCGACCAATACGTCCCTATTAGCGGGAATTTTCCGGCAGAAGGCACTTTATGCAAGCTGTCCCTATGGTATAATTTCTTTCATATCTTTAGTTAAGAGGATTTTAAGATGGTACTGCAAGTTAGTGATGTAATGATTTCATCGGATGAGATTGAATCAATGTGTGATCGCCTGGGCGAACAGATTAGCCGAGACTATAAGGGCAAAGAAGTACTCCTTGTAGGAGTGTTGAGAGGCTCTTTTGTTTTTATGGCTGATTTAATTCGCAGATTAGACCTGGATTGTCGTGTGGACTTTATGAAGGTGTCCAGCTACAGGACAGGCATGACGCCCGGTGAGTTGCGGATCGTTCAAGACTTAGAAGAGTCTATTTCCGGACGACATGTTTTGATTGTCGAGGATATAATTGATTCCGGCAGGACTTTACTTCGCTTGGTAGAACTTCTGCAAACGAGAAATCCCGCCAGCTTGAAGATTGTAGCGGCCTTTGACAAGCCCGAGAGGCGTGAGGTAGATCTTAAGGTAGACTACGTCGGCATGCAGATTCCCGACGAGTTTATCGTAGGTTACGGTTTGGACTATGCAGGTCTTTATCGTAACTATAAAGATATTCGCTACATGGAAGATATATAAATAATATTTGCTATATAGCTAGAGTTGAAGGAGACTAGATGAACGCAAAACATAAAAGACCCAGTGGCCTTTCCTTTTACATTATTTTGTTGGTCATCGTCATTATTTTCGCCATGTTCCAGAACAGCAGTAAAAGAGGAGCCAACCTGGCATACTCCGAGCTGTTGGAGCAGATTCAAGTCGGTAATGTGAAGGAAGCTACGATAGCTGGCGGTACGCTGGAGCTTACCTTTAAAAATCCGGTTGATAAATCACTGCAGGCTACGAAGAAAATATCCCCTTATTGGATGGAGGACCTGCTTAATGAATTGAAGCAGGCCGAGGCTTCTACCGGTCTTAAATACGACTATGTAGAGCCGGTCAATTTCTCCATGTGGCTTAACCTGATTTTGTTAGTGCTCATGTTCGGTTCCATGGCCTTTATAATCTGGCTGTCTTTTTCCAGACAAGGTATGGACGGCGGCAGAGGAGGAGCCTTTAGTTTCGGTAAGAGTCGGGCCAAAGTCGCCGATCCGGGTAAGAACCCGGTTACCTTTAAAGACGTCGCCGGAGCTGATGAAGAGAAGGCCGAACTACAAGAAGTCGTGGATTTTCTAAAAAATCCGCAGCGTTATGAGCGCTTGGGCGCAACCATCCCCAGGGGTATTCTATTGGTAGGTCCTCCGGGAACCGGTAAAACGTTGCTGGCCAAAGCCGTAGCCGGTGAAGCCGGTGTGCCTTTTTACTCTATAAGCGGTTCCGACTTCGTTGAGATGTATGTCGGTGTCGGTGCTTCTCGAGTGAGAGACCTCTTTGAAACCGCTAAGAAAAACGCGCCCTCCATTATCTTTATCGATGAGATTGATGCGGTCGGTCGTAGGCGCGGTGCCGGTATGGGAGGTTCTCATGATGAAAGAGAACAGACCTTAAACCAGCTCCTGGTGGAGATGGACGGTTTCGGTCCTAATGAAGATTCAATTATTATTGCGGCCACCAACCGTGCCGATATTTTAGACCCGGCCTTATTAAGACCCGGACGTTTTGATCGACGTGTTACGGTGCAAAGGCCGGATATTAAGGGCCGTGAGGAGATTCTTAAGGTTCACGCCAGAAATAAACCCATGGCAGACGATGTTGACTTCAAAGAGATTGCCAGAGTAACGCCGGGCTTTACGGGTGCCGACTTGGCTAACCTTCTGAACGAATCGGCTCTTATGGCAGCTCGTAATAATCAGACGGCTATTACCTATGAAGATATATCCGAATCGGTCTTTAAGGTTATGTTGGGACCTGAGAAAAAGTCTAGGATCATCAATAAGAAAGAAAGACTACTTACCGCTTATCACGAGGCCGGACATGCCCTGGTCCTTCGTACTGTTTCCGAAACAGACAGAGTGGAGAGGGTCTCTATTATCCCGGCTGGTGGAGCGGGCGGTTATACGGCGCACAAGCCCCATGAAGATATTTACTTCCAGACCAAGTCTCAGCTTATTGCCGATATTGAAGTCGCCTTGGGCGGAAGGGCAGCCGAACAGCTAATCTTCGGTGAAGTTTCCACGGGTGCCTCAGGTGACCTGAACAGCCTAAACCAGACTGCCCGAGAGATTGTTACCCAGTACGGTATGAGTGAGAAGCTCCCCAACCTGGTCTTCGGGTCGGATTCCGATGAAGTCTTCCTGGGCCGTGACTATGGTCAGGTTCAGTCGTATTCGGATGACGTGGCGAAGGTTATCGATGAAGAAGTTGCCAGAATCGTTGAAGAGGCCTACCAGCATGTTCTTTCTATCTTGCAAAAGAAACGCGGAGCTTTGGACGCCTTGGCTAATGCCTTGTTAGAGAAAGAAAAGATCGAAGGTGATGAATTCGAAGCACTCTACCTGGCTAATACTACCGAAGAGCAAAGAGCCAATGATGTTAAGAACGAGGGTATTCTGGAGATTTACGGTATGAAGCAACCTGTAGATGTTTCGCCTTCAGAGGAGGCTACAACCGAAGTAACGGAAAGTCCGGAAATAAAGGATACAGAAGCTTCGGATGAGCATCCCGATGTTACAGAAAGCTCTTCCGGCACTGACTCGTCAGACGTTGAGGACAAGACTCAAGAATAACTTTAAAATAAATTTATAGGATACAAAAAAGCCAAGTCCTTCTTTTAAAGACTTGGCTTTTTTCTTATGAAAATTCCAATATTTAAATTAAATGATTAGCTTGGCTTCCTAGAAGTGCATGAAAACACCGTTCTCACTTTGGCACAGTTCGTTGGAGATTTCTCTGATACCGTCCGGGCCTAAGAAGAGGATGATATCGTCGGCTTCGACTTCCTTATCCAAGATGGCCATGAGCTCTTCGAGTGTATTGGCGGAATGTGCAGACCTACCTCTGGCTCGGATTTCTTCAGCAAAACGCTCAGCACTCATACCCAAGGTATCGTTCTCTCTGGTTGTATAAATTTTGAAGAAGGTGACATCTTCAAAATCATCAAAGACGCTGATAAAGCGATCGTATTGCTCTTTGGCCCTGGAATAATTCAGAATTTGGCATACCGGCCAAATTTTTCGATGCGGTACTTGTTTGGCTGCTTCCAAGGTTGCCTCAATCTCGGTCGGGTGGTGGGCGTAGTCGGCGATAACGGTTGCACCCCTATAGGTTCCTACCTTCTGGAATCGACCACCGGCCCCTTTGAAACTAGCCAGGGCCTTTTGAGCCGCTTCGGGTGTCCCGCCGTTAAAGTGTGCACAGGCAATGGCAGCCAGGGCATTTAAAACATTGTGTTGGCCGGGCATAGAGAGCTTAATATAACGATAAAGTGAGTCGTTATAATAGACTGCAAATTTCGGAGACCCGGCTTCATAGTGGAGATCCTTATAATAGAAAGTAGGTTGTACGGCCTTGTCGGGGCTGTAAGGTCCGAAGGTGACAATATTAGGTAAGGTCAGGTTTTTGTCCAAACGTCTTTTCCTAAAACCCTCCATAAAGGTGCCGATATGGTCGCCTTCATAAGGGATAATGAGATTGCCTTCGGAAGGAAGGTCGGAAGCAAAGTGGACAAAGGTTTCGATAATATTATCCATATTGCCGAAAAAATCCAAGTGATCGTTATCGATGTTTAAGATAGCGGCCGTTGTGGAATAGAAGTTAAGGAAGGAATTTTTGTATTCACAGGCTTCGGATACCATCAGTTTGGACGTATCGCCCAGGTGTACCGTACCCGAATCAAACTCATCCAAGTCCGCTCCCAGGTGGACCGTGGGATTGGTGCCGGATTCAATTAAAATCATAGAAGCCATAGCCGTCGTTGTCGTCTTGCCGTGTGTACCGGCAATATTAATAACTGACTTATAGGACCGGGTAATAAGACCTAAAAACTCAGCCCGGCTGAGACAAAGTAGGCCTTGTTTTTTTGCTTCAACGAGTTCGGGATTATCTTCGGGAATGGCTAAGGTATATACGACTACATCGGGTTTGCTTTCGATGATATTGTCGGCTTTTTGGCCCAGAAAAACCTTAATGCCTTCTTCTTCCAGCTTCAAAGTCTGGTGCGATTTTCTTAAGTCCGACCCTATTACATCAAAGCCCAAGTGATACGAAATTTCTGCCAATCCGCACATGCTGATACCGGCAATACCGATGAAATAAATCTTGGCACCCGGCTTTAAATCATTGATGGAATAGCGGTCTATATTACTTTTATCTTCTGTCAATTGAATGGTCATAATAATGTGCTTTCTTTAAAATAAGTTTGTGATATATTTTATCACTTCCTTGGTATAATGGCACAAGGCCTTAGGCCTCGCAAGAAAGAAGGTAAGCATGCGAAAGAAAAAAGGCTTTTTACATATATTGAGCAGAATCATAGCAGTTGTCCTGGGTCTTACATTAGGTTTCGGCATCTTTTTTTGGACCAAACTAGGTGAAATAAAGACCATTGATATAGAGGCTCTGACCTCCCAAGAAGAAGATGCTTTAGATGCCGGTATTGAATCGGAATCTAAGCAGGGCCTGAGCGAGAAGGCTTTAAAATACTATGAATACGACGAAAAAAAGCAAAGTCAGCATAAGGTAAAGGCATATGTCGATTCCTATTATCCCATCCGCCGGGTCAAGCCAAAATCCAAAGATGTTACCAATATACTTGTATTCGGTGTGGATTCCAGGGGAGAAGAAGTCTCCAGAGCAGACTCCATCATTGTCCTTTCCATCGATCGGAAAAACAAAGAGATTAAAATGAGCTCAATCCTGCGTGATACCGAGGTACAGTACAATAGCGGCAACGGCTCTACGGGTAAAGTCAATGCGGCCTATGCCTACGGCGGTGTGGGTATGCTGGTGAATACTTTAAATTATAATTTTGATTTGGATATTGACCGTTTTGTCATGTTTGATTTTTGGTCTTCGGTTTATTTTGTGGATGCCTTAGAAGGCGTTACGATTGACGTTCCCGAAGAAGAACTTAAGGCGACCAATGACGTGATAAGAGACATGGCCGGCCACCATCAGGTTAAGCCGGAAGATTATTACTTATCTCACGGCGGTAAACAGAAACTTAACGGAATCCAGGCTATTTCCTGGGCCAGGGTAAGAGCTGTGGATTCGGATTTTGGCCGAACCTCTCGCCAAAGGACTCTAATGGAGACAATCTTAAAAGAGTTCAAAACTAAGAATTATTTGGCTCAGGCACGCTTTTGTCTGGATGTATTGCCTGAACTGGAGACCAATCTCAAAAGAGATGAAATGGTGAAGCTAGGACTGGGGGCCTTGCCCGGCCTAAACTCCCTCCATCAGTATTATGTTCCCCAGCCGGATATGTATTGGACCGATGAGTCCAATTGGAACATGATTTTTGACCCCGATGTGCAGGTGCCGGCACTCCATGATTTCATTTACAAGAAGCAAGGATAAGGAACTTATATGTTAGACGTCAGAACTTTAGTATATTCAGACAAGGGACCGGTTAAGGATTTAAATCAGGATAATGTGTATTGGCGAGGCCATTTTCAACAGGCTTATCAGCTAAGGTCAAGCTTCCATGCCAAGGCTAGGGCCAAAGATCCTCTGCAGCTTTATGCGCTGTCCGACGGTATGGGCGGTATGGCCAAAGGTGAAATCGCTTCCAGGCTGGCTGTCCAGGACTTAGAGTCTTTAGAATATCAGTTGAATCGCTTGCCTCAGGAGCAAAGACGGTCTGCCATAGATGCATATATCAGAGATAGGGCACAATTTCTCTGGGACCGCAACCGTTCTTATGATGATATCCACGAACATATGGGGGCCACACTCTGCTTGTTAATGTTGGAAGAATCCGGGGCGCTTTTGGCCAACATCGGTGATTCGGCCTGTTACCACTACCATGAGGGGGACTTAATCCAACTGTCACGTGACGATTCCCATGCGGCACGTCTTAGATCTTTGGGCTATATCACCAAGGAGGAAGAACAACACCATCCTTTCCGCCATGTACTCAATAATTATCTGGGCATGGAATATAAAGAAGATAATTTCTCCTATTTTTGTGTGGAAAATATCCCTTTCAGCCCCGGAGATACTTTTCTTTTGAGCTCGGACGGCATCAATGCCTATGCAAAAAGAACTGTGATTAGAGAGATTCTGGCCTCTGCAAATCCTCTGGAGATAAAAGCCGACATGCTTATTGATGCCGCTTTAGATGCCGGTTCCGAGGACAACATCAGCCTAATCTTAATAGAGATTCCCGCTGAAAAAGAGCCGGATGGTTTATCACAGGGCCAAAGTTCCGCATTAAGCCCGCAAGAAGAAGAGCAATTTAACCGAGCCAGGAAAGAGGCCGTTATAAGGCAAAACAAGATACGTCGTGAGCGCTTGGAAGTGAGAAGAGTTCCTTCAGAAAGTGCAAGTACATCAAATCTTTCTTCAAGTTCAACGGCAGCTCAGCCTGAAAGTTTGCCACAGACAGGCGAAGACGAGAAACTGGAAGAATACAGAATCTTAAGCCGCGAAGAAAAAGAGCGTTACTATGATCAGCGCTATGCCGATAAGCCGTCCAGATCCGGAAAGAGAGTTCAGGAAAGACGGCCGGTCTATAGAGATGCCCAAACTGAAGCACAAATGGAAAAGCCGGTATCGATAAAAGAAGAAAAGCCAAGACGTTCCAACCCTTTCTTGGCTTTCCTGTCTTGGCTTTTGTTTTTAGCAATCTTTACAGGACTGGGATTCCTGCTGGCTTTCCTAATCCTGTAGATAAATCAATACTGAATTTACTTCATCTGGTCGGCATTTCTTTTAATCATGTCGGCAATTTGAGCGGACTGGTCCAGAATACCGGAGATAGATGCCTGGTGGTTTAAGGCGTCGATAAGCTCTGCCGTCATCACGGACATGTCAACGTCTCTGTACCAGGGGGCTTCTTGGAGTTCCGGTGAATGAGCGGACAAGTTGGTGCCGTAGATCTTATCAATGTAGCCGTCTTCATAGGCCTTATGGACGTCATCCATGCCGCTGGTAAAGATAGGAAAAGTCACCAACATGATGACTCTGGAAGCACCGTGTACGTCTTTTAGGCGTTTGGCCGTAGAGATTAGAGTGTCGCCGGAGTTAATCATATCGTCGATTAGAATAGCTACCTTGCCTTCGATATCTTCACCTAAGAACTTATAGTTGGTGCTCATGGTGTAACCTTCATCGGAATGGACATAGTCTCTTTCTCTATAGAAGGTGCCTAGCTGAAGTCCTAACATAGAAGCATAGTAGGTTGCGCGCTTCAAGCCGTTTTCGTCGGGACTGATGATCATGGCGTAATTAGGATCGGAGAAAGGCTCGTCGGGGAAGTCGGATAGAAGGGCTTTAAGTAGAGAATAAGAGGTCGGGATGTTCTCGATACCGTAAAGCGGGATGGCATTTTCGACTCTGGCATCATGGGGATCAAAGGTAATGATGTTTTTGACGCCCATGCGGTTTAATTCCTTAAGCATATTGGCCGCATCCATGGATTCTCTGGAAGAAGAATAGTCTTGGCGTCCTTCATAAAGAAAGGGCATCACAACCGAGATGTTTCTGCTCTTACCGCTGGAGGCCAAAATAATACGCTTAATATTTTGGAAGTGGTCGTCGGGACTATAAGGGATGTCCATGCCGAACATGGGATAGGAGACGAAGCGGTTGGTCACGTCACAGAAAATGTAGACGTCATGGCCTCGAACCGTGTCGTGCAAGGTGGCTTTGGCCTCACCCGAAGAAAAACGGTTGATCGAAGCGTTTATGACGTAGTTGTGGCGGATAAAGCCCGGCTCGACCTTCATAGGTCCTGCGGCATAACGCTGAAGTGAATTAAAGCGAATCGTATAAAGTTCCTGATTAATTCTATTGACGAATTCTTCGGTACCGGGCAGGGCAATCAGGCCTATAGGGCCATTCGTTTCCATAAAGTTGGCCCCGTCCGGCCGATAAGCATAATAAGCCTCGTCTTGATAGGTATAGGGTTGACTATAACGCATTGGAATATCTGACATGTCTTGCTCCTACTCTAATTAATGAAGATCCAAAAGTTTCTTAATCTTGTGGGTCTGGTCGACCAGAGATGTGAGGGAAGAGTCGTGGTTAATGGCGTCGATAATGAGGGAAACGAACTTGGAACAATCGACTTCGATAAACCAGGGGGCGTCTTTAATTTCTTGCGGGATATACACAAGGTTAGACCCTAAAACGCCGTTAATATAGCCTTCCTCATAAGCCTTATTAAAGTGGTCCAGGCCGGAGGTAAAAAGAGCAAAAGAAGCCGCACAGTAAACGGACCTGGCCTTACGCTCTTTCATGTTTTGGGCAATATCCAGCATGGAATCGCCGGAGGAAATCATGTCATCGATAATAAGAACGTCCTTGCCTTCAACGTCATCGCCCAAAAACTCATGGGCCAAAATAGGATTACGGCCATCAACTACTCTGGTGTAGTCTCTAAGTTTATAGAAGGTACCCAGAGGAGCTTTCAAGATAGAGGAGAAGTACATAACCCTGTTAATGGCGCCTTCATCGGGACTGATGAGAATCAGGTTATTGGATAATAAATCTAAGTCTTCTACCTTATTCTTAATGGCCTTTAAAGTCTGGTAGGAAACCGGAATGGATTCGAAACCGGAGATAGGCGTGGCGTTGGATACTCTGGGGTCATGGGCATCGAAGGTAATAAGATTATCCACACCCAGATAATTCAACTCATCTAACATATAAGCACAGTCTAAAGATTCGCGCGAGGATCTGCGGTGCTGACGGCTTTCGTATAAGAAAGGCATGATAACGTTAATACGTCTGGGCTTACCGTTAGCGGCCAAAATAATACGCTTCAAATCCTGGAAATGTTCGTCGGGGGTCATGGGCTTAGGTTTGCCGTAGAAATCATAGGTAACATGGTAGTTCATCACGTCACAAATGATGAATAAATCGTGCCCTCTTACCGAATCATTAAAAAGCGCCCGTCCCTCACCGGTTGCGTAGCGTGAACACTCTGCTTCCAGTCTGAAGTCCGAACGTTTAAATCCGGGATATTGGTCCGTATCAGGGGTTGTGTAGGCCTCTCTTCTGTCTACCAAATGGCGATTGACTTTGGCCGTGAATTCGGCGGAACCTGCCATCGGTACTAAACCTATCGGCCCTATTGGGGTCATGAGATTAGCCCCGTACTGGTCATAGGCGTAGTAGTGACTCCTACTGCCTGTGTCTAATTCATTCATGCGAATAAGCCTCCGTTGCTATTGAAAAGTCCTAATACGTGCTATTATAAACGAAATCATCGAAAAGGACAGGCATCAAGACGTGGCGAAATTTAATTTTGAAAATACCAAACATGCTTATACGGCCGGACGTTTGGACCAGTGTCCCGAAGACGGCAAATGGGAAATTGTTTTAGCCGGAAAATCCAATGTGGGTAAGTCCAGTCTGGTCAATGCCCTCACAGGTCAAAAGAAACTGGCACGGGTTAGTCAAAGCCCCGGCAAAACCCGACTGATTCTATATTTCGAAGTGGATAAGGCCTTTTATCTGACCGACCTGCCGGGTTACGGTTTTGCCAAAGCGTCCAAGTCAGAAATCGCTCAATTTAATAGCTTGGCGGATGATTATTTGAATGCTGATCGACCCATCGCCTTGGTCCTTGTTCTTATTGACTCTAGGAGGGGACCCGAAGAGGCAGACTTGGCCCTTATCGATTGGCTCATACATCAGGGCATGCCCTACCTGATTGTCTTTTCCAAGGCCGATAAGCTCAGTAAGTCACAGATGAACGCACAGGTTTTTGCCTGGGAAAAAGAGGGACGCTTGCCCGACCACGTTCCCTATATTGCGATTTCTTCTTCTAAAAAAATCGGTTTGGAAGAGTTAAGAATTTATATCAGTGATTTTATAAATAAACTTTAGATAGAAGTCACTCACGCATGCTCCCAATGTGGGGTTTTGAGGTATTTTGTTGCCCCATTTTAAGGTCCTCTTTCTCTAAACTGTCCTTAACCAAAAGAGAAAGAGTTCCTAATGCATACGCCTATTGTTTATTTCCGACAACTTATAAAAGACAGACCCCTCTTGCCGGGCGTTCTTGTCCTATTTGTCTTGGCTGAACTTGTCGTAAGGCGGATCAGTTTATTTCGTATGCTACTGGGCTTGGCTCTTTTTAGGTTTCTTAAGAGACTATACCGTCCCGGTGATTTTTTGATTAGTAAAGTGATGGAAATCGCTTTTCTATGGATTTTCCTTTTCTTTTTTCTCTATCAGACAGGACAGGTTAAGTTGTGGCATTTTATGGACCATAAGGCGAAGTCTGTTATTACATTCAGGGTCGATAAACTCGATATAAATTATGCTGAAGAAAGCTACAATCTTCAGGCCACCATTTCAGACGGACCTGCTTCGGGGCTCCGGGTCATGCTTTACGGTAAAACACCTTGTCCTCTTAACTTGGGAGAGCTTTATATGGCGGAAGTTAAACCTTCCAATTTAGCGCGCGACAGAATCCCGGGACTTAGGAATTGGGGGGACTATCCTATTAAGAAGGGTTTTTATTTCAGTGCCTTTATTACGGATAATTCTGCGGTGAAGATTTTAGATACAAGGGCTTTCTATCCGACATCTATGTTTAGAGGCTTAATGTATAGGCTTAGAGTGGCCATAAGAGACCGAATGGCGGCTTTATCGGGCGAGGATTTTACGGGGCTGGTTACGGCTATGCTATACGGAGACAGGAGCTATTTAAGAAAAGATGTGCAAGATAAGTTTAAGCATTTGGGCTTAAGCCATGTTTTGGTTGCCTCGGGAAATTCCGTAAGTTTGTTACTGTCTGTAGCGGTCCCCTTTCAGTCTTTCTTTGGACAGGAACGTAATAGAAGACTTTATAGTCGCATAGGTATTTTAGTCTTTTTTGCTTGCCTCAGCATGGGAGAACCGGCTCTTATCAGGGCTTCGCTGATGAAAAGCTTACAGGTTATCAATCAGAAAAAAGCCAGGCATTCCCTAGGTGACAACTATCTTTATGCTTCGATTCTTATTCTTGCTTTTATAAGACCTCATGTGCTTTTAGATAAGGGATTTCAAATGTCTTGCTTGGCCACGCAGGCTATCTATATAAACTTAAGGAGGCAGCAAAGAAGAGAAATCGATCTTCTCGGAGAAACACGTCAGAGTTTTGGATTTCGCCTGAGGCAAAAGCTTACTTTATATTTTATTATCCAGCTCTTTTTAATCCCTTTTCTTTATAGGCCGGGAACAAGCTGGACAATCAATATTCTGTTGGCGAATCTTCTTATTTTACCTATGCTAAATCTTTTCCTACGTTGGGCCTTTCTTTTATTACTTACTTTACCCTTAGAAGCACCTGCCTATTGGCTCATGCAGGCTATGAAGACTTTATTACTGGGCCTTGATCCGGTCTTTGCCCTTTTAAGCCGGCGAATTATAGGGCCCAGCCTCAGCTTGTCGAGATTTTATTTTCTCTTTATACCTGTCTTAATAATTCCTATTTTAAGACATCGCTGGCATTGGGCTTATAAGAAAATTCTGCCTATCGTTTCGGCTTTGTTACTGTTTGTTATGACATTATTACAAATATTTTTATATAGAAGTAAGGGCCTCTATTTTTTGGATGTGGGACAAGGTAATTGTAGCGTGTTAATCGATAAAGAGGTTTTGGTCTTTGATGGAGGACCGGTAGGAACAGGGAAGAAGTTAAAAGAATTTTTGAACTTTCAAGAAAAATACGAAATCGATTATTTCTTTATTAGCCATTTAGATATGGACCACTATGCAGGAGTCATGGAGATTTTAGAAGATGATCTTTTATTCATTCGAAATATAGTCTTGGCAGCTCCGGCTAGTCACGACACTCATAAATTAGGTGAACTATTAGCTTGGGCGGATAAAAGAGGCAGTTCAATAGAATTTGTAAGTCCCGGTTCATATAAGGGCTCATCATACAGTGTTGATGTCATCGGTCCTATACCGAGCGACAGCAAGCACTTATCTATAGGCAAAGACAAGAGCGGCAATGCTGGAAGCCTGGTTCTTGTTTTGAACTATAAGGGCCTCAAGACATTTTTTCCGGGGGATATAGGGATTGAGGAGGAAAAAATATACCTTGAATCTAATCTAATTCCCCAGGCACATATTTTCCTCTTGGCCCATCATGGTTCTAAAGGATCCAATAGTCAGGCTTTTATAGAGAAGATAAGTCCTAAGCTTATTATTAATTGTGCCTCTTTGACGAATCGCTATGGCCATCCTTCGGCGGAGGTAAAAGAAAGAGCTACTAAGCTAGGAGATTTCAGGAGAGTGGAATTAACGGGAACTATTAAGGTCTGTAAGACTTTGGCCGGTCGTTGGCAAATATCGGAGAGTCCGTCTCCCTACTTACCTTACGCCTATGCTAGAATATTGGACCAGGAGGACTAGATGGCAAACTATCTTAAGCTCATGCAAGAAATAAAAGAGGAGAAGATTAGGCCTCTTTACCTGTTTTACGGTGAGGAGACTTACCTCTTGAATCATGCTCTTAAAGCAATTGAAAAGGCCCTCGGAATCGAGGCTTCAGGTCAGATTGATAAACAAGATGAAGATTATGGGAACAAGATTGACCGGATTCCATTTAATGACTTGGCTTTCAGCCTGATGACACCCGCCTTTATTGCCTCTAAACGTCTTATTATTTTAAGGCGGACCGCTTTATTCGATAAGACCCTTTCGAACGAGCAGCTGGATAATTTGATACATCTAGTTGATGCAACAAATCCATATGCAGTCCTTATTTTTGTGGAAGATAAGATTGATAAGAGACGAAAGAAAAATCTCCAAGCCGTACAGGAAAAGGGTTTGTTGGTCGAATTTTCCAAAGAAAAATCCGATAGTCTTAAACGATGGGGAGCGGCTTTCCTTGGAAGAGAAGGTATTAAAATAACAGGAGATGCTTTAGATAGCCTTATAAGTCGATGCGACAATGACATGCTCTTATTAAGGTCTGAACTGGAGAAAATTGCTCTGGCCTTTAAAGGTCAAAATACTGTGGTTAATCTAGATCTTTTAAACCAAATTGCTTTGCCTGATATCCAAGGGACCATTTTTAATTTGACCGACAATATTGCCGCTAAAAATGCTCAAAATGCACTCATGCTTTATCAGAATTTAATAGAACAAAGGCAAAGTCCTCAATATATATTGTTTATGGTAGGCCGCCATTTTCGCCAGTTGGCCGTCGCCTTAAACTGCAGAAATGTTGAAGACGTTAAAACCAAATTAAACGTGGTGGATTTTGTAGCCCGCAAACTATGGCAGCAAAAGAGAACTTTTAGTAAAGAGCAGGTAGAAGCAATATATCTACTGGTAGCCGATACCGACTATAAGATTAAGAGCGGACAGATTCCGGAGGCCATGGGAATGGAGCTTCTTTTGTTGCAAGCCCTGGAGCCTTCTCAGGTGACAAGGTCCGTCAAAAGTGGTAAATTAGCCCTTACTACTTAATGAAAATATAAGGAAAAGGTAAAAACTATGACCTACTTCGCAGAATGGAATAAGAAAATAGAAGACAATTCGAATGAGAAAGCTTTTAGCGATTTTGTCGAGCATTATTATGAGACCGAGCAACATGCTTATGATTTGATTTTACAAGGCTACCCGAATTTCCCCTTGAATTCCACGGCCAAAGAATTGGCCAAAGCCCTTGAATATGAGGATGATGATATGGTGTCTTTCTTAGGTTTCTTGGACGGAGTTAACGAAAGCTTAAAGACGCCTTTGGACCTGGATGAAATCGAAGACGATACCCGGATTAACTTAGATATTGATTATGAAAAGCTTCTTTATAACATGCATGAAGCCCAGGCGCCTTGGCTTTTTAAGTTGGATTCCTGGACTAATGTTTTTAGTGAAGAGAAGATTGAAGAAATCGGTAAACGCTATAGGACCGATCACATTGCAGTCAGCGAGAAAATTGTAGGACGTAACGATCCTTGTCCTTGCGGATCCGGTAAGAAATATAAGAACTGCTGCGGCAAATAAGAGGAGTAAGACATGAGTATTCAGACTCTGAGTATCCATACTTTGGCCAAAGACCCCGAGACTTACCAAGACCAAAAGGTAAGAGTTAAGGGTTGGATTAAACAGATTAGGGGCCAGAAACGCTTTTCGTTCATCAAGATAACGGACGGAAGTTTCTTTACGCCCATTCAGATTGTGGCTGAAAGAGAAAAGCTGGAGAATTTTCCCGAGGTGTCCTCTCTGGGGACCGGTGCGGCTATCATCGTAGAAGGAACTTTCCTTCTGACGCCCGATGCACGTCAACCCTACGAGATTAATGCTGATCTTATTGAGATAGAAGGAGCCTGCCCTCCGGATTATCCTTTGCAACCTAAGACGCATACGCCTGAGTATTTAAGAAGTATTGCTCATCTTAGACCTCGTACCAATCTTTTCTCCGCTGTCTTTAAAATTCGGTCAGAAGCTTCTTTCGCCATCCATAAATTTTTCCACGATAGAAATTTTGTCTATGTTCATACACCTATCATTACGGCTTCCGATGCGGAAGGTGCGGGTGAAATGTTCAGAGTAACCACTTTGGACCAGGATAATCTACCCTTAACAGAGGATGGCAAAGTCGATTACAGCAAAGACTTTTTCGGTAAATCCACTTTCCTCAGTGTTTCGGGTCAGCTGAACGGTGAAAGCTTCGCCCAGGCCTTGGGTAAGATTTATACCTTCGGACCGACTTTTAGGGCGGAACACTCCAACACGCCTCGCCATGCTGCGGAATTCTGGATGATTGAGCCGGAAATTGCCTTTGCTGATTTGGACGATGTTATGGATTTGGCGGAAGATATGCTCCGCTACGTCATCCACTATGTGCTGGAAAATTGTGCCGAAGAAATGGAATTTTGCAATAAGCAAAATGATCCGGACTTAATCGAGCGATTGAAGCTGGTTGCCGATACGGATTTTAAGAGAATTAGCTATACGGAAGCCATTGAGATTTTGGAAAAATCCGGCAAGAAGTTCCAATTCCCGGTTTCCTGGGGTGTGGAATTACAGACCGAGCACGAACGCTATTTGACCGAAGAGGTCTTTAAAGGACCGGTTTTTGTTACGGATTATCCTAAAGATGTTAAAGCGTTCTATATGCGACTTAATGATGACGGTAAGACCGTTGCGGCCGTTGATTGCTTGGTCCCTCTTATCGGTGAGATTATCGGAGGAAGCCAGCGTGAAGAGCGTTTGGACTATCTTCTGAAAATGATGGAAGAGAAGGGCGTGGGCGGTCCCGCTTACGATTGGTATGTTGAGCTTCGTAAGTACGGTACTACGCATCACGGCGGTTACGGTCTGGGCTTCGAAAGACTCATCATGTACCTTACCGGTGTCTCTAATATCAGAGACGTCCTACCTTTCCCCAGAACAACGGGTCAGGCTAATTTCTAAAATTTAAATAGCAAAACATACATTACACATATCAGAGACAGATTTTAAGGCTAACTCTTTAAGGGGTTAGCCTTTTTTGTTTAGGAGGACCATATGGAAAACATCCGCATTCAAGACTTGCCCGAAAAGCAAAGACCATACGAGCGCTTTTACTATCAAGGTGCTGAGAGCTTAAGTGACCAAGAGCTTTTGGCTATCATTTTAGGAAACGGATCAAGGGGCCAATCTGCCTTGGACCTAGCCTCCGCTATCTTGAACCGCTTCGGATCCAAACGCGGCATACCGGACCTAAGGGAAGTCAGTATTGAGGAATTGACCGACCTTTCCGGTATTGGTAAGAGTAAGGCTATTAAGATTAAAGCTTCATTGGAAATAGGCAAAAGAGCATACCGTGTTCTGAATGAAGCCAAGATAAGATTGAACCGTCCGGATCTAGTATACGATCATATGGGACCAAAATTAGAAGATTTAGACCATGAAGAGCTGCATCTAATTTTTTTGGATCAAAGAAAATGTTTTATTAGAGATTTAAAACTATCTACCGGAAGTTCAACTGGGATGACCTTATCGGCCAAAGATATTTTTCGCGAGGCCATCAGAGCTAATGCGCAATCCATTATTTTGGTTCATAATCATCCCAGCGGGGACCCCAACCCTTCGGTCGAAGATTTGGATTCTACTATGCGCTTTGCCGAAATCGGCAAGATGATAGGAATTACCTTAGTTGACCATATCATCATCGGAAAAGGGTCTTATGTAAGCCTGCTTTCTAATCCGGAATACAGCAAGTTGTTTAAGTAATTGGAGACCTGGCTAATTTTGGTACCTATTTTTAGGCTGAAATGACACTTGTAACTAGCACAGATAATTAGTAGAATAATTGTGTTTACAAGGTGATTATGCACTAATTTACGGATTAGACGTTTTGGATAGATGACGGAGGACTCGAATGAAGATTGTATTATTAGCAGATAACCGTAAGAATGAGCTCTTAGTTAACTTATGTATAGCTTATAAGCAGATTTTAGCCCGTCATGAGGTTCTTTCGGTAAGTCAGGTTCAGAAGACTATTGAGACTCAGGCAGGACTTCAGGTTAACGGCATTGCCACGGACGTGACAGCCGGAACCAATCAGATTGCGGCCAGAGCGGAATATAATGAAGTAGATGCCGTTATATATCTTCATGACCCCAAGAGCGATTCTTACGCCGACAAGACATTAATTATGCGAGCATGTGATACCAATAACATCCCCTACGCCAGTAACTTGGCCAGTGCTGAACTTCTTATTTTGGCTATTGATCGCGGAGACTTGGACTGGAGAGATTTGCTACATTAATGCGTGCTTTAATTCAAAGAGTTTCTAAGGCCTCTGTCTCTATTGACGGAGAGGTGAAAGCCGGTATTCAACATGGCTTTCTTATTTTATTGGGAATCGGCAAGGAAGACGGTCCGGAAGATGTAGAGTATTTAGCCAAGAAGATTTCCGGCTTACGGGTTTTTGAAGACGATGAGGGGAAGATGAACCTAAGCCTCAGTCAGGTCGGGGGAGAAATCCTTCTGGTCTCTCAGTTTACGCTTTATGCCGATACAAGACGCGGGAATAGGCCGGGTTTTTCCAATGCGGCCGGCCCTGACTTGGCTATCCCGCTTTATGAAGCCATGATTTCTAAACTTAAGACCTATGACATTCCTGTTTCGACCGGTGAGTTCGGAGCGGATATGCAGATCAGTCTTATTAATGACGGTCCTGTTACTATTTTGATAGATAGTTCGGATAAGAAGAAATAGTGTATTAAATTTGTAGAAGATTGTGGCCCTTTGTGGGCCCTTTTTAATGGCCTCCTGTCTTATGATTTTCTTATCTCTAGACAGGAGGCTTTTTTATGGCGTATTCATTTGAAGCAAGTATTCATATCCCTTTGACCCTAATCTTACTTTGTACCGGTATTGTTGCTTTACCCAAGTTATATGTTGAAGTCGAATCAGTGGCCAGAGAATTTACTGTGTTTAAACCCGAACAAGAGGCAATTTATAAGACTTACCGAGCTGATAAAATTTATCGGGCTTCTTCTAATCCCAAGAGGCTAATAGAAGTTTTAATGTGGTCAGATGATCAGATTATCTCGCTCGAAGAATTGCTTGAGGAGAGCAGGCCATGAAGGGAAAATGGATAAAAGCTACAGAGGGCGGGATTAGCCTTATTCTGGCTATTACGATTTTTTGGACCTCTACTATAGCCGTATTTTCATATCGCTATGCCTATATACGCGCGGAAGAGTCTAAATTAAATCGTCTATTGGACCTAAGTTTAAAGCAGGCTATGGCTTCCTATGACAGAGAGCTATTAGAACGCTACGGTTTGTGGGGCCTGGAAGAGGGGCTGATCAATAATTCTTTTTTTGAGAGTGGCTTAAAACAAAGCTATTTATTAGAGTCTTTTGATTACAAAGCTTGTGATCAATTGGAGGACGAAGTTTTATATGAACAAATACTGGCTTTCTCGAAAAGCCGAGTGCTTACGGAAGTTTTAAGTGAGTTGTTTACAAGGCTTAAAGGAGAAGAGGCAGGCGAACTAGTCAGCGATTCGGGCCTAAGGCCTAGGATTGAATCGATGCGAGAACTTTTAGACTTGAATCCTTCCGTCAAGCCACAAGGCTATTTAAATAAGGCTCATCTTTTACCTTCCATATGGGGTGAAAGCGGTACCAGCGGAAAGGAAGAAGGTGACAGTAAAGAGGCGGATGATGAAGAAAAGGAAAAAGCTTTGAATCAGATTGAGAAGATGCAAAATCAGGTCTTGGACGCCGGCAAGTATAGTCAGGATTTATTACCTGAAGGAGACTTATTTACTGCTGATTCGCCCAAGGGAATTCTTGAAGAGCTATTGAACTATTTAGATCGAGGCATTAATTTAATGCAATTTAATGTAGGCATTGGAACGGAGGCCTTTATATTCCATGAGTATGTCCTATCTCAATTTCATTCACTTGCAAGAGGGCCCAAGGCTATTCCTGAAAAGGGAAAAGATTATGTAGGTCTTAATGGTCGTAAATTGAGCGAGTATGATTACAGTGAGATGTTGGAGGCCGAGAAGATTCTATTAGGATTCGATAACAGTTTTATAACTTTAAGCAGGCTTATTCAAATGCTTTTTTCAACCCGCTTGGTCTTTCGTTATTTGCCTGAAATTGTGGAAGAGAATCGCTTTGCAATTCATAAGGCCAATGCAGCACTTTTGTCGCAAGCTATCGCGGTCTTAACACTGGGCTATATCGTTATAGAACCGGAAGTTTTGGCCTATATAGTGGCCATTTTTCCGGCCATTCCGCGTGCGGCAATGGATGTTAAAAAGCTCCTACAAGGTGAAGAAGTTCCCGTTTATCCGGTACCGGGGCATTCTTTGGCTAAGTTGAAAGTAAATTATATAGATCATTTACGTGTTTTTGCCTTCATAACACCTCATAAAAGAAAGCTGGAGATGACTAGCCGATATATAAAAAAGAATATGGGTAAAACGTATTATTGTACGGCTTCTTTTATCTTTAGCGTAAAGAACGGAAGAGCATATGAAAAAGAAGTATCTTATCTTGAAAATAGTTTTCCCCACAGCTAAGCCAAAGTCTGCGACATTTATTGATAATACGGAAGGGTCTCTTACCTTAGAAGCCGGTATCGTCCTACCGCTATTTCTTCTTTATATAGGCCTTCTGATGGCCATGCTCTTATCTGTTCAAGCGGATATCTTATGGCAGGAAGCTGCACGCTCGGCTATAGAAGAAGCAGAACTTAGCTCGGCACTTCTATTAGACCACGCTTATAACACAGAGAAAAGTTTTCTTTCATTAAAAGAACAGGGTATCGATTTTTTATTAGACCAATTTAATGTGCATTTTATAGGGAGGAGGCAGCGGCATTATTTCACTCATAATCCCAGCTATACACCCTATTTGGATTTATTCATCCAAAATGAAATCGCTTATATAGAAAGAAGCGAGAATAATGTTTTAGAGTATCATTTTTCCTATGAAGTTCCTTTTCATATAGAAGACAAGCTTAGAACTTACAGCTATCCTTTACCTTATTGGGGCGGCTATAGTTTGGAAACCGTTGATAAACTTAAGGAGCAATTGGAAAAAGAAGACAAGGAGGCCGATAGCAAGGCTTGGGATTTACCTCAGCTTAATAGGGGACGCTATTTTCAGGAAAACAGAGGGCGAAATCTCCCATCTTCTTATCCGGTCCTAACATCTTTCAACAATGGCGAGGCTAAGTGTATCAAGTCCATTGATTTGACAGCGCCGACTTACAGCGACGATGAGAAACTTCTTAAAAAAATAGATTCTTTTGCCCGGGATTTGGAGAATTTTCAAGGTACCAGAGATTGGGGAAAAGATAAGATCAGCATTCACCCGTCTATGATTAAAAGCCGTGTTTTGGAAGTTGTGGTGCCGGAAAATGCCTCGGCTTCGCAGCTGGATTTATTAGAAAAGCAAAAGACAATTCTGGCCGGAAGAGGTATAGACTTTCGTTTGGTTCAGTCGGGGGTTAGCCGGAGCTATCAAAATCCGGATGAATGAACATGTTAAAAGCTATATTTTAATAATACGAGGAAAATTCACAAGGAATTAAGGACAAATTGCAATAAATGCTATAATATATCTCTTTGATATGGTAACTAAAACTATAAACATCATGGAGACCACATATGGGATTATTTGATAGAATTTTTGGAAGCTATTCTGATCGCGAAATTAAAAGGATTAACCCAATTAAGGATCAGGTCTTAGCCCTGGACGAAACTTTTAGTCAAAAGACTGACCAGGAGCTTAAAGATATGACACCTTATCTTAAAGAGCGTTATCAGAACGGTGAGACTTTGGATGATTTATTGCCTGAAGCATTTGCTACCGTGAGAGAAGCTGCCTGGCGTGTCTTGGATATGAAGCATTATCCGGTGCAGATTATAGGTGGTATTGTTCTGCATCAGGGGCGTATTGCCGAGATGAAGACCGGTGAAGGTAAGACCCTGGTGGCGACCTTACCGGTATATCTGAATGCTTTGACCGGTAAGGGTGTCCATGTAGTCACAGTTAACGATTACTTGGCACAACGTGACAGTGAGTGGATGGGTAAGATTTATCGTTTCTTAGGCTTAAGTGTTGGCTTGATTGTTCCGGGTTTGGACAAGGACCAGAGAAGAAAGGCCTATGCGGCCGATATTACTTACGGTACCAATAACGAATTCGGCTTCGACTATCTGAGAGACAACATGGTCATCTTTAAGGAACAGATGGTACAGCGTGAGTTGCAGTATGCCATCGTGGACGAGGTAGACTCGATTCTAATCGATGAGGCCAGGACGCCTTTGATTATTTCCGGTCAGGGTGAGGAATCCAGTGATATGTATGTAAGAGCAGATGCTTTTGTTCGCTCGCTGATTCCTTTTGTGGTAGCCGAATTGGATGCTAAGGAAGATAAAGATGAAATTGCCGGTAATGCCGACTACATCGTTGATGAGAAGGCCAAAACCGCTGTCTTAACCAAGAACGGTGTTTATAAGGCCGAACGCTATTTCGGCGTAGAAAACTTGGCCGATGAGAATAACTTCTCACTGCAGCACTATATCAACAACGCTCTTAAAGCCCACGGTACCATGCACCTGGATGAACAATATATTGTTAAGGACGGTGAGGTTATCATTGTTGACGACTTTACCGGACGCTTAATGATCGGACGTCGTTATTCAGACGGTCTTCACCAGGCTATTGAGGCCAAAGAAGGTGTTAAGGTCGAAAGCGAAAGTAAAACTTTGGCCACCATTACCTTCCAAAATTACTTCCGTATGTACCATAAGCTTTCCGGTATGACCGGTACGGCCTTAACCGAAGAAGAAGAGTTCAGGAGCATCTACCAATTGGATGTTATCGTTATTCCTACCAATAAACCTTTGGTTAGAGAAGACGAGGCGGATGCCGTTTACAAGACCGAAAAAGCTAAGCTCAATGCCATTATTGAAACCGTTAAGGAAGCGTACGAAAAAGGTCAGCCGGTCCTGGTCGGTACGGTATCGGTAGAGCACTCCGAGATTTTAAGTGAGTTATTTAAACGAAACGGTATAAAGCATAATGTTTTAAATGCTAAACAGCACGCCAGAGAAGCCGAGATAGTAGCACAGGCCGGACGCTATGGCGCAGTCACCATAGCCACCAACATGGCCGGTCGTGGTACGGACATTATCCTGGGCGGTAACTCCGAATTCATGGCCAGACAAAAGATGCGTCAGGAAGGATATTCCGATGAACTGATTGAGGCATCTACGGCTTTTAATGAAACCGATGATGAACAAATCCTGGAAGCCAGAGAGCATTTCCAAAAGCTTAATGCCGAATTCAAGGAAGAAACCGAAGTTGAAAAAGAAAAGGTTATTGCAGCGGGCGGTCTATACATCGTCGGCACCGAGCGTCATGAATCCAGACGTATCGATAACCAGTTAAGAGGTCGTGCCGGTCGTCAAGGTGATATTGGTAAGAGTAAATTCTTCTTGTCACTGGAAGACGACCTGATGCGTCAATTCGGCGGAGAAAGGATGCATTCTTTATTCTCCACTTTGGGCGTGGATGAAAATACCGAAATCCAACATAAGATGCTGTCTAATGCGATTGAATCGGCTCAGAAAAAAGTTGAGGGCAGAAACTTCGGTATACGTAAGAATGTTTTGGAATATGACGACGTCATGAACCAGCAAAGAGAGGTCATCTACAAGCAACGCCGCGAAGTTCTCGAAGGTATGGATTTACAAAATGTCTTTGAAGATTATATTAAATCCACTATTGAGACCGTGATAAGAGACTTCTCGCATGGCTGGACCAGCTCGGATCAGTGGGATACGGCAGGCTTAAAGGCCAGACTTTTAGATGTTACGGGTGAGTTGCCGATTTACGAAGATTTAGACGAGAAGATTCAAGGCGGTATTGACGAAGCCGAACTTATCGTAGATGTACAAGACCAGGCACTCTACAAGTATCACGGTCGAGAAGCCGAGTTGGGCGGACCTGAAATTATGCGTGAAGCCGAGCGTGTGGTTATGCTTCGTACGGTCGATAATAAGTGGATGGACCACATTGACGCCATGGATACCTTGAAGAACACTATCGGTATGCGTTCTTTGGCCCAGCATGATCCTGTTATTGAGTACCGCAAAGAAGGCTTCGAGATGTTTGAAGAGATGACGCAGTCGATTGCCGAAGATTGTGCCAAGCTCATATTAAGAGCGCAGTTTACTTCAAACAGGGCGCCGGAACGTAAAGAACAGGCCAAAGAAACCCAGGCCAGACAAGAAGATCAGGCTGCTCAAGCTCAGAAGGCCAGAGCCTTTGCCAAGCAAGCTCAGGGTAAAGGTCAACCTTTTGCCCCCAGACAAGGGCAGGTGCAAAACGGCCAGGAACAAAATCAAAGACCTGCGGTCCGCCAGGAGAAGGTCGGACGTAATGACCCCTGTCCTTGCGGGAGCGGGAAAAAATATAAGAACTGCCACGGGAAAAACCTGTAAATCAATTTAGGAGAATCTTGATGGCTGATTATGATAGCGGCAAAAAGTACATTGAACTTATAGGGGCTACGCTCTTGCTTCCTGAGGAAAATCAAGAGCGTTTTACCCCTGTCGAAAACGCTAGAATTCTATTGGAAGACGGCCGATTTTCTTATGTGGGACCGGCCGGTAGACCTTACGAAGACTATAAGAGGTCCCTGGATTTAAGAGATCAAGATATTGAGAGTTACGATTATTCCGGCCGATTGATTCTCCCGCCCTTTGCCAATACCCATTGCCATCTGGGTATGAGTATCTTTCGTAACAGTCCGTCGAGGTATTCTTTAGAGGATTGGCTTAATAAGTGGATTTTCCCTCTGGAAGAGCACTTGGACTATGAAATTGTACGTATAGCGACAGCCCTATCTTTAACCGAGTTGGCCCAGTCAGGTGTAGGTGCGGTAGCGGATATGTACTTTTTTGAAGATGCTGTTGTAGAATCCGTTTTAGAATCAGGTCTAAGAGCCAATATAGCTTTAGGTATGAAAGAAACGGATGAAAAGGGTCATCACTATTTTGATGAAGAGAGGGCTAAAGATTTCTTAAGCCGAGTAAAGGTCTATGAGGAACAGATTAAGACTTCTTTGGAAGTCCATTCACTTTACCTCTATCCTAAAGAATTCTATAAGGACTTGGCTTTGACGGCTAGAGAATTTAATTTGCCCATACAGATGCATTTGGCGGAAACAAAGACAGAAGTCAACGGCATTGAAGAAAAATTCGCTATGTCTCCTGTCGAAGCTCTTATGGCTTTAGACCTTGTACAACCCGGTGCAATTTATGCACATTGTGTACACCTGACCGAGAAAGATCTCGATCTTCTAAAAGATAAAGAAGTCTACCTGGCTCACAATCCGGCCTCTAATGCAAAATTAGCATCCGGCATGCTTAAGGCCAAGCCCATGGCAGATCGAAATTTAAATTTAACCTTGGGCACGGACGGAGCGGGCAGTAACGATCAGTTAAACTTTTTCCATGACCTGCGTCTGGCTTCTTTCTATGAGAAACTTTCCGAGGAAAATCCTTTGGCAGGTGATGCCGAGACCTGGTTATACCGAGCTACGGTAAAAGGTTATGAAGCCTTGGGCTTTGGCGATAGTGCTTACTTTAAAATAGGGGAGAAGGCCGATTTCCTAATCTATAATCCTAATGTTCCGGGTTCAGGTCCATATGGCTCAAAATCGGATCCCTATTCTGTTTTGGTCTATTCGGGAAGCCCCCGGGGAGTAGAAGGTCTCGTGGTCAATGGCGAAACTGTAATGTGGGATTATAAGCATACAAGAGTCGATGAAAATTTGATTTTAAGAGAGGCCGGGGTGGCCCAGGAAAAGCTGTTCTCTTATCAGAATAACTAGGATTTTCGGGCTCCGAATATTTTACGAGCTTTTGGTCGAAAAGATTTGAAGAATATCGTTTCTTCTGATATTATCTTTAAATGCTAGCGCCACAGTGGCTCAGGGGTAGAGCAATTCACTCGTAATGAATAGGTCGTGGGTTCAATTCCCACCTGTGGCTCCAGAATAAAGCCTTTGTAAATCCGCGAGATTTGCAGAGGCTTTTTGTTTGCCTTTTTAGTCCCAAAATTAATTTTAAATAAATATGAATAAGACTGTTGGGAAAAGAGAAAAATAAAGCTCCCTAAGGAGGGAGCTTTTTCTGGTGCGCCATTAGGGACTCGAACCCTAGGCCCACTGATTAAGAGTCAGTTGCTCTACCAACTGAGCTAATGGCACATGTCCTGAAGACAACGGATATCATAAAGATTGCGTCGGGTCTTGTCAAGACCGATTTTACTTATTTGTTAAAATCCACTGTTACATATTCGGGCAATCTTACTTACTTTTAACATAAGTAATCTCGTCAAAAGTATTGATTATTTTAACCCTATTGAGATTATAAGTCTATAGCGTTTGTTCAATTAGCCCTATAATTTTTGAAAAACTAAAAGAAAATTGTTTAAAGCTGTAAAAAGAAAGAAGGTTAGGTATAATACAGGTAACATATGAATGACGGGAGGACATTATGGAGAAGTCACACTATCTCTTTAATATAGGTAAGAACTTTCAAGCCTATAAGTGTCTAGGGGCCAAACCTTCAACAGTAGATGGCGAAGCAGGCTTTTTCTTCAGTGTTTGGGCTCCTAATGCCCGCGATGTTTCGGTTGTGGGTGATTTTAATCAATGGAGTCCCGGTCAGGCACCTATGCGTAAGTTGGAAACGACCGGTATTTGGGAAGCTTTTGTCCCCGGTGCCAAGGAGGACCAGTGTTATAAATTTTATGTAGTAGGACAAGACGGGGAAGGCCGATACAAGGCCGACCCCTTTGCTTTAAAGTCCGAGCTTAGACCCAATGAGGCATCGGTCCTTT
Organism: uncultured Oscillospiraceae bacterium; assembly: GCA_964345295.1. GTDB lineage: Bacteria > Bacillota > Clostridia > Saccharofermentanales > Fastidiosipilaceae > JASBZA01. Next base: position 54,286 of record CAYFQG010000001.1, on the reverse strand, counting down.
ATGTACCGGAAGAATTTAGCTGGAATGATGAGGACTATTTGGCCAAGCGAGCCAAGCTGGATAGGATGGGCAGTCCCATTAATATCTATGAGGTCCATTTACCTTCTTGGAGAAGCAAGGAAGACGGCAGCCCTTATACTTTCCGTGAAATTGCGCCCATTTTAGCTGACTACGTATCGGACATGGGTTACACCCATGTGGAACTCATGCCCATTATGGAGTATCCCTATGACGGATCCTGGGGCTACCAATTATCGGGCTATTTCTCTCCGACCAGACGACTCGGCGATTTAGATGATTTTAAGTTCTTTATGAACCATCTGCATGAGAAGAATATAGGCGTCATTTTGGATTGGGTTCCGGCGCACTTCCCCAGAGATGAATTCGGTCTGGCCTATTTTGACGGCAGTCCTTGCTTTGAATATCAAGACAAGCTCATGGCCGAACACCAAGACTGGGGGACCTTAGTGTTTGATTACGGCAAGGCGGAAGTGCGGTCCTTTTTATTTTCCAGCGCTGTCTATTGGCTGGAAGAATGCCATGCTGACGGCATAAGAGTGGATGCTGTTTCCTCCATGCTTTACAGGAATTATAGCCGTAATGAATACACGCCCAATGCCGAAGGCGGTACAGAGAATTTTGAGGCCATTAGCTTTTTGCAAGAGCTCAATACTTACATTCACAATTATTATCCGGGTGTTTTAAGTTTTGCCGAAGAGTCGACCTCCTGGCCTAAGGTAACCCATAACCCTATAGAAGGCGGTTTAGGCTTCGATTTCAAGTGGGATATGGGCTGGATGCACGATACCCTGGAATATTTTCAATTGGATTATATTTACAGATCCTATCACCATAATAAGATTACTTTCTCCATGCTTTATAACTTCCATGAGCGTTTTCTCCTTTCTATTTCTCATGACGAAGTGGTACATGGGAAGGGTTCGCTTATCTCGAGAATGCCGGGAGATTTTTGGCGGCAGTTTGCTTCGGTTAGAATTTTCTTCGCCTATATGATGGGGCATCCGGGGGCCAAATTAATTTTCATGGGTTCGGAATTCGGCCAGTTTATCGAATGGCGGTTTTATGAAGAGCTGGAATGGTTCCTCTTGGATTATGACATGCACCACAAGTTGCACGAATATGTGAAGACTTTAAATCATATGTACTTGGATATACCGGCTTTCTGGGAAGACGATAAGACCTGGGAAGGCTTTCAGTGGCTTAACGCTGATGACCAGCAAAACTCCGTATATAGCTGGTATCGCAAAGACAAGTCCGGTCGAATTCTGGTCTTTGTCTACAACATGACGCCGGCACCGGTTAATAACTATAAATTACCCATGCCCAGGCACGGGCAGTACAAACTGATTTTGAATTCGGACGCGGCCAAATGGGGCGGCTCGGATTACGAAGTGATGTTACCGAGAGAAAATACTCTTATTGCCGATGCCAATAAAGAGATAAAAGGTCTCTACACCTGGGATACAGAAGAAGAAATTAAGCAAGATGTACCGAATCTTCTGCCGTCCGCAGAAGGCGGGAATTTCCAATCCAGAGCCATTCAGTTAAAAGGCTACAATCAGTCTATGAAGCTTAATTTGCCGCCCTTATCCTGTCTGGTTTTTTCTTTGGAAGAAGAGTTTCCTTTAAACGGTGTGACCTACTTCGATCCGGAAGTTCCGCTATCTGAAGACGATAGCAGACAGGTTAATGGAAAGAACGGACAGGCAATTCAATTGGACGACAACGACAACAACTCAAGTCAAATGTAAGGCAACTTTTGACTGTGTATAGAAAAATGGAGGCAACACATGGCAAAGAAAGATTTGATAGCAATGATTTTGGCAGGAGGCCAGGGCTCCAGATTAGGGGCTTTAACCAATACTATGGCCAAACCTGCGGTACCTTTCGGGTCCAGGTACAGGATAATCGACTTTACACTAAGTAATTGTACGAATTCAGGTATCGATACGGCAGGTGTTTTGACCCAGTATGAGCCTTTGGCCTTAAACACCTATGTAGGCAACGGCCATTCCTGGGATTTGGATCGCAATAACGGCGGTGCATATATCCTGCCGCCCTACCAACATAACGAAGGCATGGCCTGGTTTAAAAATACGGCTAACGCCATCTACCAGAACATCAGTTTTGTAGACAGCTTTGATCCCAAGTATGTCATTGTTTTATCAGGCGACCACATTTATAAAATGGACTATTCCAAGATGCTTAAGAAACATATGGAGCAAGAAGCCGATGCCACTATAGCTGTCTTGGAAGTCGATTGGTCTGAGGCTTCGCGCTTCGGCATTATGAATGTGGATGAAAATGACAATATCATTGAATTCGAAGAGAAGCCTTCAGAACCTAAGTCCAATTTAGCCTCCATGGGTATTTACATATTTAATTGGGACTGTCTGAGACAAGCCTTGTTGGAAGACAATGATGACGATAGCTCTCAGCACGACTTCGGCAAGAATATTATCCCCAAGTATCTCAATGAGAAGAAAAAACTCTTTGCCTATCGCTTCAAAGGTTATTGGAAAGATGTCGGAACCATTGCTTCCTTGTGGCAAGGTAATATGGATATTCTGGATAGTCCGGATGAAATCGATTTAAGAGATGCCAGCTGGAGAGTGTATTCCAAAAACCCGGTCAAGCCGGCTGCCTATGTTGCCTCCGGTGCGGAAGTTAACCGATCCGCTTTCACAGACGGTTGCAGGATTTTCGGCAAGGTTGAACATTGTGTTTTATCCCACTCGGTTTACATCGAAGAGGGCGCCGAGGTCTATGACTCGGTCCTCATGCCCGGTGCTGTTGTTCGTAAAGGTGCCGTTGTCAGAAAGGCCATTATCGGTATGTACGCCGAAGTCGGTCAGAATTGTGAGATTGGAGGACCGGCCGATAAAGAGAATCCCTACAGCAACAAGTACGCATCAGACGATATCAGTGTTGTAGCTTCGGGTGTGGTGATGAAAGACAATATTAAGATTCCCGGAAATTGTATAGTAGAAGTACTTCCCGACATGTCCGAGGAAGACAGTGCAATCAGGGAATACAGAATGGTCAACTAGGAGGAGCAAAATGTTTGTAGATGCAACGGGAATTATTGTAGCCGACGATAAAAGAGTTCACTTAAGCGAATTGTCCAGACCCAGAGCACTGGCCGCCGTGCCTTTTGCAGGAAGATATAGAATCATTGATTTCATGCTTTCCAATATGGCCAATTCCGGTATTACTTTGGTCGGCGTTTCCACATTCAATAAATATAAGTCCCTTATGGACCACCTGGGGACCGGATCGGCTTATGATTTGGACAGAAAACTTCAGGGACTTCATATTTTACCACCCTATCTGACTTCCGAGAATTACTACAATGAGTCGGATGATTTAAAGGGGCTTTTGGATTTCATATCCGGCAGTCGCCACAAATATGTCATTATCGGAAATTCAACCGTAGTTTTCAGTACGGACTTTGAAGACCTTTATAATGCGCATGAAAAATCTGATGCCGAGATTACCGTTATGTATAACCATGATGGTGCCAGGGGCAAAGAGACCGATATTATTCTGGAAACTGACGATAAAGGTCGGGTTATCGATGTTTATTCCAATCCCGAGAAACCCGTCAGTGACAAGAACTTCTTGGGTGTCATGATACTTTCCAAGAATCTAATGGTGGACCTGATTTCGGATGCGGTCTCGCTGGGTGTGTCAAATCTCAGCATGGAACTGATTTTACGTAAGTGTCATAAGATTAATATCAATACCTATGAGTATAACGACCCGGTTTTACGTATCGGTGATATTCAAGATTACTTCGAGGCCTCCATGATGCTCCTGAATCCCGAGGTTAACGAAGCCATCTTCTGGAGCAAGGAACCCGTTTATACCAAGGTAAAGGATGAAGCACCTGCTTACATCGAGAACCGGTCTAAGGTTCATAACAGTTTGCTTGCCGACGGCTGCCATATTTACGGCCGGGTCTGTGACTCCATATTGTTTAGAGGCGTTAACACCGGAAAGAACAGTGAAGTCAAAAACTCCATTATTTTTCAAAATACACAGATAGGAAACAATGTCGAATTAGAGTATGTTATTGTGGACAAGGATGTCATCATACGTGACGGCACCCGACTTATCGGCCAAAAGGAATATCCTGTAGTGATTGGAAAGGGAGCAGTAGTATGAGTAAAAGAAAAGTTTTGATGATAGCAAGTGAGTGTACACCATTTGCTAAGACCGGGGGACTTGCAGACATTGTCGGAACCTTGCCTGAACAGCTTAATAATTTGGGCATGGATTGCCGGGTGATGATGCCCCTCTATCGTCAGATTAAAGAGAAGTATATTAAGCAGATGGAATTCATGCGCTGGACTACTCTCAAAATGGGCTGGAGGTCTGTCTACAGCGGTGTTTTCCGTATGGAGTATAAGGGTATTACTTACTACTTCATCGACAATGAGTTCTATTTCAACAGCCCTGAGATTTATACGGAATACAGTTACGATATTGAGCGTTTCAGTTTCTTTCAGAGAGCTTGCCTGGAGACTTTGGGTGAACCTATCGATTTTATGCCGGACATCATCCATTGCCATGACTGGCAGGCCGGTATGGTGCCTTGTCTAATTGATGCGCACTATAGACCCTACGGTTATCTAACCGATGTTAAGACGGTGTTTACCATCCATAATCTGAAGTATCAGGGCATCCACGGTGTTGAGCAAGTTGCCGACCTCATGGATTTACCTGAGAAATATTTCAATGACTATGGCATTCTGAAGGACGGCCTACCCAATTTTATGAAGGCCGGTATTGTCTATAGTGACCAGGTTACAACCGTTTCACCTTCTTATGCCAAAGAAATCTTCATGCCCTATTACGGTGAAGGTTTAGACGGTGTTTTAAGAACCTTCTCTTATAAAGTAAGCGGTATCCTGAACGGTATTGACCACGACGACTGGAATCCTCAAACAGATGGCTGCTTAGCTAAGAACTACGGCGTCGAGGATTATAGGGAAGGGAAGAAGGCCAACAAAGCCGCCTTGCAGGAGGCCATGGACTTGGAACGTGATACCGATATCCCCATGATTACTATGGTTACGCGTTTGGTGGATCAAAAGGGTTTGGACCTTATCTTGAGAGTCATCGATGAACTCTTGATGAAAAACTGTCAGGTTTTGATTTTAGGTACCGGTGACCCGGATTATGAAAACTCTCTAAGAGAGGTTGAAAACCGCCACCATGCCAATATGAGGTCTTTGGTCATGTACAGTAACGAATTGGCCAGGCAGCTTTACGCAGCGGGAGATATCTTCCTTATGCCATCACTCTTTGAACCTTGCGGCCTGTCGCAGATGATTGCCATGCGTTACGGTAATGTCCCTCTGGTTAGAGAGACGGGCGGTCTGAGAGACACAGTCCACGCCTACAATCCGGAGACTAAAGAAGGTAACGGCTTTAGCTTCCCCAATATTAATGCCCATGACATGCTGTTTTTGTTGAAGGATGCTATGAAGCTTTATCAGGAGAGTCCGGAAGATTGGGATATCTTGGTCCATCACGGCATGGAAGAAGATTTCTCCTGGGAGACTTCGGCCAAAAAGTACTTGGAGCTCTACGAAGCCTTATATCAATAGCTCCTTCGCAAACACTATAGAGTAAGCGAAAGAAAAGAGCTGATTTCCTAGCATTAGGAAGTCAGCTCTTTTACATTCATCAGGATTATTGCTGCTTTAGCTTTTCAGTTTGGTTTATTCGGGTAAAGAAAACTCTATCATCAAATTACCCTGAGGCATGTTGGGATCGGGGTGATCCGGCAAAGCAGACCTGGTAGTATCCGATTCGGCATTATTTTTGCTTTGTTCAGCTTCATAAGATTCCTGTGCCTTTTGAAACTCTTCCATTTCCTGTTGAAGCTCTTCCTCCGTAGGCCAGTCCATCCTGGAACTAACGAAACGTATAACGAAAAACATTAATACAGACAAGACAATAAAAGAGACCAGTAAAACAATAATCATTAGCCCCATGGATTTAATGGTATTCCAAATCCTGGTCCAACGCATCTTACGTAATACTTTGGGATCTTTTTCGAATTGGGGATTTTTCTCGTATAAGAATGCTCCGCACTTCACGCATACCGAGCGGTCGTTGGGGTTTTTAGCACCGCAATTTTTACAAACAATCATTTTATATTCATGCCCTCCGCTAAGAGGCCCATGGGCCTAATATCCTTATCATTATAGCGGTATGGGGCAAATTGCGAAAGTTTCCGACTATACTTATAATGTGGAGTACTAATCAAACGGAGAATTCTTATGGATTATAAGCAGACTATTATTGACTATTTAAGTGAAGAACTGGATTTAGACCGGACTTTTGTAGAAGACGTTTTAGAAGTGCCCCCCAGAGAGGACATGGGAGATTTTGCCTTGCCGTGTTTTCGCCTGGCCAAAGCCTACCGCAAAGCGCCTCAGGCCATAGCCCAGGACCTGGCAGATAAAGCAAAAGAAAAAGGCTTGAATGATCGGATGGACCGCATTGAGGCACAGGGGCCTTATTTAAATATTTTTCTAAATAAAGACCGCTACACTGCAGACCTCATTCGCTACGTGTTGGAGAAGCAGGAGCGTTTTGCGTCTTCGGATGAAGGGAGCGGGAAGACGGTCTGCATAGAGTTCTCCTCACCCAATATCGCCAAACCATTCCATGTCGGCCATGCCTTCACGACCTTCTTAGGTGATGCTTTGGCCAGAATGTACGGTCACCTGGGCTACGATTTGGAAAGAATTAATCACTTGGGTGACTACGGTACACAATTCGGTAAGCTTATTGTGGCTTATGAGAATTGGGGGGACCAGGAAGCTCTGGATGAGAATCCGATTAAGGAGCTCTTGCGCATCTATGTCAAATTCCATCAAGAAGTCAAGGACAATCCGGAACTTGAAGACCAGGCCAGAGCACGTTTCAAGGCTTTAGAAGAAGGACAGCCGCGTGAGTATGCACTCTGGAAGGATTTCAGGGAACTCAGCATCCGTGAGTTTGACAGAATCTATGATCGCTTAGATGTCAGCTTTGATTCTTATCGCGGCGAATCCGCATACTCCGACCTTATTCCTCCTTTGGTAGAGGAGCTGGAAGAGAAGGGTATTTTAGTAGAATCGCAAGGTGCCAAGGTAGTCATGTTGGACGATGAAGGCTTACCGCCTTGTATTGTTGTGAAGTCGGACGGCTCTACTATTTACGCAACAAGGGATTTGGCCGCTGCAAAATATCGCTACGACACCTATAAATTTTATAAAAATGTCTACGTTGTCGGTTTGCCGCAGAGTCTTCACTTCAGACAGGTCTTCGCAGTCTTGAAGAAGGCCGGTTACGACTGGGTCGACAATTGTGTCCACGTCGGTTTCGGCTTGGTGAAGTTCCCGGAAGGAGCGCTCTTATCGACCAGAAGCGGTGATGTGGTTTATTTGGAAGACTTGCTGGATGAGGCAGTCAAGAAGACCAAGGACATTATTTTAGAAAACAACAAAACACGCGATGAAGTTATGACCGAACAGGAAATCGAGGAGACGTCGCAGGCTATCGGCTTGGGTGCTATCCGTTACACTTTCCTTAGAAACGGACGCGAGAAGGACATCATTTTCCGCTGGGAAGATATTTTGGACTTTGAAGGAGATTCGTCTCCCTATATGCAATATGCCTATGCCCGGGCCAAAAGCATTATTCGCAAGAGCGGTTATACAGAAGAAGAAATCATGGCTTTTGAACCCGTTCGCTTGGGTGAGGATGCCTCCTTTGTTCTGGCCAAATCGATAGCTCAGCTGGAAGAGAGTCTGAAACAAGCTGTTAAGGCCTATGAACCTTCTATTTTCGCCAGACAAGTTATGACGGTCTGCAGGAACTTCAGTCGCTTTTATAACCAAATGCCCATCTTGACGGCGCCTGATGAAGAGGATAAAAAAGCTCGCCTGAGTTTATGTTTGGCCTTTGCCAATGTTGTGAAGACTTCTCTTAATCTCTTAGGCATTAAGACCGTAGAGCGAATGTAGAATTCTGCTTCGAGCATTGACAGCATAGCAATAAACTTAAAGCGAAATGAAGAAAAAAAGACCTGCACCTGCCATAAAACCCAATCATGCACCGGTTGCTTCCGTCCAGAAGCCCTTGTCCGGCATCTGGCCTTTAGGGGTAGAGCCGGGAGGAGGAATAGGTCCGGTTGCAACGCAAGATTTTGCCCATAATAGCGCCCGGTTTGAGGATTTTAATCCGGAAGCTCCGGACTATCCTAGTTTGCTCCTTAAACTTAAGTCCTATTCCCGGTCACTTGTCGGTATCAAAGATATGGAACGACTTTTGGCTCTAATCGAAAAAATAAACAGGATTCACTACCTTTTTTTAGATCGCTATCATGTTCTTTCCACTTTAAGCCTTCAAATCGGTCCGGACAGAGATAGATATTTGGAGGACTACCAGAAGGTGAAGCTCTATTTACCCGAGGTAGAAGAGCAAACGGCAAGAACCTTCGAAAGACTCCTGGACTCTCCTTTATTAGAAGAACTTAGCCTGGTTACGGGCAAAAACTTTTTCCTTAAAGTCAACGCATCCTATATGGCCAAGAGTTTGGGCTTAAAGAAGGAGCGAGCAGAGGCCTCTAAATTGGAGGATAAATTTTTTGCCGAACGTGCCAAATTAGCACCTCTTAAACTCGATAAATTTATGGTGCGCCAAACAGACATCCTCTTTGATCAGTTGGTTAAGACGCGTTTAAAAATCAGTCAAGGGCTAGAGTTAAGCAGCTTTAATGACTGGGTCTTTTTAGAAAACGCCTACGTCGATACCACACCGGAGGCTTTAAGAACTTTAAGAGACCAGCTCAAGCGTTATTTTCTGCCTCTCCATATTTATAAAATGGAAAGTCTGGGCTTGGGTCAGGACCAAGACAAAGGCCAATTTTATAAAGAGCCGACAACGCAAGAATACATGAGGTCTTATGAGACCATAGAAGATAATGTTATTCATTATTATGAAACCTACTACGGAGACGAAGACTGGGAGTTAAGGCATTTAGAAGAGATTTTCCCCGAAGATATGAAAAAGGGGAGAAAGAGTGTGTATCCTTCGAGCCCCACTTTTGTTTTTACGGAAGGGCCCAAGGCTTTTTTCGAAAAAGCTTCTCTGGCTGTAGATAACTCTTTAGACCGATCCGATAAGGGCTTCTTGTATGATTTGGGCCAGAAAGGATTTATTCGCCTGGATGCTTATCCTTTGGCCTTTAGCCATCCGCTCAGTGTCGATTACTTAGCAGGGCCGGATAGGCCGCTTCTGACCGGAACTTATAAGGAGACATCGGCCTTTACCGTGGACTTTATTCAGAAGACCGGTGAACTCTACGCTTATTTAAAAAATCCCGCTGCGACCTCACTTAAGTCCGTTGCTTACAGTTTAGGCATTCCTTACGGACACAGGCGCATGTGGGGTTTAGGTATGGAAGCTTTGACCTTAAAGAAAATGGATCTCTTTTTCCCCGATGACGGATTGCTATATCTGAAAGACCGTATGAATCGAATGATTCGCAAGATTCTTTTCGCATGCATGATTGATGAATTTGAAGAAGCTATCTACCAAAATCCTGCTATGCAGATGTTGGAACGTATCAATTGCTGGCAGGAGTTAAGGAAGACTTACCACATGGAATACTTCACGGAAAGTCTGTTTTGGATGGACAACAAGGCCTGCCGAGCCCTGGTTGACTATCCCTGCCGGTCCTTGACCCGGGTCTTGCCTGACTTTATGGCGCTTTACCTTATTGGCTTGAGTTACAAAGATCAGGAAGAGGCCTACCAACTCTATGACGATTTTTGCAGCCTGGCTTTGGATGAGACTTTCTTAAGAACGCTGGCCAGGGCACACTTTCCCGATCCTTTTGCCGTCGGTACGGCCAAAGAAATTGCCTATCGCATGGCGGAGATTTTGGAGCAGGCATGAATTTACCACAAGCATTTATAGACAGTATGAAAGCCCGGTTCGATACCCATGATCCGGCCTCTTGGGACTTGTTTTTGCAAGCCTTTGACGGTGAGGCGGTTGGATCTTGGCGTCACGATCCGACAAAGACGGATAAGACATTTTTGGCCCAATCCTTTTGCAGAGATTTCCCTGAATTGCCCTATGGTCCGGAAGACTATCTTAAGCCCGTTCCCTGGGCTTCTGACGCCTACTATATTCCTCCGAATTTTAGACCGGGCCTAAGCACTGCTCACCGTTTGGGCCTTATCTATATTCAAGAGGCATCTGCCATGGTACCGGCAAGGCTCCTTAAGGCAAAACCCGGAGACAGGGTGATTGATTTATGTGCCGCACCGGGAGGGAAGAGTCTGCAGCTGGCTTCGGCCATGCAAGGTGAGGGGATCTTAGTATCCAATGATATCAGCCGTTCCAGAGCCAGAATCTTACAGAGAAACTTTGAACAACAGGGCCTGGCCTGGGCCTATATTACAAGTTTCGATCCGGTGAAGGGAATACCCCAAGCCTGGGAAGGCTTTTTTGATAAAGTGCAATTGGATGCGCCTTGTTCCGGTGAAGGTATGTTTAGAAGAGACCCAAAAGCTGTACGCAGTTGGTCGGATTATGGGCCAAAGAGCATAAGACCGGTCCAAGAGAATCTGCTGGAAGTCGCAGCCTCTTTGCTCCGGGTCGGAGGCTGTCTGGTGTATTCTACCTGTACCTTTAATACCTATGAAAATGAGGAGCTTGTTACGGAATTTCTTTCGACGCATCCGGAATTTACGGCAGAGAAAGAAGAGACCTTGGAAAATTGTAACGGACTTAGGAGCGGCTTAGAAGGAGAAGGCATCTTGCCTGAGGTTAGCAGGGCAGCACTTAGGGTCTGGCCCCAGGACGGGAAAGGCGAGGGCCAATTTCAAATTCGTTTAAGAAAAGTGGCCAAAGGTCCTGTGGCCAAAGCCTACTTAGCTTGTTTTTCTTCCGCCGGTAAAAACAAGATGAAAAAAGCACTTCAGGCGGAAGGTCCGACTTTGTCGGAAGCGACTTTGGCCATCAGAAATTTTGCCATAGAGCATATGACAAAAGAGGCGTCCGATGTTTTTACTAATTTAATGGAAGAGGGGAAACTAAGCCTATCCGGAAAATATGCTTTTTTAGAAAAACAGGCCCTGCCGGGACTGGATTGTCTTAAGCCCCTTAAAACCGGACTTTTTTTAGGCGAACTTAAACAGCAAAAGAAAGACAAAAGTTACACGTTAGTTCCCAGCCATGCCTGGCTCTTGGCTATGCCGGGAAATATATGGAAGGCGGGCTTAAATTTAGGCCATACAGATTCTCAGACCCGAGCGGTTTTCAAAGGCGGAACCTTGGTGTTGGAAGAGGACGAAGTCGATAAGATTGCTCCGGGAGCTTATGTGCCCATATTATGTGAAGGCTATCCTTTGGCCTGGGGCAAGAGCCAGGGATCGACCGTAAAGAATTTGTTCCCGCCCAGCTGGGTAGATTAGGAGGACTATATGGATAAAGCATTAGTAATTATTGCCAGCGGTAACAAAGATAAGGTGCGCGAAATACAGCAGATATTCCGTGACCGGCATTTTGAAGTCAAGAGAGCCATGGACGTGGGACCTGTTTTAGATGTTGTAGAAGACGGGACGACCTTCGCCGAGAATGCCTATTTAAAAGCAAAGGCCTATCATGACTTGTATCCGGATGCCTATATTTTGGCGGATGATTCGGGATTGGAAGTGGACCCTTTGGACGGACGCCCGGGTATTTATTCCGCACGCTATGGCGGTGTTGACTGGTCTTATGAGGATAAAAGCAAACTGCTTTGGGAGGAGCTTCGTAAAACCGGCCTGGAGCCCGAAGACTGGACGGCACGTTTTCGCTGTGCCATATGTTTTTGGGAAAAAGACAAAGAGGAACCCAAGACTTTTGAAGGGGCTATGGAGGGATTGGTAATTCCGGAAAGGCGAGGGGAGAACGGCTTTGGTTATGATCCTTTGTTTTTCTTGCCCCAATACGGTAAGACATCAGCGGAAATCAGTCCGGACCTGAAAAATAAAATAAGTCACCGAGCTAATGCTTTGGCCAAGTTAGAAACTTATCTTAATACATTATAAAAACGCCCTCTCTGTTTCGACAGGGGGGACTTTTTTGCCTCAAAATAGCTATGTGTCCTTGACCAGTGCACATTATTACGCTATATTACAGAAAGATTACATGTACATGACTGGCGGACAGTCTTTTCTACCGGGTGTGGACACTGTAAAAAATGGCTTTAACGGCTTTAGAGAGGCACATACATGGCGAAATCAGGCTCAAAATACGGCATCCGTGTGGAAGATATTCCGGTTAGCCAATATTTGGTTATTAAGACCGAAGTCTTACCCGATGTCTATACCAATGTCATGCGTGTCAAGGCCTTATTACAGTCCGGTGACGTGGATTCGGTGAATGAAGCGGTCCAGCTTGTAGGCATGAGCCGATCTGCTTTTTATAAGTACAGAGATTTTGTCAGATCCTATCAAGATCCCCATGAATCCGATCCGGTTACTATCATTGCCAGTTTTCTCCTGGAGTCCGATGCCCTATCGTCCATTCTTCTCTTATTAAATGACGAGGGAGCAAAGCTTCTCAATATTTCACAAAGCTTGCCTAGACACGGTTTTGTTGATTTAATGCTTAGTGTCGACTTTTCGGATGCAGAGATTGACCGTGTCCGTTTGAGACGGCAGATTAGCCGGATTGCCGGTGTCAGGCATGTCGACTTTTTGGCAAACGAGGATGACTAGGAGGTATAGGTGAATGATTAAGATTGCCATTATGGGTTATGGCGTCGTGGGTGGCGGTGTGGCTTATTTATGTAGAGAGAAGAGGGAAAGTCTGGAGCGTAAATCCGGTCTTTCTTTTTCTGTTAAATATATTTTAGACCAGAAAGCCTTCCCCGGAGACCCTTGGGCCGACCGCATTATTAAAGACCCGGATATCATTTTCGAGGATCCGGAGGTGTCCTTGGTAGTCGAAACCATGGGTGGTATCACAGCCGCTTATGAATATACCAAGCGTGCCCTTTTGGCAAAAAAACATGTCGTGACCTCGAATAAAGAGTTGGTTTCGCATCACGGTAAAGAGCTTTTAGATTTGGCCTATCGCCAAGGTGTTTATTATCGTTATGAGGCAGCAGTGGGTGGGGGCATACCGCTTATGGTAACCCTGAGAGAAGCTTTGGCCGCTAACGATATCTTACGACTGGACGGTATTTTGAACGGAACTTGTAACTATATTCTGACCAAACTCAGCAATGAAGATATGCGCTTTGATGAAGCTTTGACCCAGGCACAAAGACTGGGCTATGCCGAGCGTAATCCGGAAGCCGATGTCGAAGGACTGGATGCCGGTCGCAAATTGGCTATTTTGGCCTCGATGTTATCCGGCGAATGGGTTCATCCCGAAAAAATTCACATAGAGGGTATTTCTCATATAGATCGTGAAGATGCAGAAGTGGCCGCTTCCTTGGGTAGGGAGCTTAAACTCGTCTCCATGCTGCGCACAAAGAAAAGCGGCGGCAAGACCCAGTACGGACTTTTAGTTGCACCGGTTCTGATCGATAGCGAACATAATTTATCTATTGCCCAAGGTGTCTACAATGCGGTACAGATTACAGCCGATCCGGTAGAGGATATCTTGCTTTACGGCCCAGGAGCGGGGGCTCTTCCTACAGCCAGTGCGGTTTTGGGCGACATGATTGAAGTTTGTAACCATGAATGGACCGAGGAAAGAGGAGAGCAATGGACGGATTTAAAAGAAGGCCGGCTTATTGCCTACGGTGACCAGGAAGTCCGGGCTCTTATCCGCATAAAATCCGGCCTTTCCAGCGGTGATTTAAGCAGTCAGCTACGCGATTTAGGAGGTTTTGAACTTTTGGAGTCTCCATTGGAAGGTGAGGAGCTGATCTTAACAACCAACCCCAAACTGAGGGAAGGTCGATTGGAATCTGCTATATCGGAACTCCCTGAAGAATACTTCATTAGAGTCTTAAGATTACTGGATTAAATAAAAACACCCCGGAAATCCCATAAAGGAAATCCGGGGTTTTTCATTCGAACGTATAATAGGCGTTAACGATCGTAGTTTCTGTGGTTATGGTTCTGTCTCTGAGCTTTGCGGGCCTTGCGACACTGGGGACAACGGACCGGATCAGAATCGAAACCTTTTTCTGCATAGAATTTCTGCTCGCCTTCGCTGAAGATGAATTCAGCACCGCAGTCCTTACATGTCAATGTTTTATCTGGCATTGGTTTTCTCCTTCTTTAATAGTTAAGGACCCAATTAAGAGAGGAACCTTACTTGCTTGATAGTAGCACTCTCCGATTCTTTAAGCAAGAGAAGAATTACAGCTCTGAAAGCTTCTTAAAGGGATAAAGATTTTTTCGCTTGCTGTGTTAAAATAGGCGTTGATGTTATTATTAAGAGCATGGTAAAAGAACCTCTCGGGGTCCTTTTATAGAGGAGTAAATAGTTTGAGCCTAACGTTTGTAATTGAGTCATTTAAATTTTATAAATTAAAAGATACCCGCCTGGTTCAGGGTTTGTTTTTACTTGCCTTTGCCCTTAATTTCTTGCTCATAGCTTTTCCTATGGGAGACCGGGATTTTAGCAATTTATTAAACTACGCCATGGCCCTGGTGCGCCAACCTGAACTCTTGATGAAGCCGTCGAGGCTCCTGCCTGCCGAGAACGCAACAGGGATCTTAACATTTCAGAACCTCTTGTTTTTGTTGGGCTTGGGGATTCGGACCTTGTTGAACGGTCTCATGGTTATTTTTTATGCGACCTTGATGCAAGTCCGGGTGGCCGACTATCCCAGAGAAGACGGGATTAGAAACTATTTTAAAAAGCTTCCGTCTCTGATTTTATTCTTCCTCTTACTGGTTGTGCCCTATATCTTCAGCTTTTTCTTCACTCAACTGCCTTTCTATATCTTGTTGTCCTTTTTGGCTTTCACGCCATTGTTCTTGATAGACAGAGGACTTAATATGAGCCAGGCCATGGACTTGAGCCTGACTAAGACCTACGGATTGAAATTTCAGATGGTTGTGGCTTTTATTATTTTGAATTTTATTATTTCTTTGCCCTCCAATCTTTTATTCAGCCTTTTAGGTTCAAACGGCAATATGATTTCAGGCGCCTTAATTAAGAGCTTTTTTCAAGCGCTCCAGGTCATGATGGCCGGGCGTTTATACGGACTTTTTTACACCTACCGGACGCGCATGCTGGGCTTCAACCCGGGGCCCTGGGGGCGAGATGGAGCGGAAGATATGGTGCATTTTTTAAGCGAAATTAACCGGAAATCTCAGATCGACAACGGAGATTCCGATAACGACGATGACGAAGAATATTAAGGAGTAAGGATGGCAGATTACAGTCTTCTATTATCTGAATGGCGAGCTTTGGAAAAACCTTTGGCAGATTTGGAAAGCGCCTTATCCATCCGAGAGCAGGAGGATCGCTACCAAGAGCTGAGCCGCAAGGTTCAAGAACCGGATTTTTGGGAAGATCCCAATAGGGCCAAAGACATTCAGACTAAGATGAGTCACATCGAGAAAGGCTTAACCCGTTTTAAGAAATTGAAGACACATTATGAAGACTTGGGCCTTATGTTGGAATTGGGCGGAGAAGAGAATGATCCGGACATGGCCAAAGAAATTCAGGATGATTTGAAGCAATTTTCCGAACAATTTGAATCCTTGCGCTTAGAGACCCTGCTCACAGGTGAGCATGACAGCCTCAATGCCATCTTGACCCTCCACGCCGGTGCGGGCGGCACCGAAGCCATGGACTGGACTGAAATGCTCCACCGTATGTACATGCGTTGGGCCGAGCAACACGGATTTGAAGTCCAGGTTACGGACTTTCTGGACGGTGAAGAAGCCGGCCTTAAAAGTGTCGAATTTACTATCCGAGGCGACAATGCTTATGGTTATTTAAGAGGAGAGATGGGTGTCCATCGCTTGGTGCGCATAAGTCCCTTTGATTCATCGGGCAGGCGTCATACCTCTTTTGCGTCCTTGGAAGTCATACCCGAATTAGATGATTCTATAGAAATATTTATTAGGCCTGAAGACCTTCGAGTAGACACCTACAGGTCCTCCGGCGCCGGCGGTCAGCACGTCAATAAGACCTCGTCGGCTGTTCGGATTACCCACTTACCGACCAATATCGTCGTGACCTGTCAGTCGGAGCGAAGCCAGATTCAGAACAGAGAAACCGCTATGAACCAGCTTAAGTCCAAGCTTTATGCTTTGGCCAAAGCCCAACAAAAGGACCGAATCGAAGACCTCAAAGGCGAGCAAATGGAAATCGCCTGGGGTTCGCAAATCAGATCTTATGTTTTCCAGCCTTATCGCCTGGTTAAGGATCACCGGACAGGCTACGAAGAAGGAGACGTCGACTACGTTATGGACGGAGGTTTAGACGGATTTATAAACGCCTATCTCTCCATGGCCCAGAACGAAGACATATAGAAAGTATTTTAGAAGAAGAGGAGGAAAGGATAATGAGAAGAGCATTACTGAGTGTATCGGACAAGACCGGCCTGGCAGAACTGGGCAAGGCCTTAGTAGAAAGAGACTTTGAAATTTTATCTACCGGAGGCAGCGCGGCTGTTTTACGCGAGGCAGGTATTGCCGTTACGGACGTATCCGAAGTAACAGGTTTTCCGGAGTGCTTGTCCGGCAGGGTTAAGACCCTCCACCCCAGAGTACATGCGGGGCTTTTGGCCAGAAGAGATGTGGAAGAGGACATGGACTTCTTACAAGAAGAAAATATCAAGCCCATCGATTTGGTCGTTGTGAATCTTTATCCTTTTAAGAAAACTATTATGACTCCGGGTGTCAGCTTGGAGGAAGCTATCGAAAACATTGACATTGGCGGTCCTACGCTCATTAGAGCGGCGGCCAAGAATGCTAAGTTTGTGACGGTCTTGTCCGATCCGGCCGATTATGAAGACTATATTCGAGTTCTGGATGAGGCTAAGGAGGATTCGGATCAGATTTTCTTGGGATTCCGCACGAAGATGCAGGCCAAAGCCTTCCGTCATACGGCCTATTATGATTCTTTAATCTCCAATTACTTAAGCCAAGAGGCAGGTGACATGGGGCATACACTGACCTTGGCCTATGACAAGGTACAAGATCTACGCTACGGCGAAAACCCCCACCAAAAAGCCGCTTTCTATCAAAACGCCTTGCCTTTAGAAGACAGTTTGTCGCAGGCCGAGCAACTTCAAGGCAAGGAATTAAGCTACAACAATATTATGGATACCAATGCGGCTTTGGAGATTATAAAGGAATTTACCGAGCCTACCGTAGTCGGTCTTAAGCATGCCAACCCTTGCGGTATCGGATCGGCTGCTACCATAGAAGAAGCCTGGGAATTGGCCTATGAAGCCGACTCGGTTTCTATCTACGGCGGTATCGTAGCCTGTAACAGACCTATCAATAAGGCCATGGCTAAGTCCATGAAGAAGGTATTCCTGGAAGTCGTTCTGGCTCCGGCTGTGGACGAGGATGCCATGGAAATCTTAAGTAAGAAAAAGAACATGCGCTTATTGCTCCTGCCAGATTTGGCTAAGCCTTTCCGCGAGGGTCAAGAGGCTATTCGTGCGGTTTACGGCGGTATCCTAGTCCAAGACCAGGATCGTACGGTCTTAGACAAAAATGACCTCAAAGTGGTTACCAAAGTCCAACCCGAAGAAGGGGATTTGGAGAAAATCGAATTTGCCATGAAGGCCGTCAAGCATGTCAAGTCCAATGCGGTTTGCCTGACCCGGGATTTCCAAACTGTAGGCATCGGCCCCGGTCAGCCCAATCGTATTACTTCTGTTGAATTGGCCGTCAAGCATGCGGGTGATAAGGCCAAAGGCGCTATTTTAGCCTCTGATGCTTTCTTCCCCTTCGACGATTGTGTACGCTATGCCGCAGAAGCCGGTATAAGGTTGATTGTCCAGCCGGGCGGCTCCATTCGCGATGAAGATTCCATTAAGGCTTGTGATGAATTAGGCATTTGCATGATTTTTACCGGCCAAAGACACTTTAAGCACTAGAGAAGGGAATTATTAATGGCTGTAGCAGTATTTGGCGGTACCTTTGATCCTTTCCATAAGGCGCATAAAAATATTGTGAAGACCTTGGTAAACCAGAACCTTTTCTCGGAGATTTATGTTATTCCGACCGGCCTGGTCGCCCATAAGGTGTCGGATAAAATTTCTTTTTCGACCTACCGATTGGAGATGACCCGGCTGGCTTTGGCCAAGTATCCGCAGGTGAAAATCCTGGATTGGGAAATGCAGCAAGATTGCATATCTTACACGGTTGATACCTTGGCCTATCTAAGAGAGCAAATATTGGATGACCGAACCCCCATCTATCTGGTGATGGGGTCGGACTCCCTTTTGCAGATTGAATCCTGGCATAAACCTCAGGTCCTGATGAACGAGGCTACACTTTATGTGGCCAAAAGACCCGGCCAAGGACCGGAGCTTAGCTTGGATAAGCATAAGACGCATTTAGAAGAGCGCTACGGAGCCAGGGTGGAATTTTTCGACCTTAAGCCCATGCCAATCTCTTCTACTATGATACGGGAGCAAATAAAGGCAGGTATGACGGATGAGATTGCCGTACCCGGTAAGGTAAAAGATTTTATTGTCCGAAACCACTTGTATCGTGATACGCCTTTGGAAGATTTTAGTCATGAGCAGATTCAAACGCTTCGTTCTTATGAGAGGCAGCTCATGCGTTTGATGGGTACAATGCGTTTGATTCATTCTCTCAATGTTATGTATGAGGCTGTGAGGCTGGCTAAGCGTTTCGGCGTGGACCCATGGAAAGCGGCTTTGGCCGGGCTCTTACATGATGTGGCCAAAGAGCAGGATTACCATGAATATCCGGAGGTCTTAGAACGTTTAGATAAAGATACTCTGGCTAATATTTCAATCATTCACGGACCTGTAGGTGCCAGTTTTATTCAAACAATGTTCGGTATCAAGGACCCTGCCATACGTGATGCGATTTATTATCATTCCACACTGAGTCCCGTACCGACCCAATTGGAAAAGGTTATTTATTTGGCGGATAAGATTGAGCCGGCCAGAGATTATCAAGACCTGGGACCTATTAGAGAAGCTGCCCTTTATGACCTGGATAAGGCCGTTCTTTTGACCATCGAAGGGACCAGTCGCAGTCTAAGGTCAAATCGAAAAAATATTCACCCGGACACGCTGAAGGCCAGAGACTATATTCTGAAAAATAAGAATCGGCAAGCTATGCCGTCAGATTCATGATAGAATCATACAAAAACTTGACAGGAGTTTTATGGAAAAGAAAAGTGCTTTAGAGATTGAAGAATTAGCCAATTTTATAGCCTCTGTTCTGGAGGACAATAAGGGACAGGATGTAGAAGTCCTGCCAATAGGGAATAGATCTTCTTTGGCAGATTATTTTGTCATTTGCTCGGCGACTTCCGCGCCCCAGGTTAATGCTTTAGTTCGAGAAGTGGAAGAAAAAGTTTTAGAGAAGTACCACATGCATGCGCAATATTCGGAAGGTTTCGATACTAAGCGTTGGGTCGTACTGGACTATATGGATGTGGTTGTCCATATCTTGATGGAAGAGGAACGTCAGTATTACGCCATTGAGCGTTTGTGGAGGCGTGATCTCTAGTTTAACGAAGCCACATTTTGTGGCTTTTTGTTGTCAGGCAATAGCTTAACCGGTGAGCTTTCGCTCTTATACTCGTCTTAGAAGACTTTCACTTTGACACTTGGTCTTAGAGAGGAGTTAGCATGAGAGAGAAGAAGCCCTTTAAGCTTTTACATAAGACGACTCTGTTCGCCTTTGCGTCCGTTTTAGGTATTGTGCTTTATCTCGTTTTCAGATCCAGAGCCCTGCCTTCCGAAATATATCTCTTTGCCAATGAGGAAGACGGCATTAAGCTGTCGGAAAATATTGAAGCTTCGTCATCATCCTTTGTATCTCCTACAACCGAATCGAGTGCGGACAGTATGGCTTCCGAAGCCTTCTATTTTCCGGTTTATATTACGGGAGAGGTCCGTAATCCCGGTGTTTATCATATGGGGGAAGGTTCCTATCTCTATGACTTGGTTAATAAGGCGGGAGGCCTTACGGATAAAGCCGCTGAAGCGGCAGTTAATTTAGCTTGTCGCTTAGAAAGAGAATCGCACGTTCATATTCCCAGTGAAGAAGATTTGGCCGATATAAAACCGGACCTGGCCGGAAAGCCCCATGCTCTTTTTATGCCTGACGCCTTAGCTGATTCGTCAGCGGCCTATTCCGGAAAGGTCGATATTAATAAAGCAGACTCTAACGAATTAGAAACTTTGGCCGGTATAGGAGAGAAAACAGCCCGGGCTATTGTTGAGTACAGGGAGGCCAACGGGCCGTTTGCCAGCATAGAAGCCATAATGGAAGTACCGGGAATTAAAGAGAATAAATTCTCTGCTATCAAAGATTCGATTTATGTATCCTAACTCTGGGCACGGCTTAAAATGTTGATATCTAGTAGACTATTAGCCAATTAAGAGGAGGTCCTGATAATGGCAAGAGCAGATGATATTTTTATAGATAATTGTAGACAGATAATAGACCACGGTTATAGTTCGGAAGGCCACGAAGTCCGTGCCATGTGGGCGGACGATCAGGTGCCGGCCCATACGATAAAGGCTTTCGGCATTGTAAACCGTTATGATTTGAGCCGGGAATTCCCCATTCAGACACTTAGAAAAATTAATTTTAAGGCGGCTGTAGATGAGCTTTTATGGATATGGCAGAAAAAGTCCAATAATATTAACGACCTGAACAGCAAGATTTGGAACAGCTGGGCCGACGAGAACGGCAGTATCGGTAAAGCCTACGGCTATCAGTTGGGGGTAAAGCATAAGTATAAGGAGGGCATGTTTGACCAGGTGGATAGGGTCTTATATGACCTCGAACACAACCCTTACAGCAGGCGTATTATGACCAATATTTATGTGCATCAAGATCTTAACGAGATGAATCTTTACCCTTGTGCTTATTCCATGACTTTTAATGTAACCGGCAACAAGCTGAATGCTATTTTGAATCAAAGATCGCAAGATATGCTGGTGGCTAATGCTTGGAACGTTACCCAGTATGCGGTCCTGGTTCATATGTTTGCTAAAGTCAGCGGCTTAGAAGTGGGTGAACTGGTCCATGTAATTGCCGATGCCCACATTTATGATCGACACATTCCTATTGTAGAAGAACTTATAAAGAAGCCGACCTATCCGGCACCCAAACTTGTTGTAGATCCGGATGTCAAAGATTTCTATGACTTCACGGTGGATTCTTTCTATCTGGAAGACTACCAACACGGGCCTCTGGTTCGTCGTATTCCGGTGGCGGTGTAAAGATGGATTTGATTGTTTTAGTGGATAAGAACTGGGCCATCGGAAATCAAGACCGGCTCCTGGTACGGATTAAAGAAGACATGAGACGTTTTCGAGACCTTACCATGGGCCATACGGTAATTCTGGGCAGGAAGACTCTGGAAACCTTTCCCGGGGCGGAGCCTTTGGAAGGAAGGACGAATTGGATCTTGAGCCGACAGGAACATTATAAGCCGGAAGGAGCCCAAGTTTTTTCTGATTTGGACAGTCTGTTGGAAGAGGTCAAGAGAGCAGAGGACAGAGGTGAAAAGGTCTTTGTGATAGGAGGCAGCTCGGTTTACAAGCAGTTGTTACCTTATTGCCGCTATGCAGAGATTACCGAGCTCGATAAGGCTTATGAATCGGCTGATGCCTACTTCCCGGACTTAGGCCGGATGGAGAATTGGACCGAAGTTTGGAGATCCGAGACAAAAGAAGCGGGGAAAAAAGAACCCTTTACTTATCATTTTGTTCGATATGAGAATCAGACTTGTCTTTGTCCATAAGCCACTTATGGATATAAGATCCAATCATAATGATGTAAATGGCAATATAAATCCATAACAAGAGCATAATGATAACGGAAATCGATCCGTAGCGTGTATTGAAGGTAGAAGAGGTCTGGAGAAAGTGCTGAAGGAACTGGGAAATAATCATCCAGCCTAAGGCACTAATCAGGCCGGCAACAAAACTGTAGCGGATTTTGGACTTGTTGCGGGACAAGACCTGGAAAATCAGCATAAATATAAAGACCAGTATGGTTAAGGCTAAAAGATAGGTAGTCGTATTAAAATGCTCCAGGGTGAGAAAGTCCGGAATCTTTAAAAATTGGCTCAGGTAATTAATGACCAGGCGGTTGAAGCTGATGACAATGATGATACCGGCCAGTACCACGCTCAAGAAGAGAATGCCGATGATGCCGAAAAAACGCAAGATTAAGAAGTTGGAATGATTGCGGCTCTGGTAAATCCGATTAAGGCTATTAACAATGTTTCCCACGCCTCTGCCGGCCGCCCATAAAGAACCCAGAGCACTAATAGATAAAAGCGGTATGGATCTGGAAAAATCAGCTGAATGTACGAATTCTTTCAGCAAGGTCAGTATGGGTTCGGGCACGATCAATGACAGGTCGGGCATGAGTTCTTCAATCTGCCCTGCCATATTAGGATCAATCAGGTTGATTAAACTGATGAAGAATAAAATCAACGGAAAGAGCGAGAAGATAAAGTAGAAGCTGGAAGCGGCGGCAACGTTACCGAAATCCATTTTGTTGAAGGCTTGTACTTCGTCCAGGATTTTTCGATAAAGCGGCTTCTTGTCCAGATTATCTTGCAGCTTGTCCTTTTGTTGATTGAATCGGTTTTTTAAGTTATTGATCACTAATGTTTCATCCTTAAATGATTTTCTTTATAATAGCGAAATCAGTGTCTAAAGACAATAAAGCTAAATTTTGGCAGAAAATATGGCCAAAATGGCAAAAGAGTGGTAAAAGTATCGGTACACAATAAGTCTTTCTTTCGTTCATTGACCAAATGCGTCTTTAACGATACAATTTTTAACTGAAGTTTATCGGGGTGTAGCTCAGGTGGTAGAGCGCTTGTTTCGGGAACAAGAGGCCGCAAGTTCAAGTCTTGTCACTCCGACCATTTTATTTTCATAGTTCTTTGAGAAGGAGAGACCATGTATCGTAAAATTGATTCCGACATGAATTTTAAAGATAGGGAGCTCGAGATTCTGGAGTTCTGGAAGTCTATCGATCTCCAACATAAGTTGGAAGAAGCCAACGAAGGTCAGGAGAATTTCACAATTTACGACGGTCCTCCCACTGCTAACGGTAAACCTCATATCGGCCATGTTCTGACCCGGTCTATTAAAGATCTCTTCCCGCGTTATCGCAGAATGAAGGGCCAACATGTTGTGTTTAAAGCCGGTTGGGATACACACGGACTTCCCGTTGAATTAGAGGTAGAGAAGAGACTGGGTATCGATGGCAAAGAACAGATTGAATCCTACGGCGTTGAAGCCTTTATTCAGAAATGCCGTGAAAGTGTGTGGAAGTATAAGGGAGAATGGGAAGATTTATCGGACCGTTTAGCCTTTTCCGCTGATATGGAACACCCCTATGTCACCTATGAGAATTCTTACATAGAGTCGGTCTGGTGGTCTTTGAAGCAAGTCTGGGATAAGGGTCTTCTTTATAACGGATTTAAAGTCGTCCCCTATTGCCCCAGGTGCGGCACGGCTTTGTCCAGCCACGAAGTTGCCCAGGGTTATAAAGATGTTGTCGATACATCAGTCTATGTGCGTTTTAAAGTCAAGGACGAGGATGCTTATTTTGCGGTCTGGACTACGACTCCCTGGACCTTGCCTTCTAACGTCGCCCTTAGTGTTAATCCTAACGATGAATATGCTTTGATTGAATTGAATAATCAGGCCAAAGAAGGAGTCAGCTCCGAATTAGCTGAGCTTTTCCAAGAAGGCCTCAAATATTATGTAGCTACACAGTTGGCGGATACCGTCTTCGGTGAAGGCAACTATAATGTTTTAAAAACCTGTAAAGGACAGGATTTGGTAGGGCTTCATTATGAGCCGCTTTTGCCCTTTGCCAACGAGGCCATCGAGAAGAGTAAGAAAGATGCTCTTTATGTTTTATCCGATAACTACGTAACCATGGATGACGGTACCGGTATCGTCCACATGGCTCCTGCTTTCGGTGAAGATGACGCCCGAGTCGGTCAAGCCAATAATCTGCCCTTTGTTCAGTTGGTGGATACGGAAGGCAAGATGACTTCCGAAACCGGAGAATTTGCCGGCCTTTTCGTCAAGGACGCCGACCAAGGCATTATGGAGCTTTTAGAAAAAGAGAATAAGCTCTTAATTCGTCAGCCTTATGAACACTCCTATCCGCATTGCTGGCGCTGTGACACACCCTTAATTTACTATGCCAGAAATACTTGGTTTATCGCGATGACCAAGCTAAGAGACCGTCTTTTGGCCAATAACGATACGATTAATTGGATTCCCGAAACCGTTAAGACCGGTCGTTTCGGAAATTTCATTGCCAATGTGGTCGATTGGGGTCTTTCCAGAGAACGCTATTGGGGAACACCGCTTCCTATTTGGCAGTGTCCGGACTGTGGGCACGAGCACTGCATCGGTTCCGTTGAAGAGCTTCGATCCATGTCCGATAACTGTCCCGAAGATCTTGATCTTCATAAACCTTATATTGACAGAGTGCATATTGCCTGCCCCGAATGCGGTAGCCAAATGCACAGGGTGAAAGAAGTCATTGACGGCTGGTATGATTCCGGCTCCATGCCTTTTGCCCAATACCACTATCCTTTTGAAAATAAAGAGTTTTTCGAAGAGCACTTCCCGGCTAACTTTATTTCAGAAGCGCAAGACCAGACCAGAGGCTGGTTCTATTCGCTTTTGGCTATTTCCACCTTGCTCTTTGATCAAGCTTCATTCGAGAATGTCATCGTTATGGGCCTGGTCCAGGATAAAGACGGCAAGAAGATGAGTAAGCACTTGGGCAATGTCGTAGACCCTTGGGATATTTTGAATAAGCAAGGTGCCGACGCGGTACGTTGGTATTTCTACCACAATTCCCAGCCCTGGTTGCCCGCCCGATTCTCGCATGAGGCGGTCTTGGAAGGCCAGCGTAAGTTTATGGCCACCTTGTGGAACACATTAGCCTTCTATGTACTTTATGCCGATATTGACGCCTATGATCCTACTGAGTACAGCTTGGACTACGAAGCACTGAATGTCATGGATCGCTGGCTCTTGGCCGAGCTTTATAAGCTCATTCATATGGTTGATAATTACCTGGAACACTTTGATGCTACCGGAGCAGCCCGATCTATTCAGGACTTTACCGAGACGCTTTCCAACTGGTATGTTCGTAGATCCAGAGAGCGTTTCTGGGCGTCAGGTATGGAGCAGGATAAGATTAATGCTTTCATGACCCTTTATACCGCTATGGAAACCTTGGCACGTCTGTCTGCTCCCTTTGTACCTTTTATTAGTGAGTACGTTTATCAGACCTTGGTTAAGACAACGAACGAAGAGGCTCCGTTGAGTGTCCACCTTACGTCTTTCCCCGAAGCTCCGGCCGAATGGAGAGATGAAGACCTCTTAGAGGAAATGGATTACTTAATTGACCTGGTCCAGTTAGGTAGAGCGGCCAGAAATAACTCCAACGTTAAGAACCGCCAACCTTTGGCCAAAGCCATCGTGGTCAGTCCTCAGCCCTTATCGGACGAGCTTAGCCAGGTGCTCAAGGATGAACTTAATATTGACGAAATTGAATACAGCCTAAGCGACGATGGACTCATGTCTCACCGTTTCAAGCCGCAGCTGAAAACCCTGGGTAAGAAGTTAGGACCTAAGATTCCTAAGGTTAAGACGCTCTTGGAAACCATTGACGGTGATAAGGCCTGGGCCGAGTTGGAGCAGACCGGAAGCTTAACACTGGTAGTAGACGGCGAAAGCGTTGTTTTAGATAAGGAAGATTTATTAATCAGCCAGGTCAGCCGTGAAGGTTATGAGACTATGCAAGATGAAGAAGCTACTATTGCTTTGGATTTGACATTGACACCTGAGCTCATCAATCGCGGACTGGTCAGAGAAGTCATCTCCAAAGTCCAGAATATGCGTAAGCAGGCAGGCTTTGAAGTGACCGACCGTATAATCCTGTTCGTTGAAGGAAGCGAAGACTTAAACAAGGCTATCTCGGATGCCTCAGATCTTATTAAAGACGAGGTCTTGGCGGATGATTTAGTCTTTGAGAAAAATGACACCAGTCAGGTCTGGGATATCAACGGTCACGAAACCTATTTGGCTGTAGAGAGACAATAAGATGCCTTTTTTCAGAAATTTTGACATGCATTCCTATCTCATTCGGATACTGGTGCTTTTCCTGAGCATTAGTGTCCATGAGTGGGCACATGCTTATTCGGCCTTCCGCTACGGTGACGACACAGCGGCCAGACAGGGGAGGATGACCCTTAATCCTCTCGCGCATTTTGAGCCCATCGGTTTGATGTTAATTTTATTCGGTGCGCCCATCGCCTGGGCTAAACCGGTCCCGGTTAATACCAGAAAATTCCACCCTCATGTGAATTATGCCAAGGCCACTTTAGTAGTAGCCCTTTCCGGTATAGCATGTAATTTTATCTTGGCTTTTATAGGATCTTTTCTCTATTACTTTGTTAGCTTTATTATGGTCATGGTCGGCCCCGGTGCCGTACTTTGGGCCGGACTTAATGTGATTAAGACATTCGGTTTAATGATGCTCTTGACCAATGTATTCCTGGCTATCTTTAATCTATTACCCATTCCGCAATTGGACGGTTTCGAACTATGGAGCCGCTTTATGCCAGCTAAATGGGTATCCTGGATTTGGAACCATGCCCATTACATCAATATCGCTATTTTAATCATCATTCTATTCTTTAACCGCGGTTTCGGCATCGTTTTGAACGTTTTGGCCAAGCCTTTCTTATTTAGCTTACAATGGCCCTGGAAGACGTTATTTAACTTGCTCTTGAGAATTTTCATCTAGAACTTGAATGCCATGCAATTTAAAATCGGTGATTTTGAAGGTCCTTTAGATCTATTAATATATCTTATAGAAAAAAACGAAATTGATTTATTTGATATTCCTATTGCATCTCTGACCGACCAGTATATGGAGCATTTAACCGGGCTGGAAGACCTGGACATAGATGTAGCCTCAGACTTTCTGGTCATGGGGGCCAGCCTCATGGAACTTAAATCCCGTATGATGTTACCTCGTGAAGAAGTCGAGGACAGCGTGGACCCCAGAGATGAATTGGTGTTAAGACTTTTGGCCTATAGGCGATGTAAATATATTGCCAAAGATTTAGAGTTAAGAGAAAAGACCTATCAGGGTGTAGCCTTTCGTTTACCCGCCAGGCCGCAAGAACTGGGCCTAAATCCCTTGCCGGCCGATTATTACTATGCCGACGAGAGTGAATTTTCTTTGGAAAGATTTAATCGGGCAGTTGAATCCTTGTCTACGCGTAACGGGGCTCGTTTCCAGGATATAACGGAGAAGATGAATTATATAGTCAGTAGAGACCAATGGAATCTAAAAAAATGGATTCAAGATTTGTGGAGACTTTTGAAGCGTAAAACAAAACTGAAATTTAATGAGGTCTTTCCCTTCGATTTAGGTCCTAAGAAACGCCTAACGGGCTTTTTGGCTCTGTTGGAGCTGGTTAAACAGAACCAAGTAACGGCCAAGCAGGACGGTCCTTTCCAAGACATAGAAATTAAACCACTGGAGGTTAAGCCCGGTGAATGAACGAATAGAGAATAAAATGGATCAGGTAGCTGTTTTAGAGGCGGTGCTTTTCGCTTCGGGCGACCCGGTTAGCCTGGATCGTTTGAGTCGGGTTTTGAGCATGGAAATAGCTGAAGTTAAAAAACTGGCCGAAGTTTTGGAGCGTAATTTAGAAAACCGTGCCAGCGGTATTGAACTTCGGGTCATGGGCGATGCCTTAAGTCTGGCGACTAAGCCTTCCATGCGTGACTATTTAGAAAGTTTCTTCCAAGAAAAACCCAGACAGCTTAACTTGAGTCAAGCGGCTTATGAGACTTTGGCCGTAGTAGCCTATAACGAACCTGTAACCCGAGCACAGATTGAAAGTGTACGAGGCGTCAATTCCGACGGTGCCTTAAATCGACTTATTGAAAAGGGTCTGGTGGAAATGGTCGGTAATCTGGAGCTTCCCGGAAGACCTTCCATTTTTGCGACAACACCTTTGTTTTTGCGCTTGTACGGGATCAGGTCTTTGGACGAGTTAAAGCCCATGGACATGCTTATGTATGATACGGTGCAGGATTTTGAAAAGTCGTATAAACAGACGGAGGCTTTGGCCAAAGAAGAAGAGGCCGAAGACCAAGCCTTCAAGGAGGGTAGAGTTTTGAATAAGTGGACAATTGCCATTGACGGTCCTTCGGGTGCCGGTAAAAGCACGATAGCAAAAAAAGTGGCCGAAATTTTGGATATTACCTATCTGGATACGGGTGCCATGTATAGAGCATGTGGTTTGGCCTGTAAGAGACAGGATTTGACCATGGAAGACAAGGCTGCCATTGAGGACTTGGTCCAAGAACTCAATATTGATATTCGCTATGAAGACGGTAATCAGCATGTTTATCTAAACGGCGAGGATGTCAGTCGTGCGATTCGTGAAGGCGACATGGGCGTTTGGGCCTCTAATGTCAGCAAGCTGAAGCAAGTCAGACTTCGCATGGTAGACTTGCAACGTCAGATGGCTGAAAATCAGTCAATCATCATGGACGGGCGTGACATCGGAACCTATGTGCTCCCGGACGCTGAATATAAGATTTTCCTTACGGCCGATGTGGAGGAGAGAGCCAGAAGACGTTATGAAGAGCTTCTCGAAAGAGATCCGTCTCAGGCCGATTCTTTAAGCTTTAACCAAGTGATGGCTGATATGAAATTCAGAGATAAGCAGGATGCCGAGAGAGATTTTGCTCCTTTGAAGAAGGCCGATGATGCCTACGAGCTGGACACAACCGGCCTTACTATCGATGAAGTGGTTCAGGCCGTTCTGGACTATGTGAGAGGAGACTAGGCATGAGCATGCTGACACCGGAGCAGGATGCCAGGGTTAAGAAATCTTACGAGGGCAGAACCTATCCGCCGGAATACGAAATGAAGCGCGGCATGAGAAAAGTCGTCTGGGTGGTGGTACGCTTTTTGATGCGACTTTTTCGTGTTGAAACCATCGGAGCCGAACATATTCCCGCAGAGGGGCCGGCTCTTTTATGCGCCAACCATAGGAGCTTCTTAGATATTCCCCTGATTCATCTTACGATTAATCGTTGGACCTGGTGGGTAGCCAGAGAGTCGCTGTTTCGATTCCGTTTCACGTCGCATTTTATTCCCTGGTGGGGCGGCGTGCCTTTAGATGTCAAAAATCCCAGTCCCAGTTCGGTTAAACTGATTATGCAACATCTTAGAGACGGGAAAATGCTGGGGATTTTCCCTCAGGGGACCCGTTGTGGCAATATAGAAAAGTCAAAAAAGACTCCCCCAAAGTCCGGTGCTATTTCTTTTGCGATTCGAAACGACGCTTATATTATTCCGGCTGCCGTCGACGGCGAATTTAAGCTGTTCAGAAAAACACGTTTAATTATCGGAGAGCCCTATAAAATTGATACAAAGGGAAAAAAACGTTTGTCGGACAGAGAGCTGCGAATCCATGCTTTAGACTTGATGGACCGCATATTTGCCCTGATGGATAAGGAGTATCCTTTGGAAAATCGTGAGTCCTACATCGAAACCGGAGAGATTTAGTTAAAAACGCCTTAAATCGCCCGATTTCATTGCAAAGTACATAAAGAATGATAAAATACCCTAGAAGCTTATTTTTTGGAGGTTATTCACTTACATGATGGAAGAAGATTTTGCTATTAAGCAGGAGCAGGTAACAGAGGAATCGCAAGAGGAGGCTGTTGCAGGAGTAACCTCAGCTGATCCCACCCAAGATGTTGCAGACAAGGAAGTACAAGAAGCTCAAGAAACCGAGCATGAAGAAGTCACATCCGATCCAACAGTAGAGGTAGCAGTTGAAGAGGATACTCCAAGCGAAGAAGTAGAAACCCAAGACTCAACCGAGCAAGATGCGTCTGAAGACGATGAGGACCTCATGGTTCAAGACGACGAAGAGGATTCGGATGATCATCCGATGAGCATGGGTGATATTAACTTTGAGGATTATATTGATAATATTCCTCAACTGAGACGTGGAGCAACTGTTAAGGGTGTAATTGTTCGCTACGACGACGAGAACGTTTATGTGGACGTTCGTGATAAGTCTGAAGGTAAGATTCTGCGTCGTGAGTTTGAACAAGATGAGGATTTCGATTTAGACAAGGCCATTGAGACTAAGGAACCTATCGAAGTTTACGTAAAGAATATCCGTAATACCGATACCGGTAAGGAAATTCTTCTGAGCAAGGCCAGAGTAGACTTCATCAAGCATAGAGACAAGGTCGAAGAGGCTCTCAACAATAAAGAGCCTATCGAAGTTAAGGTCATCCGTGTGGTTAAGGATGGTATCATCGGTTCTTACGGCGGTGTTGAGATTTATATCCACCGTACACAGTTGGATTTCCAAACCGTGGAAGACCTTGATGCTTATCTGGGTCAGACCATTACCATTCTGGTTACCCAGTTTGACACCAGCCGCAGAAGACTCAGAGTTTCCGGTTCTAGAAGATCTCTGCTTAATAGAGATCGTCGTCAGAAGTCCAAGGTTCTGTGGGATAACATTGCAGTCGGTGACATCTATGAAGGTGTAGTACGTAACCTTACGAACTTCGGTGCCTTTGTTGACATCGGCGGTGTAGACGGCTTAGTCCACATCAGCGAATTGTCTTGGGATCGTATCAAGCATCCTTCCGAAGTTATTAAGATCGGCGATGTCATCCAGGTTTACGTAAAGGACTTCGATAAAGAGAAGAAACGTATTTCTCTGGGCTATAAGCGTATTGAGGATGATCCGTATAACAATATTGAAGAACGCTTCCCTGTGGGCTCTTTGGTTCACGGTAAAGTGGTTCGTATGTTCAACTTCGGTACCTTTATTGAGATTGATGAGGGTGTAGATGCACTCTGCCATATCTCTCAGATTTCCAACCGTCATCTGGAGAAGCCCGGTGATGTCTTGACTTTAGGTCAGGAAGTCGATGCCAGAGTCTTGGATGTATCGAACGAAGAGCGTAAGATTTCCGTCAGCATCCGTGACGTCCAGCCATATGACGAGCTGATCGGTGAAGCTGCCGAGAAAGAGAAGGCACGTTTAGAGAAAATCGGCAAGAAGAATGCAGGTAGAGCACCCAGCTCTTATCTTGATTCATCTTCCGGCAAGCATGAGCCTTCGGACATGGAGTTGGCCTTTGCCGCTGCTAAGGCTCAACAGGCCGAAGAATCCGGTGTAGGCGTAGAAGAAGCAGATGCCGGTCAGGCCAATACAAGTGAAGAAGAGACCGAGGCCTAATTTATAGGCACAAGTCTTAGTATGTATACTTGATAGAAGGGGGAACTATCACATCTATGTGTGGTTTCCCTTTTTTTTGAATAAATATAATTTCGTATGATACCTATGTAAGAATGTATAAGGAGATTGTATTATGGTAACTAAAGAGCAAATCCAGTCCATGATTTTATCCCATGTTAAAGCTAATGGAGGCAAAGTCTTAGATGAAGCGACTTCTTGGGATATTTGGACCGCCTTAGACAGAACGATTCATGAACTTGTGGCCGAAGATTGGGCCAAAACCAGAGAAACCTATAACCAGACTCGTCAGCAGCATTATTTCAGTGCGGAGTTCCTGGTGGGGCGTTCGACCTTGAATAATCTTATTAACTTAAATATTTATGATGTCGTGAAGGAAGCTCTGGATGAAATCGGGGTTGATATTAACGATATCTTAGAAGAAGAGACCGATGCCGCTTTAGGTAACGGCGGTCTGGGCCGGTTGGCAGCTTGTTTCATGGACTCTACTGCGACCTTAAACTTACCTGTGACCGGTTATGGCCTCTTATATCGCTACGGCCTCTTCCGGCAAAAAATCGAAAACGGTTATCAAGTTGAGTATCCGGATTCCTGGATGGAAGACGGCTATTTCAATATGATTGAAAGAGATGACCTTAAGGTGAAGGTCCACTTCGATGATATGGATGTGTACGCCGTTCCTCATGATTTGCCTATTACGGGCTACAAAACGTCCAACATCAACACGCTGCGCCTGTGGAAGGCGGAGCCCTTGGAAGAGTTTGACTATAACCTCTTTAACAGCCAGCGCTTTGATGATGCTGTCAGAGAGCGTAACCGTGTTGAAGATATTTGGCGTGTCTTATATCCCAACGATACGACTTATGACGGTAAGGTGCTCAGAGTCCGTCAGCAATATTTCTTTGTATCGGCATCGCTGCAAGATCTTTTGCGTCGCCATAAAGCAGCCCATGACGGTAATGTTTTAAATTTTGCGGAATATAATTCGATTCAGTTAAATGATACGCATCCGGTTTTGGCCGTTCCAGAATTGGTCCGACTCTTACAGGCAGAAGGCCTTACGTTTGAGAAGTCATGGGAAATCTGTCAGAAGACCTTCGCCTATACCAACCATACGATTTTGGCCGAGGCTTTAGAGAAATGGGATATCTCCATTTTCGAATATCTCTTTCCCGACATTATGCGCATCATCGAGAAGATTAACCATTGCTTTATTACGGAGATGCGTCAGAGAAATGCCGACCAGGGTTTGATTGATTATTTATCGCCTATCAGAGACGGTCAGGTCCATATGGCTTGGATTGCCTGCTATGCCGCATATTCTATTAACGGCGTGGCCCAGCTCCATACAGACATCCTGATGTCTGACACTTTGCATGACTGGTACAATCTCTATCCTGAGAAGTTTTCAAACAAGACCAACGGTGTAACACCCAGACGCTGGCTTAGAAACTGTAATCCCGAGCTGTCCGAGCTTATTACGGAACTTCTGGGTGATGATTCCTGGGTCAAAGATTTGGACCAACTAAAGCAGTTGGAAAAATATCAGGATGATACGAACGTTCTGGAGCGTTTTGCTGAAGTGAAGTTTGCCAGAAAGAAAGCTTTGGCCGACTTTATCTATAAAAGTCAGGGCATCGATATTAATCCCGAAGCCCAGTTCTATGTCATGATTAAAAGACTGCATGAGTACAAGCGTCAGCTCTTGGACGCTTTCTATGTCTTAGATCTTTATTATAGGATTAAAGAAAATCCCGAAGGAGACTGGAACCCGGCTGTCTTTATTTTCGGTGCTAAGTCCGCACCCGGCTATGTGCGCGCCAAGACTATCATCAAGTTTATTAACGAGATTGCTAACTTAGTCAACAACGATCCTGTAGTGAACGACATTATCAAGGTTGTCTTTATTGAAAACTACAATGTCTCTAAGGCGGAAATGCTTTTCCCTGCCGCAGATGTATCCTTACAGATTTCGACCGCGGGTAAAGAAGCTTCGGGAACCGGTAATATGAAGTTCATGATGAACGGTGCCGTGACCCTGGGTACATTGGATGGGGCCAATATCGAGATTGCCAACCGAGTAGGAGAGGACAACATTTATATCTTCGGTGCTACCGTAGACCAGATTCAAGAATCCTACTCCTCTTATAATCCTTATGAGCCCTATTACGGCGTTCCCGGATTACAGAGAGTGGTGGATAGTTTGGTAAACGGTACCTTCAATGACGATAATACCGGCATTTTTCAAGACTTGTACAATTCATTGATGAAGGGATCCAGCTGGGAGAAACCCGATGTCTTCTATGTATTAGGTGACTTTGCATCCTATAGAGAAAGAAAAGACCAGGTGGCCCAGGACTATCAAGATAAGCTGAACTGGAATAAGAAGTGCTGGCTTAATATCTGTAATTCCGGTTTCTTTAGTTCAGACAGAACCATCAATGACTATGCCGAAGAGATTTGGCATGTCAAAGCTCAACCGATTGAATAAATACCGTCGTTTAGGGCCAAGTAGTTGAGTTTTACATCATGTGCTTCTTGGGGCAAAGGGACAGGGCTAAGGCTTATGGAACGAACCGGACTGATGAGGACGATCTTTCCGGCCAGCCTTTCCAAATAGCGGTCGTAATAGCCGCCTCCGTAACCCAAGCGTGTACCTTTTAAGTCAAAGAGGAGACCGGGTAAGATAATAAGCCCGGTTTCTTCTTTTTCTAATACTTTGGCTTCGTCTTTATCCGGAAGAGGCTGCCAAATACCCCAGTTATTTTGGTCCATGTAGTTTTTATCAATCACACCGTCATTAAAATGCAGGGGGAAGAAGTCCATTTTTGCCCCATGCTTGACCGAACGCATTACCCTGGGCACATAAATCTTTTGATCTTTTTTCATACGATGAATGTCTTCCAAAAGGCTCCAAGTCGGAAACTCCAGAGGTGTGGATAGGAAGCAGAAGAGCGAAAAAGGTTCCGGATAGGCCGAGACAAAATCAAGTAGGTGGCGGCTTATGCTTTCCACCTCTCGATTCAGCTCATCCGGACTTAAGCCGGAAAGAAAAATATTTTGACGGTTTCTTAATATTTTTTTGGTATCTTTCATATAATATGGAGTATATATATAAATTGTATACTTACGAGTACATTTGATAGATGAGGTCTAATCATGAATAAAAATAATAAAATAAATGACAAGCATTCCATACCTTCCGCAGAGCAAAAAGACTTGACGAAGACGGATGACGTTTCTATAAAAACTACAAAAACTAAAAAATCTAAGAAGCAGAAGCCCCTCATTATCGTTTTAGATATTGCTATCGTTGTGCTCTTTGCCTTGGGGATTTATTTTTTGGGCAAGCCCTATTATGTGGCCTATAAGCAAGACCAGAAAATGGAAGATCTGCGTAATCTGGTTCGGACCGATGAGCCAAAGAGTACAGAGGGAGAGGATACATCATCGACCTTACCAGGTATCTGGGTTGATTCCAGAGCCAATGCGGTTGCCGGTGAGAAGATTGAACGTTTTACCGTAGACGGCGACGGCTATGAAAGAAGTGTCGTGGATGCCAATTCTTATGATTTACCGGATCAAGTTTATCTGGAGCTTTTAGGTTTACTGCAGATTGATGCCATCGACTTAGATCTTCCTTTATTGGTGGGGGCCAAAGTCGTTCCTTTAAGATACGGAGCGGGCTGGTACGAGGCGTCCAGTCCCATTGGAGAAAAGGGCAGAGCGACTATCCTGGGCCATGCATCCTCCTATAACAGACGCTTCTTTACGAACCTGCCTAAATTGGAAGTAGGAGATAAAATCCGCATCGTCCAAGATAATAGGACGCTCCATTATGATATTTATAAAATCGATTATATTCCGGCAGATGAGTTAGGTTACTATCTGACGGATTCCGATGTGGATTCCGAAATCATGTTGGTTTCGTGCTATCCCAGGCCCACATGGGAACAACGTATTTTAGTGTATGCAAAATTGGTCGATACCGAAAGTAAGAATTAATGCGTTAGACCATCTTTGTCCGAACCATGAAGGAAAGGTTAATTGTTATATCATTACTTGTATACTAAGTTAGCTATGTGCTATTATGAAAAAATGACACAATAGTTGAACTTTGTGACAAGGAAAGAGAGTGGAAATGGAAAATTCAGACTTAAATCAGGTTTACGAACAGATTGAAGAAACGTTGCAGACATACGGTTATTTCTTTACCGTAACCAACAAGATGCAGGCCGAAAGTGACAAAGAGATTGAGGCCATGACAATGCGTCAGTTGTTCTTATTAGTCGGCTTAGAGGCTTTCGGCGACTATGATCCGAGCTTACAAGAGCTGGCTTATATTTTCGGATCTTCTTACCAGAACGTAAAACGTATGGCCCTGCAGTTGGAGGAAGACGGTTATTTAAGCATCCGTAAAGACAGCAAGGACCGTCGTAAGATCAGATTAAAGCTCAACCGCGCCAATTATGACAAGTTAATGGAAGATACCCGGGCGGATGTCGACACTTTCTTTGGCAAAGTCTTCCGCGGTATCAGCGCTGAGGAGCTTCAGAACGTAAGTCGCATTTTGGCCAAGATTAACAGTAATTTAGATGAAGTAGACGCAGCAGAGGAGAACTAGGAGGATTAAATGGTAGAAAGAAAAGGTAGTATCAAGGTTTCCACGGAAAATATTTTTCCGGTTATCAGACAATGGCTTTATACGGATAAGGACATATTTCTAAGAGAAATTGTCTCGAATGCGGCGGACGCTATTACCAAGCTGGAGCGCCTTCGTACGATGGGCCAATGGGATGAGGAAGAAAAACCCGCTTATAGGATTGATGTAAGCTATGACAAGGGCCAAAACCTTATCACTGTAGAAGATAACGGTCTGGGTATGACCGAGGAAGAACTGGATAACTATATTAATAATATTGCCTATTCGGGAGCCATGGCCTTTATCGAGAAATATCAAGACCAGTCGGACGCCGGCTCCGGTGTTATCGGACATTTCGGTTTAGGTTTTTATTCGTCCTTTATGGTTTCGTCTAAAGTACGCATTGATACCTTATCCTGGCAAAAAGGAGCTAAGGCATGTTTTTGGGAATCCGATACGGGTACCGATTACACCATGGGAGACGGTGACCGAGACACTAGGGGAACCAAGATTAGTATGTACCTGTCGGATGAGGTCAAGGATGATTTCGATGCGTTTAAATTAAGACAGATTCTCACGAAATACGCCCAGTTTATGCCTTATCCTATCTACTTCCATGATATTGAAGAAGAAGAG
The DNA here is from genome assembly GCA_964345295.1 of uncultured Oscillospiraceae bacterium. Classification (GTDB taxonomy): domain Bacteria; phylum Bacillota; class Clostridia; order Saccharofermentanales; family Fastidiosipilaceae; genus JASBZA01. The sequence goes on along the minus strand of CAYFQG010000001.1, from coordinate 17,454 downwards.
AAGAAGGCTCAAGAAGCCCTTGAAAACGAAGCGTCTAAGGATGAAGAGTCCAAAGAAGAGACTGTAACTACAGAGCCAAAACCCATCAATAATCCTAACCCGCTTTGGACCAAATCACCGTCCGAAATCAGCGATGAAGAGTATATCGCTTTCTACCATGAGCTCTTCCAAGATTATCGTGATCCTATGTTTTGGATCCACCTTAATATGGACTATCCCTTCCGCCTCCAAGGCATTTTGTATTTCCCAAAAGCCGAGGAACACATGGATACTTTGGCCGGACGCCTCAAGGTTTATTACAACCAGGTCTTTGTAGCCGATGACGTGAAAGAACTAATCCCGGACTATCTCTTCTTGTTAAGAGGCTGTCTGGACAGCCCAGACTTGACTTTGAACGTGTCGAGATCCAATCTCCGATACGATTCTAATCTGGAAAAGCTCAGTAACCATATCGTGCGTAAGGTTGCCGATCAGTTAAAGGATTTGGCCAAAAACGAGCGAGAGAAATACGAGTCTTATTGGAAAGATTTATCTTTGTTTGTCCGATACGGCTCTTTGCGCGATCATAAGTTCTACGATAGGGCCAAGGAGGCTTTCCTTTTCGAGAGCGAGGACGGTACTTACAAATCTTTTGCTGAGTTGAAGGAGTCGGGTAAAGAAAAGTTTTATTACACGACCGATCCCAAGGCTCAGATTGCTTATATTAAACGTCTGACGGCCAAAGACGAGTGGGTCTTTTTAATGGAGCATGAGCTGGATTTACCCTTCATGCAAAACTTGGACATGCATGATCAGCTCCACTTCGTAAGAGTAGATGCCGAAGTCGCAGGCGAATCCGGTAATGAAGACCGCAAGGAACAGTTGGAAAGAATTTTCCGTAAGGCTACAGGCAATGATAAATTGGAAATTGAGGTCAAGGGCTTAGGTCCCCATGCCGAGGCCGCTATCTTAACCGAGGATGAAGAAACCAGGGCCATGCGAGACTTATACGAGCGTATGGGTCAGGACATGGGCCAGGATTTGGACAGCCTGATTCCGCCTAAGCACACTTTGGTATTAAATACAGACCAATCTCTGATAACCAAGTTGTGCCTTTTGGATGAAACAAGCGGTAAAGAAGAGACCGGCCTGACTTTGGCCGAAGAAATTTATGACTTGGCCAGGTTAAGCCACGGATCCTTACAAGGGGATGATTTGCTTCATTTCTTGAAGCGTTCTCAGACCTTATTGGAGCAAGTGGACCTATAAGTCTTAAAGAGGAGTTGATTAGATGAGTCAGCAAGAAGCTGAGCAAATCTTAAAGGAAAAACACATGCAAGCCACCAGGCAGCGTATAACGATTTTGGAATATTTTCTGGAGCATAAGGTGCATCCGGGAATCGAAGAAGTCTATGAAGCCCTGGCCGATCGGCCGGAAAAAATTTCTAAGGCCACGGTTTATAATACGGTTAACTTGTTTGAAAAACACGGGCTTTTAAAGGCTTTGGATGTAGGTGAGGCCTACTGCCATTACGATGTGGATATGGACCGACACGGACATTTCCACTGCGTACACTGCGGCAAGATTTGGGATATTCCTTATGATCCGGAGGTAGAAAAGAACCTGCCTCCGGGTTTTGAAGTCCTGGATGAGCAGGTTCTGGTTAAAGGCCTATGCCCTGAATGTGCCTCTGAGAACTCTGACAGACTTTCTTAATCTTTATCCTGTTTGTATTGGTTTTCCCTGTGGAAGGCCAAGATAAATTCATCATCAAAGGCGTTTTCCTTAATGTGGGCGTAGATGTCCGGGAAGACGCCTTTTAGTTTTTCAAATGTTTCGTCGGAAATGACGTGCTCAATTTTACAGGCATCTACAGCGGCATTTTCTTCGCTCACCCCCAGATGAATGAGAAATTCTCGAAGAAATATGTGCTTTTCGTAGACAGCGGTTGCTACAGCCAAACCCTGTTCGGTCAGCTCAATCAGGTTGGATGAATCCATGGTTAGGTAGCCGTTATCCTTTAGAAGATGGACGGCCCTGCTAACGCTGGGCTTACTAAAGCCCATGCTAGTGGCAATATCGCTGGATCGTACTTGGCCGTTTCTGGCCTGTAAGATAAGGATGTTTTCTAAGTAGTTTTCACCGGATTCTGCTAGTTGCATGGGTACCCCTCCCGTAAGTAATGTGCCTATTATACCTTATCTTGTGTTAGAATCAGTCTTACATGTGGCAAGGAAAGAAAGGAGACAAGCTTACTCATGCTTATTATGGGAGTCGACCCGGGCTACGCCATTTGCGGCTACGGCCTAATTGAGGTCAGGCACAATCGCTTTAAGCCCATCGATTACGGGGTCATTCAGACCCAAGCCAGAGTCCCTTTCGAGCAAAGACTTTTGGCCATACATGACGGCATGAAGGCACTGTTGAATCGCTATCATCCTGAAGTCTTAGCCATAGAAGAACTTTTCTTTAACCACAACACCACAACGGCGATGGGTACAGCCCAGGCGAGAGGCGTAATCGTATTGACCATGGCCCAAGCCAATATCCCGATTTATGAATATAAGCCGTCTCAGGTAAAAAACGCGGTGACCGGTTACGGTAGAGCCGATAAGAAGCAAGTGCAGAAAATGGTCCAGGTACTGTTGAACCTGCCGGAGATACCTCAGCCTGACGACGCAGCAGATGCTTTGGCCGTAGCCATTGCCCAGGCTAATCGCGGCTTAGGCAGTTATGGCCAAAAGCTCAAAGGAGGCTATCAGTGATTTATTCTTATTTTAAAGGTACCCTGACCGAGAGGACGGAGGAGTTCGTAGTCATCGAGTGCGCAGGGGTCGGTTATGTTTTGCAGATGGGCCCCGGCCTATCCGCTAACTTGCCCGCTCTGGGTGAAGAAGCCATGGTTTATGCCTATCTTCATTTCAGCCAGGACCGTCAGCAATTGTTCGGCTTTCCCGATAGGGAGTCCAAGAGACTGTTTGAACTTCTTATCACGGTGAATTCCATAGGGCCCAAGGCTGCCCAGGCTATTTTGGAAGAATATACTCCGTGGAGCTTTGCCTTCCATGTCATGCAAGGGGATTGGAAGGCTTTGACTAAGGCCAAAGGCATCGGCAAGAAGGGCGCCGAACGTATTATTGTAGATCTCAAAGACAAGGTGAAGAAGTCCGGATGGGTCAAGGAAGACGAGCACTTTGAATCAGATAGGAGTGAAACGGAAGATACGCCCGCCACACAGACCGAACAAGATAAGCTTGATATAGTAGAGGGCTTGATTTTTCTGGGTTATCCGCCCCACGAGGCCAAAGAACTGGTTAAGAAATCTTTTGATCCGGAAAAATCCATAGAAGAAAATCTGCGCCGGGCCATGGCGTCGGCCAGAATTGTGTAAGGAGGGATAGATTTGGTAAAGAGACCCGAAAATCCTTTCAATCAACCTGAAGAAGACGAATTTAGTATAGAACATTTTAATTTTGATATTGCATCCTCCTATATTGCGGACGACAGTTATGATGAAGATTTTGGAGGAGATGATGCCTTACTGAGTCGAGAGAGTCGGTCGGAAGACGGTGATGAACGACAGATTCGACCCCTTTGGCTGCGCGATTACTTTGGCCAGACAAAGCTGAAGGAAAATTTACAGGTCTATATTGAAGCGGCCTTGCAGCGACAAGAGTCCTTGGACCATGTGCTCTTATATGGGCCTCCAGGCTTAGGTAAGACCACTTTGGCCGGTATCATCGCTAATGAGATGGGCGTTAACCTACGTCTTACCTCGGGTCCTGCCATTGAAAAGGCCGGTGACCTGTCGGCCATTCTGACCAACTTGGAACCGCATGATGTTTTATTCATCGATGAAATTCATCGCTTAAATCATACGGTAGAAGAGGTGCTTTATTCGGCCATGGAGGATTTTGCACTGGATATTATGATTGGTAAAGGTGCCGGAGCCAGGGCCATTCGTATTGATTTGCCGCCTTTTAC
>CAYFQG010000001.1:0-13416 GCA_964345295.1 uncultured Oscillospiraceae bacterium | reverse complement strand
GGGGCAACGACCAGAGCCGGGCTTTTGTCCGCGCCTTTGCGTGATCGTTTCGGTGTGGTTTTCCGTTTGGAACTTTATGACGAGGAAGCCTTGGTAAAAATTATAGAGCGTGATGCGGCTATTTTGAACATCGGAGCCCAGCCCGATGCTTTGACAGAAATTGCCCGTAGATCCAGGGGTACACCCCGTATTGCCATCCGCTTATTAAAGAGGCTCAGAGACTTTGCTCAGGTGCATGGAGAAGGCATTTTGACTTTGGACATAGCCAGGCAGGGTCTGGAAGCTTTGGAAATTGACGAGCAAGGCTTAAATAAGACCGACAATGCCATTCTGGAACATATTGCAACGGTTTTTAATGGCGGTCCGGTCGGCCTGGATACGCTGGCCGCTATGATTAACGAAGACGCCAGGACTTTGGAAGATGTTTATGAGCCGTATTTAATGCAAATCGGTTACTTGGCTAAAACCCCCAGAGGTCGGATTATTACCGACCTGGCCTATCAGCATTTGGGTTTACTGAATCCTAATGCTCCTAAAGAAAATGAGGATAAGTAATGACGGATCAGGCGATCTTTTTACATGTATGTTGTGGTCCTTGTGCCGAATATCCGGTGAAGGTATTAAGGGAAGAAGGCTATCGGATTCAGGGCTATTTTTATAATCCGAATATTCAACCGACACAAGAATATGCAAGACGAGAAGAAGGCGTCAAACTTTTTTCCGAGCTTCATGCTGTCCCCATGCTTTACGAAGGAAAGTCCGAGGAAGCTTTATGGAGATCTTTCCCTAGTTCATTGCGGTCTAAGCACTGCGAAGCATGTTACGGTATGAGAATGGAGCAAGTCGCCAAGCGATGTAAAGAAGAGGGTTACCCGGCCTTCACCACCAGTCTGACGGTATCCTTGTGGCAGGACCATGAAGCCATTATCAGAGCAGGCCAAAGAGCTGCGGAGCATCATGGAGTCGAGTTTAAGTATTTTGATTTTCGTTCCGGCTACAGAGAAGGCCAAAACATGGCTAGGGAAGACGGCCTATATAGGCAAAAGTATTGCGGCTGTATCTACTCTTTGCGAGAGACCAAATTCACAGAAAAGATTTGCGAGGAGTTGGGCATAGACCCCCTAAGTCTTCCCGAAAGGATAGATGACCTGGCCTAGTTTACCCTAGGATTCCCTTAAGTCTTCATGGCTCAAGGGCCGAGCCAGGAGTGTCTCGTAATTATCATAGAGTGTAAAACCGGGCTTGGCGCCTTTAGGCTTTCGCACGTAACTTAGCGGACAGTAGTCTACCGGAATTGAAACCAGGTTCTGGTTAAGACGTTCGGAGCTTGATTGAGACAAGTAGGAAGCGATTTCTGCTGCTTCCAGGATAGAACTTTCCGGAACCTCTTTGCCTTCTGTTTTTAATATAACGTGGCTTCCGGGCCTGTCTTTGGCATGGAACCATAAATCGTGTTTCTGATTTTGCCTAAAAGTAAGCTGATCGTTTTGCAAATTGTTTCTACCGGCCAAAATAATAAAGCCGTCGCTTGAACGATATTTTCTGGGCGGGACCGGACGTTCTTCAGGATTCTTCCGGCCACGATTCTTAGAGTCCTTGTCGGCTTTTCTTTTACCGGAAGTTGTTTTGGGCAACATGCGCTTTATTTCACGTTCTAAGGAATCCAGGTCTTCTTCATCCCGGGCACCGTCCAGTAGTGCCAAAAGGTTTTGGCTATAAGCGATGTCCTCTTCTAATTGCTCCAGATGTACTTTGGCATAGTTATAGGTGTCTCTTAGACGGTCATGGGTTTTAAAGAAAAGCTGAGCATTATGCGAGACGGAATATCTGGGATCCAATTCAACTTCTAGCGTTTTCTGTTCGGGATCGTAATAGTCAATCACGTTTATTTTGCCATTGTCCGGAACCCTTTTGGGTAGCTGATAAAGCTGGCTTAAAATCAGTTCAGCCTGATAACGGTATCGGTCGTAGTCCTGACTTCTTTTTATATCGTCTTGGTAAATATGAAGTAACTTCAGCTTTTTATCTAGGTCCTGGCGAATCTTCCTTTGGAGTTGATTTTGACGGTTAAGCAGTAAATCCTGTGTCCTTTGAAGCCTATGCACTTTGGCCAAAGCCTCAATTAAGCCGGGCATGGCAAGGTGAGGTCCCAAATAACTTAAACAAAGCGGATGGCAGTCCGACCGACCTTTAGAAGCTTCCGGGAAGAAGTAAGCTTGGATTTTCTGATTATCCGAGATTTTCCGTTCTTTATCTACTAACTCGTTGAAGAACGATAGTGATGCGTCATAGAGAGCTCTTATACCTTCGTCATGAAGCTGGTCACCACGGGTATCCTCGTCCAAACCGGCCCTGAAAATAATTTCACGGACCGTCAAAGGCGATAAGCCCTGGGCTAAGCCTATGAGGCTTCCGGAGAGCTTTTTGCCGGTTAAAAAAGCTTCCAGGTAGGTCTGACCTTGCTCGTTTAAATTACGTAATACGTCAGTGGGCGAAGGCTTTTCCAGGAGCGCCATGGGCTGATAAGGATGCGCCGGAAGAATTTCTCTTGTCTTGGACTTGCTTTGGTCGACATGGACTAGGCAGTCCATAATGACATGGTTCTCGTTTAATAAAATAAGATTACTCTGCCGTCCGACCAACTCCATCACCAGGGTTCGTTCAACCAGGTCTGAGAAAGCATCTCTTACTTGAAATTTAAAATAAAGGGTGCGATCGAAAGGTGCAGCTTTTATATCGATAAGGCGTGCCCTCTGTAAATGTTTTCTTAAAAACATGCAAAAATTCGGGGCGATGACGGGATTTATATACTTATCCTCGGTGAGATTTACGTATGGACCGGAGGGATTGGCCGATAGGAGAAGCCTGGGAGATCCCGGTGCTCTGAACGTTAACAATAAATCATGCTTATAGGGTTGCTGGATCTTATCCAGGTTCGAGCCGACCAGCCGGTCTTTAAGCTCAGGTATTAAAAAGTGTAAGCTGATACCATCCATGGCCATATGAAAAAATCCCCCTAACGCCTTTAACTTGGCTGTTCATTTTAGCCTCTTTAATGGTATCCTGTAAAGAAAAGAGGATAGGTGTAAGCATGGCGACCAGAAAGACAACAACGACCAATCGGTCTAGTTCAAAGACCCGGAGAAATACAAAACCCAGAGTGACGGATGGTCATAAGACGTCATCCGGTAAGGCCATGTTTCGTATGTTTATGGGCTCAAGAGGCGGCAAGTTTTTAGTCTTTTCACTCATTACGGTTCTTATCATCTTGCTTAATATTCTCTTTAGTCGCAACCGCCTGGATGTCTTCCTGATTATTTTAGGCGTGGAATTATTAGTGGCCTTTGCCCTTATTCTTTTAAGGCTTATTGCACAGCAGGCAGACCTGGACCGATAACAAGTTAACTGCTATAATCCGGGTAAATACCTAACCTATATCAAGGAGGAACGTATGGACAATTTAATGAATGAAAACTTTTCTTCCAGAGCATTCGAGATGAACCATGTTGATGTTAAGAAATTCATGGAAGCTTTGGATATGTGTAAGGGTAATGTCTACCTGGTAACCGATGAGGGTGACCGTTTTAACCTGAAGAGTAAACTCAGCCAGATTACCGGTTTGGTGAAGTTGATTGAAGGCGGTAACTTAGTACAGGCCAGAATTTACTGCGAGAATCCCGAAGATGAATCCTTGCTCTTCCGTCTTAACTTATTCGGATCAGACGAAGAGTAATCAGGAATTCATTAGATTTATTCATTTTTTACGGTAGGACCGGACAGGCGTTGGCTTGGCCGGTTTTTTACTGCCCGAAGCTATGAGCCTAATCACACAAAGCACGATTCGGGGGCTGCGTTAACAAATTTGTGAAACTTAGGTGACAGGAGTGTCCCTTTTTCCTGCTATAATGCGACACTAGTTAAGTTTATAGTTTGGAATTTTAATACGATTTTAGAAATATAATTGTGAGGTGTAAATTGGCCCCGAAATTGGTTGATAAAAATAAGGTCATTAAGTTGGCACCGGATTCCAACCACATGGGTTTAGATATTGGATCTACCACAATTAAGGTAGTCTTGTTTCACGGTGAAGAGATTGTTTATGAGACATATAAGCGACATAGTTCGGACATTAAGGGAACCCTGCTTTCTATAATCGATGATTTGGAAGACAAATTCCCCGATTTAGAGATGCAGATTTCCATTACGGGTTCGGGCGGCGTCCTGGTTGCCCAGTGGTTGGGCGTTCCCTTTGTTCAGGAGGTTATTGCCCAGACTTTTGCCATTCAGAAATATCACCCGGATGCGGATGTCATTATCGAGCTGGGCGGAGAAGACGCTAAGCTGACCTTCCTTAAGCCCAGTCCGGAGCAACGTATGAACGGTACTTGTGCGGGCGGGACAGGTTCTTTTATCGATCAGATGGCCCAGCTTTTGCAGACAGATGCCGAAGGTCTGAACACACTGGCCAAGTCTTATTCGGAACTTTATCCTATTGCTTCTCGCTGCGGTGTTTTTGCCAAGTCGGATATTCAGCCCCTGCTTAATGACGGTGTGTCTAAGGAAGACTTAGCTGCTTCTGTCTTGCAGGCTGTAGTTATTCAGACCATAGCGGGCCTTTCACAAGGCCGTAAGATAAAGGGAAATGTCATTTTCTTAGGCGGTCCTTTGTTCTTCCTTTCCGAGTTAAGGAAGTCTTTCGAACGAACTCTGGAAGGTCAGGTGGATTCCTTTACCTTACCCGACAAGGCCCAGCTCTTTGTCGCCATAGGTGCGGCTCTCTTGTCGGATAATTCCAGAAAAACCTCTTTGGCCGAAATTAAAGACGCTTTTAATCGGGCCGAGAATTTAGGTGAAGATATCAGCCATATCACGCCTCTATTCAAGGACCAAGCCGATTACGATGCTTTCGTTGAGCGTCATAGTAAAGCCTCTATCCCCGAATTGGATTTAAGCGAGGCCAAAGGTCCCTTATTTTTTGGTTTAGATGCCGGTTCTACCACAACTAAGGCTGTTCTTCTTGACCAAGATCAAAATATCGTTTTCTCCTACTACGACAGCAATAAAGGATCTCCGGTGAAGTCTTCGTTGAAGATTATGCAGGAGATTTACGATAAGCTCCCTGAAGACGCCTATATTGCCAGAGCCTGTGCCACAGGCTACGGCGAGTCACTGCTTAAGACCGCTCTTAGCCTGGAAGACGGTGAGATTGAAACCATGGCCCATTACAAGGCGGCCGAACATTTCCTGCCCGGTGTAGACTTTATCGTCGATATTGGCGGTCAGGACATGAAGTGCATGCGCGTCCATGACGGCATCATCGATAGTATTATGTTGAACGAAGCCTGTTCATCGGGCTGCGGGTCTTTTATTCAGACTTTTGCGCACGGACTGAACATGGATGTGCCGACCTTTGCCCAAATGGCTATCACGGCCAAAAATCCGGTAGACCTGGGAACCAGGTGTACGGTCTTTATGAACTCCAGAGTGAAACAGGCACAAAAAGAAGGGGCTACCGTAGGGGATATTTCTGCGGGATTGTCCTATTCCGTCGTGCGTAACGCCCTTTATAAAGTTATTAAAATCAGAGACCCCGAGCAAATGGGCGAAAAGATTGTTGTCCAGGGCGGCACCTTCCTCAACGATTCTATCTTACGTTGCTTTGAGAAGATTACGGGGCGTGAAGTCATCAGGCCTAATATAGCCGGCTTGATGGGTGCTTTCGGTTGTGCCCTTTTGGCCCAGAATAACTGGGACGGTGTTTCTAAGTCTTCCGTCATTCAGGAAGAGGAACTGGACAGCTTCACTATGGACCAAGAAACGACCAATTGTAAGTTCTGCCCCAACCACTGTAAGCTGACCATCAACACCTTCCAAAACGGCGAACGTCATGTTTCCGGTAACCGCTGCGAGAGAGGGGCCGGTATAAGCAAGTCCGGTGAGTCTCTGCCTAACATGTACGACTGGAAGTACAAGCGTACGTTCAATTACTATAAGCCTCTGCCTTCCCATGAGGCCAAGAGAGGTGTTATCGGTATCCCCCGGGCGCTTAACATTTATGAGAACTATCCCTTGTGGTACAGCATCTTTACCCACTTAGGTTTCAGAGTCCAGCTTTCGGGCCGTACCAGCCATAAGACCTACGATAAGGGTATCGATTCCATTCCTTCAGAGAGTGTATGTTATCCGGCCAAATTAAGTCACGGCCATATCATGGACCTGATTGAAAAGGGCGTGAATGTGATTTTCTATCCGGACGTGGCTTATGAGCAAAGAGAAAATGAAAACTCTAATAACCACTTTAACTGCCCCATTGTAACGTCCTATCCCGAGGTTATTAAGAACAACGTCGATGCCATTATTGAAGGGCAAGTGACTTATATAAATCCCTTCGTCAGCCTCAATAACCCCAAGTATTTGGCAAAGATGCTCCTTGATGCCTTAAAAGAAGCCGGCTTTGAAGCTATTACGGCCAAAGAAATGGACCAGGCTGTGGAAGCGGCTTTTGAAGAATACGCCCGATACAAAGAAGACATACTGAAAGAAGGCGAAAGAGTCCTACAATGGATTGAAGATAATGACAAAAAGGCCATTGTTTTGGCCGGTAGACCCTATCATATCGATCCGGAAATCAATCACGGTATCCCGGAGTTAATTAACTCCTTGGGCATGGCTGTTATTTCAGAAGAAGCAATCGCCAGACCGGGCTTCTTACAGCGGCCCATCCGTGTTGTAGACCAATGGATGTACCATACCAGGCTCTACGAAGCGGCGGCACAAGTAGGAGAGAACCCCAGACTGGAATTGGTCCAACTCTTTTCCTTCGGTTGCGGTGTCGATGCCGTTACAACCGACCAGGTGCAAGAAATTCTGGAAGCTAAAGATAAGATTTATACCTGCCTTAAGATTGACGAAGTTTCCAACTTAGGTGCGGCCCGTATAAGATTAAGATCCTTGAAGGTTGCCATGGATGAAAGAGAACGCCAGGCTAAGCGCCGAGAGGAGCTCCACCAAGCCAAGGATGCGGCAGAAAAGGAAGTTGCTTCCTATATCCAGGACCGTGTTGTCTTTACGAAAGAGATGCGAAAAGACTACACCATCTTGGCACCTCAGATGGCCCCACCGGCATTCGAAATGATTGAGACGGTTCTGAACCGCTATGACTATAATGTCAAGGTCTTAGAGAAGGCTACGGCCAAAGACGTCGAAGTCGGTCTTAAATACGTCAATAACGACGCCTGCTATCCCACCATCTTGGTGGTAGGCCAACTCATGAATGCCTTACTGAGCGGCGAGTACGATGTGAATAAGACCGCTGTCTTTATTACCCAAACCGGTGGCGGCTGCCGAGCAACCAACTATGTTGCCTTTATCAGGAAGGCGCTTAAAGATGCCAACCTCAGTCAAGTACCGGTCATTGCCATCTCGGCTACGGGCATTGAAGAAAATCCCGGTATAACCTTTAGTATCCCCATGCTGCACCATGCTATGCAGGCCATAGTCTTAGGAGACCTTCTAACTACGGTCCTTCTAAGAGTTAGACCTTATGAGATGGTGGAAGGTGCCGCTAATAAGGTCTACAGAGACTGGATGGATCGGTCCAAAGCCTACTTATCCGGTGAAGACAAGACCTACGGCTTTAACCAGTTGGTTGACCATATCGTAAGGACTTTCGATGAATTCCCCATGAAAGATATTCCCCGAAAGCCCAGAGTAGGTGTGGTTGGAGAGATTCTGGTCAAGTTCCAGCCCGACGCCAATAACAATGTGGTGGGTGTTATTGAAGACGAAGGCTGTGAGGCCGTTTTGCCGGGTCTCTTAGACTTCTTCTTATACTGCTCTTACAACCCCGGCTTCAAGGCCAGGACCTTCGGTATGAGTAAGACGGCGGCCTTGGGCGGCAGAGCAGCCATTAATATCATGGAAATGTATAGGAGACGCATCACGAAGCGCCTGGAAGAGTCGGAAAAATTCCCGGTACCCGTTCCCATTGACCAGTTAGCCGAATATGCCTCGACCATCTTAAGTGTAGGGAATGCCACGGGTGAAGGATGGTTCCTAACGGCTGAGATGATTGAGTTAATCAGTTCGGGGACACCTAATATTATTATGTGTCAGCCCTTTGCCTGCCTGCCCAATCACGTAACCGGTAAAGGCATGGTCAAGGCTATACGTGAGAAGTTCCCCCAGGCCAACATTACACCAATTGACTACGACCCCGGGGCCAGTGAAGTCAATCAGCTCAACCGTATTAAGCTGATGATTTCCACCGCTAAGTTAAATGAGCCTTTAGGCTTGGATAATTTAAAAAGTGATGAGGACAAGTTGCGTAGCCAAGAAGCCTCAGCAGTATTGGAGCATGAAAGGAAGCTAAGTTAATGGAAAAGAAAAACGTACATGGCTTTATTTTAGAAGAAGAAACGAATCTTCCGGAATTAAAAGCCAAGACTTACCGTCTGACGCACGAGAAGACGGGAGCAGACGTCTTGTTTATTCAAAATGAGGACAAGAACCGCGTCTTCGGCATCGGCTTTACGACCCCACAAGACAATTCCACCGGTGTTCCCCACATTATTGAACACTGTGTTCTTAATGGCTCTCGTAAGTACAAGACCAAGGAGCCCTTTATGGATTTGGCCAGGTCTTCTTTGGCCACATTCCTAAATGCCATGACCTTCTCCGATAAGACCATTTATCCCATTGCCTCACGTAATGAGCAAGATTACAGAAATCTCATGGATGTCTATCTAGATGCGGTTTTCTATCCCGGTCTTTACGAGGATGAGCGTGTATTCCGTCAGGAAGGTTGGCGCTATCAGATTGCGGCCAAAGACGAACCCATGACATACAGCGGTGTGGTCTATAACGAAATGCGCGGTGCCTATTCGTCACCTTTAGATGTCTTATACCGCAGCATGGAGAAAAATCTCTTTCCCGATACCCACTACGCCAATGATTCGGGCGGCGATCCTTACGTTATTCCCGAATTGACCTACGAGGACTTTAAGAACTTCCATAAGCGCTATTACTCGCCTTCCAACGCCAAAATTTTCTTCTATGGTGACTTGGATTTGGATTATTACCTGTCCTATTTAAACGATGATTATTTATCCCACTTTGAAAAGATTCAGGTGGACACAAGCATTAAGACACAAGCCCCTTTTGAGGACTTACGGAAGGTTCACGACTATTATTCATTGTCCAAAGACGAGGATCCCACCGATAAAGATTATCTGGGCTTGGGCTATGTGGTAACCGATTACACAAATCTAAAAGAAAGTCTCATGCTGGATGTCGTTGTAGACGCTCTGTTTGATTCTACGACAGCGCCGGTCCGTCTGGCATTGGAAGAAGCAGGTCTGGCTCAAGATGTTTCGGCATTTTCCGATCACATTAAGCAAGGCTACATGGCTTTACTTTTGCAAAACACCGGCAGCGGTGCCGTAGACAAGCTGGTTCCCTTGGTTGAAAAAACTTTACAGGAATTGGTGGATCAAAAAATCGACCGTAAGCTTTTAGAAGCATCTTTAAACCGTATCGAGTATAACTTAAGAGAGGGAGGCTCTTTCCCGACCAAGGGGATTTTATATTTCATTAAGGTCTTTGAATCTTGGAACTACGGAGCCGATCCTTTGGACTCTCTGCGCTACGAGGATATATTGGCCCAGACAAGAGAGAGCCTTGAGACCGACTTATGGGAAAAATTCATTGAAGAAAAATTTCTCAAAAATCCCCATAAATTGCTCTTACATTTGGAAGCCAAGCCCGGCCTGAATGCCGAAAAAGACCAAAAAGTCTTGGATAAGCTCCAAGCCTACAAGGCTTCGTTGACCGATGAAGAATTAGAACAATTGATTCAGAAAAATCTTGCTTTGGCCGCCTGGCAGAGTCAAGCAGACTCGGCCGAAGCGAAGACGACGATTCCTCAATTGAGTCTGGAAGATATCAACCAAGATTTGCCTAATCCTCCTTGTGCGCTAAAGCAGGAAGGCGATGACCTGATTTTACGTCATCCAATCTTTACGTCGGATATTTCTTACGGTCTATTATCTTTCCCGCTGGACCACATTGATTTGGAAGATTTCTTCTATGTTCAGTTTTTGGCGGACAGTTTGGGCCTCGTGGATACGGAAAACTACTCTTACAAAGAATTGGGTGTAGCGGTATATCTGGCCAGCGGCGGCATACAGGTCAGTCCGGCACTTTATAGAGATAAGGAAAAAAGGCTTAAGGCAGTCATGGAGGTAAGTTGGAAAACTCTTCCGGAAGAAGACGCAACCTGGCCGGACCTGGTCTATGAGATTATTGCCGAGTCCAAATTCACGGATGAGAAGAGGCTTTTGGACCTTATCCGCATGCAGGTTGTAAACCTGGAACAGGCAATTTTAGGCCGCGGTGATAACTATGCCTTTACCAGGGCCTTGTCTCACGTGTCGCTTTCCTATGCTATGTCCGATGCCATGGGTGGTGTAGCCTATTATCTGAAACTAAAGCACCTAAGGGATAATTTTGAGACACAGAAAGAAAACTTTATTGGTAAGCTGACGGCTATCTATCAGCATATCTTTAGTCGTGGCGGTGTGGTGGCGTCGCTTACTACGGAAGGGGAGAGTCTGGATCAACTAGAAGCATTGACGAGTCAGCTTCTTACGAAACTTGAATCGGCTGAGAAACAGCCTGTAGAAAGAACATTTGAGGCTCAGAAAGTTTCTGAAGGTATTCAAGCGTCTTCCAATGTCCAGTATGTCGTTAAGGCTTTTGATTACGAAAAGCTGGGCTATGACTATAATGGTCAATTCGAAGTTTTGTCACTTATCTTGGGCAGAGACTTCCTCCACAACCAGATTCGTGCCGCCGGCGGTGCTTATGGCAACAGTTTAAGCATAAGGTCTAATGGCGGAATCGGTGCCACGTCTTACCGAGACCCGCACTTAGAAAGAAGTCTCGAAGTCTATGACCGTATGGGGCAATGGTTAAGGGATCAGAACTTGAGCCAGGATGAAATTGACCAATATATCATCGGTTCGGTTAACCGCTTTGACCCGCCTGTAACCCCTGCTGCTTTAGGAAAGCTGGCTTATGTCCGTTATCTGACCGGTAAGACGGTAGAAGACCAGAAGGCCTATCTGGAACAAGCTATGGCGACTACAGAGGGTTCTATTAAGGCCTATGCAGACCTCCTGGATAAGGCCATGGAAGAGAAGCTCATCTGTGTCATCGGAAACAGTGACAAGGTAAAAGCATCTCAAGATGTCTTCGATCGGATGCTCAGCTTGTAAGCTATAAGCCGTTAAGAAACAAATTAAGATTTAGGAATATCCAGAGGCTTGGCAAAGACTTTTTGCCCGGCCTCTTTTACATTGCCGGCCAAAATATCATGCAGTTCACGCGAGGTATCGATTCTCCAGGCTCTTGTATTAAAGTTACCTTCCAGATACATATTGACGACAACTTCTTCTTGCCTGGGAGGTGTTTCCAGCATGTCGTAATGGTCAATAACATAGTAGTAGAGGGCGGATTTCTGGTCTACGGCCGGTCTGACGACGTCCGGGTCCGACAAGTCGATCTGGCCTTGTTCGGCTTCAGTGCGTACTTCCTCGAGAATCTTATAGGCATCGGGTGCTTCCACTTGGATACGCAACACCTTGTGCTTGGGATCCATATTGGACTGGGATACGAATTCAACCGATGACTTAGACCAGAGGTAAAAATATAAGGTCTGGAGAGCCGAATCATCCTGGGCCATAGCTTCGTAAAGGTCCGACCATTCGTCTTGCTGTTCTTCCAGGACTAAGCGACTGGCTTGGTGGAAGTTCTGCTTCTGCAGACTGTCTATATAGTTTGCTAAGACCTTATCTGCCGGCGCCACATAAAAGACCGTCCGAACGATTAAATAAATAGCCAGGACCAAAATTAAGAGACATATAATTAAAAAGGCATAAATCTTCTTCATACCTAAACGATTCAAAAAATTATTGAACTTCAAGGTATCTTTCTCCCTTCCGATTCCATGTGAGTTTAGCATATTTGGCCTGGCTTCGTGCTATAATTTATAAAAAGAAAAGAGGTCCATATTGTGCCGGTTAAGATGCGCCCACTCTTTATTCAGGATGTTAAAACGCTCAAGACATTCTTAAGTCCGTCCTATCCTGCCGCTGCTTTGAACCCTAAGACGAAGAGAATGAGCCTTAACTCATTTGAGTCTTATATTCGCCGGGCCAAAGCATCAGACAACGTGTGGACTTCTGTGTTTTATAAGGATAAGCCTGATGATACGGAAAATGTTTTAGCCTTGGTTATGGGCCAGAAGTCCCTTTCCGGTCAAGGTTTACAACTCTTGGATATTTACTTTAATCCGGCCTCATCTTCAACACCGGACCAGGCTGACTATAAGGAGATTATAAAAAATCTCTTTTTGCAAGCTTCGACAGACGGAGAAATTAAGGGCATTGTTTTGGCCTGTTCCAAGCAAAGTAAATTATTCTGGGATACATTAGAAGTCTATACATCGGATTTTAGTCCCTGGAATCCTGTGGCTTTAGACGCTGAGAGAGATGCTATTACATTTACTAAAATTAATAGCTGGCCTCAGAGCTGGGCCTTTGTACCCAGTCCGGTTGGCTTAATTGCAGTTAAAGCGGACACGGAAAAAATTCTGCAAGTGGAATGGTTGGATTATCGTAAAAAGATTGAGAATCCGGAAATTAAGGATTTGGCCGCCTCTGACGGTTATGCTGATGCCAAAGGTTATTTACTGGGAAAAAAAGAAACACATGACCTATTTGATTCTGCCCGGAAAGTCTCCGAACGATTACTATTTCCCCTATTAAAAGAAGCTCAATCTCAGCTTTATCAATATATAAGAGGAGAGAGGAAAAGCTTTGACTTGCCTCTTTTGGATCAGGAAGGGACACCTTTACAAAAGGCGGTATGGCAAGCCATAAAAGAAATCCCTTACGGAGATGCCGTTTCTTACGAGGAGATTGCACTTCGCATTACTGATAGAGACGAAGAAAGAGCCAGAAATCTCACACGTGCAGTGGGAGCCGCATGCGGTGCCAATGCCATCGGCATAATAATTCCCTGCCATAGAGTTATTGCCAAAGACGGTAAGCTTCAAGGCTATGCTTACGGGGTAAAAAAGAAGGATTGGCTGCTTGCTATGGAGGTAATGGGTTTTAAGCCTAAGGACCGTTGACATCCTTAAAACTCATTAGTATAATAGCCCGTGCTTTGAAAAAACGGTGGGATTAGCACAGTTGGTTAGCGCGCCAGATTGTGGCTCTGGAGGTCGTCGGTTCGAATCCGATATCCCACCCCATTTTTTTCAAATTCGTTCACATCATATTGGGGTGTCGCCAAGTGGTAAGGCACGGGACTTTGACTCCCGCATTCGTAGGTTCAAATCCTGCCATCCCA